>JAIUOY010000199.1:0-33480 GCA_020160995.1 Pseudomonadota bacterium | reverse complement strand
TCACCCAGCCCGATCAGCGTGTGCGGGCTCTGCATCATCTCGCTGCAGCAGTCGAGATTGTAGGCCGCGTAGTTGGCGAAGGGAGCGAAGATGAAGTTCCTGCCCTCGCCTTCGATCAGGTAGTCGTAGATCAGCTCACGCGGATCGCGGCCTTCGCGCGCGGCGCGGGCGCCGAACGAGGTTTCCTTCGGCGGCTCGTAGTTCGGCGGATCGCCCAGCGGGAACATGCGGTCGAAGTCGGTGAGGCGGGCGGCCATCTCCGAGCGCAGCGGCTCGTTGGCCTCCTTCAGGATCTGCGCCCGGAAGGTCGGATCGCGCATGATCGCCAGCCGTTCGGCGACGCTCTTGTGCTGGATCGCCTTGTAGGCCGCGCACATCGAGAACGGGATGCGGCTCGCCTGCAGCCCCTGCAGCACGCCGATCGGCCGCGGCGCGACCTGCGCCTTGGCGCTGTGGCCCTTGGCGACGAGCCCTTCGACCAGGCCAAGGAGGCGACGCCAGCCGTCGGGCCGCGAATGGCGCTGCGCCAGCGACACCGAGAACGGACGTCCCGACGCAGTGAGCAGCCGGTCGAGCATCTCGAACTCACTCTCCGGGTTCGGCGTGTTGAAGTCCGAGATGAACTCGATGACGCCGCGACCTGCATCCTTCATGCCGAGCGCGATGCCCAGAAGCTCGGCCTCCGAAGCACGCAGCGACGGCGTCGGATCGCCCTTCACCGTGCGGTGGTTCAGCGTGCGCGAGGTCGAGAAGCCCAGGGCGCCGGCGCGCATGGCTTCCGCCGTCAGCGCCCGCATCTGTTCGACCTCGGCCGGCGTCGCCTCTTCGAGCTTGGCCGCCCGCTCGCCCATCACGAAGACGCGCAACGCGCCGTGCGGGAGTTGCGCACCGAGATCCATGTCGCGCGGACGCGCCTCGAGGGCATCGAGATACTGACCGAACGATTCCCAGGACCAGTTCAGGCCTTCGTCGAGGGCGGCGCCGGGAATGTCCTCGACACCCTCCATCAGCTCGATCAGACGCTGGCGATCCTCGACCTTCACCGGCGCGAAGCCGACGCCGCAATTGCCCATCACCGCCGTGGTGACGCCATGCCAGCTCGACGGCTGCAGATGGGAATCCCAGGTCGCCTGACCGTCATAGTGCGTGTGAATGTCGACGAAGCCCGGCGTCACCAGCAGGCCCTTGGCGTCGATCTCCTCGGCGCCCTGCCCGCTCACTTTTCCAACGGCGGCGATCTTGCCACCCTTCACCGCAATGTCCGCTTCCTTGATCGCAGCGCCGGTGCCGTCGGCCACGTTGCCGCCGCGTATCACAAGATCGAAATCCGCCATGTTCGTTCCTCCGGGATTGCCGGAAGTCTACGCCTCTCCAGCGCCGCGATCAGCTTGCAGGTTTCGCAATACGAAGATGTGCGACCGCGCTCCGGTCTTGTGGGCTCGTCTATCGAACGCTTCCTACTCCGCGGGCGAATGGTGGACGCGGGCCGTGGACTCGCCATGCTGGACCAGCTTGCGCCCCGAGAGCTTGCGCAAGCCGACATAGAATACCGGCGTCAGGAACAGGCCGAACAGGGTCACACCGATCATGCCGGCGAACACGGTAATGCCGGTGGCGGAACGGACTTCGGCGCCGGCGCCTTGCGAGAGCACGAGCGGAACCGTGCCGGCAATGAAGGCGACCGAGGTCATCACGATCGGTCGCAGGCGCAGACGGCACGCCTCCAACGCCGCCTCGACGATGCCCTTGCCCTGGAACTCCAGTTCGCGGGCGAACTCGACGATCAGGATCGCGTTCTTGCAGGCGAGCCCCATCAGCACGACCAGCCCCACCTGCACGAAGGTGTTGTTGTCGCCACCGAACAGCTTCACGCCGGCCAGCGCCGAAAGAATGCACATCGGCACGATCAGGATCACCGCGAGCGGCAGCACCCAGCTCTCGTAGAGCGCCGCAAGCACGAGGAAGGCCAGCAGGATCGCGACCGGGAAAACGAACAGCGCGGCATTGCCCTGCGTGGCTTCCTGGAAGCTGAGGTCGGTCCATTCGATGGCGATACCGTTGGGCAGCACCGAGCGCGCCAGCTCCTCGATCAGCCGCATCGCCTGCGCCGAAGACAAGGCGCCGGGTTCGGCCTCGCCGATGAAGTCGGCCGCCGGATAGCCGTTGTAGCGCAGCACCGGATCGGGCCCGTAACTCTCCCTGACCTTCACCATCGAACCGATCGGCACCATCTCGCCGCGCTCGTTGCGCGTCTTGAGGTTGACGATGTCCTCGACGGTCCGGCGGAAATTCCCATCGGCCTGGGCGTAGACGCGCCAGGTACGCCCGAGCATGTTGAAGTCGTTGACGTAGGCCGATCCGAGATAGACCTGCAGGGTGCTGAACAGCTCGGTCAGCGACACGCCCTGCGCCTTGGCCTTGACGCGGTCGACCTCGATGTCGAGCTGCGGCACGTTGGATTGATAGCCAGAGAACGGAAAACCCATGCCCGGCGTCGCCATGACCGCTCCCTGCAGAGCCGCGACCGCCTCCTGCAGCGCCCCGTAGCCCAGACCGGCACGATCCTCGACGAACAGCGAGTAGCCGGCGCCCGAGCCCATGCCGTCGATCGGCGGCGGCATCATGACGAAGGCCATGCCTTCCTTGATCCCGGCGATCTTCGCCTGCATGTCGTCGGCGATCTCCTTGGCACTGCGGGTCCGTTCGTTGAACGGCTTCAGGATCGGAAAGGCCACCGCGTAGTTCGGCGTACTGGTGAACTGGATCGCGTTGAGGCCGGTCATCGCCACAACATGCGCCACGCCGTCGGTGGCGAGCGCAATGTCCCTGAGCTTCTTCATCGCCACGTCGGTGCGTTCGAGCGAAGCGCCTTCGGGCAGCTTCACGACGGCGATCAGGTAGAGCTTGTCCTGGACCGGAATGAAGCCGCGCGGCACGGCATTGAACATCGCCCCCGTACCGACCAGCAACAGCGCGTAGATCGCAAACACGATGCCCCGGCGCTTCAGGATGCGCGAGATCGAGCTTTGATAGCCCTCGGAGCTGGCCTTGAAGAAGCGGTTGAATGGCCGGAACACCCAGCCGAACGCGGCTTCGATGATCCGCGACAGCAGGTCCTTCGGAGCGCCGTGCGAGCGCAGGAGCTTGGCCGCCAGCGCCGGCGACAGGGTGAGCGAGTTGATCGCCGAGATCACCGTCGAGATCGCAATCGTGACGGCGAACTGCTTGTAGAACTGCCCGGTCACGCCGCTCAGGAAGGCCATGGGCACGAACACGGCGCACAGCACCAGCGCGATGGCTATGATCGGCCCGGAGACTTCCTTCATCGCCTGGTGCGCCGCATCGAGTGGCGAGAGCCCCTCCTCGATGTTGCGCTCGACATTCTCGACCACGACGATCGCATCGTCGACGACGATGCCGATGGCCAGAACCAGGCCGAACAGGGACAGCGTATTGATCGAGAAGCCGAGCAGATAGAGCACGGCGAAGGTGCCGACGACCGAGACCGGGACCGCGATCAGCGGAATGATCGAGGCGCGCCATGTCTGCAGGAACAGGATGACCACGAGCACGACGAGCACGATGGCTTCCAGCAGCGTGTTCACTACCGAACGGATGGAATCGCGCACGAAGATCGTGCTGTCATAGTCCGAGCGATAGCTCACGCCGGGCGGGAAGCGCTTGGCCAGCTCGTCCATCTTGGCGATGACGCCGTCGCGCGCCGCCAGCGCATTGGCGCCGGGCGCCTGGAAGACGCCGATGATCCCCGACGGGTAATCGTCGAGCTGACCGCGCAGCGTGTAGTCGTTGGCCCCCAGCTCGATCCTCGCCACGTCGGACAGGCGCACGATCTCGCCATTTGCGCCGGTCTTGAGAACGATCTCTCCGAACTCCTCGGGCGTGCGCAACCGGCCTTGCGCATTGATCGAGATCAGGAAATCGCTGCCGCTGGCGATCGGTTCGGCGCCGAGCTGGCCAGCCGACACCTGCAGGTTCTGCTCCCTGACCGCGCTCAGGATGTCGCCGGCCGTCATGCCGCGCGAGGCGACCTTGTTGGGGTCGAGCCAGATGCGCATCGCATAGTCGCCGCCGCCGAACAGCTGCACCTGGCCGACGCCCGGCAGGCGCGCCAGCTCGTCCTTGATCTTGGTGTTGACGTAGTTACGCAAATAGAGCGGGTCGTATCTGCCGTCGGAGATCAGCGTGATCATCGTCAGGAAGCTCGGCGACTGCTTTTGCGTCGTCACACCGAGGCTGACCGTTTCGGCCGGCAGGCGCGACAGAGCCTGATTGACCCGGTTCTGCACGTCGACCTGCGCCAGCCGGGGATCGGTGCCGGGGCGGAAGGTGATGGTCATCTGCAGCACGCCGTCCGAGCCCGCCACCGACTTCATGTACATCATGTTCTCGGCGCCGTTGATCTGCTCTTCGAGCGGCGCCGCCACGGTGTCGGCGATGACCTTCGGGTTGGCGCCGGGATAGACGGCGCGCACGACCACCGTCGGCGGCACCACGTCGGGGTATTCGCTGATCGGCAGCAGCGGAATCGCGATCAGGCCGGCGACGAAGATCACGATCGACAAGACCGCCGCGAAGATCGGGCGGTCGATAAAGAATTTCGAGAAATCCATGGCAGGCGCTCAGTTGCCTCCGACCTTGGTGTCCACCGTCACCGGCTTGACCATCGGCACTTCGTTCGGCTTGACCGGCATGCCGGGCGCAAAAATCTTCTGCAGCCCGGCGACGATCACCTTGTCGCTGGGATCCAGACCGGACTGCACGATGCGCAAGCCGTCGATCGTACCGCCGAGCACGATATTCTTGCGCGTGGCTTTGCTTTCGGGACCGAGCACGTAGACGTACTTGCGGTCCTGATCTGTCATCACCGCCTTCTCGTCGATCAGCATGGCCTTGAATTCGCCGCTGCCCTCGAGCTGGACGCGGGCATACATGCCCGGCACGAAGGCACGATCTGCATTGGGCACCACGGCGCGCATGGTGATCGTGCCGGTCGTGGCATCGACCTGGTTGTTGATGAAGTTCACCTTGCCTTCATGCGGATGGCCCTGGTCGCCGGCCAGGCCCACCCGTACCGGGTTGGCGGAAGCCGCGCGCTCGCCCTTGCGCGCCATCTCGCCGTAGCGCTGGAACGTCTGCTCGTCGGGTTGGAAATAGACATAGACCGGATCCTGCGACACGACGCTGGTCAGCACGGTCTGGTCGGCCTGGATCAGGTTGCCTTGCGTCAGCATCGTGCGGCTGACCTTGCCGGCAATCGGCGAGCGCACCTCGGTGTAGTCGAGGTTGAGGCTGGCCGTTTCCAGCGCTGCTTCGGCGGCATTCACTTCCGCATTGGCCTGGGCCAGCGACGTACTGGTCCTGTCGAACTCGTTGCGCGAGATCGCGCCGGTCTTGATCAACTGCTGCGAGCGCTGATCCAGTATGTCCGCGAGCCGGGCCGTGGCCTTGGCGCGTTCGAGCTGCGCGGCAGCGTTGTCGCGAGCCGCCTTGTAGGGACGCGGATCGATGACGAACAGCAGATCGCCCTCCTTGACCTCGTCGCCCTCCTTGAAGGCGACACGGCTGAGGTAGCCGCTCACGCGCGCGCGAATCTCGACAGCCTCGATCGCAGCGATCCGTCCGGTGAATTGATCCCACTGGCGCACCGGCTTCGACACGACGCTCGCAACGTCGACCTCGGGAGGCGGCGGTGCCTGACCGACGGCGGGGCCGGATGCGGCAACGAAGATGGTCGCCGCGACGGCGGCAAAGACTGAAGACCCGGGCCGCGCGACTGCGGGCGTAGGGCGGCGAAACGACATGGCCGTCCTCATCAAGAATGCTGGCTTGCCAAATTTGGAGAGGGCCAGACTTTATTGTTAACCAATTGGTTTAGTCAACTTCAAACGTCGAATTGGAAGGAAGATCTGCCTCGAGACGAGGAGTCCGGACGGACTGTCAGCCAAGTGGGTATTTCAAATGTCAGCGTCAAGCTTCCGCGCGAACATTGCGAGCGAAGAACATTTCGAAAGCCCTGCTTTTCAAAATGGCGATCCGACTCGTCCCAGCGGGCCGTGCCCGTACGGTGTCGACTACGTCACCCGCGCGTAACTTGCGGCGACGAATCTGTCAGCACTGCCAGCAGCGGACGCAGCGTCGTTCGTTCGCGTACGCAATGCCTTCGTCGGCTCGCGATATACCGGCTTCTTCGCCAGGTCCGCTTCAGTCGGCCAGGCCCTCGACGTTCTTCGCCGGCTCCCACAACTCGACCGGATTGCCTTCGGGGTCGTGGATGCGGCAGAAGCGGCCGACTTCGGAATCCCACTCCACACGGGTCTCCACGGCAATACCGTCCTGTTTCAGCTTCGCCATCATCCCGTCGAGATCGTCGACGCGGAAATTAATCATCCATTGCTGTTCGGCACGCCCGAAATAATCGGTGTCGTGGGCAAAGGGGCCGAATATCGTGCTGCCGGCATCTTGCGCCCACACCGATTTCTGAAGGTCGTCGATGCCCAGGTGCTTCTCGTACCAGGCGGCAAGAGCCTGCGGATCACGCGCCCGGAAGAAGACGCCACCGATTCCCGTTACCTTTGCCATGGCTCAGCGCGACCTCGAAAAGGCCAGCCAGAGGCCGCCGCCAATCAGGAATCCGCCGCTGACGCGCTCGAGAAAGGCGACACGGCGTGCCGAGAAGACGCGGCGGGCGCGGCCGGCCGCCAGCGCATAGACGCTGTCGCTGACCACCGCGACCGCCATCGCGGTCACCCCCATGATGAAGATCTGGAGACCGAAGTCGCGCGCCGGATCGACGAACTGTGGAAAAAATGCACCGAAGAACAATAGGGTCTTGGGATTGCTGAGGGCGACCAGGGCGCCTTGCAGCAGGAAGCCGCCGCGCGGAGGCGCCGCCTCCCCGCCTCCAGTCTCGCGGCCGGCGCTGCGGATCATCTTCCAGCCCAGCCAGACGAGGTAGGCCGCGCCGGCGAGGCGCAGCCAGTCGAACCAGTGGCCCATCGCCTCGACCAGCGACGTGAGACCGACACCCACGATCGCCAGCATCACCGCCAGACCCAGCTGCGTGCCGGCGACGCTCAGCAGGCCCGCCCGCGTGCCATGCTTCAGGCTGTTGGCGATGGTGAGCGTCACCGTGGGTCCGGGCACCAGCACCAGGACCACGCAGGCGGCCAAGTAGGCAGCATAGAGCTCAGGCGACATCGCAGGACCTCAACGGCTCATTCGAGTGTGATATTGTTGTCTCGCACAACCTTACCCCATTTGCCAATTTCCGCCTTCACGAAGGTGGCGTAGGTGTCGCTCGCCTCCCCGCCCGGCTCGGCGCCCTGCTGGAACCAGACCTTCTTGATGTCGGGTGCCTCGAACAGCCTGGCCGTTTCGCTCTGGAGCCTGGCCACGATCTCGCGCGGCGTTCCCGCGGGCGCCCACAACCCGTACCACGACAGGGACTCGAAGTCGGGCACACCGCCTTCGGCTGCCGTCGGAATATCGGGAAAAGCCGGTGAGCGCGTGCGTGCGAACACCGCCAGCGCCCGAACCGTGCCGCTGCGGATATGCCCGGCAGCGCTGCCCAGTCCTTCGAACACCGCAGCGACTTCGCCATTGATCAGCGCCGCCGTCGCCGGTCCGGAGCCCTTGTAAGGCACGTGCACCATCTGGGCTCCGGTCCTCGCATTGAAGATCTCGCCCGCGAGATGGCGCGTCGTGCCGAGCCCCGAAGAACCATAGTCGACCTTGCCCGGATTGGCCTTGCAGTAGGCGATGAACTCGGGAAGCGTCTTGGCCGCCACCTTGGGATTCACCAGCAACACGTCGGGCACGTAGGCCAGCCCGGCGGCGGGAATCAGGTCCTTGTCGAGATCGTAGGATAGCTTCTTGTAGGCACTGACCGCCACCGTGTGGTGAACGGCGCCGACGAGGAACGTGTAGCCGTCCGGCTGCGCCCGCGCGACGATGGCCGCGCCGACCGTGCCGCCGGCCCCGGCTCGATTGTCGACGATCACCTGCTGGCCGAGCTGTTGCGACAGCTTCGCCGCAAACGGCCGCGCGAAGGTATCGGTGCCGCCACCCGGCGCGAACGGCACGACCAGAGTGATGGGTCTGGACGGCCATGCCTGCGCCCTGACCGCCGTCATCGGCAAGGCGGCCGACAAGCCAGTGGCCAACAGCGTGCGGCGCCTTACGCCCATGTTATCGGACATGTTCGCTATCCTCCCTTGTCGGGAGGATAGCGCACGGAGCGTGCTACTCCAGCGTTCTAATACCCGCTCGGCCGTTCGGCGAAGGCGGCCGCCTTCTCGAGAGCCGCCGCGGCGCGCAGCATCGTCACCTCGTCGAAGGAACGGCCGATCAGCTGCAGGCCGAGCGGCAGGCCGTCCTTGTCGAGGCCAGCCGGCACCGAAATGCCGGGCAGGCCCGCCATCGACGCCGGAATGGTGAACACGTCATTGAGGTACATGGCCACCGGATCGTCCATCTTGTCGCCCGCCGCGAAGGCCGCCGTCGGCGCCGTCGGCGTCAGCAGTACGTCGCAGGTCTCGAAGGCCTCCTTGAAGTCGCGAGCGATCAGGGTGCGGATCCGCTGCGCCTTCTTGTAGTAGGCGTCGTAGTAGCCGGCCGACAGCACGTAGGTACCGATCAGGATACGACGGCGCGTCTCCTTGCCGAAGCCTGCGCCGCGCGTGTTCTCGTACATCTCGGGCAGGTCCTTGCCCGGCACGCGCAGGCCGAAGCGCACACCGTCATAGCGCGCGAGGTTCGACGAACATTCGGCCGGCGCCACGATGTAGTAGGCCGGCAACGCGTACTTGCTGTGCGGCAGAGAGACCTCGACCGGCTCGGCGCCGGCCGCCTTCAGCATCTCCACGCCCTTGGCCCAGAGCGCCACGATCTCCTCGGACGTGCCGTCGACCCGATATTCCTTCGGAATGCCGACCTTCAGGCCCTTGATGTTGGGGTCGCGCGCGGCGGCAGCGAAGTCGGGCACCGGCAACGGCGCCGAGGTCGAGTCCTTGGGATCATGGCCCGCCATCGCCTGCAGCATCAGCGCCGCATCCTCGACGGTGCGCGTGAACGGACCGGGCTGGTCGAGCGAGCTTGCGAACGCCACGACGCCCCAGCGCGAGCAGCGGCCATAGGTCGGCTTCAGGCCGACGATGCCGCAGAACGCCGCCGGCTGGCGGATCGAGCCGCCGGTATCCGTGCCCGTGCTGCCCGGTACCATGTAGGCCGCCACGGCTGCCGCCGAGCCGCCCGAGGAACCGCCCGGCACCAGCTTGCGGTTGTCGCCCTTGCGCTTCCACGGATTCTCGACGCCGCCGAAATGGCTGGTCATGTTCGAGGAACCCATGGCGAACTCGTCGAGGTTGGTCTTGCCGACCATGACCGCACCCGACTTCCAGAGGTTGGACGTCACGGTGCTTTCATAGGTCGGCACGAAGCCCTTGAGGATGTTCGACGCGGCGGTCGTCTCCACGCCCTCGGTGCAGAAGAGATCCTTGATCGCCAGCGGCACGCCTTCGAGCAGGCCGGCGTCGCCCTTCCAGCGGCGCTCGTCGGACGCCTTGGCCATGGCGCGCGCCTGGTCAGGCGTCTCCGTAATGAAGGCGTTGAGTGCGCGATGCTCGTCGAGCTTCGCGAGATGGGCTTCGGCGACCTCGACGGCGCTAGTCTCCTTCTTGGCAAGCGCTGCCGTGAGCTGGGCGATGGTGAGGTCGGTGACAGCGGCCATCTCTTACTCCACCACTTTCGGCACGGTGAAGAAGCCGCCGGCGTTCTTGTCCGACGGATCGATGTAGACCGCCCCGCCCGGCGCGTTGGCCAGGACCTTGGCCGCGATCCCGCCGTCGGTCACCTTGTCCGCACGCATCGGCAGGGTCACGTCCGAGACCGACGACAACGGCTCGACATTTTTGGTGTCGACTTCGTTCAACTGCTCGATCCAGGCAAGAATGCCCGAGAGCTCGCCGGCGAGCGGCGCCAGCTCCTCGTCGGGAACCTTGAGACGGGCGAGCCGCGCAATGCGCGCCACCGTGTCCTTGTCGAGCGACATGACAGCACTCCGAAACCACGTTTTCGGCGCGGTTGGTAGCCGTTTTGGCCTGCCCCTGCAAGGAAAGGGGCAGCCGGGCCGTCCTGTCAGGAGGCGGCCTGGGCCGCGCTGGCATTCTCCGCGTCGCGCTGCTTCGCCACGGCCTCGATCTTGGCACGCGCTTCCGGCCGGCTGGCCAGGAGCTGGTTGAAGTCCCTGCGGGAGAGCGCGAGCAAGTGACAGTAGCCATGAGCCACGACATCGGCGGTGCGCGGCTGCGAGCTGAGCAGGCCCATCTCGCCGAAGAAGTCGCCCTCCTTCAGGGTTACGGTCAGGTTCTTGATGTGCACGACGACCTCTCCCGCCGCCACGAAGTACATGGCATCGGGCGGCCCGCCGATCGCGACGATCTTCTCGCCGGGCAGCGCCACCAGCGCGCGCAGGCGCTTGCTCATGGCGACGATGGCTTCGCGGTCGAGCGAGGCGAACAGCGACACGCGTCCGATCATGTTCGCCAGTTCGAGCCCCAGATCGAGCGGCGGCCGTCGGCTGATGGCACCGCGCCGGCTGGAAAGCTGCTCCCTGAGATCGTCGTAGACTTCGCGGCTGATGATGCCCTCGCGCAGGCGGCGGGCATATTCCGCCGATTCGAAGCGGATGGCGGCACGTTCGAGCTGGCGCGCTTCGACGGCCTCGAAGTAACCGGGATACTGCAAGGAGAGGGCCCGCAAGGCGCTGTCCACCGCCTTCTGGCGATTGCCGATCACCTCGGCCAGGGCCGCCTCCGCATCGGCGCCAAGGAGGTCGGAGATCGAATTCACATTGAAGGTCGCAAGCTCGCTCAGCACGCTGGCCGACACCATCAGCACTTCAAAACGATCGGCCAGCCGGTCGGTCAGCATGCGTTCCAGGCCGAAGCGGCGGTGCAGCCACAGCGCCAGCCGGAAACCCCGGTCGGGCTGCGAGACTTCCTCGACCCATTCCTCGTAGCCCTCGACGCCCTTGTCGCGCACCGTATCGATCAGGCGGTCGGCGCGGGCCGCCAGCATGGCGACCATGCGGCGCGACAGGATCTGCTGCTCGAACTGCTCGAGATAGAGTTCCTTCTCGTGCGTCGAGAGCGTCACCAGACCGATCTTGACCCGCTCGTCGAGCGGCAGCGCCAGATCGTCCGGCATGGCCTCGACTTCGGCTTCTCCGGCGGAGGCCGGATCGGCGACGATCAATTCGGACCGCGCATTATGCTGGCGGATGATCTGGTGCAGATGCCGGGTGACATTAGCCCGCGACAGCGCCAGCACGCGGTCGCGCATCGCCAGTTCGAGGCGGCTGAGCTTGTCGAGCCCCAACAGGTGCATCACCAGACCGAGCGTCGTGGCATTCACGAACAGGGTGAAGAGCACGAAGAGCACGGCCGAGAGGGCGATGAAGTCGCGGATATGCTCGGGCAATCGCTCGTCGCCTGCCGCCACCATGGCCAGGACGATCGTCACGGCGCCGCGCAGCCCGCCCCAGACGAGGATCGCCTTGTATCGCTTGTTGACCGGCTGGACGAGCTTCACGGCTTCGAGCATCGGCAACATGCCGAACACCACGAGCGCGCGCGCCGTGAAGGCGCCGACGGCCACGGCCAACACCGCCCAGACGTAGAGCCAGGTGATCTTCAGCAGCACGTTGGCGGCAAGCATCGAAGCCAGGACGAAGATGAGGCAGTTCGCCCAGAATTCGAGCTGCGCCCAGATCTGGCGCAGGGACGCCCACTGCCGGGGATGAAGATGGGTCGGCCCGTAGGCTGCCACGGTGAGGGCCGCCATCACGACCGAGACGACACCGGAAACGTGCAGGTAGCGGTCGGCAATAACAAAGGAGAGATAGGTGAGGCTCACCGTGACCGAGGCGATGGCAGCATCCGACTCGCCCAGTCGCGGCAGGATGACCATCGCCGTACGGGCCATCGCGAAGCCGAATACCAGGCCGCCCACGAACTCGCGCAGGAAGACGCTGACGGCGCTCGTCGGATCGCCTTCGGCAGCGACGGCGGCCGGATCAGCGACAGACCGCGACGCCAGGATACCGATGAACAGGCCGAAGGCTGCGATGGCGACGGCGTCGTTCAGGAGCGATTCGCCCTCGGCCAGGATCGAGAGCCGTTTCGGCGCGCCGACATCGCGGAAGATGCCGATGACGGCCGCAGGATCCGTGGTCGAAACAATCGCGCCCAGTAGCAGGCAGACGATGATGTCCATTCCCGTCGCGAAATGCACGACGCCCGCTACACAGGCGATGCAGACCAGCACCGCCACGATGGCCAGGAGAAGCACCGCATGGATCTCGTCCATCAATCGGCGCACGTCGATGGTCAGGCCGGCGGTGAAGAGCAGAGGCGGCAGAAACAGGGGCAGAAAGACGTCGGTGCCGACTTCGAGCTTGTCGAGCCCCACGAAGGCCGCGCCCAACGCGCCGAGCTTGACGTCGCTTGCGATGATCCAGGAGCCGAGAAAGCCCAGGCCCATGCCAGCGATGGCCAGCAGCACGGTGTGTGGCAACCTGAAACGTTCGGCCAGCGGCACCAGGATGCTGACCACCATCAACACCATCGCGATCGCCAACAAGGCATAATGCGTGTCGGTCACTGCGCCAATCACCTGCTACAGGTTCCGCCCGTCGACCCGGGCCGGTGGACGCCTTATAACCTCTGCAATGGCCCGACTGGCAATCCTGATTCACGGTATGTGGGGAACTTCCGGCGTCTGGCGAAACTGGCAGACGTTTCTCGAAGCCCGCGGCTGGCAGACGCTTGCCCCGTCGCTGCGCCACCATGAAGCGCCGCCCGAACAGCCTCCCGAAGCGCTGGGCGCGACCAGCCTGTGCGATTACGTGACCGATCTCGAAGCTGTCATTCGGGGCCTCCCGGAAAAGCCGGTCGTCATCGGCCATTCGATGGGCGGCCTCGTTGCTCTCCTGCTTTGTGCCAAGGGTCTCGCCAAGGCCGGCGTGTTGTTGACCCCCGCTCCGCCTTCCGGCGTGTTTCCCATCAGGCTGTCGAACCTGATGGCCTTCGCCCGCATCCAGATGCGGTGGGCGTGGTGGCGCAGGCCGCATCGCGCGACGCTTGGCGAAGCACAGGCCTATACCTTCAACACCACCGCCCCGGCCGAAGGCGCAGCGCTGCACGCAACGTTCGTCCACGAATCCGGGCGCGCCCTGTTCGAGATCGCCCTGCCCTGGCTCGACCGCGCCAAAGCGACCCACGTCGATCCGCGGCGCGTGACCGTGCCCCTGCTGTTCGTCGGCGCCAGAGAGGACAGGCTCGTGCCGCCGGATGTCGTCCGCCGCACGGCAAAGCGCTATGCGCACGTCTCCGAGTATGTCGAATACGACAAGCAGGGCCATTGGGTCCTCGGTCAGCCCGGCTGGGAGCGCGTCGCCGAACAGGCCGAGGCGTGGCTCGCCGCCAAAGCAGGTTAACTCTTCATGTCCATCGTCGAATTTCCCGAGCTCAAGGCTCTGCTGGTGCGCGACGGCCGCCTGATGGCGCTCGATGTCGGCAGCAAGACCATCGGCATCGCCACGTCGGATGCGCTGCGCATGCTGGCGACGCCGCTCACCACCCTGAAGCGCGGCAAGCTTGCCGTCGATCTTGCCGCGTTGAACGACCTCACGGCCAAGCATCAGATCAAGGCGCTCGCCGTCGGCTTGCCGCTCAATATGGATGGCACCGAGGGTCCGCGCTGCCAGTCGGTTCGTCAGTTCGTCGCCAATATTGCCAATCACGGCCCGCCGGCGCTGGCCGCCTTGCCGGTCGTCCTGCAGGACGAACGCCTCAGCACCGCGGCCGTGACCCGCGGCATGATCGACGACTACGACATGACCCGCGCCAAACGCGCCGAGCGTGTCGACGCCGCCGCGGCCGCCTGGATCCTGGAGAGTGCGCTGGCGCGATTGCGCTAGGGACAGAGCGCCGCCGCCGCCGGCCGCGGCGGGACGTCGGCATCGAGCGAGCGCAGGAAGGCCACGAGGTCGGCGCTCTGCTCCGACGACAGAGCAAGCGGGCGCACGAGCGGGACGCCGTCGCTGTGCAGGCGATCCGGATTCACTTCCGAATAGTGCTTCACCACGTCTTCGAGCGTCGCGACGCTGCCATTGTGCATGTAAGGCCCGCCTCGCCCGACCTGCCGCAGACCGGGCACGCGGAATTCGCCGAAGTTGCTGTGCAGACGCCGGACGTGCCGCGTACGGCGCGCCGCCTCGCCGGTCGTGTCGTCGTTGAACTTGCCGAGGAGATTGAAGGGGCTCGCCGCGAGCCGCTCCAGTCCCCCCAGCCGGCCGCTATCGACTTCGCCCGGCCGGACGAAGAAGGGAATGCCGACATCGCCGAACTCGCCGTTGGTGAAACGCGGCCCGAAATGACAGGCGTTGCAGTTGGCGGCGCCGATGAACAGCCGCAGCCCGCGCTGCGCCGACAAGGGATATCGTGCCGCGCCATCGCGATCGCCGGCCAGCAGCGCATCCCGGAAATCGTCGAACGGCGTGCGCGGGCTGACGAAGGTCGCCTGGAAGGCCGCCAGCGCCTTGGCCGCATCGACCAGCAGGCGTTCGTCGTCGTTGCCGGGCTTTCCACCGAAAGCCTTCTCGTAACCGCAGGCGAAGACGCGGTCGTTGCGCAGCAGGGCGCCGATCCGTTCTGTGCCGCCATTCATCTCGCGGGGATCGAGCAGCGGCCGGATGCTCTGCGCCCACAGCGAATCGCCGGCACCATCCCAGCCGAACCAGTGGCCGTATCCGACATTCCAGAGAGACGGCGTGCGACGATCGAGTTCGACCGCACCCTGCGCCTTGGCCAGGCCGTCGCTCCAGTCGCGGCCGGCCTGATGGCAGGTGGCACAGCTCATCCCGCCGTCGCCGGAGAGCCGAGGCTCGTTGAAGAGGTGTTCGCCCAGGAGGATTCCGGCGGACGTACCGGAAACCCGGTTCGACGGATCGCGCACGGGCGGCGGTGGCCAGGGACCGTGCCGTCCGATGCTCCCCACCTCTTCGTCCGTCCAGTCGAGCAGCGATTGCGCCGACGCGCCCGCCGCGGTCGCCGCCAGCACCAGGGCCAGCAGCAACCTGATCACTTGACGATGATGTCGTGCGACAGCCGCTCGCTTTCCTCGCCGGCACGCACGTCGAAGGAGATCTCCCACCGTCCGGGCATGTGGAACACCAGACCCTCGGCGCGATAACGGCCATTCGGCCCGGCAACGACGGCCGCCTTGTAGTTCATGCTGTGCCTGTGCTCCGGCATCTGAGCTTCGACGGCGACCAGTTCGGCCGGGTTGCCGCCTTTGGTGCAGACATTCAGGATCAGGGCAAAGGGCTCGCCGACTTCGATGCGCACCGGATCGGGACGAAAGGCGATCATGTAGTGGTCGGAGAAGACCACCCAGCCGGTGCCGCGACCGAGATCGAGCGGGCAATCCGCCATTGCCGGCGTCGCCAGCGTCAGCGCCATGAGCGCGATGGCCAGCCGTCTCATCGCTTTCCACCCGAGAGTTCACCGCCGAACAGGCGGTCGCCGTTCTCGTAGGCGATCTTGCGGGCTACGTCGGGCGGCAGGTCGGCCAGCCACTGGCGCGCCCAGCGCGCGTGCTCGATCACGTAATGCCAGCGTTCCGGCGTGAAGGTGTCGGTGCCCAGCACGAAGCGATCGGGAAATTCGAGGAAAGCCTCGCGCCAGCCCGGCGCCACCTTGCCGTTCGAGGCATGCGAGGTCAGGAAGGCGAGATCGCACCACAGCGTCGGATAGGTGCGCAGCATCTCGCGCACCTTCTCCGGCCGCTCGAAGCCCGAATGCGCCCACAGCACGCGCGCCTTGGGATCCTGCTGGAAGTGGCGCACGACGGCATCGGCATCCGAGTGAGAGTGCAGGTAGAGGCCGTATTGCTTTGCGAGCTCCACGATGCGGCGCATGTTCGGCAGATCGGCGTCGGCGCCGTAGATGTGGAACTCGCCGATCGCCATGTACTTGCGCTTCGACAGGAGATCCTCGACGAAGGGAATCACCGTCGGGTCCTTGGCCCAGGTCGAGATCTCGCCGCGCGAGCGATACGGCCGCAGTTCGGGCACGATGATGCCGGGCGCCACGTCCTGCAGCATCCTGGTGCCCTCATTGTTGGAACTCGACACCATGGCGCGCTTGACGCCTGCCTTCTTCAGGATGTCCACGACCTGCGCGGGCGGCACCACGGTCCAGGCATCGTGGCTGTAATGCATGTGCGCATCGAAGATCGGCAGCTCGTCGGCCCTGGCGGGCGCGACTCCTAAGGCGGCAAGCAGCGGCAGCAGGACCAGGAAGCGATGCATATGGATTCTTTCAGCCCCGCGGCTTGCGCGCGCGCGGCTTGAGAGGACAAGCATAGTTGAAGCTAATCGAGATGCGCTCGCCGGAGAAGCGCGCCGGCGGCACCTCGTGACGCAGCCAGCTCTCGAACAGCAGCAGATCGCCATCTTTCGCCGGCACGTTGACGAAGGCCTGCTGACTTTCGGGCGCGTCGGCCCGCCGCGGCGGTGCGGCCATGTGATGGACCAGACGCGGGTCCTCGAACTTCAGCGCGCCCGCCCCTTTCGGCACCGAGACGTAATAGGCGCCGCTGATGAAGGAGGCCGGGTGAATGTGCATGGAATGTACGGTGCCGGCAGGCATCAGGTTCGCCCAGCAGTCGGCCATCGCCAGGTCCCGGCCCGAAAGATCGTAGTGCAGATCGCGCGCGAAGGCTTTCACATGGCGGTCGATCCGCTTGCGCAACCTGTCGAACAGAGAAGTGACGAGGTGCAGCCGGTCGAGCGAGCCATAGGACGTATAGCCGCCGAGATAGTGCCGCGCCGACCAGCGCCGACCGGCCTCGTCGGAGAGGCTGAGGGACTGGCATTCGTCGGCCAGGTCCTGATTGAAACGCCGCCAGCCGCCGTCGATCAACGAAGCGCGGTAAACCAGTGTCGGAAATAGGGCACGGATCGCCATAGCGTGATTATCGGTGAACCGGGCGTCTCGTGCTATGCTTTCGCATGCTTACGACCGAGCAGATCGAAGCCTATCGTCGCGACGGCTATCTGGTGATCCCCCGCCTGATCCAGGGCGAGCAGCTTGCGCGCTTGCGAGCGCTCACCGACCAGATCGTGGCCGAGGCCCGCGGCGTCGCCGCCAACGACGACCTCTACGACCTCGAACCCAGCCACAGCGCCACGCTGCCGCGGGTGCGCCGGCTGAAGCCCGCCATCTTCAAGCGCTACGCCTTCTTCCATGCGCTGGCGCGCGATCCTGCCATCACCTCGATCCTGAGCCAGCTCCTCGGCCCGGCCATCCGCCTGCATGGCGGCAAACTCAACATGAAGTCGGCGGGGTACGGCTCGCCGGTCGAATGGCATCAGGACTGGGCCTTCTACCCGCACACCAACGACGACGTGCTGGCAACCGGGATCTATCTCGACGATTGTGGGGAGAGCAACGGCCCGCTGATGGTCTTGCCAGGCACTCACCACGGTCCCGTCCACGACCATCACGCCGACGGCCGCTTCTGCGGCGCGATGAATCCCGCCGCCTGCGGTCTCGATTTCGCCAAGGCCGTGCCGCTGATGGGACCGGCGGGATCGATGACCATCCATCACGCCCGGCTGGTCCATGGCTCGGCGCTCAACCACTCCAACAGCCCGCGCCGCCTGCTGCTGCACGAATACGCCGCCGCCGACGCCTGGCCGCTGATGGGCGTGGCCGATTTCGACGAGTTCAACAGCCGCATGGTGCTGGGCGAACCGACCATCGAGCCGCGCATGCGCCCGGCGCCGATCCGCATGCCGCTGCCGCCGGCTGATCATCAGGGATCGATCTACGAGAACCAGCGCGGATCGGGCCGCCGGTTCTTCGAAACCTATGAGGAGCGCGTGCGCATTGCCAACTAGGTTCTTGGGACTGTTCGTTGTTGCCGCTGCGACATTGCTCTCCGGCGCGGGGCAGAGTGCGTGGGCTGCCGACGACCTCAAGATCGGTGGAAATCGCGGCACCATGGAATTCGCCATCGGCGATTCGCGGATATTCCGAACGACCGGCGGCTTCCAGACCTGGCAGGGCAATGTCCAGGTGAACGACGCGGACATGCCCAAGAGCGCCGTCGAGGTCACCGTCCAGACCGGCAGCCTGAAGATGATGGACCGCCAGCAGGCCGACATGCTGAAGGATTCGGACTTCTTCGACGTCGATCGTTTCCCGCAGATGACATTCCGGTCGGAGAAGGTCGAACGGACGGGCGCCGAAACCCTTAAGATCGACGGCTTCCTCACTTTGCGCGGCATCACCCGGCCCATGACCCTCGATGTCACCGTGTCGGACCGCAAGCCCAATGCCGCTCCCGGCGCGCCCTATGCCCACGTCCGCGCCAAGGGAACGATCAAGCGGTCGGATTTCGGCATGACCAAATACGTCGATCTGGTGGGCGACAACGTCGAGATCATCATCAGCACCGATGCCTGGCGCTGAGGTGCATCGCCGGGGGCATCATCCCGGCGCCAAGGCCTTCCACTGGATTACCGCCCTGGCCGTCCTCGGCCTGCTGGGCGTCGGTCTGTGGATGACGGGCCTGCCGCTCGGGCTGCTGAAATTCAAAGTCTATGGCTGGCACAAATGGATCGGCCTCGTCGTCCTGGCCCTCACGGTCGCGCGGCTGTGGTGGCGCTGGCGCCATCCGCCGCCGGCCCTGCCCGGCGCCTTGCCGAACTGGGAACGCCGCGCCGCGCATGCCGCCCATTGCGCCCTCTTCTTCCTGCTACTGGCCATGCCGATCAGCGGCTGGCTGATGAACTCCGCCGCCGGCGTCGGACTCTACTGGTTCGGCTACGTGCCGATCCCCGATCTGGTGCCGCGCGATCCCGCCCTCTTTGAAACGTTGCGCACGGTTCACCGTGTGCTATCGCGTCTGCTGATGGCGGTCGTCGCGCTGCATGTTGGAGCGGTCGTCTATCACGACGTGTTGCGCCGCGACGGCATCTTCCGCCGCATGTGGCTGTCCGGAGAAAGATGATGCGCGCCTGGCTGTTGCTTGCCGCCCTCTTGATGGCCCGTCCTGCTCTGGCCGGCCCGCAGGATGCGTGGACGGTCGATACGCGCGCGCCCTCGCTCACCTTCTCCGTCACCCAGGTCGGCTCGATCGTGAGCGGCCGGTTCCCGACCTGGACGGGCGAGATCGTGCTCGATCCCTCGGCCCTGGCGTCGGCGCGCATCGACATCAAGATCGACACCCGCAGCGTGACGGCCAACAACACCGACGTCGATTCGCTGCTCAAGGGTCCGAACTTCCTGGGCGTCCAGAAATTCCCCGAGGCCCGCTTCCTGGCGACCTCGATCGTCTCGAAGGGCGGCGACCGTTACGAGGCGCAGGGCAAGCTCACGATCCGCGACGTCACGCGCGACGCCGTCCTGCCGTTTACTTTGACGATCGTCGACGACCCGTCGAAACCGGGTGCGCTGCGCGCCACCGCGAAGGGCCGCATCGTCCTGAAGCGGCTCGACTACGGCGTCGGTCAGAACGAATGGGCCAGCACCGGCCAGATCGCCAACGAAGTGACCGTCGACCTCGACATCACGGCCAGCCGACCGCGATGATCTCGCGGCGGCGTGCTTTGGCGTCCGGCGGCGCGCTGCTCATCGCCCCCGAGGCGGCGGCGCAAGCGACGACCTGGCCCGACTGGGTCGGCGCCTATGCCGGCGCCGTCCGCTTCTATCGGTCGATCCCGCTGGAAGACATCGTTCCGCCACCGCGGAACCCGAGGGTCGACTTCGACAGCCCGACACCCTTCGGCCTCCAATTCTCGGTCAACAAGACAGTGGGCGGCAGCAGTGTCTGGCTGCGCATCGACGGCGGCCCGATGCAGACGGCCGAACAGGGCGAAACCTTGCGCTTCGGCCTGCTGGTCGACGGCGTTGCCTTGCTGGCGTCGGCCGATGCCCGGCCGGCGCCGCGATCGGCAAACCTGACCGTGAGGCCAGACCAGCTTTCCACCGAAGCACTGTTCACCCATGCCGATGGCAGCTTCTGGCGGCGGCATTTCACCGCCAACTTCACGTCGGCCGGCGCCGACGTGATCCTCTGGGTGTTCGATGCCGCCGGCACGCGGGCGCGGACCTGGCGCGGCTCGACACGGCGGCGCGGCTGACTAGGGCCGCGGCCCGACATAGTTCGACTGCGGACGGATGATGCGGCCGCCCTTCTCCTGCTCGAAGATATGGGCGCACCAGCCGGCGACGCGGCCGACCGCGAACAAGGCCGTGAAGGCGCTGCGCGGCACTTCGAGCGCCTCCAGCAAGAGGGCCGTGTAGAACTCGACGTTGGTGTCGAGGCGCTGTCCGGGCTTGTGCTTGCGCAGCGCGGCGATGGCGCTCTTCTCGACTTCGACGGCGAAGGCGAGCCGGCCCGACGTCTGCGGCAGGGTCGCGACGGTGTTCTTCAGCACATCGGCCCGCGGGTCGCGCACCTTGTAGATGCGATGGCCGAAGCCCATCAGGCGCGTGCCTTTGGCAAAGGCGTCGTCCAGCCAGGCCGCGGCGTTCTCCGGCTTGCCGATCTCGTCGAACATGTCGAGCACCGGCCCCGGTGCGCCGCCATGCAGCGGCCCCTTCAGGGCGCAGAGCGCCGCCAGCACCGAGGAGATGAGGCCCGCCCGCGTCGAGGCAACGACGCGCGCCGTGAAGGTCGAGGCGTTGAAGCCGTGATCGGCGACGGTCGCGAGATAGGCGTCGAGGCCCTTCTCGAAAGCAGCGTCCGCGCGCTTGCCGCGGGTCATGCGCAGCAGGTCCTGCGCGGTGGTCAGCGTCGGATCGGGCGCCAGCGCCGACTTGCCCTCGGCAGCACGCAGCAGCGCGGCGAGGAAGACCGGCAGCGCGCCGCAAACCAGATAGTGATGCGGCATCGGCTCGGAGTCGGCCAGCATGCCGAGCCCGACCCGCAGCCCCTCGACCGGCGTCAGCCCCTTAGCCGCCGAAATCAGCTTGGGCACCTCGGCGAAGGCGCGCACCCGCGCCGCCGCAAGGCCCTGCCGCACGGCAGCCTCGTCGCCGCCGCCCTGCGCGAAGTCCGTCCAGAGCAGCGCCGCGACGCCCTCGAAGCCGGTCTTCGCGGCCAGTTCCTCGATGGCATGCCCTCGGACGATCAGCCGGCCGGCCTCGCCATCCACTTCGCTCATCAGCGTGTCGGCCACGACCACCCCGTCGAGGCCGCTGTTCACCCGTGTCTGCAGCATGACAATCCCCTTGGCTGTTCATGCTGAACATTCGGCCGAACATATATGTTGTCAATATTGATTTAATTTATCAATAATTATGAATGACAACCGAATGGCTGAGTTCCAAGGAAGCGGCGCAACGATTGGGCGTCTCGGCGGCGACGCTCTATGCCTATGTGAGCCGTGGCCTGCTGCGCTCCGAAGGCAACAGCGGCCAGCGCGAGCGGCGCTACCGCGCCGACGACGTCGCGCAGCTCAAGCGCCGCCGCGAAGTCGGGCGCAAGGCGGAGTCGATTGCCGCCAACACTCTGGACTTCGGCACGCCAGTACTGGAATCGGCGCTCACCCTCATCGAGAACGGACACCTCTTCTATCGCGGCCAGGACGCCACCCTGCTGGCCCGGACGGCGTCGCTGGAGCAGGTCGCGCAGATCCTGTGGGACTGCGACGAACGCCCCTTCGGGGCGAAGAACCTGCCCCCCATGTCGGCGGCGCTGCGCGGTGCCTGGCAGGCCGCCATGGCCTTGCCGCCGGTCGATAGCTGCCTCGTCCTGCTGCCGGCCGCCGCGCGCTGGGACCATCCGAGCTGGGTCGAGGATCGCGGCGCCATGCTCGAAACGGGCGCCCGCATCCTGCGTCTGCTCGCCGCCGCGGTGACGTCGCAGCCCCTCTCGGACCGGCCGGTGCACGAACAGCTCGCCGAGGCCTGGCATGTTCCAGCCGAGTACGCGCCGCTGATCCGCGCCGCGCTCGTCCTGTCGGCCGACCACGAGTTCAACGCCTCGGCCTTCGCCGCGCGCGTCGTCGCCTCGACCGGCGCCAATCTCTACGGCTCGACGATGGCGGGGCTGGTGGCGATCAATGGCCCGCGCCATGGCGGCCTGACGCGCCGCGTGGCGGATCTGTTCAGCGACCTCAGGGAAGCGAGCGACATCGACGCCGAACTGGCGCGACGCGTGCGCGAACGCATCTACATTCCGGGCTTCGGCCATCCGCTCTATCCCGACGGCGATATCCGTGCCACCACCCTGCGCGCCATGCTGCGCGAGAGAATGCCCCACTCCCCGGAGCTTGCCTTCGCCGACGACGTTGCGGCATCGGCCGAGCGTCTGATCGACCGCAAGCCCACGGTCGATTTCGCGACGGTGACGCTCGAACGCGCGCTCGGCCTGCCGAAGGATTCCGCATTGGCCCTGTTCCTTCTCGGCCGCACCGTCGGCTGGATCGGCCACGCTGTGGAACAAGCCACGCACGGCTCTGTCATTCGTCCACGGGCGCGCTATACAGGCCCCCGCCCCACACCAGCGCCGAGCGCGAGATGAGCAACGCCCTGATCGTCATCGACATGCAGCAGTGATCGTTCACTGCAGCGACACCGCGACACGACGCGACCGCGCTCGTGCAGCGCATCAATACGCTCGCCGCCAGCGTGCGCGACAAGGGTGGCGTCGTCATCCACGTGCAGCACGACGGACCGCCGGGCGACCCGCACCAGCCCGAACTGCCGGGATGGCGATTCCTGCCGGATATCGACGTGCGACGGGACGACACGATCGTACGCAAGACCGCCTGCGATGCCTTTCTGCAGACGCGCCTGGAAGCGGTTCTGCGTGCCAAGGGAATCGACCGGCTGATCATCACGGGCTGTGCGACGGACTACTGCGTCGACACGACCGTGCGTAGCGCCCTGGCGCGCGGCTATCGCACGACCGCGCCGTCCGACGGCCATACGACCAGCGACCGGCCGCATCTGCCGGCGGTGAAGATCATCGAGCATCACAACGCGATCTGGGCCGACTTTCTGGCCCCCAACGGCCCTGCCGAAGTGTGCCGCTGCACCGAGGTTCGGCTCGACTGACGGGCCGAGCTGCGACCAAACGGTTATCCACCACAACGTTGCCTTGCGAGCGCGGCATGTGCGTGCTTAACGTCGCGCTTTAGTGACAAAGAAACGCGCGGGCGTGCCGAGGTTGCCCCACCTTCTCGGCATCGAAGGTCTGTCGCCCGAAACGATTTCGGGTTTGTTCGACCTGTCGGAAAATTACATCGACCAGAACAGATCGATCGACAAGCGGCGCGACATGCTCGCCGGCCGCACCGTCATCAACCTGTTCTTCGAGAACTCGACGCGCACGCGCACGAGTTTCGAGGTCGCGGCCAAGCGGCTGGGCGCCGACGTCATCAACATGGATGTCGCCACCTCGTCGGTGCGCAAGGGCGAGACCCTGCTCGACACGGCGATGACCCTGAACGCCATGCGGCCCGACGCCATCGTCGTGCGCCACAACGAGTCGGGCGCGGTCAATCTTCTGTCGCAGAAGGTGAACTGCGCCGTCATCAACGCGGGCGACGGCCAGCACGAGCACCCGACGCAGGCGCTGCTCGACGGCCTGACCATCCGACGACGACGCGGCAGCCTGCAGGGGCTGGAAGTGGCGATCTGCGGCGACATCATGCACAGCCGCGTCGCGCGCTCGAACATCCACCTGTTCCAGATCATGGGCGCACGCGTGCGCGTCGTCGGTCCGCCGACGCTGATGCCCACCGACGTCGACCGGCTCGGCGTCGAAGTCCACTACAACATGAAGACCGGCCTCAAGGACGTCGATATCGTGATGATGCTGCGCCTGCAGACCGAACGGATGCAGGGCTCGTTCGTGCCGTCGATCAGCGAGTATTTCCGCTTCTTCGGCCTCGACCACGAAAAACTGAAAGTCGCCAAGCCCGACGCGCTGATCATGCATCCCGGCCCGATGAACCGCGGCGTCGAGATCGACTCCGAGGTCGCCGACGACCTCGACCGCAGCGTCATCCACGAGCAGGTCGAGATGGGCGTCGCCGTCCGCATGGCCTGCCTCGAAGCGCTGATCGGCGGCCACCGCAACCAGATCGGGGCCGTGGCATGAGCGGCAACATCTACAAGTCCGCGCCGCCGCATACGGGTTCGACCGCCTACATCAATGCGCGCATCGTCGATCCCGGCGCCGACAAGGAATATCAGGGCGCCCTGCTGATCAGCGACGGCAAGATCGCCGACTTCGGCCCCAACCTGTTCGCCTCCGGCGCGCCCTACGGCATCGAGTCGATCGACTGCCGCGGCCTCTATCTGGCGCCGGGCATCGTCGACACGCGCGTGCATACCGGCGAGCCGGGCGAGGAGCACAAGGAGACGCTGGAAAGCGCCGGCGCGGCGGCGGCGGTGGGCGGCATCACCTCGCTGGTGCTGCTGCCGGACAACGAGCCGCCGTTCGACGACGCCTC
The DNA here is from genome assembly GCA_020160995.1 of Pseudomonadota bacterium. Lineage (GTDB taxonomy): Bacteria > Pseudomonadota > Alphaproteobacteria > Reyranellales > Reyranellaceae > Reyranella. Next base: position 8,921 of record JAIUOY010000199.1, on the reverse strand, counting down.
CCTGATCGAGTTCGTGGCGCGCCGCGCCCGCCAGATCAAGCTGGTGAACATGTATGCCTACGGCGCGCTGACCGTGGGCCTCGAAGGCAAGGAACTGGCCGAGATGGGCCTTCTGGCCGAAGCCGGCGCCGTGGCCTTCACCGACGCCGACCATGCCGTGGCCAATGCCCAGGTGCTGCGCCGCGCGCTCTACTACGCCAAGGCTTTCGATGCGTTGATCGTGCACCTGCCGCAGGAGCCCAGCCTGTCCGGCGGCCACATGACCAGCGGCGAGATGGCGACGCGGCTCGGCCTCTCCGGCAGCCCGCCGCTCGCCGAAGTGATGATGGTCGAGCGCGACATTCGCCTCGCCGAGATGACCGGCGGCCGGCTGCACCTCGCCAAGATCTCGACGGCCGAAGCGGTGAGCGTGATCGCCGCCGCCAAGGCGCGCGGCCTCAGGATCACCTGCGATACCGCCGCCCCCTACTTCGCGTTGAACGATCTTGCTGTCGGCGACTATCGCACCTTCGGCAAGCTGGTGCCGCCGCTGCGCGCCGAGAAGGATCGGCTCGCCATCGTCGAAGGGCTGAAGGACGGCACGATCGACGCCATCGTCTCCGATCACCGACCGCAGGATCAGGATAGCAAGCGCGTGCCCTTCGCCCAGGCCGAGCCGGGCGGCATCGGCCTCGAAACCCTGCTGCCGATCTCGCTCGAACTGGTGCACAATGGCCAGATCACCTTGCCGCGCCTGTTCCAGCGCCTGTCGAGCGCGCCGGCCTCGCTGTTCGGGCTGCCCGGCGGCAAGCTCGCCAAGGGCGCGCCGGCCGATCTCGTGGTGTTCGATGCCGACTATGCCTGGAAGGTCGACCGCGACGAGCTGTGGAGCAAGACCAAGAACACGCCGTTCGACGAACGGCCCGTGCAAGGTCGCGTGATGGCCACCATCGTCGGTGGCCGCACGATCTATCGTGACGACAGTTTCGCAACGGCGGCAGCGGCTGCCTGACAAGCCGAGCCGCCGTCAATCTACTGTCATGGGCCGCGCAATTGCTGCCTCCAAACGGCCATATCGTCTGATATGGTCGCGCGTCTTTCCGGAACGGGGATTTGTATGATGCTCCGGCAGTCTCTTCTTCTTGGCGTCGCGACGGTCGCGCTCGCCGGCACCGCCAGTGCGCAGCAGCGCGGCCAGTCGCGCGACGATCTGCTCGATGCGTTGACCCGACACATCCAGATCTGCAGCGAGATCACCGAGACGCAGGCGCGACTTTCCTGCTTCGACCGGCTGCAGACGCAGATCGGCGGCGTGCAGGCCCCCGCCCCGACGCCCACGCCGCTGCAGGCGAACCCGGCGCCGACACCCACGCCGATCGCGCCCAGCAGCCCGTCTACTGCCGGCACCATGGGCGGCTCGACCATCGGCGCGGCTCCGCTCGCACCGCAGCCTCTGGCCGTTCCGGGCGGTGGCACCGCAACGCTCGGAAGCGCAGGTCCGGCGACCGACCAATCGTCCGGCACACGGGCCTACGATCCCGACGCCGCCTTCGATCCGCGCTCGTCGAGCTATCGTCCTCCGGAAAACATCGGCCCGAAGCCGCAGCCGCAGGTCCGTCGCACGGGGCCGCGCCCCATTCCCTATGCGTCGACGCCGCAGCCGCTCGTGACGCTCGGTGCCAACAATCTGACCTATGGTCCGACGCGCTACTGGCAGGTCACCGTCACCCTGACCTCGAACACGCAGCGGCCGGTCGAAACCCAGGCCGTCTGTACCTTCATGAACGGCGGCCGGTCGCTCGAGGACGCCTATTTCGGGCCGATCACGATCCAGCCCGGCGAGCAGATCACTACCGAGCTGGTAGGGCCGCCGACCACCGCCTACATCGATTCCACCAACTGCCGGATCATGCGCCCTTGAGGCCACGGCGATGATCTCGACGCTGATCCTGCTGCTGGGTCCCTTTCTGCTGGGCTACCTGATGGGCTCGATTCCCTTCGGCCTGCTGCTGACGCGCGCCGCGGGGCTGGGCGACATCCGCAAGGTGGGTTCGGGCAATATCGGCGCCACCAACGTGCTGCGCACCGGCCGCAAGGGGCTGGCCGCCGCGACGCTCCTGCTCGATGCCCTGAAGGGCGTGGTGGCGGTGCTGATCGCCGATCAGGTCGGCCAGATTCCCGCCGTCGGCGCGGCGGCCGGCGCCGTGATCGGCCACATGTTTCCCGTGTGGCTGGGCTTCAAGGGCGGCAAGGGCGTGGCGACGACGCTTGGCGTGATGTGGGGCCTCTCCTGGCCGGTGGGCGCCATCGCCTGCGGGGCCTGGCTGCTGGCCGCCGCGGCCTTCCGCTGGTCGTCGCTGGCGGCGCTGATCGCTGTCGTGGTTGCGGCCATCGCCGCCTGGTTCCTCACCGATCACCGGGCCGCCCTGCTGCTCACCCTGTTGGTGCCGCTGGTCTGGGTGCGCCACCACGAGAACATCGCCCGCCTGCTCAACGGCACCGAACCCAGGATCGGCCAGCGCACGAAGAGCTGATCGGCCCAGAAGCCGGTATCGCCATTGATCGCCTCACGGCCCATGCTAGGGTCGATGCATAACAACTGCAGGAGGCAATGACGATGTTCGTTGCACGTATGGCGGTGATCGCCGCGGCGACCTTGTGCCTGACATCGGCGGCGGTATCGGTTGCGGAGGCCAAGACCTTGCGCTGGGCAAGCCAGGGCGATGCGCTGACGATGGATCCGCATTCGCAGAACGAAGGCCCGACGACGGCCATGAACCAGCATGTCTACGAGGGCCTGATCAGCCGCGATCCCAAGCTCGCCAAGGTGCCGGGGCTGGCGCTCACGTGGAAGCCGATCGCGCCCGACACCTGGGAATTCAAGCTTCGCCCCGACGTCAAGTTCAGCGACGGCACAGCCTTCACCGCCGACGACGTGGTGTTCAGCTACACTCGCGCGCTGGCGCCGACCTCCGACTTCCGCGCCTACATCTCTTCCATCAAGGACGTGAAGGCGGTCGATCCCCTCACGGTGCACATCGTCACCAACGGGCCGAACCCGAACCTGCCCGATTACACGACTTCGATCCTGATCATGTCCAAGGCCTGGTCGGAAAAACACAACGTCACCAAGCCGCAGAGCTTCAAAGATAAAGAAGAGACCTACGCGGTGCGCAACGCCATGGGCACCGGGCCGTACACGCTGAAACAGCGCGACCCCGACGTGCGCACCGTGATGGCCAAGAACCCGACCTACTGGGGCGCCAAGGACTTTCCCGACTATCCCGACGAGCTGGTCTACACACCGATCAAGGAACCGGCGACGCGCGTCGCCGCGCTGATCTCGGGCCAGGTCGACTTCGTGCTCGATGCGCCCTTGCAGGACATCGCGCGCATCAAGCAGACGCCCGGCCTCAAGACCGAGGAGACCGCGCAGGTACGGTCGATCTTCCTCGGCCTCGACATGGGGTCGGCCGAACTCAAATACTCCGACGTCAAGGGCAAGAACCCGTTCGCCGACAAGCGCGTGCGCCAGGCCATGTATCAGGCGATCGACGTCAACGCGATCAAGGCCAAGGTGATGCGCAACTTCTCCGCGCCCGCCGGCCTCGTCACCTCGCCCGGCGTGCATGGCCACACGCCGCAGCTCGACCAGCGCCTGAAGTACGACGTGGCGGCAGCCAAGAAGCTGATGGCCGAGGCGGGATATCCCAACGGCTTCAGCGTCTCGCTGGACTGCCCCAACGACCGCTACAACAACGACGAGCAGATCTGCCAGGCCGTCACCGGCATGCTGGCGCAGATCGGCATCAAGGTCGATCTGCAGGCCCGCTCCAAGACCTTGCACTTCCCCAAGCTGCAGAAGAAGGATTCGAGTTTCTTCCTGCTGGGCTGGGGCGTGCCGACGCTCGACTCGCACTATGTCTTCACCTTCCTGTACCAGACCAACGACGCGGCCAAGAGGGTGGGCGGCTGGAACTACACCGGCTATTCCAACGCCAAGCTGGACGCGCTGGCCGACGGCATGCTGAAGGAGGTCGACCAGGCCAAGCGCGACAAGATGATCGCCGACGCCTGGGCGCTCGCCGTCGCCGACATGCCCTACCTGCCGCTGCACCACCAGCTCATCGTCTGGTCGATGAGCGACAAGGTGACGATGCCGATCTTCGCCAACGACTCGCCCAACTTCAAATACGGCAAGATGAAGTGAGGCAAAGCGCCCTTGGTGAAACACACACCGCCTCACCCTGAGGAGCATCGCGCAGCGATGCGTCTCGAAGGGTGGGAAGGAGCCTCGGTGTCGCCATGCTTCGAGACGCCGCGCCTTGCGCGGCTCCTCAGCATGAGGTTCAAGCGTTAGCGAATGCTCGCCTTCATCGTCTCCCGCCTTCTGCAGTCGCTGGGCGTGATGCTAGCGGTGTCGTTCCTGTGCTTCGTGCTGTTCAACTTCGTGGGCGACCCGGTGAACAACATGGTGGGCCAGGAGGCATCGCCCGCCGAACGCGCCGAGATGCGCCGCGAGCTGGGGCTGGAGGATTCCGTCGGCATCCAGTTCCTGCGCTTCCTCGGCAATGCCGCGACCGGCAACTTCGGCAAGAGCTATCGGCTGGCGCGGCCGGTCTCCGACCTGATCGTCGAGCGCATGCCGGCGACGCTGGAGCTTGTCCTGGTGGCGGCCCTGCTCGCACTGGCAATGGGCATTCCGCTCGGCGTGCTGACGGCGCTGCGTCGCAACACGCTCGACAGCGGCGCAGTGATGACCTTCTCGCTGGCCGGCGTCGCCATGCCGACCTTCGTGATCGGCATCCTGCTGATCTACGTCTTTTCGGTGGAGTGCAAATCCTGGGCGCCGGGGCTCGGCCTGCCTGCCGACTGGTGTTTCCCCTCCTTCGGCCGCGGCGAGACGGTGAGCCTCGGCGGGTGGAAGACCGGCCTGCTGACCGACTCCGGCCTGAAGGCGATCGTGCTGCCGGCCTTCACGCTCTCGCTGTTCCAGATGACACTGGTGTTGCGGCTCGTGCGCTCGCAGATGCTCGAAGTGCTGCGCACCGACTACATCAAGTTTGCGCGGGCCCGCGGCCTCACCGACCGCGCCGTGCATTTCCGCCATGCGTTGAAGAACACCCTGCTGCCGGTCATTACCGTGATAGGCATTCAGGTCGGTGGCCTGATCGCCTTCTCGATCATCACCGAGACGGTGTTCCAATGGCCCGGCATGGGCCACCTCTTCATCCAGTCGGTGCAGTTCGCCGACATCCCTGTCATGGCCGCCTATCTCGTCATGGTCTCCCTCATCTTCGTCACCATCAATTTCTTCGTCGATCTGCTCTATGCCGCGATCGATCCGCGGCTGCGCCTCGACCGTGCCCGGCTGGGAACGGCCGGCGGATGAATTCGAGTTCGTCGCGCGACCTGCCTCCCGTTCCTCCGGCCGTCCTTCCCTGGGCATTGATCGGTGCCGCCTGCCTCGGCTCCTTCGCCGCGACCTCCAGCGGTACGACGCGCGCGCCCTTCCTGCTCGACATGGCGCACGATCTCGACGTCGCCATGCCGCTGGTCGCCAACCTCGTGTCGCTGACCGCCACGGCTTGGGGCATCACCTCGGCCCTGGGCGGCTGGCTGTCCGACATGATCGGCCGGCGGCCGCTCCTGATCGCCGCGCCCTTCGCGCTGGCGCTGGCGATGGTTGCCCAGGCCTGGGCCGGCTCGTTCTTCTGGGTCGCGCTCTGGGCCGCCGTGGGCGGCGGCTGCGCCGGCGCCTTCTCCGGCGTGATCTTCGCCGAGGTCTCGGGCCGCGTGCCCGACAGCCAGCGCGGCCGGGCGCTGGGCTGGGTGATGAGCGGCCAGTCGCTCACCCTGGTGGTCGGCGTGCCGATGGCCGCCGCAGTCGGCTCGATCATCGGCTGGCGCGGCTGGCTGGTCTGTGTCGGCGGCCTGGCGCTCGCCGCCTGCCTCAGCCTCTATTTCACCGTCGGACGCGGCAGCGCGGGCCACACGTGCGGCGACGCAGCGCGGCCGTCGCTCAAATCCGCGCTCTCGCCGCGCGTGCTGGGGCTGCTGGGTACCGGCGTCGCCGAGCGCATCTGCTACGGCCTCGCGGCCGTCTACTTCGCCACCTTCATGCAGGTGACCTATCACATGTCCCTGCTCGAACTGGCCATTCCGCTGGCGGTGTTCGCGCTGGGCAATGTCGCGGGCACGGTGCTGGGCGGCCAGCTCGCCGACCGGCTGCGCGACCGGCTGCTCACCTTCGCCGTCGCCATGGCGCTGTCGGGGGTCGCGGCGCTGGCGCTCTTCATGTGGCATCCCGGCCCGATCGTCTCGGTCGCCGTGGGGTTTGTCTACGTGCTGCTGAACGCACTCGGCCGGCCCTCCTTCATGGCCGCGCTGGCCGCCGTGCCGGAGGAAGTGCGCGGCACCGTGCTCGGCCTCAACGGCACCTCGGCCAGCGTCGGCTGGATCGGCGCCGCCGCGCTCGGCGCCGTGATGATCGGCTCGGTCGGTTTCGAGGGCTTCGGCCCGCTGGCCGCGCTATTGTCGCTGCTCGGCGCGGGCGGTGCGCTGCTCAGCCGGCGGAGTGCGGCGACATGAGCGAAACGGGCGCGCTGGCGAAACTGCGCGACAGCGACATGTGGTGGAGCTTCCGCCGCTCGCCGCTGGTCGTGGCCGCCTCGCTCGTGACCCTGATCTATTTCGTTGCGGCCGTGCTGGCGCCGTGGATCGCGCCCTACGATCCGTTCGACGTAAAGGCGCTCAACCTGATGGATGCCTTCACCCCGCCGGCCTGGGCCGAGGGCGGCAGCGCCAAGCATCTGCTGGGCACCGACAATCAGGGCCGCGACGTGCTGTCGGCCATTCTCTATGGCTCGCGCGTGTCGCTGATGATCGGGCTGGCGGCCATCCTGCTCTCGGTCACGACCGGCGTGTTGCTGGGCCTGCTGGCGGGCTTCCGCGGCGGCTGGGTCGAGTCGGTCATCATGCGGCTGGCCGACATCCAGCTCACCGTGCCCGCCATCCTGATCGCGCTCACCCTCGACGGCGTGACGCGCGTGGTGCTGCCCAAGAACGTCCACGACAGCGTGGCGATCTGGGTGCTGGTCTTCTCCATCGGCTTTGCCTACTGGCCGCAGTTCGCGCGCGTGACCCGCGCCACGACCCTGGCCGAGAAGAACAAGGACTATGTCAACGCCGCCCGCATCATCGGCGTGCCGGGCGCGCGCATTGCGCTCCAGCATGTGCTGCCCAATGCCTGGGGGCCGGTACTGGTGATCGCCACCATCGAACTGGCGCTGGCCATCATCGCCGAAGCCTCGCTCTCCTATCTCGGCGTCGGCATGCCGGCCACCCAGCCGTCGCTGGGCACGCTCATCCGCATCGGCAACGCCTTCCTGTTTTCCGGCGAATGGTGGATCGTGATCTTCCCGGTCGTGGCGCTGGTGATCCTGTCGCTGTCGGTCAACCTGCTGGGCGACTGGCTGCGCGACGCCCTCAATCCACGGCTGCGCTGATTTCTACCTGTAGTTGTTTTACAAACTTCTATTACGCGCATAGCGTCGGCGCATGTTCGACGGCCCGCTTCAACTCGATCTCGACCTGCGCGAACGCCGCGCCCGGCTGCGGCTGGCCCGCAGCGCCCGCATCGGCCCTGTGACCTTCCACGAGGCGCTGGCGCATTTCGGCTCCGCCCAGGCGGCCTGCGCCAGGCTGGCCACGGTTTCCGACGCCGCCATTGCCCGCGAGGAAGATGCGCTGGCGAAGGCCGGCGGGCGGTTCGTCGTCGTGGGCGAGGAAGCCTATCCCGCCGCGCTGGCCGCCCTGCCGGATGCGCCCCCGGTCCTGAGCGCCATCGGCGATTGCCGCCTGCTCCATCGGCCCACTCTGGCCATCGTCGGGGCGCGGGAGGCGTCGGCCGCCGGCTGTCGGTTCGCCGCCGATCTCGCCGCCACCCTGGGCGCCGCAGGCTTCGTGATCGCTTCCGGCCTGGCGCGCGGGATTGATGCCGCCGCCCATGAAGCCGCGCTCGCCACGGGGACCATTGCCGTCCTGGCTGGGGGCGCCGACCAGATCTACCCGCCCCAGAATGCCGCCCTCCACGCCGCCATCGCCCGGCAGGGTCTCCTCCTGAGCGAGGCTTCGCTGGGGGCGCCGCCGGTCGCGCGCGCTTTCCCGCGCCGCAACCGCATCGTCAGCGGCCTGTCGGCGGGCGTCGTGGTCATCGAGGCGGCCGCCCGGTCGGGCTCCCTGATCACCGCCCAGCGGGCCGCCGAGCAGGGCCGCGAGGTCTTCGTCGTGCCGGGGTCGCCGATGGACCCGCGCCACGCCGGATCCAATAGCCTCATTCGGGATGGGGCCATTTTGGTGCGCGACGCAAACGATATTCTGAGTGTTCTCGGGCGGCCACAGGTCGCGCCGCAAGTGGCTGAAAAGCCTGCCGAAAAACCGCAAGATGCAGCCACCGCGCGGGTGCTATCGGCGCTGGGGCCCACCCCCACCGCGGTTGACGAACTGGTGCGCCGATGCCAAGTGTCCGCCGCCTCTGTGGCGGAGGTCCTCATGGCTCTGGAGCTGGAGGGCCGCCTGGAGAGGCACCGGGGTAACCGCGTATCTCTGATGTGAATCAGTGATTTAGCTCCGGTTTTTGATGTTACACTGGAGCATGATCCGGCGATGGACGTACTGGTCGTCGAGTCCCCGGCCAAGGCTAAGACCATTGGGAAGTATCTGGGCCCCGGCTACACCGTGCTGGCCTCCTACGGTCATGTCCGCGACCTGCCGCCCAAGGACGGTTCGGTCCGCCCCGACGAAGATTTCGCGATGGACTGGGAAGTCGATGCCCAGTCGCAGAAGCGCATCGACGCCATCGCCCAGGCCGTCTCCAAGGGCGGCAAGCTCTATCTCGCCACCGACCCGGATCGCGAAGGCGAGGCGATCTCCTGGCATGT
>JAIUOY010000198.1:0-4545 GCA_020160995.1 Pseudomonadota bacterium | reverse complement strand
GCGGCGATGGTCGCGGCGCCCGGTCGCCGTGCTCTGTGGCCCCGGCAACAATGGAGGCGATGGCTTCGTAGCTGCGCGTCTGCTGCGTGAAGCGGGCTGGCCAGTCCGGCTGGGGCTTGTCGGCACGGTTGGCGATTTGAAGGGTGATGCGGCTTGGGCGGCCGGCACCTGGAAGGGCAATGTGGAGCCATTGTCGGTTGCGCTCCTGGAAGGGGCCCCGCTGGTGGTCGATGCGCTGTTCGGCGCCGGCCTGTCGCGGCCGATCGGAGGTGCGGCAGGCGATGTCGTTGACCATCTGAACGAGCATCGCCTGACGGTCGTCGCGGTAGATGTTCCAAGCGGTCTCCATGGCGACAGTGGCCAAGCGTTGGGCCGGGCGGCGAAGGCCGCCTGCACCGTTACGTTCTTCCGCGCCAAGCCCGGCCACTTTTCAGAGGAGGGGCTGAAGCGGTGCGGCGACCTGCAGGTCGTCGATATCGGCATTCCGCCGGGGGCCATCGAGGCCATCGCGCCCCGGCAATGGCTCAACGGTCCGATCCTGTGGCGCGAACTGCTGAAGCGAAGCGACCTGGCCGATCACAAATATGCACGCGGCCACCTGACGATCCTCGCCGGGCCGCAGGCCACGGGAGCCGCGCGTCTTGCAGCCATTGCCGGTCGCCGGGCAGGGGCGGGGCTGGTCACCATTGCCTCGCCACGCCTGACCCTTCCGGCCTACCAGGCTGCCGAACCCGGCAACCTTGTCGTCGAGGCCGACGATGTGGCCTCGTTTGCGGGCCTACTCGACGATCCGCGGCGCAACGCGTTCCTGATCGGCCCGGGTTCGGGGATCGGCGACAGGACGCGAGAGGCTGCGCTGGCGGTGCTGGCGGACCGACGTGGCCTGGTCCTGGATGCCGACGGCATCACGAGCTTCTCGGATGAGCCTCGGCTTCTTTTCGAGGGGACCAAGGGGCAGGTTTTGCTCACGCCGCATGAGGGTGAGTTCCGCCGCCTTTTTCCGGGCATCAAGGGCGAGGGGGGCAAGGTTGCCCGTGTCCGTCAGGCCGCCGCCCTGAGCGGTGCCACGGTCCTCCTGAAGGGGCCCGATACGGTCATCGCGGCGCCAGACGGCCGGGCGGTCATCAATGTGCACGCTACCGCGGGCCTGGCGACGGCCGGGGCGGGTGACGTGCTGGCCGGTATCGCAGGCGGGCTCATGGCGCAGGGGCTGACGGCTTTCGCGGCGGCGGCAGCGGCGGCGTGGCTCCATGGGGATTGTGCCTGCCGGTTTGCGCGCCCGGGCCTGATTGCAGAGGATTTGCTCAACTTAATTCCAGAAGCGATGCAGTCGGCTCTCACCGTCAATTGACCGTTTGACGGGCCCGGGCTAAGAGGCGCGCGATTCGGCCTTCGAGGCACGCCCCGATGGCCCTTGTCGTCGATGTGGGCCGATTCGGGCGGGCGTGGTGAAATTGGTAGACACGCGAGATTTAGGTTCTCGTGCCGCAAGGCGTGGGGGTTCAAGTCCCTCCGCCCGCACCAGGAAATGCCAGGAAATGGAAGTGAGACGATGCAAGTGACGGAACTCTCGGCCGAAGGGCTGAAGCGGCAATTCAAGATCGTTGTGCCGGCCGGTGATCTGTCGGCGAAGGTCGACGAGCGGCTGGCTGAGATGGCGCAGACGGCTGCTCTGCCGGGCTTCCGCCCAGGCAAGGTGCCGGTCAGCCTGCTGAAGAAGCAGTACGGCCAGGCGCTGTTCGGCGAGGCCGTCGAGCAGGCCGTCAACACCAGCACGGCGAAGGCGATCGAAGATCGCGGCCTGCGTCCGGCACTGCAGCCGCGGGTCGACCTGAAGCAGCTCGAAGAGGGCAAGGACGTCGAATTCGAAGTGGCGATCGAAGTGCTGCCGGAGATCGGCAAGCTCGATTTCTCGGGCATCGAGCTCGAGCGCCTGAAGGCCGCCGTTCCGGACAAGGATGTCGACGATGCCCTGGAGCGCATCGCCAAGGCCAACCGCGAGCAGAAGCCCGTCGATCCGCCGCGTCCGGCGCAGAAGGGCGATGCGATCAAGCTCGACTTCGTGGGCTCGGTCGACGGGACTGAGTTCCCGGGCGGCGCGGCCACCGACTATACGCTGGAGCTGGGATCGGGCTCGTTCATTCCCGGTTTCGAGGACCAGCTCATCGGCGCCGAGGTCGGCAAGTCGGTCGACGTGAAGGTGACCTTCCCGGCCGATTACGGCGCGGCCGAACTCGCCGGCAAGGACGCGGTCTTCAAGTGCACGATCAAGGAGATCCGTGAATTCGTCGACAAGCCTGCCGACGACGAACTGGCGAAGAAGAACAATTTCGAGAATCTCGACGCCATGCGGAAGGCCGTCGGTGAGCGCATCGGCCAAGACTATACCCAGATCTCGCGCCAGATGGTGAAGCGTCAGCTACTCGACAAGCTTGCCGACAGCCATAAGTTCGAGGTGCCGGAAGGGCTGATCGAAGGCGAGTTCGGCGCAATCTGGCAGCGTATCGAGGAGGCCAAGAAGAATGGCCAGAAGCTCGAAGACGACGAAGAGAAGATGAAGAAGGAGTACCGCGAGATTGCGGAGCGCCGGGTGCGCCTCGGCCTGCTGCTCGCGGATGTCGGCCGTTCCAACAACATCGAAGTGACGCCGGAAGAGCTGAACCAGGCGGTGATGCGTGAAGCGATGCGCTATCCCGGCCAGGAGCGCCAGGTCCTGGAGTTCTACGGCAAGAACGCCGAACTCAAGGAACAGCTCCGCGCGCCGATCTTCGAAGAGAAGACGGTCGACTTCATTCTCGAGCTGGCGAAGGTCTCCGAGAAGTCGGTTACGCCGGAGGAACTGCTCAAGGCCGCTCGCGAAGCGGAAGAAGAAGAGCCCGCGGAGAAAGCGGCAAATTGATCCAGAACCGGCGGCCTTGAACGAGGCCGCCGACGCTGCCACTTTCAAAGCGACATCATACTCAAGGGGGCCCGCGATGAGTCGCGACCGCGATCCGCTGGAAATCTACAGTAATTACTACGTCCCGATGGTCGTGGAGCAATCGGCGCGCGGCGAGCGCGGCTACGATATCTGGTCCCGCCTGCTCAAGGAGCGGATCATCTTTCTGAACGGCCCGATCGAGGACAACGTGGCGGGCTTGGTCTGCGCCCAGCTCCTATATCTCGAAGCCGAGAACCCCACGAAGGATATCTCCTTCTATATCAACTCGCCGGGCGGCGTGGTGACGTCGGGGTTGGCGATCTACGACACGATGCAGTACGTGCGCCCCAACATCTCGACCTTGGTGTTCGGCCAGGCTGCGTCGGCGGGGTCGCTGCTGTTGATGGCAGGCGAGAAGGGCAAGCGCTTTTCGCTGCCCAACGCTCGGATCATGATCCATCAGCCATCCGGTGGTGCACAGGGCCAGGCGACGGACATCGAAATCCACGCCAAGGAAATCCTGCTGACGCGTGCCCGCCTTAATCAGCTCTATGTCAACCACACCGGCCGGACGATCGAAGAGATCGAGAAGGGGATGGAGCGCGACCGCTTCTTCTCTCCGCCGGAGGCCAAGGAATTCGGCCTGATTGACGAAGTTTTCGACAGGCGGCCGACTCCGACGATCCAGGCGGCTGCTTCCTAAGCGGCCGTTACGACCAATTGTTTCCCTTTTGCACGCCGACACACCATATTTTGATGTTGTCGCGATCTAGGGGGCGCGTTTAACATAGCTTTGGTGTGGGCTCGCAGGTCGACGGGCCCCCCAAGCGGAGGTGCGTTAACGACATGCCAGCCGCCAAGTCCGGGGGTGACTCCCGTAACACCCTGTATTGCAGCTTCTGCGGCAAGAGCCAGCATGAGGTCCGGAAGCTTATTGCCGGCCCGACCGTGTTCATCTGCGATGAATGCGTCGAGCTCTGCATGGACATCATCCGGGAAGAGAGCAAAACCACCCTGGTCAAGTCCAAGGACGGCGTTCCGTCGCCCAAGGAAATTCGCCAGATCCTCGACGACTACGTAATTGGCCAGGACCAGGCCAAGCGTATTCTCGCCGTTGCCGTACACAACCATTACAAGCGGTTGAGCCATGGCGGGAAGGCGAACGACGTCGAGATCGCCAAGTCGAACATCATGCTCATCGGCCCGACGGGCTGCGGCAAGACCCTGCTGGCCCAGACTCTGGCCCGCATGCTCGACGTGCCGTTCACGATGGCCGACGCCACGACCCTCACCGAAGCTGGTTATGTCGGCGAGGATGTCGAGAACATCATCCTGAAGCTGCTGCAGTCGGCCGACTATAACGTCGAACGCGCGCAGCGCGGCATCGTCTACATCGATGAAGTCGACAAGATCAGCCGCAAGTCCGACAACCCGTCGATCACGCGCGACGTGTCGGGCGAGGGCGTGCAGCAGGCGCTGCTGAAGATCATGGAAGGCACCGTGGCCTCCGTGCCGCCGCAGGGCGGGCGCAAGCATCCCCAGCAGGAATTCCTGCAGGTCGACACGACCAACATCCTGTTCATCTGCGGTGGCGCCTTTTCCGGCCTCGACAAGATCATCTCCAT
>JAIUOY010000197.1:0-49009 GCA_020160995.1 Pseudomonadota bacterium | reverse complement strand
GCACGTCGTGGCCGGCCTCCAGCAGCCGCTCGCACAGATGCGAGCCGAGGAACCCCGCGCCGCCGGTGACCAGTATCCGCTTGCCCATGTCCGCTCGACCCCACCCGATAACCACCACCGACACTAGGCCATCAAGCGCTTGAATTCACTCCTAATTCACCGAAGGATGCCCCTGCTCGCTTCCTGCGGGAACGAGCCAAAAGCAGTAGGCAAGAGAGCAGAGGAAGCGTCGAATGAGTATCGAGATGGTGGGGCTGGCCGATATCACGCGAGTCCATGCAGCCCAACGGCCGGATGTCGCCGCCCTGGTCTATGAAGGCCGTACAACGACCTACGGCACCCTGGACAAATCCTCGAACTGCGTCGCCAACGGCCTGATTGCCGAGGGAATAAAGCCCGGCACGCGGGTCGCCCATCTCGACAAGAGCAGCGACCTCTACTTCGAGCTTCTGTTCGGCATCGCCAAGGCCAACGCCGTGATGGTCTCGGTCAACTGGCGACTGGCGCCGCCGGAGGTGCTGCACATCATCAACGACGCGGAAGCCGAAATTCTGTTCGTCGGCGAAGAGTACTTTCCGGTCGTCGAGAAGATCCGTGACGGGCTCAAGACCGTCCGCAAGATCGTGAGCCTCGACTCGCGCCACGCTGGGTGGCCGTCCTTTGCCGAATGGCGCGATGCCAACGCCGCAACCGACCCTCACCTGCCCGCCCGTGCAACCGACACTGCCGTTCAGTTCTATACCAGCGGCACGACCGGCCTGCCCAAAGGGGCCGAGCTCACCAACGCCAACTTCGCCTTCATGTTCGAGCAGTGGACCCGAAGCTGGCTGATGCAGCCCGGCACGGCCACGATCGTCTGCCTGCCGATGTTCCATATCGGCGGTTCCGGCTGGGGTATCGCCGGCCTCTTCGCCGGCGCCACCAACCACGTCATGCGCGAGTTCGTGCCGGCCAAGGTACTGACCACCATCGAGCGCGAGCGCATCGAAGTGATGCTACTGGTGCCTGCGATGATCCTCTTCCTCGTGCAGGCGCCGCAGATCCGGGAAACCGACCTCTCGAGCCTGCGCCTGATCGTTTACGGCGCGGCGCCGATCCCCGCCGATCTGCTGAAGCAGGCCATGGCAATCTTCGGCTGCGGCTTCCAGCAGGTCTACGGCCTCACCGAGACGACGGGCGCGATCACGCTGCTGCCGCCGGAGGATCACGATCCGTCCGACGCCAAGAAGCTTCTGTCCTGCGGCTACGCCCAGTTCGGAGTCGAATTACGGATCGTCGACGATGCCGGCAAATCGCTGCCGCCCGGCAAGGTCGGCGAGATCGCGGTACGCTCGCCACAGGTCATGCACGGCTACTGGCGGCTGCCGGACGCCACGAAACGGGCGATCCAGGGCGACTGGTTCATCACCGGCGATGCCGGCTACCTCGACGACAAGGGCTATCTCTATATCTACGATCGCGTGAAGGACATGATCGTCTCGGGCGGCGAGAACATCTATCCCGCCGAAGTCGAGAGCGCCCTGTTCGGCCACCCCGCCGTGGCCGATGTCGCCGTGATCGGCGTTCCCGACGAACGATGGGGCGAAGCGGTAAAAGCCGTCATCGTGAAGAAACCGGACGCCGATGTTACCGCCGGCGAACTGATCGGCTGGGCGCGCGAGCGCATCGCGGGCTACAAGCTGCCGAAGTCGGTCGATTTCATCGACGCGCTGCCGCGCAATCCCACGGGCAAGATCCTGAAACGCGAACTGCGCAAACCCTACTGGGGCGACAAGCAGCGTCAGGTGAACTGACCGCCATGCGGATTGTCGTGCAAACGTTCCTCGAAAATCGACCAACACGATCCTAGAACGGTTCCATGTCCGACCTGCCCGATAACCTCACCCCCGTCCGCGCGGCCCACGTCTTCGACCAGGCCCGTCTCGCCGATTACATGAAGGACAATGTCGAGGGCTATCGCGGCCCGATCAGCGTCCTGCAGTTCGAAGGTGGCCAGAGCAATCCCACCTTTCATGTCACCGATGGCGGCGGCCGCATGTACGTGCTGCGCAAGAAGCCGCCGGGCAAGCTCCTGCCCTCGGCCCATCAGGTCGACCGTGAGTACCGCGTCATCAAGGCCCTGTCCGACCACACCGACGTGCCCGTGCCCAAGCCCTACGCGCTCTGCCAGGACGATTCGGTGATCGGCACGGCCTTTTACATCATGCAGTTCCTGCCGGGCCGCGTGCTGGCGGATCCGAAGATGCCGGGCATCTCGCCGGCCGATCGCGGCAAGATCTTCGATTCGATGAATGACGTGCTGGCGCGCCTGCACAATGTCGACTACCGCGCGGTCGGACTGGGCGATTTCGGCCGTGAAGGTCAATATATCCAGCGGCAGGTCGCCCGCTGGTCGAGCCAGTACGACCTCGCGCGCACCGAAGACATCGAAACGATGGAAGCCCTGAAGAAGTGGCTGCCGGAGAACATTCCGCCGGGCGACGAGACGCGCATCAATCACGGCGACTATCGCCTGGGCAACACCATCGTGCATCCGACCGAGCCGCGGGTCATCGCCGTGCTCGACTGGGAGCTGTCGACGCTCGGCCATCCGCTGGCCGACCTCGGCTACAACTGCATGATGTATCACTTCGGTGAAGGCTTCGGCGCCTCGGGCGGCTATGCCGGCATCGATCTCAAGACCTTCGGCATCCCGACCGAGCAGGAATATCTCGCAGCCTACGCCCGCCGCACGGGGCGCAAGGAAGTGCCGGCGTGGAACTTCTATCTCGCCTTCTCGCTGTTCCGCCTCGCCGCCATCGTGCAGGGCGTCTACAAGCGCGGCCTCGACGGCAACGCATCGTCGGAGAACGCCACAAAGTACGGCAATCGCGCACGCGCGATGGCCGATCTCGCCTGGTCGCTGGTGAAGGAGCGCGCCTGAACGGCGCGCCTATTCGTCGGAGCCCTACTCGTCGGTGTAGGGCACCTTCGACGTGTCGTTGCCGACCGGGCAGTTCTCGGTGTCCACCACCGCGTTCTGCGGATTGCGATAGCGGCCGATGTCATACGGCGCGGAGTCGCTCGGCGGCCGCGGCGGCGGCGTGCTGAGCGTCCAGGAGACCAGGCGCTTGATCACGCTGCCCAGAGCCTGATCGAAGGCATTGACCACCAACGGCACCTTGTCGCCGCGGGCACGCACGCAGCGCTCGAAGGAGGCGACGCCGATGATCTGGCGGTCCGGCATGCGCACCAGCTTGGCGATGATGCGCACCTTCACGATCGGCGGCTGGCCGTAATAGTACATCGCCTCGAAATTGCGCAGGTCGGGCTGCAGCAGATAGTTGGCCCGCAGCGCGATCGACTCGCGGGCGACAGCGACGATCTTGCGGGTATTCTCGAAGGAATCGACGATCCGAGTCTGCACCATGAGCGGCGCCCGGTCGGTCCACGCCACCTTGGCATAGTAATCCGTCGACGTCGGCGTCATGGCGATGGCGATGCGGCCGGTGTTGAGGTTGGCCGCAGCCACCGGCACTTCGACGGCGAGCTGCCAGAACACGTCGGGCAGGCCGGGATCGAAGGTGCTCTTGGGAGAAACCGTATAGAGGTCGGTCGGTTCGGCAGCGGAATCCACCGCGCTGATGAACTGGCAGCCCGCAAGAACAGCGGCGGCCGCCGCGCAGACGGCCCAACGAAGTATCATTTCGGCGTATATCCTTGCTTACCGCTGAACACGAAGGCAGCCGGATCGCGTTCCAACCGTGTAGCGATGATATTCAGATTGGCGGTGAGCTGACGAAGCTCACGAATGGCCAGCGAGACTTCGGTGAGACCTGTCTCCGTGAAGCTCTTGATCGGGCCCTTGCTCTCGCTCACCAGCTTGTTGAGCTGGCCGGCAGCGGCGTCGATATTGGCGAGGGCATGCCGCGCCTCGCTCAAGGTCTTTCGCAGCTCGCCGGGATCCTTGCCCGCCAGCGCCTTGCGGGTCTCGGCGTCCTGCGGGCCGATCTCCATGGCGATGAGACTAAGCGAGTCGGACAGCACATCGAGCTTGGCGAAGGTCTTGCGGAAATCGGCGACGGCTCCGGGCAGCTCGGCCAGGGTCGACTGGATGGCCGTATCGGACTTGGCGAAGGCTGCCGTCGCCGTCTGCAGGTTGCGCAGCGTTTCGCCGACAGCCCCGATATTGTCGGGGCTGAGGAGGTCGTTCAGCCGGTCGACCGTGGTGCTCGCCTTGGTGAGAAGTTCCTGAGCCGATGTCGACGTCGCCTGAAGGAACGAGGCGCCTTCGCGGATCTCCGGGTAAGGCTTGTCGCCCTGCCTCTTCTTCGGCTTGATATGGTCCGATTCGAGGCGGCCGGCGATCTGAATGTACGGTGCGCCGGCGATGAACGGCTTCTCGAAGACGGCATAAGATCGGTCACGGATGTCGATCGCCCAGTCGACGGCAACCGTCACTTCGATCTTCTCCGAAAGCCGCTCGCGCCCGGTCGAGCGCTGGGTGTCGATCCGCGAGGTGAGCTGGATGTTGCTCACCCGGCCGACGCGCAGTCCGCGGTAGAAGACCGGCGAATCGTTGGTCAAGCCCTGCACGTCGCCGGAGAAGAGAATCACATAGTAAGCATAGGCGGTGCGATCACCGGCCCGCAGCTTCCAAATCACGAAGCCGGCCACCGCTGCAATAAACAGCAGCATTGCGGCGCCGATCAGCACATAGGGCGATCTTCTTTCCATCGGAAGCTGCTTCTACTCCTGCCTCGAGGCCCGGCCGCGCGGCCCGTGGAAATATTCCCGTACCCAGGGATGATCGTACGCGAGCATTTCCGCCATGGTACCTACCACGACGCGCTTGTCGAGCAGGACCGCGATGCGGTCGCAAATGGCGTTCAGGCTGTCCAGATCGTGCGTCACCATGAGGATGGAGAGGCCGAGACTGTGACAGAGCCCCTTCACGAGTTCGTCGTAGTGTGCGGCGCCGATCGGATCCAGGCCGGCCGTGGGTTCGTCCAGAAAGAGGAGCTCGGGGTCGAGCGCGAGCGCCCGGGCAAGACTTGCCCTCTTGCGCATACCGCCCGACAGCTCCGAAGGCTTCTTGTCGCCGGTATCCGCCGGCAGGCCGACCAGCGCCACTTTGAGCGCCGCGATTTCGCGCATGGTCAGTTCCTCGAGCTCAGCATGCTCGCGGATAGGCACGATGATGTTCTCGGTAACGTTCAGCGAAGAAAACAGGGCGCCGTCCTGAAACTGCACGCCAGTGCGCGCCAGCAGGTTTCGCTTGGCCTTGCCGTGTAGCGTGCTGGCATCGACGCCCAGCATTTCGATCGTGCCTTTGCGTGCCTCGTTCAGGCCGACAATGGTCCGCAACAGCACCGACTTGCCGGTGCCCGAACCACCCACCAAGCCGACAATCTCACCTTTGAATAAGTCAAAATCGAGATTGTCGTGGATGACTTTGTCGCCGAACTGCGTGCGGATGCCGCGCAGTCTCAGCACGACATCCCGCCCATTCCTATGGTCGACCAGCTGTCCGCCTTCGGCCATCACACGCCCGCGAGCAGGAAGATGATTGAAAATATGGCGTCGAGCACGATGACACAGAAGATGGATTCGACGACCGACTTGGTCGTGAGCTGGCCCACGCTTTCGGCGCTGCCCCTGACCTGGAGCCCCTCGAAGCAGCCGATCGTGGCGATCACGATGCCGAAAACCGGCGCCTTGATCATGCCTGTGTAGAAATGCCAGACGCCGACCGTGTCGCGCAGGCGGTCGAAAAACTGAACGAAAGTGAAATCGAGGTAGATGGTACAGGCCACCGCGCCGCCCAGGAGGCCCGTCATGTCGCCCCAGAAAGCCAGCAGCGGCATCGCGAAGACCAACGCCGTAATGCGCGGCAGGACCAGCCATTCGATCGGATTCAGACCGATCGTGCGCATGGCATCGACTTCCTGGTTCACCTGCATGGTGCCGATCTGGGCCGTGAAGGCGCTTCCCGACCGTCCGGCCACGATGATGGCCGTCAGGAGCACGCCCAGCTCGCGGAACATGCCGATCGCCACGGCCTCGACGGTGAATGTCTCGGCGCCGAACTGGCGAAGCTGCTCGACGCCCTGATAGGCGATGACGACGCCGATCAGGAAGCAGAGGATCCCCACGATCACCAGGGCGCGAATCCAGACTTCGTACATCTGCTGGATTACGGCGTTGATCCGAAACCGCTTGGGCTGCAGGCAGGCCTCGACGAAAACCACCAGGATCTCGCCGAAGAAGGCGCACAGGTTGACGGCCTGTGTATAGAAATGGAGGGAGTTGCGGCCAATCTCCTCCAACCAGTGCGCGAACCAGTTCACGCTCCGCTCGGGCGGCGCAACGCACATGTTCTTGCGTACGACGTCGAAGACGTCCGCCTGCGCCTGGTCCTTGGTCATGACTTCGGCGTCGGGTCCGCCCCCGACAAGCGCCAGAATCTCGAGGGCGCCCGCCGTGTCGAGCCGCTCGACGCCGCGCGCATCGACACTGCGCATCGTCGCCTTGCCGGCACCGGCAGCTTGCAGCGCCTTCTCCGCCTTCTCCCGGATGCCGCGAACACTGAAAATCGTCCAGGTCCCGCCGACTTCGACGACGGGTTTCCCGGAACGCATGGTGCACTGAATTGTCGGCTCGGCTTCGACCATCGCGGAGATTAGTCGTCGCAGCCGTTCTTGCTGTCAATCTCTCTGCACGTTGCCTTGCCCCCAAGGCGCTGGCACGATCCGGCAGTGGAGGATTCGATGGGCAAATGGCCGCGGCTGGACAAGATCGAGATGATCGACAGTCCGATCGACGATGAAGCGTACGAGCACCAGCTCAAAAAACTGCAAAATCGCCTTCTCGACCTCCAGATTCACTATATGAGGACTGGCGGACGGGTCCTTATTGGCATCGACGGCTGGGATGCCGCCGGCAAGGGCGGCTTGATCGAGCGAACCGTCGCGGGGCTCGAACCCAAGTCGGTGCATGTCTGGCGGATCGGCGCGCCGCCGCCCGAGGAGCAGGGTCGCCACTATCTCTGGCGATTCTGGAATCGACTGCCGGCGCGCGGCGACTGGGCGATTTTCGATCGCACCTGGTACGGCCGCGTCCTGGTCGAGCGCATCGAAGGGTTCTGCAGCAAAGATGCCTGGAAACGCGCCTATAACGAAATCAACGAATTCGAGCGGCAGCTTACCGACGACGGCGTGCGGATCGTGAAGATCCTGGTCCATGTCAGTGCAGACGAACAGAAGAGCCGCATGATCGATCGGCTGACCAAACCCTACAAGCGGCACAAGGTCGGTCTCGAAGATTTCCGGAATATCGCTAAGCGCAAGGAATATCTCGAAGCTTATGACGACATGCTCGAGAAGACGGACACCAAGAATGCGCCCTGGCACGTCATCGCCTCCGACAACAAGAAACACGCCAGGCTGATGGGGCTCGGCATCGTCGCCGAAGAGCTGGGTCGCGGCGTAGAGCTCACCGAACACGAGCTCGACCCCAAGATTGCGGATGCCGCCTACAAGGCCTGGGGCTGGGAACTCGGAAAAGAGCACGGGAGCGAGGCGGAGAAGAAAAAGTAGCGTCCGCGATCCTTCGGTGGTGGGCGAAGCATGAACCGCCGCATGCCGGTTAGCGTGATACTCTTGTGTACGGGTGGAGTTCTTTGATGTCCGTCGGCCAATCCCGCATCTTCGCCGGCTGGTGGGTGGTCGCCGGCGCCTTCATTTGCATGCTGACGGGCTTTGCCGTCGCCTATTCCTTCGCCGCCTTCTTCGGCGCCCTGGAAAGCGAGTTTGCCGCCCGTCGGGGCGAGACCTCGCTGGTCTTCTCGATCTGCGCCTTCCTCTATTTCATCCTTGGCCTGCCGGCGGGCATGATCGCCGATCGCGTCGGACCGCGGCCTGTCGTGTTCGGCGGCCTGATGCTGATCGCGGCGGGACTGGTCCTCGCCGCCGGAGCCACTAGCCTGTGGCAGATCTACCTCGGCTACGGCATCGGCGCCGGGGTCGGTGTCGGCCTGTCCTACGTGCCGAGCGTTGCGGCCGTGCAGCGCTGGTTCGTGCGCAAGCGCGGCACCGCGGCGGGCCTTGCCGTGGCGGGCATCGGCGTCGGCACGCTGATCGGCGCCCCGCTCGCGCACGAGCTGATTGCCGCCGTCGGCTGGCGCAAGACCTACCTGATCCTCGCCGCCCTCACCGTCGTCGGTGCTGTCGTATCGGGTATCCTGGTGCGCCGGTCGCCCGAGCATTACGGGCTTGCGCCTGACGGCGACCCGCCGGCTCCCAAGGGGAGCCCGCCGGCGATTCCCGCCGGCCTCACCTTGCGCGAGGCCGTGCGGACCCGCCCCTTCTGGACGATCTACATCGGTGCATTGCTGATGTCGTTCGGCCTGTTCGTACCCTTCGTCCATCTGGCGCCTTACGCGGCCGACATGGGGCTGGGCGAAGGCTTCGGCGTGCTTCTGATCGTCCTGCTGGGCGTTGGCAGCACGGTTGGCCGCTTCATGTTTTCGAGCATCACCAACCTGATCGGCCGCCGGCTCTCGTTTGCCGCCATGTATGTCGGCGCCGGCCTCATGATGGTGATGTGGTCGCAATCGACCAGCTCCGTTGCGCTGGTCATCTTCGCCTTGCTGTTCGGCGCCTTCTACGGCGGCTTCGTCGCCATCGCGCCCTCTCTCGCCGCCGACTACTTCGGCGGGCGGGCGCTCGGTTCGGTGATCGGCGCACTCTACAGCGGCGTCGGCGTCGGCGCGCTCCTCGGCTCGCCTGCCGCCGGCTATGCCTACGACTTCTTCGGCAGCTACGCTGGCGCCATTCTGGCGGGCGCCGCGCTCTGCGCCGTCTCCTTCGCCATCACCCTTCTGATGCCGGAACCGGCGCACTGGCTGGCGGAGCGGAAAAAGTCGTCCTGACGTCGGGCCCGAGCCGGCCCGCGATCCACGGCAGCGCCTCCCGCATCGCTTCCTCGAGGCGCCAGGGCGGATTGACCACAGCGAGCCCGCAGGCCGCGAGCTTGCCCGGCGCCGTGTCCGGCCCCAGCCGCAGCTCCATCACCAGCAGCTTCGTGTCCTTCAGAGCATCGACGAAACCGGCCGCGCCTTCCTCGTCCTTGATCGGATACCAGATTGCGTAGCAACCCGTCGCGAACCGCCGCAGCCCCTGCCGAACGGCGCGCAGCAAGGTCTCGAACTCGTCGGTCGCCTCGAACGGCGGATCGATCAGCACCAGGCCGCGCCGCTCGACCGGCGGCAGCAGCGCCTTGATGGCGTGATAGCCGTCGGCCTGCCGAACTTCGACGGCACGGTCGCCGGCGAACTCGCGTTTCAGGGCCAGAGCCTCTTCGGGATGGCGCTCGCAGGCGATGAAGCGGTCGCCGGGGCGCAATGCGGCCCGGATCAGACGTGGCGAGCCGGGATAGCGGCGCAGCGATCCCGACGGCGCACCGAACTTGCGGTCATAGGCCTGGACGGCCGCGAGGTAGCGCGCGACCGCCCCCGGTGCGCCGGCCTTCCCGTCGGCCAGCAGCCGGGCAATGCCGGCTTCGGCTTCGCCGGTGCGCCTCGCCTTGTCGGCGGCGAGATCGTAGCCGCCGGCGCCCGCATGCGTGTCGAGTACGAACAGCTTCTTGTCCTTGGCCGTCAGCAGGCGCAGCAATTCGCAGAGGGCGGTATGCTTCAGGAGGTCGGCGAAATTGCCGGCGTGATAGCCGTGGCGGTAGTTCATGCGCCTGCCTATAGCATCCGGGGTAGGGATTGTGCTTCAACCGCTGCACGATCGAGGGGAACCAAATGGCCACGCATGAACTGCATTCTTCGCCCGATACCTGCCACTGGGGCTATTTCGACAGCCAGCTCGAACCGCAACTGCGTGTGAAGTCGGGCGATATCGCCACCATCCACTGCGTGTCCGGCGCCGCCGAAATCCTGCCGGGCGAGCCTTTCAATGTCCTGCCCGAGCATCGCGAGATCCTCGGCAAGCTGAAACCCCATATCGGACGCCATATCCTGACCGGCCCCGTCCATGTCGAAGGCGCGGAGCGCGGCGACGTTCTGGCGGTCGAGGTGCTAGACATCAAGTTCCGCACCAACTGGGGCTGGAACGTCCAGCGCCCGCTGATGGGCACGCTGCCCGAGGATTTCCCCTTCTACCGCCTGACGCACATTCCAATCGATTCCAACCGCGGCGTCTGCACGATGCCGTGGGGCACCGAAATCCAGCTCAAGCCCTTCTTCGGCATCATGGGCGTGGCACCGCCGGCCGAATGGGGCCAGTGCAGCTCGGTCGAGCCGCGCGCCTTCGGCGGCAATATCGACAACAAGCACTTCCAGGTCGGGACGACCGTCTACTTCCCGGTCTTTGCCGACGGCGGCCTGTTCTCGACCGGCGACGGCCACGGCGTGCAGGGCGACGGCGAAGTCAACCTCACCGCGCTCGAGACGTCGCTGTCGGGCACCTTCCGCTTCACCGTGCGCAAGGACATGAAGCTCACCAATCCGCGTGCCGAGACGGCCACGCACTGGATCACGCACGGCTTCGACCAGGACCTCGACGACGCCGCCAAGGAAGCGCTGCGCGACATGATCCGGCTGATCACCGCCAAGACCGGCCTGAAGCCCGAGGATGCCTACATGCTGTGCAGCCTGCAGGCCGACCTGCACGTCACCCAGACCGTGGACGGCAACAAGGGCATCCATTGCATGATCGAGAAGAAGCTGATCGGCGGGTGACATGACGGGCCCGCATCTGCTGAACGAGGCGGTGGCGCGCCACGACGACGCCGAGTGGGCGCGCCACGCCCTGGAGATCATCCAGAACGACCAGCGGCGCTCGGCCGACACCCACCTGCTGCGGCTCGACATCCCGGTGCTGGAGGGGGTCGACCTCTATCTGAAGGACGAGTCGACACACCCAACAGGCAGCCTGAAGCACCGCCTGGCGCGTTCGCTCTTCCTGTTCGGCATCTGCAATGGCCGCATCCGGCACGATACGCCGATCGTCGAAGCCTCGTCGGGATCGACCGCCATCTCGGAGGCATACTTCGCGCGTCTGCTCGGCCTGCCCTTCCATGCCGTCATGTCGGCCAGCACGTCGGCGGAGAAGATCCAGGAGATCGAGCGCCAGCGTGGCAAGTGCCACCTGGTGACGGACGGCAAAGGCATCTACGCCGCGGCCGAGGAACTCGCGGACAGGCTCGGCGGCGTCTACATGGACCAGTTCACCTACGCCGAGCGCGCTACCGACTGGCGGGGCAACAACAACATCGCCGAATCGATCTTCGATCAGATGAGCCGCGAGCGCTATCCGGTGCCGACCTGGATCGTCATGAGCGCCGGCACCGGCGGCACCACGGCCACGCTCGGCCGCTACATCCGCTACAAGCGCTTCGCGACCCGCCTCTGCGTCGCCGATCCCGAGTATTCGGCGTTCTTCGAGGCGTTTGCCACGGGCAACGCCCAGGCAATCAGCGAGAAGGCGTCACGCATCGAGGGCATCGGCCGGCCGCGGGTCGAACCGTCGTTCGTGCCCAACGTCATCGACCGCATGGTGCGGATACCCGACGTCACGTCGCTGGCGGCGATGCGCGTGCTGTCGCGGCAGCTCGGCCGCAAGGTCGGTGGATCGACGGGGACGAACTTCTACGCGCTCTGCCTGCTCGCCTCGCGCATGCGCGCCGATGGGCTGAAGGGCTCGCTGGTCTCGCTGATCTGCGACAGCGGCGAGCGTTACGGACATACCTACTACAACGACGACTGGATCGCCGCCCAGGGCTTCGATCTCAGTTCAAACGAGGCGGCACTGGAGGCTTTCCTCCAGAGCGGCGAACCGCTCGTCTAGTCACTCAGGCGACTGCTGTCTGCCTACTGAGGGTTGCGCGGCGGAGCACTGCGTGCAGGCTTGGGCACGGCGATGGTCGGCGCCTCCGGCATCGGCAGAGCGATCTCCTTCGGTCGATCGTTGAAATCCCTGCCGGGCATCGGGAGCGTAGCCTGGTTCCGGAAGTTCGGCCCGGCTGTCGCTCCGCTGCCGGAGACGACCGGCGGTCCGGATTCGTGGGTGGCATTGAAGTCTTCGTTGAAGCGCTGCGGTGACTCGGCTTGGACCATTCCCACCCCACCAGCGAGCACCATGAACGCAAGCAATGCGATTCTCATCGGACCTCTCCGAGCCTGATACTCAATCAACTCGGAAAGGCGGATCGCGTTGCGCAAGGCGCCGCTAATTATGCGGGCTGAACGATCGGCTGGCGCCGTCCGGGCAAGGGCGGGAAGGCGAGCGCCATGGCGACGGCCGCGAGCCCCATGCCGAAAGACGCGATGTAGAGGAAGCCGTAGCCGTTGAAGGTATCGAAGATCCAGCCGCCGACGGCCGGCCCCAGGGCCATGCCGAGACTGGAGATCATCGCGGCAGCGCCGAACACGGTGCCCATGATGCGCATCGGGAAGTATTCGCGGGCGATCACCGCATAGAGCGGCATCACCCCGCCGTAGGCCATGCCGAAGAGGATCGCTACGGCATAGAACTCGCCGATGTCGCGCGTGAAATAGTAGCCTCCCGCGCCCAGGGCCTGGACCATGAGACCCAGCACGACGATCCGTCTGGCGCCGAACCTGTCGCCCAGCAGGCCGAACAGAATGCGGCCACCCAGTCCCGCCAGGCCTTCGACGCTGTAGATCGTCACCGCCGTCATGGCCGACAGGCCGCAGGTCAGCGCATAGCTCACCGTATGGAAGATCGGGCCCGAATGCGCGGCGCAGCAGAAGAAGAACGTCACGGCAAGGACGATGAACTGCGGCGAGCGCAGCGCCTGCGCCACGGTCATCCCCTCCCCTCCCTCGGCCGGCATCCCGGCGGCGGCACTGCGTGCGGGCGGCGGCCGGCAGACCAGGAGCGCCGCGGGGACCAGAAGCACCCAGGACATGATGGCAATCGCGAGAAGCGCCGTGCGCCAGTCGTAGGAGGCGATCAGCCAGCTGGCGAACGGCGAGACCGTCATCGGTGCCACGCCCATGCCGGCCGAGACGAGCGAGATCGCAAGACCGCGGCGCTCCTCGAACCAGCCCGTGACGGTGGCAATCATCGGCGCAAAGACGGCGCCGGCGGCGACGCCGACCACCACGCCGTAGATGATCTGGAATTCGAGCAGGCTGGTGGCGCGGCTTGCCAGGGCAAGACCCAATCCCAGCAGGATAGCGCCCGCCAGCACGACGATGCGCGGACCGAAGCGATCGGTGAGTGCGCCCCAGCCGAAGGCCGCGATCCCCATCGTCAGGAAGTCGAGCGTCATGGCGCTCGAAATGCCGGTGCGCGACCAGCCGGTGGCATCCGACATGGGCTGCAGGAAGACTGCGAGCGAAAACATGGCGCCGATGGCGACACAGCCCATCAGCGCCCCTGCGCCGACGATGACCCAGCCGTAAGACCGCTCCATGGCCGATCCTTTCGCATCCATGAAAACTTAACTCATAGGTTAAGTATCAAGGCCGCCTCTGGCAAGAGAGGAAACTGCCCGAACCGGGAGGGTCAATCCGGCTTGATGTTGGCGTCGCGGATGAGGCGCCCGAACCGCTCGTATTCCTGGATATTGAAGCGGGCGAACTGCTCGACGCTCATGGTCCCCGACTCGCCGCCGAGACCGCGCAGCTTGGCCTGGACGTCGGGCAGGGCTATCGCGCGGGCCAGCTCCGCCTGCAGCCGCGCCACCACATCGGGCGGCGAACCCGCCGTCACGTAGACGGCATACCAGGTCGTCATGTCGAAACCCGGCAGCCCCGCTTCGATCAAGGTCGGCACATCGGGCAGTTCGCTGCTGCGACGATCGGAAGTCACGGCCAGCGCCTTGAACTTGCCGGCCTTGATCTGGCCCATCGCCGAAGAGGTCGTGTCGAACATCATCTGGACGTTGCCCGCAATGATATCGAGATGGGCCTGCGCGCTGCCCTTATAGGGCACGTGCATGCCCTTGACGCCTGCTGCCATGTCGAAGGCTTCGCCGGCGATGTGCTGCGTGCTGCCGACGCCGGAAGAGGCATACTTGAACTCGCCCGGCTTGGCCTTCATCTGCGCAATCAGCTCCGGCACCGAATTGACCGGCACCGATGCCCCGACCACCAGCACGTTGGGCACGTTCACCACGAGGCCGACCGGCGTCAGGTCCTTGATGGGATCGAAGCCCAGCTTGAGGAGATGCGGCGCGATCGCCTGTCCGGTGTTGGTGGCGACCAGCAGCGTATGACCGTCGGCGGGGGCCTTGGCCGTGAGATCGGCGGCGATCGTGTTGGAAGCCCCGGGCTTGTTCTCGACCAGGAACGTACCCTTGAACTGCGCGGCGAACTTGTCTGCGAGCATGCGGGCCACGATATCGGTTCCGCCGCCGGCATTGGCGCCAACCATCAGCCGCACCGGCTTGGTCGGATAGGTCGTCTGCGCTCCGGCGGCCAATGGCGTCAGCAGAACAGCGGATGCCAGGAGGAGCCTGCGCTTCATGGCGCCGGCTCCACCAGGAGTTCGGTACCGTTCACCGCCTTCACACGCACCTTGGCGCCTCTGACCATGTCGGGACCGGAGATGCTCCAGCTGCCGTCGCCCAGGTTGACCCGACCGCGACCATTGAGGATGGGGCTATCGAGCACGAACGTACGCCCGATCATCGCGTCGCCGCGCGCGTTCAGGGTATTGGGCGGCCCGTCGATAGACTGCAAGCGCCGCAGACTCCGCCGCAATCCCACGGCGGAGGCGACGGACACGACCGCGAAGATGAGAAGCTGAAATTCGAGCGAGAGGTCGGAAACGATCAGGAGGACGAAGCCCGAAGCCAGCGCGCCGATCGCCAGGAACATGAATACCACGCCCGGCAACATCATCTCGAAGACGAGCAGCACCGCCGCAAGCGCCCACCAGTACCAGAAGATGATCTTGAAGCTCATGGCTTTAACCTGCGTTGGGAACCGAGCCCCGTGACCGCGGCGCAGCATCGGCAGCGCGAGACTGCGCCTCCTTGGCCAACTCGCCAATGCCTGCGATCGACGCCATGACACCGGCCGCTTCAACGGGAAGGAAGAAGACCTTGGCATTGTTGCTCGCCCCCATACGGGAGAGCGCTTCGACGTATTTGGTGCCGAGGAAGTAGTTGGTCGCCTGCACGCCGTTGCCGGCGATCGCCTGCGCCACCACGGACGTCGCCTTGGCTTCGGCCTCGGCCAGACGCTCGCGCGCCTCGGCATCGCGATAGGCAGCCTCGCGGCGGCCCTCGGCGGTCAGGATGGCCGACTGCTTTTCGCCCTCGGCGCGCTGGATGCTCGATTCGCGCACGCCTTCGGCTTCGAGGATCGTCGCACGCTTCTCGCGCTCGGCCTTCATCTGCCGGCCCATCGACGCGACCAGATCATCGGGCGGCGCGATGTCCTTCAACTCGATGCGCAGAACCTTGACGCCCCACGGACCAGTCGCCTGATCGATGACCGCCAACAGGGTGTTGTTGATATCGTTGCGCCTGGAGAGAACCTCGTCGAGTGCCATATTGCCCATGACCGAGCGGATGTTGGTCAGCGCCAGGTTGGTGATGGCGAGATGAAGGTTCTGCACCTCGTAAGCCGCTCGCGCCGCGTCGATCACCTGATAGAAGGCGACCGCATCGACCTGCACCGTGGCGTTGTCCTTGGTGATGACCTTCTGACCCGGGATATCCAGCACATTCTCCTGCATGTTCATCTTGCGCCCGATGGTATCGATGAAGGGCACGATGAGATGCAGGCCGGGTGGCAGCGTGCGTGTGTACTTGCCGAACCGCTCGATGGTCCAGTTCGTGCCCTGAGACACGGTCTTGACGCCGGCGAACACAAGAACCAGCGCCACGACAACCAACGCCAGAACAAAGATCAGCGCACCAGACATTTCCAAGCCTCCCCGACTTCCCCGCGACCCTAACCCAAGCAGGTGCGGGGGGCCAACGCCGACGCTACAGTCCGGCAATCGATGCAGGAGGCGTCCGCGTGCTTGAACCAGTCTGGGAACCGCTGAGCAGCTACCGTAGTTATCCGCCCGAGCAGATGACGGCGCGGGCAAAGTCCTTTCATGCCGAACTCCGTCGTCGGCGCACGGTGCGCGACTTCGACAGCCGCCCGGTGCCGCGCGATGTCGTCGAGACATGTCTGCTCGCTGCCGGGACCGCGCCATCGGGCGCGAATCTGCAGCCATGGCACTTCGCCGTCATCGAGGATCCGGCTGCCAAGAAACGCATCCGCATCGCCGCCGAAGCCGAGGAGCAGGCCTTCTATAGCGGACGGGCGCCCAAGGAGTGGCTCGAAGCGCTGGCGCCGCTTGGCACGGATGCCGACAAACCATTCCTCGAAGAAGCCCCGCTACTGATTGCGATCTTCGCGCAGAAGTCAGGCACGCGGCCCGATGGCCGCACGGTGAAGCACTACTACGTGCCGGAATCGGTCGGCATTGCGACGGGCTTCTTGATCGCCGCCCTGCACGATGCAGGTCTGGCCACCCTTACGCACACGCCCAGTCCGATGGGCTTCCTGAATGAAATCTGTTCACGCCCGGCCTGGGAGAAGCCGACGATCCTGCTGGTGGTCGGCTATCCCAAGGCGGATTGCCGGGTACCCCACCATGGTGGGCTGAGGAAGAACCTCGAAGAAATCAGCTCGTGGGTCTAGGCGCGCGCTAATGGCGCGTGTCGGTCGCCAGCCAGCGGTCGAGAAAGCCGTCGATCCAGCGATCGAGGGGCGGATCGTAGAGCGGATGCATGGAGAGGTGGACGCCGCGCTGCTGCGCCCCCGGCATCTTGAGGCGCTCCGCCGCCTTCATCGTCCAGATGTTCTTCATCTCGAGCGTGACCTCGGGATGGAACTGGAAGCCGAAGGCATTGGGGCCGCAGCGGAAGCCCTGGACGGGATAGCGCTCGTTGGTCGCCAGCAGCTCACAGCAGTCCGGAATGGTCATTCCCTCGCGGTGCCACTGATAGACCTTCATCGGCGCCGTAAACCAGGTGCGGCCGGCCTCGGTCGGTTCGATATCTACATAGCCGATCTCGACGAGACCTTTGGGATGCGGTGCCACGCGGCCGCCTGCAGCCCTGGTGAGCAGCTGGGCGCCGAGGCAGAGGCCGAGATAGGGAACGCCCGCTTCGACCACGCGCGGAATCCAGTCGAGTTCGCACTTGATGCCGGCAAGCGTGCCGCAATCGTTGGCTGACATCGGGCCGCCGAAGATCACCACGCCGGCATAGTCGGACAGGTCTTCAGGCAGCTCGCAGCCGAGATTTGGGCAGAGGCGGTGAAGCTCGTAGCCGCGCTTCTCAAGGAGGGCGCCGACCCGACCGGGCCGCGAATGCTCCTGATGCACGACGATAGCTATCTTCTTGGGAGAAATTTTTTTGGGCTTCTCAGCCATTACCGTCATGGATTTGCAAGATACGTGTCGCTTGTGGCAACGACAAGGCGAACCGGCAGCGGAGGGACGAAATGGCGCGGCGGCTCGACTTTTACTTCGATTGCTCCAGCCCCTGGACCTACCTTGCCTTCCACGCGATCCAGCCTCTCGCCGCCGAAATGGCTGCGGAGATTGTCTGGAAGCCCATCCTGGTCGGCGGCGTGTTCAATGCGGTCAACCAGACGGTCTACGAAAGCCGTGCCAAACCCAATCCGCGCAAGCAGGCCTACATGCTGCAGGACCTCGCAGCCTGGGCGAAACTCTACGGTCTCGGCATCGTCTTTCCACCCAAGGTCTTTCCGGTGAACAGCGTAAAGTGCATGCGCGGCGCCTTCGTCGCCCTCGACGAGGGCAAGCTGGTGCCCTATGCGACGGCGGCCTTCGAGGCCTATTGGGGCAGCGACCTCGATATCGCGCAAGAGGCCGTGCTGGCCGACATCGCGACCCGGGCCGGCCTGGAGCGTCAACGTTTCTTCGCGGGCATCGAGACCGGCTCCTGCAAGGCGCGCCTGCGCGCCAATACCGACGAACTGATCGCACGCGGCGGCTTCGGCAGCCCGACGATCTTCGTGGGCGACCAGATGTTCTTCGGCAACGACCGCATGCCGCTGATCAAAGCGGCATTGGAAGCAGCCTGACGGAGGCAAGATGAGTGCCAACGACGACCCGCAATTTTGGGCGAAGGCGCGGGCCCATCTCGTCCGCTATGGCGGCGCCTTCTCTCCGCTGATCGCCGAACGGGCCGAAGGCAACTACTTCACCGACGCTGACGGACGGAAGATCCTGGATTTCACCTCCGGCCAGATGAGCGCCATCCTGGGCCACAGCCATGCCGAGATCGTCGCCGTTGCCCGGCGTTATGTCGGCGAGCTCGATCATCTCTATTCGACCATCCTGTCCCGCCCGGTCGTCGAGCTGGCGGCGCTGATCGCCGAGATCTCGCCGGGCAAGCTCGACCGCGTGCTGCTGGTCTCGACCGGCGGCGAGTCGAACGAGGCCGCCTTGCGGATGGCCAAGCTCGTGACCGGCCGCCATGAGATCGTCGCCATGAGCCGGTCCTGGCATGGCGTCACCGGCGGCGCGGCGTCGGCCACCTACTCCTCCAGCCGCAAGGGTTACGGTCCACCGCAGCCGGGATCCCTGGTCCTGCCCTCGCCCGATACCTATCGTTCGCGCTTCATCGACGAGCGCGGCGTCTACGATTGGAAGACCGAACTGGATTTCGGCTTCGACCTGGTCGACCGGCAATCGAGCGGCTCCCTAGCTGCCTGCATTGTCGAACCGATCCTGAGTTCGGGCGGCGTGCTCGAACCGCCCGAGGGCTGGATGGCGGCGCTGGCCGAGAAGTGCCGCGAACGCGAGATGCACCTCATCTTCGACGAGGCGCAGACCGGCCTTGGCCGCACCGGCCACCTGTTTGCCTGTGAACGCGACGGTGTGGTGCCCCAGTATCTTACCCTGTCCAAGACACTGGGCGCCGGCCTGCCCCTTGCCGCCATGCTGACCACACCGGAGATCGAGAACATCGCCGCGGAACGCGGCTACCTCTTCTATACGACCCACGCCTCCGATCCGCTTCCCGCGGCCGTCGGCCTCAAGGTCATCGAGGTGATTCTCCGCGACCGTTT
The DNA here is from genome assembly GCA_020160995.1 of Pseudomonadota bacterium. Lineage (GTDB taxonomy): Bacteria > Pseudomonadota > Alphaproteobacteria > Reyranellales > Reyranellaceae > Reyranella. Next base: position 29,943 of record JAIUOY010000197.1, on the reverse strand, counting down.
CACGGAGCGCGCGACAATCCTCGGTTGCCGCCTGAAGGAAGGCCTGCAGGCGCTGCAACAGCGCTACGACTGCATCGGCGACGTACGCGGCCGCGGCCTGCTCCTCGGCCTCGATCTGGTGAAGGATCGCCGCTCGCGGACACCCGACCCCGAACTCGCCCAGCGGGTGGCGCGCGCCTGCCTGGACCTTGGCATGATGACCAGCGTGGTCCGCGGCGGCTTCGGCATCTTCCGCATCGCCCCGCCTCTTACCGCCACTGAAGCCGAAATCGACCTCGGTCTGGAGATCTTCGACCAGGCGATCACCAAAGCTTTACAGTGAAATCGCCAGATTTCCCGGCCTTCTCGCTCCGCGAACAGCATTTACATTTGAAACGAGCCTCTATCTGTTGTACCCGCTGGCGGTTTCCGGGCCATGTGTTGGGAGTGTGCGGATGATCAAGGTGCTCACGCAGGTAGCGATTCTCTCGGCATGCACCCTAGCGCTGGGCGCCTGCACGCTCGGGCAGGGCAGTACGGCTTCGGCGCCGTCCAAGCCGGCAGCCCCGGACTACCAGGCACCCTCTCCGCCCCCGCCGCCGGCCGGCCAGATCCGAGCCATCTGCTACAATGAAGCCGACATCACCCACGTGCGGTCCCGCATGGTCCAGCAGGAACTTCAGGTCATCACCCTGCAGTGCCAGAGCGGCGGCGGTAAGCGCGCCTACGAGCGGACCTATGCCGACTTCGTCGGAAAGTTCCGGGCCGAGTTTGCCACCAATGCGCGTGCACTCTCCCAGGTCGCTGCCCGCAAGCGCCTCAACGTCGATACCCTGGTGACCGAAATCGCCAACCGCACGGCCCAGCGCGCCCAGGTCGACAAGGAATTCTGCTCTCGCGGCAAGCGCGCCTTCGACTGGGCGCTGGATGCCAAGGTGACGAGCCTCGCCCAGGTGCCGCCGCCGTACGATATCGGTGCCGACATGAACATCTGGCCCTGCCCGGCCCAGTAGCCGGCGGCAGGTTCACAACAAAAAGGCGGCCGACGGGCCGCCTTTTCTTTTCGACAATCGGTCTCCTCAGATGTGCTGCGCGCCACCGCTTCGGCCGCCACGTGCCGCATCGACAGTCGCCGACGTGGCCGCCTTCAGAACCGTGAGATAGCCCGGCTTGATCTCCATATGGTCGCGGCAGCCGGCCGCCAGCAGGAGCCGGTGCGCTTCCGGAAGGCGCCAGCAGGGCACGAACATGAAGAGGTGGTGTTCCAGGTGGTAGTTCACCCAATAGGGCGCCACAAGAAGCCGCATCAAAGGGTTGGCATAGGTCGTCCGGGTATTGCGCAGCGGATCGTCGTTGTCGGGTACGACTGCATGCTCGGCGATGTTCCGGACCCGGCTGATGAACTGGTACCAGGTGGCCAGGGGCAGCAGCCAGAGCGCCGGGTAGAGCCACCAGTAGCCGGCGACGCTGCAGGCGACCAGCATTGCCACATTCGCCAGCAAGGCCCCCTTCTCGCGCTGCCAGAGCCGGCCCAGGCGGACAATCAACGGCGCATCCGCCGGCCCCAGGGCACGGCGGATCTGGTCGCCGCGCCGCAGGTAGGCCGTCTGGCCCGTGAGGTCCCGCACGATCTTTCGCCGCAGGCTGGTGCGGGTGATCGGAAACGGCGCCGACAGGCCGAGGTCGGGATCGCCCGCCTGCTGTGTGAAACGATGGTGCTGCAGATGATAAGGCCGGTAGAGCGTCAGGCTCGTGAACACCGGAAAGGCGCAGAGCCAGCTTCCCACCCAATCGTTGAGACGCCGGTCGGCGAAGAGGAGCCCGTGCGCGGCGTCGTGCATCAATATGGCGAGGCCAAGCTGGCGCCCCCCGATCACCATCACGCCGAGGAGAAAAGTGAAGGGATTGGGCCACCACGCGAAAAACGCCATGCTGCCCAGGATCAGGGCCCAGGCATGGAGCACGAGCAGCAGGCCGACGACGTTGGACTTGGCGCCGAGCCGCCGCTTCTCCTCCAGGCTCAGAAGATCTTTTACAGCGTTCATCGGGCCAAGGCTGGGCATGGCCGCAACGACTGTCAACGCGGTCTCCGACCCGCTATCGTTCGACGATGCAAAACAAGACTGTACGAACGGACGTCCTCGAGGTTGCCTACGAGGAGCATGGCCCCGCCGACGGTGCGGCCGTCATATTGCTGCATGGCTTTCCCTACGACGTCCGCGCCTTCGACGAGGTTGCGCCGGCACTTGCGGGCGACGGCTGTCGGGTGCTGGTGCCCTATCTCCGCGGCTATGGGCCCACGCGTTTCCTGTCGCCCGCGACTCCACGTTCCGGCGAACAGGCGGCTCTCGGCCACGATTTGCGCCGGATGATGGATGCACTCGGCATCGAACGGGCGGCCCTGGCGGGTTACGACTGGGGCGGACGGGCCGCCTGCATCGTGGCGGCCCTGTGGCCCGAACGCGTGCGCTGCCTGGTGAGCTGCACGGGCTACAACATCCAGAACATCGCCGTCTCGGCCGAACCGGCCTCGGCCGCGGTAGAGCATCGCTTCTGGTACCAGTATTACTTTCATACCGAGCGCGGCCGGGCCGGCCTTACCAAGAACCGCCGCGATATCTGCAGGCTCCTCTGGAAGCTCTGGTCGCCGGAATGGTCGTTCGACGACGCGACATTCGAACGGACGGCTCCCTCCTTCGACAATCCGGATTTCGTCGACGTGGTCATCCAGTCCTATCGCCATCGCTATGCCTATGCGAAAGGTGATCCTTCACTGGAACCCCTCGAAGCCCAACTCGCCAGGCAACCGAAGATCTCCGTACCAACCATCAACCTGCACGGCGGCCACGACGGCGTGGGCCCGGCACCGAAGAGCGACCACCAGAGCGGCCAATTCACCGGCCCCTACGAACGGCGGATCCTTCCGGGGGTCGGCCACAACGTCCCGCAAGAAGCGCCCGCCGATACGACGACGGCCCTACGCGATCTCATGAAAGCACATCCAAGATGACCGACATTGCATTGATTGGCGCGACCGGAAACATCGGCAGCCGCATCCTCACCGAAGCCCTGTCGCGTGGCCACGCGGTCACCGCACTGACGCGCGACGCCTCCAAGATGAAACCGCGCGCCGGCATGACCGTCAGGCAGGCCAGCACGACGGACGTCACGAACCTGGCCGCCGTGCTCGCCGGCCACGCCATTGTCGTCGTCTCGGTCAAATGGAACGAAGCCAACATCCGGGACGTTCTCGACGCCATCCGTCGTTCCGGCGTGACGCGCGCGCTGTTCGTGGTCGGCGCCGGCAGCTTGATCCGCGCCGATGGCCGTACGCATCTCGACCACATGATCGACAGGGGCGTACAGCCGCCGACCTCCAAACCTGGCTTCCTGGCGCTCACGGAACTCCGCGAAGTGACCGACCTGGATTGGACGGCGATATCGCCGCCCACCTCGATCCGGCCCGGCGAACGCACCGGCGAATTCCGGCTCGGCGAGGATCACATGCTCGAAGACGACGAGGGGCAGAGCCAGATCAGCTACGAAGACTTCGCCATCGCCATCGTCGACGAGATCGAGAAGCCCCGGCACTCCCGCCGGCGCTTCACGGCCGCCTATTGAACGCCGGCCCCTATTCCAAGGTCTCCAGAAGCCGCGTGCAGAGATAGGTTCGCGGCACCAGCGACGAGTAGTAGATCTGCTCGTCGATGGCATGCGCGCCCTTGCCGTCGGCGCCCAGGCCGTCGAGCGTCGGAATGCCGAGGGCTGCCGTGAAGTTGCCGTCGCTGCCGCCGCCCGTCAGCGGCACGTCGTGCAGTTCCTTGCCGATCTCGCGATAGATCGCCTGCGCCTTCTCGAACAGCGCCGTGATGCCCGCATCCTTCTGGTAGGGCGGCCGGTTCATGCCGCCTTCGACCGCAAGTTCGACGTCCTTGCCGATCGGCTCCAGGTTCAGGAACCAGTGGGTCATCTCCTCGGCGAGCTGCGGGCTTGGCACGCGCAGGTCGACATCGGCCACGCACTCGGCCGGCGTCACGTTCACGCCGGTACCGCCGCGGATCAGGCCGACATTGCAGGTGATGCCGCGGGCATAGTCGGTCTTGCCCTCGATGCGCTCGATCTGCCGCGCCATTTCGAGGATGGCGCTGCGACCATCTTGATGCCGGACGCCGGAATGGGCGGCACGGCCCTTCACCGTCAACGTGAAGCGACCGACGCCCTTGCGCGAGGTCACGACCTTGTCGCCATCGCGGCCGGGCTCCATGACCAGGGCGTATTTATGGCCCTTGGCGGCTTCCTCGATGCGCGCCCGCGAGGTCGGACTGCCAACCTCTTCCTCGGGAATGAACAGGAAGGTGACAGGCAGCTTGGTCCGCTTGCCCTGCCGGATCAGGTGGCGCAGCGCATAGTAGGCGATGTAGCCGCCCGCCTTCATGTCATAGATGCCGGGACCGAAGATGCTGTCGCCTTCGCGACGCACCTTCAGTTCCTTCTCGATCATGCCAATGGGATGCACGGTGTCGAGATGGGCGAGGATCAGGATGCCCTTGCCCTCGCCCTGACTCCATCCTGCAGGAGTCTTCGCCTCAAGGATGTCGCCGAACCCGTCGCGTCCCGGGATACGCTCAAGCTTCAGCCCGAGGTCGCGGAACTGGCCTTCGACATGGTCGACGACCTTGTTGACCGACTTGGCGTCGTGGCTCGGGCTTTCGATGCTGACCCATTCCACGATGCCGCCGAGTACTTCGTCGGCATCGATCTTGGGTTCGTTCTTCATCCTCTCGGCGGCCATTGCTCGAAGCCTCTCTCAGATCGGATCCCAGGTGAAGTATTCCGGCGAGCGCTTGAGGTCGGTGAAGAAGGGCTTCATCGAGGGCACCGCATGCTCGGCGATCGTTTCGAGGGTCCAGCCATCGGAGTTGTGCACCGAGCGAACCGGGCGGTTGGCGTTGAACAGCATGATCTCGTTCATGCGCACGCCGAAGATCTGCGAGGAGATTCCTTCGGCCGCGTCGGAGAGCAGGAACACCGCCATCGGCGCGATCTTGGCCGGGGTCATGCGCTTGGACCGCTCAAGCCGCGCCTTCTGCGCGTCGGTGTCGGCAGGAATGGTGCCGATCATGCGCGTCCAGGCGAATGGCGAGATGCAGTTGGAGCGGACATTGAAGGCCGCCATGTCGAGCGCGATCGAACGCGACAGGCCAATGATGCCCATCTTGGCCGCCGAGTAGTTGGCCTGACCGAAGTTGCCCACGAGACCCGACGTCGAAGTGAAGTGCACGAAGGCACCCGACTTCTGCTCCTTGAAGTAGTTGGCAGCGGCGCGGCTGGTGTTGAACGAGCCGTTCAGGTGCACGTCGATCACCATCTTCCAGTCCATGTGGCTCATGCGATGGAAGATGCGGTCGCGCAGAATGCCGGCATTGTTGATGACGCCGTCGATGCGGCCGAAGTTCTCGACGCCGGCCTTGATCATGCGCTCGGCGCCTGCCGGATCGGCAACGCTGTCGCCGTTGGGAACCGCCTGACCACCGAGTGCCTTGATCTCGTCGCAGACCTTCTGCGCCGGGCTGACGTTACCGCTGCCCTCGCCGTCGACCGCGCCACCGAGATCGTTGACCACCACCTTGGCGCCTTCCTTGGCCGCCAGGATGGCCATCTCACGGCCGATACCGCCGCCCGCGCCCGTGACCAGCACGACCTTGTCCTTCAGCATGTTCGCCATCGACATTTCCTCTCTTCGTGATGCAGCGCAGGATGTACCCCAAGAGGGTCGGCGGCGGGAAGCCTCGTGGTTGTCCGAGAAAAGTTCGCTGTCGCGTCTCGATCCACTGCTGCACGCTTTCGCTCAGCGGAGAAACGTCATGAATCATGAGCAGAACGTCGCCCGACACTACGAACACGGCTCTCTGGAGAGCGCGATCCTCGATGCCTTGAAGGCAGCCGGCAAGGATCTGGACCATCTCAGCCACGGCGACCTGGCCCTCGTCGACGAGTTTCACATCGGCGGCCGACCGGCGACCAAGGACCTCGGCGACCAGATCGATCTGCCGCCGGGCTCGCGCTGCCTCGACATCGGTAGCGGCATCGGCGGCCCGTCGCGCTATTTCGCAGCCGAGCGTGGCTGGAAGATTGATGGCATCGACCTGACGCCCGAGTACGTGGAGATCGCGCAGCGGCTCTCGCAGCGCGTCGGCATGGGCGATACCGTTACCTACCGGCTGGGAAGCGCCACCGCACTGCCATTCGCGGACACGACCTTTGACGGCGCCTACATGCTGCATGTCGGCATGAACATTCCCGACAAGGCGACGGTCTTTGCGGAGGTCCATCGCGTCCTGAAGCCGGGTGGCATTTTCGCCATCTACGACGTCATGCGCGAAGGCGAAGGCGAAGGCGAGATCAGCTATCCGGTGCCCTGGGCGTCCGAGCCGGCGACCAGCCATCTCGAAAGCGCCGCATCGTACGAAACGATGCTGCGTACAGCGGGCTTCACGATCGTCAAGAAACGGAGCCGCCGGGAGTTCGCTCTCGAATCGATGCGACGTCGTGCGACGCAGGCTGGCCCGCCGGGCCTGGGGCTGCCCATCGTCATGGGTCCGACGGCCGCTCAGAAGCTCGCCAACATGGCTGCCATGATCGAGCGCGGTATCTTCGCGCCGACCGAAATGATCAGTCGGGCAGAGTGACAGTCGAGGCGTTGGGTCTCAGCAGGCGAGCGCTCCAGAGCGTCGCAATCGCGAAAGGCGCGAGGCCGATCACCAGCGGCATGGCCACGTAACGGCTGCCGACAATCGTCAGGGCCGCTACCGCCACGGTGCCCATGGCGCCCATGCCCATCTGGGCGAGGCCTGCCAGAGACGACGCCGTGCCGGCGAGTTTGGGAAACATGCCGACGGCGCCCGCGTTGGCATTGGCCACGATCATGCCCGTGCCGAAGCTCAGTACCATGTGCGGCCCGACGATCGCCCACCAGGTCACGACTTCGGACAGCGAAAGGGCAGCCATGCCGACGAGTGCCGCCACGTGGAACCAGCCCGAGAACTGGATGATCCTCATCGGTGCGACGCGCCCCACCAGCCGGTTGTTCACGAAGGTGCCCGCGGTGAAGCCGCCCACCGAGAGCAGCACGATCAGGCCGAACTCACGCGGGCTGAAGCCCAGGCTCTCCTGCAGGATGAAGGGAACGCCCGCCAGCATGCCGAAGTTCATGGCGAAGGCGAAGCCCAGCGGGAGGATATGGCCGAGGAAGCGGCGGTCGCGCAGCATTTCGCCCGAGCCGCGCAGCAGGCTCTTGAGATCGACCCGCTCGCTGCGGAACTTGTTGGTCTCGCCGAGGCCGGCGAGAACGACGACGAACAGGATCGTGCCGAAGCCGCCGACGAACCAGAAGGTCGCCCGCCAGCTCGCCCATTCCCCCAGGAAGCCGCCGACCGTGGGCGCGAGCGAGGGCGCGATGTTCTGGCCGAGCGAGATCCAGCTCATCACCAGAGGCATTTCCTTGAACGTATAGGCATCGCGCGTCAGCGCGCGGCCGAGCACCGACCCGGAAGCCGCCCCCAGCCCCTGCAGGATCCGCAGGCCGATCAGCCCGCCGATAGACGGCGCGAACGAACAGGCGAATGTAGTCAACGTAAAGAAGAAGAGACCGGCCAGCAGGACCGGCCGCCGGCCATAGCGATCGCTCAATGGCCCGTAGAAAAGCTGCCCGACCGCGAAGCCGATCATGTAGGTTGTCAGCGTCAGCTTTACACTGTCAGGCGTCGCCGTGAGGTCGTGTCCGACCGACGGCATGACCGGCGTATAGATGCTCATGGTGAGCGGGCCGAAACTGCCCAGCGCCACCAGCAGGGCGATGTACGCGGCCGACCGCGGCTTCAATGTCACGACGTCACTTCGGCTTGGCTTCCGCAGCACCCTCGGCGCCGAAATCGCCGCCCAACGGCATTTCCTCCTGCGCCCGCGTCATGCGCGGGTAATAGTGGCGGAAGGCGCCGCGAATCTCGTCGAACGGAATGTCGGAGAACACACCGCGATAGGCGAGATACTCCATGTGCCGCCGGCCGCTGAGATCGAACGGATGATAGATCGAATCGCCCACGGCATCCCAGTCGAGCGGTTTGAGACCGAACTTCTCGGTCAGCTCGCGATTGAAGGCCGGTGTCGCCTTGACCCAGCGCCCGTCGAGCCAGACGTCGGTGTAGCCATGGTAATAGAAGACATCGCTGCCCATCAGCTCGGCCAGCCGCTTCGTCGTCATGTGGTTGCGCACGTCGGCATAGCCGACCCGCGCCGGAATGCCGACGGCCCGGCAAACCGCGGCCATCAGGCCGGCCTTGTTCACGCAGTAGCCGTGCCCGGAGGCGAGGGTTGCGCTGGCGCGGTAGGCGTCGCGCTTCATGGGCGTGTTGTACGGGTCGTAACGCAGGTCGTCGCGGACCGCATAGTAAAGGCGCAGTGCCTTTTCTTTGTCACAGCCCTCCCCCGCCACGCCTGTTGCATAAGCAACGATCTCGGGATGACCTGCATCGATCAGGTCACCCGGCTGGCGATAAGCCTCGAAGCCGGCGCTGTCGCGCACGACGTCGTCCTGGGGGGTCCTGAAGGAATCGTAGTCCATACGCTGGGTTGTTTAATGCAAGAGCTGGGAAAGTCCACGAGTGACGACGCGCAATTCACCCATGCGCAGATGGTACGCTTCGACCGCGTGCTCTCCGGGCCACCGGAACGGACCTGGGCCGTGCTCGCCGACACCGGCAGCCTGCCCGGCTGGTACGGCGCCGGCCATATCGAGCCGCGTGCCGGCGGCGCCGTCGAGCTGATGGGCGGTCACATCAAGGGGGTAGTGACCCAGTGGCAGCCGACGCAGCGGCTCGCCTACACCTGGAACGTCTTCAATCCTGGCGACGCCGCTTCGCCCTATCCCGAAACCTACGTGACGTTCACTCTCGCAGCCGTCGGCGACGGCACCGTGCTGACGCTGGAGCATCTGCCGGTGCTGGAGCCGTTCGTACGCCTGAATGCCATGGGGTGGCACACCTTTCTCGACATGGTGGCAGCCGCCGTTCGCGGCGGCCCCGTCGAAGGGCGCGACACCTACATGAAGGCCAACGCCCGGCGTTACAACGTCGACCTTGCCAATCCGCTGGGCTGATACCTACAGCGACGGCGGCGCATCGGCGTCGGACTTCACGAGGAAGTGCGCATTGGCCGTGGCGACCGGCTTGGAACGATCGTCCTGCCAGGCTTCGGCAAAGACGTTCACCATACGGCGGCCCTGCTTGGTGACCTTCGCGCAGGCGATGACATCCATCGGCCGCGCCGAGCGCAGATAGTCCACCGTGATGTTGACGATCTTCGGCACCGTCTCGGTCTCTGTCTCCCACAGGAGATGGAAGATCGCGGCCATCTCCAGCATGGCGCCGAGGGTGCCGCCATGGATCGCCGGCAAAAACGTGTTGCCGATCAGCCCGTCGTGAAAGCGCATGCGGGTCAGCAGCTCGCCCGTGCCGTTCTCCGGCGCAATCTGCATCCAGCGCGCATAGGGGATCGCCTCCGCCAGCCGGCCGACATCGCCGGCCTTGCGGGCCTCGGCGAGGCGTTCGAGGAGCGCGCTCATTTCTTGTCCGCCATTGCCGGCCGGGTCGCCTTGCCCTTGGTGCCCAGCATGAACGTGCCGGCGGCCGCTGCGATCGGATCCTTCGCGTCGCCATGGTGGGCAACGGCGCGCGTGAAGGCGACCGACCGCGTGATGCGATAGCACTCGGCCTCGGCGATCACCGGCTTGCCCGGATCGGCGGGCCTCACATAGTCGATACGCAGGTCGAGCGTGGCGAACGGCTCGGGCTTCTTCAGCATGGTGGCGACGGCCATGCCGCAGCAGCCGTCGAGCATTGCCGTCAGCGGACCGCCGGCCAGCACGCCGGTCTCGGGATTGCCGACAAGCTCTTCACGCCAGCCCAGTTCCATCGACGCGAAACCCTTGCGTGCGCCGATCACCTTCAGGCCCAGCGCCTTGTTGTGCGGGATCGCGTCGGAGAACCATTGCTGGAACAACGCAATGCGGTCTTTCTCTTCCATTTAAAGGCCCATCTGGCGCGCCGCGAGATCCTTCATGATCTCGACCGAACCGCCGCCGATCGACATCACCTTGGTCTCGCGATAGATGCGCTCGACCTTGGAGCCGCGCAGGTAGCCCGCCCCGCCGAAGACCTGCATCGCCTCGTTGGCGCAGAACTCCATGGTCGAGGTCGCGAGGTTCTTCAGCATGCAGATCTCGGCGACGGGCTTCTCGCCCTGCCCGACCCGCCACGCCAGCAGCTCCAGGGTCGACTTCACCGCATTGATGCGCATCGCCATGTCGACCAGCCGATGGCGGACAACCTGGTTGGCGATCAGCGGCTTGCCGAAGGTGTGACGCTCACGAGCATAGGCGATCGCCTCGTCGAGGCAGACCTTGGCAAAACCGCAGGCGCCGGCCGACATGCCGAGCCGCTCCGAGTTGAAGTTCAACATGATGCCGATGAAGCCGCGATTCTCCTCGCCGATCAGGTTCTCGACCGGGACCTTCACGTTGTCGAAGAAGAGCTGGGCCGTGTCCGACGCCCACCAGCCCATCTTCTTGAGCTTGGTGCGCTGGAAGCCCTCGCGGTCACGCTCGATCAGCAGCAGCGAGACGCCGCCGGCCCCCGGCCCGCCGGTGCGCACGGCGACGGTATAGTAGTCGGCGCGCATGCCCGACGTGATGAACATCTTGCTGCCGTTGACCACATAGTGGTCGCCCTCGCGGCGCGCCGTGGTCTTGAGGTTGGCGACGTCGGAGCCGCCGCTGGGCTCGGTGATGGCAAGCGCGCTGATCTTTTCGCCGGCCAGCACCTCGGGCAGTACCTTGCGCTTCATCCATTCCGGGCCCAGCGCCGCAATCGGTGGCGAGCCGATCGTATGGCTGTTGAGGCTGGCGTTCAGGCCGCCGCTGCCGTGGCGCGCCATCTCTTCGGCCTTGATGATGCCGAAGAAGGGATCGGTCGGAACGCCGCCATAGGCTTCGGGGAAACCTAGCTGCAGCAACCCTGCAGCAGAGGCCTTGCGATAGAGCTCGCGGGGAAACTCCTCGGCCTCGTCCCACTGGTCGACGTGAGGCATGATCTCGCGCTCGACGAAGCGCCGGACGGTATGCCGGAACGCTTCGTGCTCCTCGGTATAGAACGGCGATGGCGGCCCGCCCGACGGGCGCACCTGCTCAGCGAGCGACATGGAAATCTCCGCAACTCAACGTGTGTCGATCGACACTAACGCACCCAGGATGAAAATCCATTGACTCCCGAATGGCCGACACGTCTTATTGCCGCGCCTCGCGAAATGTAGAGCCGCAAGCAACAAAAGCGAGGTCGATGGGCCGTAGTACAGGGTAGGGAGAATGCTCGATTTCATCCAGCAGCTCGTGAGCGGAATTGCGCTCGGCTGCGTCTATGGCCTGATCGCCCTGGGCTTCGTGCTCATCTACAAGGCGACAGAGGTCGTGAACTTCGCCCAGGGCGACCTGATGATGCTGGGCGGCTTCTTCGTCTTCACCTTCATCGGTCTGCTCGGCCTCGATTACTGGCTCGGCTTCCTGTTCGCCGTCTGCGGTATGGCCGTATTCGGCATGGCGACCGAACGCATCCTGGTGCGGCCGATCCTGGGCTATCCGCAGTTCTCGATCGTCATGGCGACGATCGGGCTCGGTTACTTCCTGCGCTCAATCGCCGGCATGATCTGGGGCACCGACGACCTCAAGATCGACACGCCCTTTTCGAACGGCGTCTTCAAGATCGGCGAGCTCGTCCTGGCCCACGACAAGCTCTCGGTGATCGTCGCCACCGTGATCCTCTGCGCCGTCCTCTACGCCTTCTTCAACTACACGCGCATGGGCACGGCCATGCGGGCCACCTCCGAGAACATGCTGGCCGCCTATTACATGGGCATCCCCGTGAAGCGGGTGGTCTCGCTGATCTGGGCGATCAGCGCAGCGGTCGCGGCCACCGCGGGCGTGTTGCTGGCCCCCATCACCTTCATCCATTCCAACGTCGGCCTGGCGCTCGGCCTCAAGGCCTTCCCGGCGGCGGTGCTGGGCGGCTTCGGCTCGATCCCCGGCGCACTGGTCGGCGGGCTGATCATCGGCGTCATCGAGACCTTGGCCGGCTTCTACCTGCCCCAGGGCTGGAAGGACGTCGCGCCCTACATCGTGCTCCTGGTCGTGCTGCTGGTCCGGCCGCAGGGTCTGTTCGGCCCCAGCATGCGCAAGAAGGTCTGAGCCATGCGTTTCATCTTCAAGACCGACTACGACCAGGATATCCGCATCCTGAAGCATGGCGGCTACTGGTGGTCCTACGGCATCCTGCTTGCCGTTCTGGCTGCCCTGCCCTTCTTCGTCGGCAGCTACCTCCAGAGCCAGGTCGTCTTCGTCCTGATCTATGCGATCGTAGGCGTCGCGCTGATGATCCTGACCGGCTTCACCGGCCAGGCATCGCTGGGTCACGCCGCCTTTCTGGCGATCGGCGCCTACACGGCAGGCTACCTGCAGAGCCTCGGCGTGCCGTTCATCGTCTACTTCCCGGCGGCCGCCATCCTCACCGGCATCGTTGGCGCCATGGTCGGCTTCCCGGCCCTGCGTCTGACCGGCATCTACCTGGTGATCGCCACCATCGCCTTCGCCTTCATCGTCGAGGAGATCCTGGCACGCTGGGAATCGGTGACCCACGGCAACGAGGGCATGCGCGTCAGGACGCTCGATATCGCGGGCATCCCCCTGCCGCGCGACGGCGAGGCTTTCTATTTCCTCTGCCTGCTCACCCTGGTCGGCAGTATCCTGCTGGCGCTGAACCTGCTGCGGTCGCCGACCGGCCGCGCCTTCATCGCCATCCGCGATTCCGAGACCGCTGGCAAGTCGATGGGCATCGACCTGGCGGCCTACAAGGTGAAGTCCTTCGCCATCAGCGCGGCGATCACCGGCCTCGCGGGCGTGCTCTTCGCCCACAAGATGACCTTCATCTCGCCCGAAATGTTCACCCTGCTGCTCTCGATCGAGTTCATCATGGTGATCATCATCGGCGGTGCGTTCGGGGTGCATGGCGCGGTGTTCGGCGCGATCTTCATCGTCATGGTCGACCCTTTCCTGACGACGCTGAAGGACGACGTTCCGGTCCTAGCCGCAAGCGTCGCCTCCTCGCTCGGCATGGCGTCCGATGCGGCCGGCAAGCTGCGCGACACGATGTCGGCGATCGGCTCCGCCGCCGGCCTCAAAGGCGCGATCTACGGCCTCATCATCATGATGTTCATCCTGTTCGAGCCCTACGGGCTCTACGGGCGCTGGCTCAAGGTGAAGCTCTTCTTCCAGCTCTTCCCGCTCTACAAGAAGGCGACCTTCAAGCGACAGAAGACCTACGTGAAGTCGGAGCGCAACCGATGAACTTCTTCACGGTAGACAGCATCTCGCTGCAGTTCGGCGGCCTCAAGGCGGTCGACAGCGTGAGCTTCAGCGTCGCCAAGGGCGAGATATTCACCATCATCGGCCCCAACGGCGCCGGCAAGACCTCGATCTTCAACCTGATCTCCCGGCTCTACAATCCGACTTCGGGCAAGCTGTTCTTCGAGGGCCGCGACATCACCGAGGTGCCGCCGCACCAGATCGCCAAGCTCGGCATCGCACGCACCTTCCAGAACATCGAACTGTTCGAAAACGCGACGATGCTGGCCAACCTGCTGGTCGGCCGGCACTGCCACGCCACGACGCAGCTCTGGCAGGAGATGCTCTTCCTTCCCTCGGTGCGTCGCGCCGAAAAGGAACATCGCCACAAGGTCGAGGAGGTCATCGAGTTCCTCGACCTGCAGGCCTATCGCGAGAAGCTGATCGCCGGCCTCCCCTATGGCGTGCGCAAGGTGATCGAGGTCGCCCGCGCCCTCTGCTCGGAGCCCAAGCTGATCCTGCTCGACGAGCCATCGTCCGGCCTCAACGTCGAGGAAACCGACGACATGTCGTTCTGGATCCGCGACATCCGGAGCGAACTCGGGATCACCGTGCTCATGGTCGAACACGACATGTCGCTGGTGAACCGTGTCTCCGACCGGGTGCTGGCTCTCAACTACGGCAAGGTGCTGGCCACCGGCACGCCCGCCGAGGTGCAGGCGCACCCCGACGTGATCGCCGCCTATCTCGGCGCCTGAGCGGAGTTCCCGATGCCCCCCGACGCCAGCGACGACATCCTCAAAGTCTCCAACATCGAGAGCTACTACGGCCCGATCATGGCGATCCGCGGCGTGAGCCTGGCCGTGCCGCGCGGCAAGATCATCACCGTGCTGGGCGCCAACGGCGCCGGCAAGACGACGATCCTCAAGACGATTTCGGGCGTGCTCGACCCTCAGAAGGGCAAGATCGAATTCGAGGGCAAGCCGATCCAGCGCATGGATGCCGACAAGATCGTGCGACTCGGCCTCAGCCACGTGCCGGAGGGCCGCGAGGTGTTTCCGTTCCTGTCGATCCGCGAAAACCTCGCGATGGGCGCCTTCCTGCGCAACGACAAGGACGGCGTCGCCCAGGACCTGGAACGCGTCTTCGGCTACTTCCCGCGCCTCAAGGAGCGCATCGATCAGCCCGCCGGTTCGCTGTCGGGCGGCGAACAGCAGATGCTCGCCATCAGCCGCGCGCTGATGAACCGGCCCAAGCTCCTGCTGCTCGACGAGCCCTCCCTCGGCCTCTCGCCGCTGCTGGTGAAAGAGATCTTCAACATCATCAAGCGCGTGAACGCCGAGCAGGGTGTGTCGATCCTGCTGGTCGAACAGAATGCCAAGATGGCGCTGGAGACGGCCCATTACGGCTATGTGCTCGAAGTCGGCCGCGTGGTGATGGACGATACCTGCGAGCGGTTGATGGGCAGCAAGGACATCCAGGAGTTCTATCTCGGCGCCAAGGAAGAAAGCGCACGCGGCGAACGCCGCTGGAAGCGCAAGAAGAACTGGCGCTGACCGGGAGGCAAGAGCATGGCCCAGAAAGCGACCCTGACTGTTGCGGAAACCCTGCCCAAGAGCTTCGTGCTATCGTGCAAGACGCGCGGCGACAAGCCGGCAATGCGCGAGAAGCTGCTCGGGATATGGAACGCAATCTCGTGGAACCAGTGGCTGGAGCGCTCCCGCTCGGTCAGCTACGCCCTGCATTCGATCGGCTTCCGGCCGGGCGATGTCGCATCAGTCCTGGCCAACACCGTTCCGGAATGGAACTACGCCGATTTCGGCATCCTCTGTGCCGGCGGCGTCTCCTCGGGCATCTACCCCACCGATTCGGCCAAGCAGGTCGAATACCTGATCAACGATTCCAGCACGTCGGTGCTCTTCGTCGAGGACGACGAACAGCTCGACAAGGCGCTCGAGGTTCGTGAACGCTGCCCGACCCTGAAGAAGATCGTCGTCTTCGACATGGAAGGCCTCACCGCCTTCGACGATCCCATGGTGGTCTCGCTCGACGAATTCATGGCAATTGGCCGCAACTACGCCCAGGGCAGGGAAGCGCTGTTCGACGAACTGGTCGCCTCGCGCAAACCCGACGACCTCGCGGTTCTCGTCTACACCTCCGGGACGACCGGACCGCCCAAGGGCGCGATGCACAGCCATCACAACATCGTCTTTACGATGCAGAACTGCATGCATCCCGAGCTGTCGCTGTCCTGGCACGAAGGCGACGAGCGGCTGGCGTTCCTGCCGATGTGCCATGTCGCCGAGCGCGTCGCCGGCAGCTACTATTCGATCGCCACCGGCGTCTGCAGCAACTTCGCAGAGAGCCCCGAGACGGTGCCGGACAATATCCGCGAAGTGCAGCCGACCTTGTTCGGCGCCGTGCCGCGCGTCTGGGAGAAATTCTACGCCGGCATGATGATCGCCCTGAAGGATGCCACGCCGCTGCAGCAGTGGGCCTACAAGAAAGCAATCGATGCGGGATATGCCGTGGCCGACGCCCGCCTCGAGCGGCGCGAACCCTCGGCGCTCCAGAAGCTCAAGTTCGAGGCCGCCTACTGGCTGGTGCTGAAGAACATGCGCAAGATGATCGGCCTCGACCGTTGCCGCTGGCTGTTCACCGGCGCAGCGCCGATCTCGCCCGAACTGATCCGCTGGTACCTGGCGATGGGCCTCGACATGTACGAGGTCTACGGCCAGACCGAGAATTGCGGACTGGCGACGGCGATGCCGGCCAACGCGGTCAAGCTCGGCACGGTCGGCAAGGCCGTGCCCTATGGCGAGGTCAAAATCTCGCCGCAGGGCGAGATCCTGATCAAGGGCGACTTCGTCTTCAAAGGCTATCTCAACCAGCCGGAAAAGACCGCGGAGACCGTCGACAAGGACGGCTGGCTGCACACCGGCGATGTCGGCTCGATCGACAACGAGGGCTACATCAAGATCACGGACCGGATGAAGGACATCATCATCACGGCCGGCGGCAAGAACATCACGCCCTCCGAGATCGAGAACCAGCTCAAGTTCTCGCCCTATATCAGCGATGCCGTCGTGATCGGCGACAAGCGCGCGTATCTCACCTGCCTCGTCATGATCGAGCGCGAGACCGTCGAGAAGTATGCCCAGGACCTCGACGTGCCCTTCACGAACTATGCGAGCCTGTGCCGCTCCAAGGAAGTGCAGGATCTGATCTGGTCCGAGATCGAGAAGGTCAACGCCAACTTCGCCCGCGTCGAGACGATCAAGCGCTTTTTCCTGATCGAACAGCAGCTCACGCCCGAAGACGAGGAGCTGACGCCGACCATGAAGCTGAAGCGCAGCTTCGTGAACAAGAAGTACAAGAACGAAATCGACGCGATGTACCGCCCCCAGGCGGCATAAGTAAGAATGTAGAGTTCCGTGGGAGTAGTGGAGGAAAAGTAGTTATGCGTTCGTTTGGCGTAAAAGCCGCCTTGTTGGGCGGTGTGTTCGGACTTGCCGCGCTGCCGACGGCAGCCCAGCAGACAAAGGTTACCAACCAGGGCATCACACCGACCGAGATCGTGCTCGGCACCCACCAGGACCTGTCCGGTCCGATCAAGTCGTGGGGTGTGCCGGTGACCAACGGCATGAAGATGGCCGTCGAGGAGATCAACGCGGCGGGCGGCATCAACGGCCGCAAGCTCAAGCTGATCGTCGAAGACGTCGGCTACGATCCCAAGCGCGCCGTGCTGGCGACCCAGAAGCTCGTCGAGAAGGACAAGGTCTTCGCCATGGTCGGCCCTCTCGGTTCGCCCACGGTGCTGGCCGCCCAGGACATCCTGCTCGAAGCCGGGGTGCCGCAGCTCTTCCCGGTCACGTCGGCCGAGTTCACCTACAAGATGGACCCGAAGAACCCGCAGGAGCGGCTGAAGTTCAACAACGTGCCGCCGTACACTGAAAGCGTGCGCGCCGGCGCCCGCCACCTGATCCAGGAAAAGGGCTTGAAGAAGCCCTGCGTCCTCTACCAGGACGACGAGTTCGGCAAGAACGTGCATGACGGCTTCACTCAGGCATTGGCCGACACCAAGCTCAAAGCCGTTGCCACGACAAGCTACAAGCGCGGCGCCTCCGACTTCAGCTCGCAGGTCGCCAAGCTCAAGTCCGATGGCTGCGACTTCGTCGTGCTCGGCACCGTGGTGCGCGAGACCGTCGGCGTCATGGCCGAGGCCAAGAAGATCGGCTTCAACCCGGTCTACTTCGGCAGCACCGCGACCAACGTCGTCGAAGTGCCGGCGCTCGGCAAGGAACTGACCGAAGGCTTCTACGCCGTCGGCGGCATGGAGATCCCCTATCGCGACACCGCGACGGGCAAGGTCAAGGAGTGGGCGGAAACCTACTTCAAGACCTTCAACATGGAGCCGAACACCCAATCGGCCCTGGGTTATAACGACATCATGACCTTCGCCCACTACGCCAAGCTCGCGGGCAAGGACCTGACCGGCCAGAAGTTCCTCGCCGCGATGGAGTCCGGCGATGTCTTCCAGGACATGTTCGGCTCGCCGCCGGCGAAGTTCTCGCCGACGCAGCATCTGTCGTCGACGGTGTTCCTGCTGCAGCAGATCAAGGACGGCCGCTGGGTCGTGCTGAAGCGCGACCTCACGAACTAATTTCGCCTGACAAGGCAGTAAAGAGGGCCCGGGCGGGTTGCCGTCCGGACCCTTTTTGCTGCCCGGAATCTCGCGTTTCGCCGTGCACAATCTCTGCGAAACTGCTTTAATTCGGCCAAGTCGCCGAAGCGACGACGTCGGGTAGGCGCCACCCGCCGGTACAAGATTGGCGCCGCAGTGGAGGAAATGCGCAATGCACATCAAGTCATTCGTCGCGCCCTTGGTCGGGGCGGCGGCAACGCTGGCGATGCTACCGGCGTTCGCCCAGACCAAAGTCACCAACCAGGGCGTGACGCCGACCGAGATCGTCATCGGCACCCATCAGGACCTCAGCGGTCCCATCAAGGTGTGGGGCGTGCCGGTGCTCAACGGCATGAAGCTCGCGGTCGAGGAGGTCAACGCGAAGGGCGGCATCAATGGTCGGAAGATCCGCCTGATCGCCGAGGACTCGGGTTACGACCCGAAGAAGGCCGTGCTCGCCAGTCAGAAGATGGTCGAGAAGGACAAGGTCTTCGCCATGATTGGTCCGATGGGCTCGCCGACGGTGCTGGCCGCCCAGGACATCCTGTTCGAGGCCGGCGTACCGCAGCTCTTCCCGCTGACGGCCGCGGAATTCACCTACAAGTTCGATCCGGCGAAGGCGCAGGAACGGCTGAAGTTCAACAACCTGCTGCCCTATGTCGAAAGCACGCGGGCGGCGCTCAAGTACATGGTTGAGTGGAAGAAGCCGAAGTCGGTCTGCATCATGTATCAGGACGACGAGTACGGTAAGAATGTCTTCGACGGCTATACGCAGCAGCTCGAAGCCATGAAGATGAAGCCCGTGTCGGTCACGACCTACAAGCGCGGCGCTTCGGACTTCGCAGCCCAAGCCGCCAAGATGAAGTCCGACGGCTGCGACCTCGTCGTGCTGGGCACGGTGATCCGCGAGACGATCGGTCTGATGGCCGAAGCCAAGAAGATCGGCTTCACCCCGATCTGGCTCGGCGCCACGCCGGTCAACGTTCTCGAAATTCCTGCGCTCGGCAAGGAACTGGTCGAGGGCCTCTACTCCGCCGCGGGCTTCGAGATCCCCTATCGCGATACGGCCAAGGGTCCGGTCAAGGAATGGGCCGAGGCCTACTTCAAGATGTTCAACTCGGAGCCCAATACGCAGGCGGTCATCGGCTACAACGCGATCATGACCTTCGCGTTCTATGCCCAGCTCGCCGGCAAGGATCTGACGGGGCAGAAGTTCCTGGAAGCGCTGGAGTCCGGCAAGGAGTTCAAGGACATCTTCAACTCGCCGGTCACCAAGTTCTCCAAGACCAACCACCTAGCGACGACCATCACCCAGGTGCAGGAGGTCAAGAATGGCCGCTGGGTCGTGGTGAAGGAAGGCCTGTCCTTCTAAGCCTCGAGGCTGCGGGAGAAACAAAAAGGCCCGGGCGGGAGACCGTCCGGGCTTTTCTTTGCGCGCGATTGCCGATCAACCCGGCGGCGGTACGGCGACCTTGTTGTTGCGCAGCTCGCGCTGCAACACGGGGATGCCGGCCGCGGTATTGCCGTCCTGGCACTGTGCGATCGCCACCCGGGCATCGATATCGGGCTGACCGCCGCCGACGCCGACACCGCCCTCCGCCGTGGCAACGCCGGCAACATACTCGGCATAGGTCGTGGTGAGCTTCGTGCAGTAGGCCTGCCCCTGTGCGGCCGTCATGCCGGGCGGCGGCCCCCCTGCGGTCTGCGTGCAACCGACGACCAACAGCGACACCGTCATCAAACCTACACTGCCAACGAGCTTCGCCATGCGATCCTCCCTTGCCGATACGCTACTGCACTTGCCTTTGGTCCGCTATGGTTCCGCTTAGATGAGCAACGAACTTTCAGGTCAGGTCGCCATCGTGACCGGCGGCGCCTCGGGAATCGGCGCGGCGTCGGCCGCCCTCCTCGCCGGCGAAGGCGCGACAGTGATCGTGGCCGATCTCCAAAAAGGCTCCCAGCCCGAGGAGGTCGGCCGCTTCGTCACCCACGATGTCGCATCGGAAGCCTCCTGGCAGGCTCTGCTGGCAGACGTGCTCAAGCATGACGGCCGGCTCGACATCGTCGTGAACAATGCCGGCATCTCCGGCGGTCCGGGCACGCCCGAGACCACGACCGTCGAGAACTGGCAGCACGTACAGGCCATCAATTCAGAAGGCGTCTTTCTCGGCTGCAAGTATGCGATCAAGGGCATGAAGCAGACCGGCGCGGACAAGCCTCAGTCCGGAGGCTCCATCGTCAACATATCGTCGGTCGCGGGCCTCGTCGGTGGCGCCGGGCCGACCGCTTACACCGCCAGCAAGGGCGCCGTGCGACTGCTCAGCAAGAGCGTCGCGCTCTACTGTGCCGAGCAGAGGAACGGCATCCGCTGCAACTCGGTGCACCCGGGCGGCGTCGATACGGCGATCTTCAATCCGCTGTGGCAGACCGTGGGCCACGAGCAGGGCAAGGCCTTCATCGGTTCGCGTCATCCGATCGGCCGCATGGCCGAACCCGAGGATCTCGGCGAACTGGTGCTGTGGCTGGCCTCGGATCGCTCGCGTTTCGTCACGGGCGCGGAGTTCACCGCCGATGGCGGCTTGACCGCCGGCCTGCTCAGGAGGTCCCTCCTTGCCCCGTCTTGAGAACAAGGTCGTGCTGCTGAGCGGCGGCGCGTCGGGTATCGGCGCGGAGACCGCGCGCCAGGTCGTGCGCGAGGGCGGCAGGGCCGTCCTGGCGGACCGCGACGAGGCCAAAGGCCGGGCGCTGGCCGCCGAGCTGGGCGCCGCCGCGCATTTCGTGCCCCTGGATGTAACGCAGGAGGCGAGCTGGCAGGCCGCCGTCGCCGCGACGGTCGAGAGGTTCGGCGCTCTGCATGGGCTCCTGAACGCAGCCGGCATCGGCGTCCGCAACTCGATCGAGGACTGCACGCTGGAGGAATATCGCCGCGTCAACGACGTCAACTCGCTCGGCACCTTCCTCGGCTGCAAGACCGCCATCCCCGCCATGAAGGATGCGGGCGGCGGCTCGATCGTGAACATCTCCTCGGTGCTCGGCCTGCGCGGCGCCGCCTATGCCATGGCCTACTGCGCCAGCAAGGGCGCGGTCCGCACCCTCACCAAGAACGTGGCGCTGCACTGCGCGCAGATGAAATACAACATCCGCTGCAATTCGGTGCATCCGGGCTATATCGACACGCCGATGATCGCGCCGCGGCTGGAGCAGAGCGACGGCAACATGAGCGGCCGCCAGTCTCTGGAGGACATGCACCCGCTCGGCCGCCTCGGCCGCGCCGACGAGGTCGCCAGCATGATCCTGTTCCTGCTGTCGGACGAATCGACTTTCTCGACCGGCTCCGAGTTCGTCTGCGACGGCGGCTTGACGGCCTAACTCTTCATTCCGGTGATCGACGCACTCAGCGCACGGGGATCGCGCCTCGGCCAGCGGCCGGCATCGACCTGCACGACGAAGTCGCCGACGATCCGGTTGAACTGATCGGGCTCCTCGAGGTTGATCGTGTGCCCGCAGTTCGGCATCACCGCCAGGGCCGCCGACGGGATTTCGCGCTTCATCAGGAGTGCAGGGGCAAGGCACGGCCAGTCCTCGTCGCCGGTCAGCACCAGGGTCGGCACCGTCATGGCGCGCATCTCGGCCACGAGGTCGTAAAGAGAGGGCCGCTCTCCCTGGCAGCCGATCTGGGTGTTCGCCGAGCCCAGCGCCGAATGCTCCGCCAGCGCCCGCTTGAACTCGGCGAAGCCGCGCGGGTCCTTGTTCTCGAACTGCACGCGGGTCGGGCCGTAGGCGTATTTCCCGGCAAAGGCTGCCATCCCTTCCTCCAGCAGCGACTTGGCGACCACCCCGACTTCGGCCTTGAAGCGGGACTGCTGCTCCTTCTCGGCGCCGTAGCCCACCCCCGCCACGACCAGGGAAAGCGCGCGCGCGGGATGGCGAAAGCCGAAGTGCAGGGTGGCGAAGCCACCCATGGAAAGGCCGACGACATGTGCTTTCTCGATCTCGAGATAATCGAGGACCGCCAGAATGTCGTCCGTGGCCCGGTTCTGGCTGTAGCTCGCAGCCTTCTCCGGCACGTCCGAGGGAGGATAGCCGCGGGCGCTGTAGGTAATGCAGCGATAGCGCTGGCCGAAATGGCGCATCTGCGCCTCCCACGACCTGTGATCGGCCGCGAACTCGTGGACGAATATGAGGGGCGTGCCGGCTCCGACCTCTTCGTAATAGAGTTTCACCCCGTCGTCGGTCGTCGCGTAAGGCATCGTTTTTCTCCGGGTCGGCCCAGAGTTTAGATCATATGGCAGTCCCGCGACGGAATGATAGGCTTCGCGACATGAGCGAAATCGGCACCGGCCTACAGAACGCCACGAGCATCCGCACCGCCGTCGGGCGGGCAGGTTATGCCTTCGTCGAAGCCTCGGACATGCGCAATGCCCTGGCGCGCTTCGGCACCCTGGCCGACTGGCCGGCCTTCGCCGAGAGCTGGGACGATCTCGAAGTCGATACCTACATGGGCGACGGCGGACGCTATCGGAAACGCCGCTTTGGCGTCTGGCGTGCCGCTCGTCAGGGCCCGATCACCCGTGGAGCCCATCAGCCCCATTATCAGGGCGTCAACTACAATACCCTGAACGGCGGCATCGAGCGCTGGTTCAAGCCGATCACCGAAGAGATCGGATCGGGCGCCTCCATGCGCACCATCCTCGAATATTGCCGGGCGCTCTTTGGCCGGCTCGCGCCGGAAACCGCCGAATGGCATGTCGAGGCGCATCAGTTCCGGATCGAGGCCAAGCAGGGCGAACAGGGCAAGCCGACGCCCGAGGGCATGCATCGCGACGGCGTCGACTATGTGCTGGTGCTGCTGATCGCCCGCCGCAACATCGCGAGCGGCACGACGACCGTGCACGATCTCGACAAGCGCGCGCTGGGCAGCTTCACGCTGACGGACCCGCTCGACGCCGCCCTGGTCGACGATGCCCGCTGCTACCATGGCGTGACGCCGGTCGAGCCGGAGAACCCTGCCCTTCCCGCCTATCGCGACGTGCTGGTCGTCACCTTCAAGAAAAAGGGGTGAGAGCCAGCTCGGCGAACCTCACGTCGTGATCGCCATCCTGGCGATCGTGCAACTCACGGCGAAGATCGGCACCGGCTCGCAGAATTCGATCTTTCCCTTGGCGCCCTTGGCGGCGGCGGCCGCGGCGATGAAGGTCCTGATCTCGAAGCCGCCCTGGCCGGCATCGCGATAGGTTTCGGCGTCGCTGTAGGAGAGCATTGCCTTGCGGTCGTTGGCGGCCCAGCGGGCGAGAAATTCCCGATCCCACGCCTCGTTGATCTTCCCCGAGTCGGGCGTCGCCGGCCAATGCGAGATGCCGCCGGTGCCGACCAGGGCGATCCGCTCCGGCACGGAATCGGCCGCTTGGCGCAGCGCCTCCCCGAAAGCCCAGGCGCGGGCCAATGGCGCAAGCGGCGGGCCTTGGCAATTGATGTTGGCAGGGATGATCGGAAGGTCGTAGTCGGGCGTCAGGAAATGCAGCGGCACGGAGATGCCGTGATCGAACTTCCATTCCTCGGCATAGGCGACGTCGACCGTCTGCATCACCTTTTCGATCAGCCTGCGCGACAGGGCCTTGTTTCCCGGGACGGTGGTCCGCTTGATGCGCAGGAACGCCTCGTCCTCGATCGGTCCTTCGTAGGAGTCGGCCATCCCCATCGCGAAGGCCGGCATGTTGTTCATGAAGAAATTGGCGAAATGCTCGGCGGCGATGACCACCAGCGCATCCGGCCGCGTCGCGCGGATATCGTCGCCCATGCGCCGGAACGCGCTTTCGAGCGCCTGCCGCGTCTGGGTATCGGCCCGTTCAGCGCGGGCGGTGATGCCGGGGGCATGGCTGCATGCGCCGCAATAGACCAAAGGCATGGGCCTTCTCCCGTTTACCTGTTCTCTCTGTCGCGCTTCAGTCGGGCGTCGTGCGCCTCGACACCTTCGTAGCCGGTAGCGGCATAGACTCCTTCGCGCACCTGGCCGTGCTCCCGAAGCCCATGGCGCATCCGGTCGAGATAATCGGTCCACTCGATCTTGTGGAGGGCGGCAAAGTGCATGAGGAGCTGGCCGTTGACCCCCAGCACATAGAGCAGGCCGATATCGGGCTTGGTGAGCGCGCCCGTCTCTTCGGCGGTGAGCTCGTACTCGGCCAGTACCGCGTCGCGCTCCACGGCATAGCGTTCGCGCGTCCGCGGATCGCGGTTGAGCTGATAGATCAGCTTCTGGACCTGATAGAGGCTCATGGAGCTGCACCTATTCCAATTTCACGCCCGAGGCCTTCACGATCTCTCCCCACCGCGCCCGCTCCTTGGGGATGAAGGCCGTGAACTCCTCGGCGGAATTGCCGACCAGACGGATGCCGCGCTGCGCGAACTGCTCCGCCATCTTGGGGTCCTTCAGGATCTTCGCTGCCTCGGCATTCAACCGGGCGACGATTTCCTTGGGCGTACCGGCAGGGGCGATCAGCGCGAACCAGGACGAGGCCTCGAAGCCTGGCAAACCGGCTTCCGCCGCCGTCGGGACATCGGGCAGGATCGCCATGCGCTGCGGCGCCGCCCAGGCCAGCGCCTTGATGGTGCCGCTCTTGATGTGGGGCAGCACGAGCGGCGGGTTGTCGACCAGCCCGTCGATCTGTCCGGCGACCAGATCCTGCACCGCGGGCGCCGCACCTTTGTAAGGCACGTGGGCCAGTTTGATCTTGGCCGCCTGCTCCAGCAGCACAATGGCGAGATGCGTCGTCGTGCCGTTGCCGGCAGAGCCGAAGTCGAGCTTGCCCGGCTGCGCCTTGGCCTTGTCGATCAGTTCCTTGAGGGTCGCCACACCGGCCCGCGGATGGACGACCACAATGTTGGGCATGTCGCCCACGACCGTGATGGGCGCGAAGGCCGTCGCCGGATCGAACGGCATCTTCGCGTAGAGGAATTCGTTGATGGTCAGAATGCCGGCCGAAGCCAGCAGCAGCGTATGGCCGTCGGGCTCGGCCTTGGCCACGATCTCCGCGCCGATATTGCCACCTGCCCCTGGCTTGTTGTCGACGATCACCTGCTGGCCGAGAGCCGCCTGCAGCTCGGGGGCCAGAGCGCGCGCCAGCACGTCGGCGACACCGCCGGGTGGGAAAGGCGCCACGATGCGCACGGGCTTGGTTGGATAGGGCTGGGCCCAGACGGGAGCTGCCATGAGCATCCCGAGGACGACGAGTAAAACGCCAACGCAGCGTTTCATTTGTTGCTTCCTCCCAAAGGCCTCCCCTCTTCCGCAAGGGCGCGGAGGGGGAGGTTCTGGGTGGATATGCTAGCTTCCGATGGTCACGCCCGCATCGGCAATGATGGTCTGGCCGGTAATAAAGGCGCCCGCCTTTCCGGCCAGCATCACGGCGATTCCGCCGATATCGTCCGGTTCGCCGATGCGGCGCAGCGGGGCGCTCTGCAGGCGCTTGTCGAGATATTCGGGGTTGTCCCACAGCGCCTTGGCGAAGTCGGTCTTCACCAGGCCGGGGGCGATGGTGTTGATGCGGATATTGTCGGGACCGAGCTCCGTGGCGAGGTTACGCGCGAGCTGCATGTCGGCCGCCTTGGAGATGCCGTAGGCGCCGATCACCGGCGTACCGCGCACGCCGCCGATCGACGAGACGATGATGATCGAGCCGTCCTTCTTGGCCCGCATGTCGGGAATGCAGTTGGTGATCAGCCAGATGTTGGACAGGATGTTGTTCTGCATGATCTTCATGAAGGCATCGTCCGGCATCTTCTCGGTCGGCCCGTAATAGGGATTCGAGGCGGCATTGCAGACCAGGACGTCGACCGGCCCGAGCTGCTTCTTCGTCTGGGCGATCAGGTTGATGCACTGATCCTTGTCGGAGATGTTGCAGGGGATGACGGTGGCATGGCCACCCGCCTTCTTGATCTCGGCGGCCGCCTCCTCGCACGCCGGCGCCTTGCGGCTCGACACCACGACCTTGGCGCCCTGCAGCGCGAGATGCAGGGCAATCGATTTGCCGATGCCCTTGCTCGAGCCGGTGACAACGGCGACCTTGCCGGTGAGGTCGAAAAGCGGCGATGCCATGAACAGTCCTCCGATCCAATGAAAGGGCGAAGCTAGCAAATTATCGTGCGCCAGGCGCATCGGAACTGTCCGGCCATCGCACGCCAAAGCCGGCTCGCGAAACAGCAATGTCGTCAAGGAAGCGTGAATTGCCCGTGCGGAATCCCAAGGGCTAATTTGGCATTCCGCAGGAGGCCTCGATGCGCATCGTTCATCGTATTGCCGCCACGCTGTCTGCCGCGATCGTCCTGCCGACGATCGCGCTTGCTGGCTCGATCGGCGGCAACTACTACGCTCCGCAGTACGACTATCGTGAATTCTTCGCGGCGACCGACGGCAAGAAGTTCCCCGTCATCCTGGCTGGCGATGCTTTTCCCGGCGTCGATCCGGCGGTGGTGGCAAGGGACCTGCTGCCCGCCATGCAGGCGGCCAAGCCGAGGCCGGCACTCACCTTCACCTACGACCGTCCCCTGCCGCCACCCAGCCCCGACTACCGGCTGGTGCTGATTTTCTATCCGGCCAACAACCTCAATGCCGATCCGGTCTGCGCGGGGACACCACCTCGCTTTCGGCAAGGCCAGCCTGGTCTGTTCTACGTCTACGCGATCTACTGCCGAAACGATCAGGCGATGTCCTTCACCACGGCGTGGACACCGGCTGCCGGCCCGGCCGATCCGCGTATCGAGCAACTGTTCCGCGAACTCTTCATGGTGATCTTCAGCGACCAGCAGCGCCGCTTTGCAGAGATCGATCCGGCGCTACGCTAGGAGCCCGCACAACCAAGAAGCGGCCGAGCGAAAGACTCGCCTATTCGGCTTGCTAGCTTCAGGTCGACTGATATCTTGCCGCAACCCATATCGTTCTTTTGAGTCGCGAGCCCATGCCGAGTTTTGGTCCATACGAGACTGAGGTTACGTTCCTCTCGGGCGTCAATGACGCCAACCAGGCCGCCGCCACCTCGTATTACACCTACACTGGCAACGTTCCGCCGACCTACGGTCCGACGTCGAACGCAATCAAGTGGGGTGACGCGACCCCGGGAACCGGCGGCGGCACCGTCAAATATTGGTTCGATGCGGCCGCAAACTGGAACAATACCGAGAAGACTATCTGGGAGGGCGCTTTCGCCCAATGGTCGGGGATCGCCAATATCTCCTTCTCGCTGGCCGACGACGCGGCTGCCGCCAATGTCACCATCCAGCGGCTCCCCAACAAGCAAGCGTATGCAAACTTCAACACCGACGCGAACGTTCCCGTCGGCAGCAATACGATCGTCAAGGCGCCCGCCAGCGGGGCGATCGTCACCATCGACACGACCTGGAATGGCTACGGTCCCCTAGACGGCAATTCCAATGCCGTCGGCGGCTATCCCTATTCGACGGTCATCCACGAACTCGGCCACATCATCGGCCTGGGCCATTCCGGCCCCTATAACGGCGCGGTCAACGCCCGGCAGCAGCAATTCGGCGTCTACGACACGTCCCTGTGGTCGATCATGTCGTACATCAACCCGGGCGACACCGGGACGACGTACTATGGCGACTATCCGGTGTATGCGAGCTGGGGCAAGACTGCCGATGGCTCGCAATACCAGCCGTTGACGCCGCAGATGATGGACATTCTCGCCATCCAGCGACTCTACGGCGTCTCGACCAACGACACGTTCGGCGGCAACCAGACCTTCGGTTTCAACTCGAGCTTCACCGGCTACTTCAAGAGCATCTACGACTTCGGTACCGGCAATAACCCGGCCGCCATCGTCACCCTCTGGAGCCACGGCACCAACAACGCCCTGAACCTCTCGGGCTTCAGCCAGAACGCCACCGTCGATCTCAATCCCGGCACCTTCTCCTCAGCCGGCGGCAAAGTGAACAATATCGGCATCGCCTTCAACACGGTGGTCGAGACCGCGATCGGCGGCAGCGGCAACGACACGATCAAGGCGTCCAACGTCGCCTCAAGCCTGAGCGGCGGCGACGGCAACGACACGCTGATCGGCGGCAACGGCAACGACACGCTGCTGGGCGACAACGGCAACGATATCCTGCAGGGCGGTGGCGGCGACGACCAGCTCTACGGCGTCGCGGGCAACGACACGCTGCAGGGCGGCACCGGCAACGACATGCTGGCCGGCGGCGATGGCGACGACGTGCTGGACGGCGGCGCCGGCATCGACACGCTTGTGGGCGGCCCCGGCGCCGACATCTTCCAGTTCACGGCCGGCCAGGCCAACGGCGACATCGTGACCGACTTCTCCGGCAGCGGCGCCGGTGGCCAGGGCGATGTCTTCCAGTTCTTCGGCTATGGCACGGCGGCCGACGGCGCTACCTTCACCAAGGTCGACGACACGCACTGGAAGGTCACTTCGGCCGACGGCCTGATCGAGGACACGATCACCATCGCCAACGGTGCCTCGATCGATCCCGGCGACGTTTCCTTCCACCCCACCTACAGCTCGCTCGCCAATTCGAGCTACATGGACCTGGGGAGCTGGCGCAGCAACGCGACCGAGGGACCGAGCGGCGGCGCACTGGCGGCCGGCCTCAAGATGAACGTCGCATTGGTGCTCGACCGCGCCAACGACCCGACCGCCCTGCTGAACATGAGCTGGGCGGATCGTCAGAAGGAACTGAAGACACTCAACGACAGCGGCACGCTGTGGTCGACCTACGGTGCCAACCAGACCCAGTACAACAACGTTCTGACCGAGCTTGGAAAGCTCGGCATCGACGTCGTCGCGTCCGGTGGCGGCTATGTCTCCTCGGCCGAGTCGCGCACCATCTGGGTGGAGGTGACGGCCGAGAATTTCTCGACCCTGTTCGGCCCGCAGGCCCAGTGGATGACGAGGGGCAGCGGCAGCAGCGAGTCCTGGTACTGGACCGGCAGCCTGTCGCTGCCGACTGCACTCACGGGCAGCGGTGTCTCGAACCTGTGGTTCGACACCGACAAGTTCCACCCCGTACTGGCCAATCCCGGCACCGCCAGCCAGAGCGTGACGCTCGAACAGGGCTGGCAAAGCCCGGGCAATGCCTCCACGGCGAAGACCAGCCCCTTCCCCGGCGAGATCGCGAACACCTACTACAACTTCCCGCTGCCGGCCGGCGTGGCGACCGGCGCCATCGGCCTGGTAGAGCCCGGTGTCGGCACGGCGCTGCCCGGCGACAACGCCGGCGCAGGCTTCCAGGCCGCCATCGATGCCTATCGCGCCGCCGCCGGCATCACGACCAGCGCCGACGTCACGCTCGTGGCGCCGGGTGGCCAGGCCTATCCCACCGTGACTCCGCCCGCGTTCAATCCGGCCGGGGAGCGTTCCCTCGACGTCGGCGTCGTTACGTCGATCAACCCGCAGAGCCCGCTCGTCATCTATGCCGGCGCCGGTCCGCAGACCAACGCCTACACGGCCTATCAGGCTGCTTTCTGGGATACCGCGAACAATCCGGCGGTCATCACCTCGTCCTTCGGTTACTCCGCGCAGACGGCACCGGGCTCGCCCTTCTACAACGCCTCGCGCGAACTCTTCGTCGATGCGGCGCTGCGCAATATCTCGGTGTTCAACGACAACGGCGACGGCGGTTCGGGCAACCAGACCGGCAACGGTGTCACCAACGTCAGTACCAGCCGGGCCAGCCCCTATGCGGTGATGGTCGGCGGCACCTCGCTCAGCACAGTCGGAGCGGCGCAGGCCGACGCCACGCTGGCCACCATCGTCAACAATGCCCTGGGCGGCGACCTGGCGACGATCTGGTCCCTGATCGCCGGTGGCCT
>JAIUOY010000196.1:0-14060 GCA_020160995.1 Pseudomonadota bacterium | reverse complement strand
GTTCTCGAGAAGATGAAGAGCCTCTCCTTCGTGCCCGCCAAGGAATCGCGGCAGGAATTCGAGGCCTACATCGCCATCGAGAACACGAAATGGCGCAAGATCGTCCAGGATGCCGGTGTGAAGATCGAGTGAGGAGGTCCGCGATGGGCGTCACGACCGAGATCACGAAGGCGGATGCGGCGGAATGGCGGACTGGCGTGACGGTCGTTCGTGCTGAGGCGCAAAGAGCGGCCAAGCAGGAGACGGCAGGCGCGGGACGCACGACCGTCGTCGACCATGCCGGTACCGGCGGAGAGCGGACCTGGATCGGCACGGTGACGCTCCTGCCCGGCACGAGGACCGGCACCCATCATCACGGCCGCCACGAAGTCACCATCTACATCGTGAAGGGCAGTCTGGAGATCCGGTGGGGCAAGCGGCTCGAGTATGTGGCCGACCTGACGCCGGGCGACTTCGCCTATTTCGCGCCCTTCGTCCCGCACCAGGAGTTCAATCGGCAAGCGACCGAGACTGTCGACCTGATTGCGATACGCAGCGACAACGAACGGATCGCCATCGCGCTCGCGGACAATTCCGTCGAGCGGCCCGAAACGGTCTATTGATCGGATCGATCGGCCGGCCGGAGCCTACTCCAGCACAGCCGCGTGGCCGCCGCCCGGCCCCTTCGCCTTCTTGAGCAGCAGCACCAGCGGCAGGGTAACCAGCGCCACGAACATCATCAGCTTGAAGTCGTTGGCATAGGCCACGACGCTGGCCTGCCTGGTAACCTCGGCGTTGAGGGCAGCCTTGCCCACCGTCGTCGCCAGGTTCCAGAAATGCGATGGACCGACCTGGCTTAGCGCATCGTTGAATGGTGTGACATGCCCTGCCAGCTCGGCATGGACGAGCTGGGTATTGCGAGTCAGCAGGAAGATCACCAGCGAGATGCCGATGCTCGAACCGATGTTGCGCATCAGGCTGTAGAGCGCCGTCCCTTGCGTGCGCAAATGCGCCGGCAGGGTTGCGAAGGTGATGGTCGAGAGCGGCACGAACATGAAGCCCAGTCCCATGCCTTGCATCATGCCGGTGCGGATCAGGGTCCACTCCGAGACACTGGGCGTGAAGCGCGTCATTTCCCACAGAACCTCGGCCGTGATCAGCAGGCCGACGACCAGCAGGATCCTGGGATCGACTCTGTTGATGATGCGACCGACCAGCATCATGGCGAGCATGGTGCCGATGCCGCGCGGCGCCAGCACCATGCCGGCGGTGATTACGGGATAGCCCATGAGGTTTTGCAGATAGGGCGTGATCAGCGCCAGCGAGGCCAGCAGGATGATGCCGACCACGAAGATGAAGCAGAGCCCCACGGAAAGATTGCGATCCCTGAAGATCGCCGGATCGATGAACGGCTGCTTCACCGTGAACATCTGCACCAGGAACAGGTAGAAGGCGAGCGCAGCCAGCACGGTCTCGATCACGATCTCGGTCGACGAGAACCAGTCCACCTGCTCGCCGCGGTCCAGCATCATCTGGAACGAGCCGATGGCGATGCTGAGCATGGCAAAGCCGAACCAGTCGAAGCCGCCTTTGCGGGGCTCGGTTTCTGAGAGGTACGCCGACAGGCCGAGGAACGTCAGGATGCCGATCGGCACGTTGATGTAGAAGACCCAGCGCCAGTCGTAGACCTCGGTCAGCCAGCCGCCCAGTGTCGGCCCCAGGATCGGCCCAACCATCACGCCGATGCCCCACATGGCCATTGCCGAGCCATGCTTTTCCTTCGGATAGGAGTCGAGCAGCACGGCTTGCGAGAGCGGCACCAGCGAGGCGCCGAACAGGCCCTGCAACAGACGAAACAGCACCATCTCGGGCAGTGAGGTGGCGATGCCGCACAGGACCGACGCGCCGGTGAAGCCCGCAACCGCAATCTGGAACAGCCGCTTGCGGCCGAGCCGTTGTTCGAGGAAGCCCGTGACCGGCGTCGCAATGGCGGCAGCAACGATATAGGACGTCAGCACCCAGTTGATCTGGTCGGTGGTC
Source organism: Pseudomonadota bacterium (assembly GCA_020160995.1). GTDB lineage: Bacteria > Pseudomonadota > Alphaproteobacteria > Reyranellales > Reyranellaceae > Reyranella. Next base: position 12,041 of record JAIUOY010000196.1, on the reverse strand, counting down.
GCCGACAGCGAGCCCTGCATGTAAGGCAGTGCCACGTTGGCGATGGTCGTGTCCAGCGCCTGCATGATCGTGGCCAGCATGACGCAGAGCGTCAGCAGCACGACGTGGCGTGGCTGTGCCCCCGCTGTCGATGGGGCCGGCGATGACATGGCTAGAGTCCGATGGCCTGCCGGGCACCGCCGAACAGGTCGGCAATCTGACGCTGATGGCCTGTGTCGATCTCGACATAGGCGCTCATGCCGGTGCGCAGCGGCGGCGCATCGGCCGGCATCTCGACCTTGAGCCGGATCGGCACGCGCTGCACCACCTTCACCCAGTTGCCGGTCGCATTCTGCGGCGGCAGCACGGAGAACTCCGCCCCCGTCGCCGGGGCGAGGCTCGTGACGGTCCCGTGCCATTCGCGGCCGGGATAGGCGTCAATGGTGATGGTCGCGACCGCGCCCGGCTTCAGGTAGGTGAGGTCGGACTCCTTGGGGTTCGCTTCGACCCAGACATCGGCCGAAGAAACGAGGCTGAATGCCGCCTGCCCTGCCGGCAGATATTCGCCGACCTGCAGCGCGTCGACATTGGTCACGACACCGGGAATGGATGCCAGAACTGTGGTGTGTGCGAGGTCGCGGCGCGCCTTATCGACCTGCGCCTGGGCGGCGAGGAAACTGGGATGATCCTCGATCCGCCCTTCGGCGTTACCACCGAGCTGGGCAAGCGCTGCTTCAGCGTCGTGTTGCGCCATACTGAGACGCTCGCGGGCCGCATCGAGATCGCGCTTGGCCTGATCGAAGGTCGCCTGTGCCGACACCCCACGCTTCAGCAGGTCCTGCTGGCGCAGCTCTGTCGTTTCGTAGAAGACGACATCGGTCTTGGCCTGCTCGATCTGCGCCACCTTCTGACGATAGGTCGCTTGCTGGGTCGTGATCTGGTTGCGGACCGTGCCGAGATTGGCCTCCGCACCGGCCAGGGCAATGCGGAACGGCTCCTGGTCGAGGATGAACAGGATGTCGCCCTTCTCGACCTTCTGGCTTTCGTGGACGGCGACGTTGGCTACGATGCCGGAAACGTCCGTGGCGACCGTCAGCTTACCGGCATGAACGTATGCATTGTCGGTCGACACATAGCGTCCGCCGGACATGTAGACGAACAAACCGGCCGCCAGCACGACGACCGGCCCCAGCATCAACAGGATACGGCGCAGGTTATGCGGTCGCCGCCGTTTCAGTCTGGCAGCAATCGACACGCGCGCGGGAGCCGGCACTGACGCCGGTTCAGGGGCCGGAACCTCGTCGGCGAGGTCAGTGCGGCGGAAGGAGTTCCTGCTAGCCATTGTCTGCTCTCCTGTCGCCGGCGTTCGTCGTCAGCCTGCCGAGAAGGTTGCCCTTCATGCTGGACAGGATGGCGAACAGCCGATCGCGATCTTCTTCGCTCACGCTTTCGAGGGCTTCGGCGCGCGTCACCGACCCTACGGCAAAGATCTCCCCAAGCAGCGGCGGCGCCTTATCGGTGAGGTGAAGCTGGCGGATGCGACGGTCGGTCGGGTGTGCCCGGCGTTCGACCAGGCCCATTTCCTCCAGCCGGTCGAGCAGGCGCGTGAGCGTGATGGGCTCGACTTCGAGGATGTCGGCAAGTCCGCTCTGCTGGATGCCCTCGTTGCGCGCCAGATGTGCCAGCACCTGGCACTGCGAGCGGGTCAGCCCGAGGTCGCGCGCATTCTGCTCGAAGCGCTTGCGCATGAGCCGCGCCACGTCGTGCAGCAGGAAACCGATATTGCGTTCGGGCAATTCCATGCCATCTCCTAAGTTCGCTTAATATAAGCTTGCTTATTACTTTGGCAAGCATCGACGCTCAGGAGAGAATTACCGTTTAAGATCAGTCGATTATGGAAAGTTCTTTAAGACGCGACGCCGAATCCGGCGCGCTGGATCGCCTTGGTGATGGCGGGCACGTCGGCCTCTGCCGGGAGACGCATCTCCCCGCTCTTGAGGTCGACGGAGAGAGGCGCAGTACCTGCGCCGGTCGCGGCACGGGTGACGGCCTTAACGCAGCCGTCGCAATCCATGCCGGTGACCTTGAGGATGAGTTCTTGAGCCATGTGATATAGCTTCGCGCCCGCCGGCTGGACCGGCAAGAGGCAAATCAACACGGTGTTTTTCCGGTGAGCGGCGATATCGACGATTTTCGGGGCCTTCTGGCCAAGGTAGGCAATGGCGAGCCGCTCGGCATCGACGAGGCAGAGCGGGCCTTCGACATCATGACCAGCGGCGACGCCACGCCGGCGCAAATGGGGGCCTTCCTGATGGGCCTCAAGGTGCGCGGCGAGACGGCCGAGGAGCTGGCTGGCGGCGCCCGCGTATTGCGCGCCAAGATGCTGCGTGTACGGGCGCCTGAGGGCGCCATCGATATCGTGGGTACCGGCGGCGACCACCACGGCACCTACAATGTCTCCTCCTGCTCCGCCCTGGTCGTGGCGGGCGCCGGCGTGCCCGTCGCCAAGCACGGCAACCGTGCGTTCACTTCCAAGTCCGGCGCCGCCGACGTGTTGGATGCTCTCGGCATCAATCTCGATCTGCCCATCGAAACACTGGAGCGTGCGCTGGTCGAGGCCAAGGTCTGCTTCCTGATGGCGCCCCGCCATCACAGCGCCATGCGCAATGTCGCCGGCCCGAGGGTCGAGCTGGCGCCGTCGCGCACGATCTTCAATTTGCTGGGCCCGCTGTCGAACCCCGCCGCCGTCAAACGGCAGCTCGTCGGCGTGTTCGATCGCCGCTGGCTGCGGCCCGTCGCCGAGGCGCTGGGTCAGCTCGGCCTGGAGCGTGCGCTGGTTGTCCATGGCCAGGATGGAATGGACGAACTCACCACCACGACCAAGAGCTGGGCAGCGTCGCTCGAAAACGGAAAGGTGAGCGAGATCGAGATTGCCCCCGAGGATATCGGCGTGAAGCGCGCCTCGCTTGCCGACCTCAAGGGCGGCGATCCGGCGTACAATGCCGAGGCCATTCACAAGGTGCTGGCCGGGGAGAAGAACGCCTTCCGCGACATCGTGGTGCTGAACAGCGCCGCGGCGATTATGGTGGCCGGCAAGGCCCGTGACCTGAAGGAAGGTGCAGCGCTGGCTGTTGCCGCGATCGAAAGCGGCAAAGCCAAGGCCGCTCTGGAAACGCTAAAGAGGATCTGCGCATGAGCGACACGCTGACGAAGATCGTCGCCGACAAGCGCCGCCATGTCGAAGCACGCAAGGCCAAGCGCACGCTGGCCGAAGTGGAAGATATGGCCCTGAAGGCCGACAAGCCGCGCGGCTTCGCTGCTGCATTGAAGCGTACGATCAAATCGGGTCGCTACGGACTGATCGCCGAGATCAAAAAGGCCTCGCCCAGCAAGGGCCTGATCCGCGAAGACTTCGATCCCCCGACGCTCGCACGCGCCTATGAACGCGGCGGCGCGACCTGTCTCTCCGTGCTGACCGACGAGCCTTACTTTCAGGGCAAGGACGAATTCCTGGTGCAGGCACGCAACGCCTGCGGCCTGCCGGTCCTGCGCAAGGATTTCATGATCGACCTCTATCAGGTCGCCGAGGCGCGGGCGCTGGGCGCCGATTGCATTCTGCTGATCATGGCCTGCCTCGACGACGAGATGGCCTCCGATCTCACCAAGCTTGCCCATCGTTGGGAAATGGACGTTCTGGTCGAGGTGCACGATGCCGCCGAACTCGAACGGGCGCTGCGCATCGACAGCGACCTGATCGGCGTCAACAACCGCAACCTCAAGACGCTCGCCGTCGATCTCGCCACGACCGAACAGCTCGCGCCACGGGTGCCGCGCGATCGCGTGCTGGTCGCCGAAAGCGGCCTCGGCTCGCCGGCCGACCTTGCGCGCATGGCCAAGGTCGGCGCGTCGGCTTTCCTGATCGGCGAGAGCTTCATGCGCAAACCCGACGTCGAGGCTGCGGTACGCGAGATCCTGGTGCGCGAGGCGGCATGAGGCGCAAGGCTGCCCTCACCCACTTCGACGACACCGGCAATGCGCGCATGGTCGATGTCGGCGACAAGGACGTGACCGAGCGCATCGCCGTGGCCCGCGCCAGCGTCACGATGCAGGCTGCAACCCTGAAGCTGATCCGCGAGAAGAAAGCCAAGAAGGGCGACGTGCTCGCGGTGGCGCAGCTCGCCGGCATCATGGCCGCCAAGCGCACGCCGGAGCTAATACCGCTCTGCCATCCACTGTCTCTGTCGTCGGTCGACGTGAAGCTGTCGCTCAACCCCAAGCGCAAGGCCGTCGATATCGAGGCGACGTGCAAGCTCAAAGGGCGCACCGGCGTCGAGATGGAGGCGCTCACCGCGGCCTCGGTCGCCGCGCTGACGGTCTACGACATGTGCAAGTCGGTCGACCGCGGCATGACGATCTCCGAGGTGAAACTTTTGCACAAGTCCGGCGGCAAGTCCGGGACCTGGAGGGCCGGCTGATGCTTTCCGTTCGCGATGCCCATGCCCGCGTGATCGCCGCCTTCGAGGCGCTGCCGGCCGAGACGGTTTCGGTCGCCGATGCAGCGGGACGGGTGCTGGCCGCACCGGCGACGGCGCGGCTCACCCAGCCACCGGCCGATCTCTCTGCGATGGACGGCTATGCTGTGCGTACCGCCGACGTGCCCTCGGCGCCGGGCTCCCTCACGCTCGTCGGCCAGGCGCCGGCGGGTGGCTCCTACGATCACGCCCTGAAGGCTGGCGAGACGGTACGCATCTTCACCGGCGGGCCGTTGCCACAGGGCGCCGACGCGGTCGTGATCCAGGAGGACACGAAGGCCGACGGCACGCAGATCACCATCCTCGATGCGCCGCGCCAAGGCCGGCATATCCGCAAGGCAGGCCTCGATTTCAAGGCAGGCGATCAGCCGCTCCGGCCGGGCCGCACGCTCTCCACACGCGACGTGGCCCTCGCGGCGGCGATGAACCTGCCGTGGCTCTCGGTTCATCGCAAACCGCGCGTCGCAATTCTATCGACCGGCGACGAACTGGTGATGCCGGGCGAGCCGGTCGGCCGAAATCAGATCGTCTCCTCCTCGGGCATTGCGGTCGCGGCTCTGGTGCGTGGCTGGGGCGGCGAGCCGACCCTGTTCGACATTGCCCGCGACGACGCTGCGCTGATCGAAAGCCGCATCGCCGCTGGCGCACAGCACGATCTGCTGATCACCCTGGGCGGCGCTTCGGTCGGCGACCACGATCTCGTGCAGGCCGCCCTCAAGGCACAGGGCTTCTCGATGGATTTCTGGCGCATCGCCATGCGCCCCGGCAAGCCGCTGATGTTCGCGGCCAAGGATCGCGCCCGGGTCCTCGGCCTGCCCGGCAATCCCGTTTCCACGATGATCTGCGCCCTTCTGTTCCTGAAGCCGGCGATCGAGCGGATGCTGGCCCAACCCGGCGACCTGGTGGCAACGCAGCCAGCCCGCCTTGCGGTCGATCTGAAACAGAACGACCAGCGCGAGGACTATATCCGCTCGACGCTCACGCGCGCGGCCGACGGCGCCCTGACTGTCGAGCCCCATCCGGTACAGGACAGCTCAATGCTTTCCGTCCTCGCCAACGCCAGCGGGCTGTTGGTCAGGCCTGCGCACGACCCGGCCCGAACGAAGGGTGAAACCGTGCAGATTGTTGACCTTGCGGGCCTCCCCGGCGGCTACTGATCCCCGTCTTCCCCGGGATAACTTGACCCGAAACAAGAACCAAACTAGAACATGTGTCGGGTTTCAGGGTTTGTTCCGAAATCTGGTAGCCAGTCTGGGGAGAAGACGGTGTTAACCCGCAAACAGAACGAACTGCTCTTGTTCATCAACAAGCGCCTCAACGACGATGGCGTATCGCCTTCGTTCGACGAGATGAAGGAGGCGCTGCGGCTCAAGTCCAAGTCGGGCATCCATCGCCTGATCACCGGGCTCGAGGAGCGCGGCTTCCTGCGCCGCCTGCCGCACCGGGCGCGCGCCCTGCAGGTATTGAAGCTGCCGGACACGGCCGCCATGCCGGCTCCCAACGTCACTCCCCTCCTCGCCGAGGCCCGCCGGGCGGGCCTGGCGGAGGCGCGCGAGGGCTTCGTACCGCAAATCGTGCGCGGCGAACGCGTACCGCTCGCCGGCGCCATCCAGGCAGCCAACGAAGCGCAGGCGCTCAGCTTGCCGCTCTATGGCCGGATCGCCGCCGGTACGCCGATCGAGGCGCTGCGCGACAACTCCACCACTGTCGACGTGCCCGTCTCGTTGCTCGGTTCCGGCGCGCACTACTGCCTCGAGGTCCAGGGCGACTCGATGGTCGAGGCCGGCATCCAGAACGGCGACATCGCGATCATCCGCAGCGCCGATACCGCCGAGACCGGCGAGATCGTCGTGGCGCTGATCGACGATACCGAGGCGACGCTCAAGCGTCTGCGCAAGAAGGGTGCCTCGATCGCCCTGGAACCCGCGAACCCGGCCTACGAGACGCGGATCTTCGGGCCTGATCGCGTGAAGATCCAGGGCCGCCTCGCGGGCCTCTATCGCCGCTACAACTGAATCCCTGCGCACGTACTCCGCCGCCCTGCCAGTGACGCTCAGGCGCCCGGCGCCCTGACCCGCGCCGCCTGTCGCCAGGGGCTGTTGGGCACCCATGGCCGGTCGCCTCGTGTCGCGTTGGCAGTTTCGCGCCGCACGCCGAGATCGTCGAGCCATAGGGCCTGCGCGCCCTCTTTCCAGGCATCCCGTCGGTCGATCACCACGCGCGGACCACGGCAACGCGCTTGCGCATCGACGGTAGCCAGCACGATGTCCGCGGCTCCACAAGCCTCGGCAAGGCGGCGTTCGTCGCTCACCAACGCGATGCGCCACGGCCCTTTGCGCCAACGGCAAAGGCCGGTACTGCACCCAAGTCCGGTCGCCTGTTCCTCGATGCTCACGGTCCAACGCTTGGCGCCCTCCTGGCCCTGCCGCCGCGCCCAGGTGTCGCTCACGAACCGATCGGTGCGCGCCGACGCGACATGCACAACGCCGCGCTCGTCCCTGAGGCCAAGCACGCGGCCATCCTCGCTCATCAGCAGATCCGGCGCTGGCGGCGGCCCCAGCAACAGGCCGATGGTGACGATGGGCAAACCTGCAAAGCGCCAGCGCCGCCGCCACAGGCAGAGCCACAGGCCGCCGGCCGTCAGCAGCCACAGGCTTGCGCCCGGCAACGACGGGACCAGAGTCGCGGCCTCCGGCCAGGCGGCGACGTGGTGGGCGATGGCATTCAACCCTTCGACACCCCAGCCCATCGGCACCAGCGCAAACTTTTCGAGTCCAAACGGCATCAGCAGCATGGCCATGAGGCCCCAGGGCATGATCCAGAAGCCCGTGAGAGGCACCCCCAGCAAGTTGGCTACGACACCGAGCAGCGACAGCCGGTTGAAGTGATAGGCGGCGAAAGCGCCGGTCGCGACCGAAGCTATCAAGGTGGTGAGCAGGCTGGCGGCCAGCGCAACCCCGAGACGCCATAGCCACCGCCGTTGGGAAAGATCGGCGTGCTCGTGCAGACGCCGACGCCAGCCCGCAGCGCTCTCCCAAGCGGCAATCAACACCACCACGGCGGCAAAGGACATCTGGAAGGACGCCCCCGTCAGCGACTCCGGCGTGGCCACAAGCACGATGATCGCCGACCAGGCGACGAGCCGCAGCGACAGCGCCGTGCGGTCGAGCAGGATTGCGAGCAAGGCAAACCCCGCCATGGCGCATGCGCGTTGCGCAGGTACCGGCGCGCCCGCGAGGGCCGTGTAGAAAAGCGCCGTCGCCAGCGCGAGCACGGCGGCGATCTTCTTGGCATCGATACGCAGGGCCAGCGGCGGGATCAGGGCAATCCCATAGCGGACGATGCCCATCACCAGGCCGACGACGAAGACGATATGCAGCCCGGAGATCGAGAGGATGTGTGCGAGGCCCGAGTCGCGCATGGCCTGTACGACGTCCTTGTCCACCGCGGTCTGCTCGCCGGTCAGCATGGCCGCCACCACGCCACCTTCGGGGTTGGGCAGCGCCTTCAGGATGCGATCCGTCACATCGGCGCGCAGCGCGTCGAGCATGCGGACGAAGCCGTCCGGCTGTCCCTTCTCGATGATGGTGGCCGGCGCCAGCGCATAGCCCACGGCACCGAGCTGCTGATACCAGGCAACCCGCTGGAAATCGAAAGTACCCGGCGCGGCTGGCCCCGCTGGCGGCGACAGGTTGGCCAGCACGAGCAGCCGGTCACCGACGGTCAAGGGCGGCGCGCCTCTGCTCAGCGACACCCGCACCTTCAGCGGCATCATTTCCGGCGCCGGCACATTGTTGCCCTTCAGTCGGACGGCCTCGAGAACGACGCGCACGCCGTCGGGTAGTCGCTGGATGTCGGCCACCCTGCCTTCGATATTGATGCTGAAAAGCGGCCGGCTGAGCGTCGGTGCGGCGACGCTTGCCGTGCGCCAGGCAATCAAGCCGAAACCTGCCGATGCGGCGGCAGCCCCAACCGCCAGCGCACGGGCGAGACTACCCGCTGGCGCGAGAAAGGCAGCCACGAGCGATGCACCGCCCAGAGCAGGGCCCAGCCACAAGGCCGGCTCGCTCGGCAACTCGAAATAGACGGCTATGCCCAGGCCCATGGCGACGGGCAGCCAGAGCATCCAGCGGCCGCGCTCGGCATCGAGTTGCTGCAGGATCCAAGTGCGTGCCCCCACCACGCCGTCTCCCTTTCCCCCTTGGCCTGGCGGCCAGCCCTGCGTTTGACAGTGTAGGGACGCTCGCCTACCTACGGCGCGCTTTCGCGGCTTAATTGCGGCAAACCCGCGCTTACCGACCCCAAAGACCCTGGACAAATGACTGTCGTAACCCGCTTCGCCCCCTCGCCGACCGGCTTCCTCCATATTGGCGGCGCCCGCACCGCGCTCTTCAACTGGCTGTTCGCCAAACATCATGGCGGCAAGTACCTGCTGCGCATCGAGGATACAGATCGCGCGCGGTCGACCGAACCCGCAATCGCCGCCATCCTCGACGGCCTGGGCTGGCTCGGCCTGCAGCACGACGGCGAGGTCACCTACCAGTTCTCGCGCGCAGCCCGGCACGCCGAGGTGGCGCACCAGATGCTCGCCGCCGGCAACGCCTACCATTGCTATTGCTCTCCCCAGGAGTTGGACGAGATGCGGGCGGCGCAGAAGGCCGCCGGCAAGCCCATGCGCTACGACGGCCGCTGGCGCGATCGCGATCCCAAGGAAGCTCCTGCGGGCGTAGCGCCGGTCATTCGCCTGAAGGCGCCGCAGACCGGCCAGACCGTCATCAAGGACCTCGTGCAGGGCGAGGTGACCGTCGAGAACGCCCAGCTCGACGACATGATCCTGCTGCGCGCCGACGGCACGCCGACCTACATGCTGGCCGTCGTCGTCGACGATCACGATATGGGCGTAACCCACGTCATCCGCGGCGACGACCACCTCAACAACGCCTTCCGCCAGCTCCAGATCATCCGGGCAATGGGCTGGCCGGAGCCGACCTATGCGCATATCCCCCTGATCCATGGCCCCGATGGCGCCAAGCTCAGCAAGCGTCACGGCGCGTTGGGCGTCGACGCCTATCGCGACATGGGACTCCTGCCCGCCGCGCTGCGCAATTACCTGCTACGCCTGGGCTGGGGCCATGGCGACGACGAAATCATCTCGACCCAGCAAGCTATCGAGTGGTTCGACCTCGACGGCGTCGGCCGCTCGCCTTCGCGCTTCGACATGGCGAAGCTCGTCAATCTCAACGCTCACTATCTGCGCGAGACGCCGGACGACGAGCTGCTGCCGATGGTGCTGCCGCGTGTCGAGGAGAAGCTTGGCGCAAAGGTCGATGCGGTCGGCCTGGAGCGTATCACGCGCGGCATGAACGGCGTGAAGCAGCGGTCGCGCACCCTGATCGAGCTTGCCGACAATCTCGTCTTCTATGCCCGCACCGGCGCGCCGCCGATTGCCGACGACAAGGCCCGTGGGGTGCTGACGCCAGAGGCCAAGTCGTTGCTCGGCAAACTCGCCGCCGCCTTGGAAGCTGATGCGGCCAACTGGGGCGAGAAGCAGGTCGAGGACGCGGTACGTCGCTTCGCCGAAAGCATGGGCGTGAAACTCGGCCAGGTCGCGCAGCCGCTGCGCGTGGCCCTTTCGGGCTCGACCGTGTCACCCGGCATCTTCGAGGTAGTAGCGATCCTGGGTCCCGCCGAAACGCGCGCGCGATTGCTGGCTGCTGCCGGATAGCAAGGCGCTCTCGAAGGCGGGCAGTCTCCGGCCATGACTGCACGCGTCTGGATCTGGATTCTGTCGCTTTCCGTCCTGTGGGGTGGTTCGTTCTTCTTCGCCAAGGTAGCCCTCGGCGAACTGGCCCCCTTGTCGGTCGTGTTCGCTCGTGTGGCACTTGCCGCCATCGCGCTCAATTTCGTGCTGGTCCTCACCGTCGGCAGCCTGTTCCTGCGCAAGGTGCCGTGGCGAAGCTTCTTCGCCATGGGTTTGCTGAACAATCTCGTGCCGTTCGCACTGATCTTCTGGGGGCAGACGCAGATCGCTTCGGGCCTTGCCTCGATCCTGAACGCCACGACGCCGCTCTTCACGATGGTCGTGGCTCATTTCCTGACGCGGGACGAACGGATCGATGCGATCAAACTCGGCGCTCTGACAATCGGCATCGGCGGCGTTGCCGTGCTCGTGGGTCCGGATGCACTGGCCGGGAGTCATGGCGTTCTGGGCCAGCTTGCCTGTCTCGGCGGCGCACTCTCCTATGCCTTCGCTGGAGTCTATGGCCGTCGCTTCAAGGCGATGGGCGTCGCGCCCCTCGATGCCGCCGCCGGCCAGGTGACGGCCAGCACCATGTTGATTCTTCCAATCATGCTGATCGCCGATCAGCCCTGGACGTTGCCGGCATTTCCATCGGCCAGCGTATGGGCATCGTTGGTCGGACTGGCGCTGCTGTCGACGGCACTCGCATATGTCCTGTATTTTCGCATCCTTGCAGCTGCCGGTGCGACCAATCTTCTGCTCGTCACCTTTCTGATTCCCGCGACGGCGATCCTTCTCGGTGCCTCGATTCTCGGCGAACATTTGCTGCCTCGCCATTTCGTCGGCATGGCCCTCATCGGGCTCTCGCTGGCGGCCATCGACGGTCGACTTTTAAGTTTCCTGCATACCGCGAAATAGCGGCCGGGCTGCACAATTGCGCCTTCCAGAGGGGCTTGTTAGGGTGCCGCCGAACCGGCGAGCAGCACCTGCGGGGTGCTCGCGCCTTGCCTGAATCGAGCTGAAAAGAGTTCACCAAATGGCCAAATCGACCGCGACGCTGACCGACAACGAAACCGGCAAATCCTATGAAATGCCGATCATCCACGGCACCCTCGGACCGCGCCTGGTCGATATCCGTAAATTCTACGGCGAATCCGGAATGTTCACCTATGATCCGGGTTTCACGTCGACAGGTTCGTGCGGATCGAAGATCACCTTCATCGATGGCGACGAAGGCATCCTTCTCCATCGCGGCTACAACATCGCCGACCTCGCCGAACAGAGCGACTTCATGGACGTCGCCTATCTGCTGATGAAAGGCGATCTGCCGAACAAGGCGCAGAAGGACAAGTTCGTCAAAGACATCACGAATCACACGATGATTCACGAGCAGCTCAGCCAGTTCTATCGTGGGTTCCGTCGCGACGCCCATCCGATGGCGATCTGCTGCGGAGTCGTCGGCGCGCTTTCGGCCTTCTATCACGACTCACTCGACATCAACGATCCGCACCAGCGGATGGTCGCTTCCTATCGCCTGGTCGCCAAGATGCCGACCATCGCCGCGATGGCGTACAAGTATTCCGTCGGTCAGCCATTCGTCTATCCGCGCAACGACCTCTCCTATGCCGCGAACTTCCTGCGCATGATGTTCTCGGTTCCCGCTGAGGAGTATGAGGTCAACCCCGTGATCGAGAAGGCGATGGACCGCATCCTGATGCTCCATGCCGATCACGAACAGAATGCGTCGACGTCGACTGTGCGCCTCGCCGGCTCCTCGGGCGCCAACCCGT
>JAIUOY010000195.1:0-14026 GCA_020160995.1 Pseudomonadota bacterium | reverse complement strand
CGTGGCACGACACCTCGGCCGCCATCAAGAAGATCGACTATGTGATGGTCGGTGACCCGACCGGCACGATCACCCGCAACTTCGGCGTGATGATCGAGGAAGCGGGCCTCGCGGACCGCGGCACCTTCGTCGTCGACCCCGACGGCAAGATCCAGATCGTCGAGATCACCGCAGGCGGCATCGGCCGCGACGCCAAGGAGCTGCTGCGCAAGATCAAGGCCGCCCAGTACGTCGCCGCCCATCCGGGCGAAGTCTGCCCCGCCGCCTGGAAGGAAGGCGAGAAGACCCTGGCCCCGAGCCTCGACCTGGTCGGCAAGATCTAACGACGGCATCTCACCCAACCTCTCCCCCGATGGCGGGGGAGAGGATCGTGACCAGATTTTTTCCGGAGTAACTTCATGTTGGACGCCAACCTCAAGACACAGTTGCAGGGATATCTCGAGCGCCTGACGCAGCCGGTGGAGCTGGTGGCGTCCCTCGACGACAGCGCCAAGTCGCGCGAGCTGCAGGAACTGCTGGAAGAGATCGCCACGCTCTCCGACAAAGTGACCTGCGTGCGGCGCGACGACGACGCGCGCCGACCCTCCTTCGCCATCGTCCGCGCGGGTACCGACATCTCCGTGCGTTTCGCCGGACTGCCGATGGGCCATGAGTTCACGTCTCTCGTGCTGGCGCTGCTGCAGGTCGGCGGTCATCCCAGCAAGGAGACGCAGGAGACGATCGCCCGCATCCAGGGTCTGGAAGGCGAACGGACGTTCGAGACCTATTTCTCGCTGTCCTGCCAGAACTGCCCCGACGTGGTGCAGGCGCTGAACCTGATGAGCGTGCTCAATCCGAAGATCCGCCACACCGCGATCGACGGTGCGCTGTTTCAGGACGAGGTCGAGAAGCGCGGCGTGATGGCCGTGCCCTCGGTGTTCCTGAACGGCCAGCCCTTCGCGCAGGGCCGCATGAGCCTGGAGCAGATCCTGGCCAAGCTCGACACCGGCGCGAGCGCGCGCGCCGCCGAAGAGATCGCGGCCAAGGCAGCCTTCGACGTGCTGGTGATCGGCGGCGGCCCGGCAGGCGCCGCAGCGGCGATCTATGCCGCCCGCAAGGGCATCCGCACCGGCATCGCCTCCGAGCGCTTCGGCGGCCAGGTACTGGACACGATGGCCATCGAGAACTTCATTTCCGTTTCCCATACCGAGGGTCCGAAGATGGCCGCGGCGCTGGAGAGCCACGTGAAGGACTACGAGGTCGATGTGATGGACCTCCAGACCGCCACGAAGCTGATCCCGGCCTCGCTGCCCGGCGGGCTGGCCGAGGTGCAGCTCAAGAACGGCGCCAGCCTCAAGGCGCGCACCGTGGTGCTGTCGCCCGGCGCACGCTGGAGGCAGATGAACGTTCCGGGCGAAGCCGAGTATCGCAACAAGGGTGTGGCCTACTGCCCGCACTGCGACGGCCCGCTGTTCAAGGGCAAGCGCGTGGCGGTGATCGGCGGCGGTAACTCCGGCGTCGAGGCGGCGATCGATCTCGCCGGCATCGTGGCGCATGTCACCTTGATCGAGTTCGACAGCCAGCTGCGGGCCGACGCGGTGCTGCAGGCCAAGCTCGCCTCGCTGCCCAACGTCACGATCCTCGTCTCCGCCCAGACGACGGAAGTGCACGGCGACGGCGCCAAGGTGACGGGCCTCTCCTACAAGGACCGGCAAAGCGGCGAGACGAAGCAGGTCGAGCTGGACGGCATCTTCGTGCAGATCGGCCTGGTGCCCAACACCGAATGGCTGAAGGGCGCGATCGCGCTCAGCCCGCGCGGCGAGATCGAGGTCGACGCCCGCGGCGCCACCTCCGCTACCGGCGTGTTCGCTGCCGGCGATGCGACGACCGTGCCCTACAAGCAGATCGTCATCGCCATGGGCGAAGGAGCGAAGGCCGCGCTGTCGGCGTTCGACTACCTGATCCGCAACGAGCCGGTGAACCTCGCCAAGGCCGCTTAGAGGCCGCCGCACCGATCGAAGCGAAGGGAAGCGCGGTCTCGACAGAGACCGCGCTTTCTGTTGTCCGGGCAATCAGCCCGGCATCTTGTCGATGAAGCCGACCACCGAGGCGAGCCGGCCATCGGGCGCCAGCGTGCAGAAGTCGACACCCTCGACGACCGACGGCCCCGCCGCCGGGCCCAGCGACCAGGTGAAGCGCAGCGCGCCGTTGTGATGGTCGACCTTGGACGTCCGCTTCAGCACGAAGCCCGGGAACTTCGCCTGGACGCCCGCCAGCATGGCATCGATCCCGGCGGGACCGTCGCCCGCCATCACCGGATCGCGATAGGTCGCCTTTTCGGCAAAGGACTTGGCAACGGCCGCACCGCGACGGCCGGCATCGGTCTCGTTCCAGGCCGCGACGTAGGTCTCGACGACGGCGTCGGGCGACGAAGGGAAGTTCGACATGGCTTGCTCCTTGGGATGGTTGTCCGCGAAGGAGATAAGCGCGAGAACGGGCGGCCGGCGATTTCCTGGGAGGTAATCGGCAGGACTAGGCCGAAATGGGTTGCGCGACGGCCTCGGTCGAGCCAGGCGCCGCCTCCGGCAGCAACACCGTGAACCTGGCCCCGCCTTCCGGCTTATTCACGGCGACGATGGAGCCGCCCATTTCCTCGACGATGCGCTGGCAGACGGCGAGGCCGAGGCCAGTGCCCTTGGCGCGCGGCTTGGTCGTGACGAACATCTCGAACAGGCGTGGCAGGACGTCGGCAGCGATGCCGGGGCCGTTGTCGTCGACAGTGATGCGCACGGCGTGGCCTCTCGGCGTCGGCTCGGCGCGTGCAGTAACGGCGATCACCATGTCGCGACGCAGCCCCTCGGGATCGCTCTCGACGAGAGCGTCGCGGGCATTGTTGATCAGGTTGATCATCACCTGCTCGAGCCGGCCGACATGACCCAGCACCAATGGCAGGTCGTCTGCCTGGTCCAGGGTGAGCGCGATGCCGGCATGACGTGCAGGCGCAGCCGTGAGATCGACGGCACTGGCCAGCGCCCCACGCACGTCGAACGCCGCAGGCTTCTCTGCAGCCGTCGCCCGCGAGAAGGCTCGCAGCTCGCTAGTAATGCGCACCATGCGATCCACCTGCTTCAGGATGCGCTCGAACTTGGCGGCGACGGGCGCCGGTTCGACCGACCGGCGGGCAAGCGTTGCGGCTTCCAGATCTTCCAGCGCGGATTCGGCGGCGAGCGTGATCACTTGCAGCGGCTGGTTGACCTCGTGGATCACTGTGGCGGCGATGGTGCCGACGCTCTTCAGGCGCTCGGCGTCGAACAAGGCACGCTCGGTCTCGCGGCGCACCGTGTCGTCGACGCCCACGAAAACGATCTGACGCACCAGGCCTTCGGCGTTCAGCACTGGTCTGGCGGTGACTTCGACCACGCGTTCGCGACCCTCGGCATCGACCACCGTGAGCGTGCCGCGTGCGGCCGTCAGCGCTTTCTCGGTCCACGACCGATCGAGCCAGCCCGCCAGGATGAAGGGATCGATCGGTCGCGCGAAGACCGTGTGCAGCGAGCGGCCGACGGCCTGCTCGGACGAAAGCCCGCTGAAAACCGAGAATTCGTGGTTCACCATCAGAATGTCGAGGTTGCGGTCGGTCAGCACGACCAGCGCTGCACTCGAGTCGATGATCGAGCGCAGGCGGGCGCGTTCCTGCTCCAGCCGTCGCGCCAGCCGCACCTCGCCGTCGACGTCGCGAACGACGCCGCTGACAATCGCCGTGCCATCGTCGCGCACGAGCCGGCGATAGCGGGCTTCGACGTAGCGCACCACATTCGCACCCTCGGCGCTCGCCTGCAGGACACGGAAGCCGATCTGGTGCACCTCGCCCTCGCCGCTGTGCAGCTCCCGACGTACGGCGTCGCGCAGCAGCTCGCGATCCTCGGCATGGACATGGTTGAGCAGTACCGTACCCACCATTTCGGCGGCCGGCAGGCCGAACAGGTCGGCGGCGGCGGCACTCACGAAGATCAGCGCGCCACTTGCGATATCGACTTCGAAGACCACATCGGCAAGCGACTCGACGAGACGCTGATACTCCCGGCGAGCCTTGTCGCTTTGCAGCTGCAGCGTCTTGATATGCGTGACGTCGATGCGCAGGCCGACGGTACGGTCGGAAGCCGTCTTCTTCTCCGACCATTCGTACCAACGGCCATTGGGCATCCGCTGCGTCTGCGGCATGCCTTTGGCACGAAAACGTTGCAGCCAGACCTGCACCCTCTCGCGTTGCTGCGCAGGATCTCCACCACGCGCTGCGGCCGCGCGCGCGGCCAGTTCGGTATAGGTCAGACCGATCGCGTCGGGTGCTGTCAGCACCGAGCTGATCTCGCGGGCGGCGGCGTTGAAAAGCATCAGCCGTTCCTCGCTGTCGTACACGG
Source organism: Pseudomonadota bacterium (assembly GCA_020160995.1). GTDB lineage: Bacteria > Pseudomonadota > Alphaproteobacteria > Reyranellales > Reyranellaceae > Reyranella. Next base: position 9,629 of record JAIUOY010000195.1, on the reverse strand, counting down.
TGAGACCAGCGGGCAGCGCCTCGATGGTTTCCGAAAGGAGCGCCTCGGCCTCCCTCGCCTGGGTGTAGAGGGCATGGCGCTCCAGCGCGGCGCGTCCCACCAGCAGCAGCAGCACCAGACCCGACGCGATGAAGCCGAGCGTGCTGAGCGCCAGCACGGCCAGGGCCGTCTGATAACGTTCGATCACGCGGTCGATGACGGTTTCGAGCTCCGTTGCGACCACCGTGCCGGCCCGGTTCAGCTCGGCGTGGGCCACCAGGACGCGGTGCATTTCGTCGTGGCCGAACAGCGGAGGGTCTTCGGCCAGGATCGGGGCCAGCACTTCGCGCAGTAGCCAGGCATCGGTGCAGACCACGCCGCCGGGCAGAAGGCATTTGCGGTTGAGCTGCGCGTCGAAGCTCCGCCAGGCATCGCGCAGCGCCGGTAAGGCATGCACGGAATGACGGCCGCCGTCGGTATAGGCCTGCACGGCGTAAACGAGCTCGCCGCCGACATGAACGAGTTCGAGCACTTCGGCCGACTTGCGACGTGCCGCCACCGTCTCGTTTTGGTGCAGCGCAAGCCAGAGATAGAGGAAGGAGGCGAGGCAGCAGACAAGGAAGAGCAGCGCCGCACCCGTCGCCCAGGCGACACCGATGGTGCCCAGCCCGCGGCGGACCAGCATCGGAAAGGAACGCAGCAACCCCGTCAGCGACAGCGGTCGCGAACGTGACGCTGTCCCTGGACGGGGACCCGCATCGGACATATCGACGAAGCCTTTTACAGCAAACGGCGCCTCACCGCTGCTTTAACGCAGACGGTGATATCGGCCAAAGCGGTGACCAGCCGCATTCGCGAGTCGATGATCCAATGAAGCGGCATCTCTTCTGGTTCTCGCCTGTCCCGACGCGCCTGGCTTTCCGGGCAGGCCGATCCCTACTTCTCGGTTTCCTTGATCCGCTCTTCGAGCATCGGGCGGATCGGCGCATCGGCCGGCAGCAGGGCCAGCAAGGTCTTCCAGCGGCGCGCCGCCGCCGGCTTGTCGCCCGCGGCAAAGGCAGCCGCACCGAGGTAGAAGAGGGCCAGGGCGTTGCGCGGCTCGACTTTCTCCAATCGCTCCAGCACCTGCACCGCATCGGCCGAAGGCGGCGCGCCCGGTGTGATCTGCCGAACATGCGCCTCGGCCCAGTCGGCCAGAATGCGCGCATCGACCGGCCCCAGCGTGTCAGCCTGGCGATAGGCGGCGGCGGCGCGTGGATTGTCGCCCAGCACCTTCCAGGCATTGGCCAGCCGCAGCCAGCCCGCACGGTCCTGCGGATTCTGTTCGAGGCGCGCGGCCAGCCCCTCGACCATGGAGCGGATCGCCTGCTCGCGCTCGGCAGGGGCGAGGGCGGCCATCGCCTCCTGCTGTTCGCGGCTGGGCTGCGGCATGGTCGCGGGAGGCGTGGCCGGCGCGGCGGGAACCTCGATGCCCGCAGCCTTGGCGACCCTGGCGATCTCGGCGCGCAGCAGGCCGAGCCAGAGCGCATCGGGAGGGCTGTTGGCTTCGAGCTTCTGCCAGCGGGCAATGGCGGCGCGGCTGTTGCCGCTCTGCGCCTCGTGCAGGCCGAGATAGTATTGAGCCCGCGGATCGTCGGGCAGCTTCTGCAGTGCTTTGGTGAAGGCTTGCACTGCCGGCTGGGTGACGATGCCCTCGGCTTCGAGAGTGAGCCCTTCGCCCAGCGCGGCCAGCGCCTCGGCGTCCTCGGGATCCTGGGCAAGCTTTGCCCGGGCGTCTGCCAGCAGGCGCAAGACGTCGAGGGGACGGTCGGAGTCCTGGCCTGCGATCTGGCTCCGGTCGAAGGGTGCGGACGGCAGACCCGGTCGGCCCATCTGCAAGTAGACGCCCAACGCCAGCAGCGGCACCAGCAGAGAGAGAGCCGGCGGCAGAAACTTGTGCAGCACCGGAGCGGCAGACGTTGCGCCGACTTTCTCGGCCGCAGCTCCAGCGGCCAGGATGCGCCGCTCGATCTCGACCCGAGCGGCCGTCGCATCGGACTCGCTCACGGTGCCCGCCGACCGCTCACGTTCCAGTTCGGCGAGCTGATCGCGATAGATCGCGAGTTCGCCGCTCAGCCGGTCGCGATGATCGACGCGCGTTCTCAGCAACGGCCACAGCAGGGCGCCGACGGTCGCTGTGGTGAGGAGAGCGAGCAGGAACTCCAGCACCGCCGCTATCCCTTCAGCAACGAGTCGAGACGGCGCTGTTCCTCGTCGCTCAACGGTTGGGGCGCCACGACCGCCTTGCGCCGGCGTGCCGCAAGCAGCAGGGCGCTGCCGGCAATCAACAGCACCAGCGGGGCGCCGAGCCAGAGAATGAGCGTGCGCGCCTTGAAAGGCGGATTGAGCAGCACGTAGTCTCCGTAGCGCGCCACCATGAAATCGAACACGGCGGCATCGTTGTCGCCGGCAACCAGCCGCTCGCGCACGGCGCGGCGCATGTCGCGCGCGACCTCGGCATTCGAGTCGTCGATCGACTGGTTCTGGCAGACGACGCAACGCAATGCCCGGCCGATCTCGCGCGCGCGGGTTTCCAGCGCAGGATTGGGCAGGACCTCCGAGGGGTCGACCGCGAAGGCCGGGAAAGCGAACACCAGCAGCAGAAGGGCGAGGACGGCTTTCATTTCGCGCCCTTCAATGCCGGCAGGATCCGCTCGTTGAGATCGCGTTCGGTGATCGGGCCGCGGAAATGCAGCCGCACGATGCCCTGGCCATCGACGAGGTAGGTCTCGGGCACGCCGGAAAGACCCCAGTCGAGGCCGGTGCGGCCTTCGAGATCGAGGCCGGCATACTTGAACGGATCGCCCAGGCGCTTCAGCCACTTCAGCGCATCGTCACGCTTGTTCTTCCAAGCAATGCCGATGATGGTCGCGCCGTCCCGCTCGGCAAGCCGCGTGAACAGCGGATGCTCGGCGAGGCAGGGCGTGCACCAGCTCGCAAAGAAATTGACCAGCACGGGCTTGCCGGACTTCAGCAGCGCGTCGGTCAGCGCCGGCTCGCCTTCGCGCAAAGCAGCAAGGTCGAGCTTGGGTGCTGGCCGGCCCACCATCACCGAACCGATCGACGCAGGATCGCGGCCCGAGGTCAGCGACCAGGCGAAGAACCCGGCCATCAAAGCCAGGGTCAGCAACGGCAGGATAAAGATTGCACGGCGCATCGTTACTCGGCGGGCTGCGCGGCCGGGCGGCGTGTCTTGCTGCTGCGCGGCGCGCCGATCCTCAGTCGCCGATCCGACAGCGAAACGAAGCCACCGAACGCCATGAAGGCCGCGCCCAGCCAGATCCACGGCGCGAGCGGGTTGAGATAGAGGCGGATCACCCAGCCCTGGCTGGGATCGCCCTCACCCAGGGTCGCGTAGAAGTCGCGCAGGAAGTTCGTCTGGATGGCCGTCTCGGCGACCTGTCGGCGCTGCACCGTGAACAGCCGACGCTCCGGTTGCAGCACGGTGTACGGCTTGCCGCCGACGGTGACGATGAGCGTCGCCCGCTCGGCGACGTAGTTGGGGCCCTGCACCTGTTCGATCTTGTCGAGCTGGACGGCATAGCCTGCAAAGGAAAGGCGGTCGCCGGGCTTCATGGTCTGCATCACTTCGGTATGCCACGCGGAGGTAGCGACCGAGCCCAGCACGACGATGCCCAGCGAGGCATGCGCGATGACCATGCCGAGTGTCGCCCGCGGCGTGGTGCGTAACGTGCCTTGCTTGAGACGGTCTGCCAGTGCCCACAGGCTGCCGACGATCAGCCAGACGCCGAAGCCGAAGGCCAGCGCGGCCAGCGTGCTGCGGCTGTCGATCATCGTCATGGCGATCAGTGCGGCCGCCAGGGAAACCACGAAGGCCACGCGCAGCCGCATCAGGGCCGGCCAAAGTTCGGCGCGCTTCCAGCCCAGGAACGGGCCGACGCAGAGGGCCGCGAACAGCGGCGCGCAGAGCGGCACGAAGGTCGCGTTGAAGAAGGGCGGGCCGACCGAGACCTTGTCTCCGGTCAGCAGGTCGAGGAACAGCGGATAGAGCGTCCCCAGCAGCACGGTGACCGTCAGGGTGCAGAGCAGCAGGTTGTTCAGGATCAGCCCGCCTTCGCGGCTGATCGGCTGGAACAGACCGCCGCCCTGAAGCTGCGGCGCGCGCCAGGCGTAGAGCACGAGGCCGCCGCCCGTCACCGCCAGCAGGAAGCCGAGAATGTAGAGGCCGCGCGCCGGGTCCTGCGCGAAGGCATGGACGGATGTCAGCACGCCGGAACGCACCAGGAAGGTGCCGAGCAGCGACAGCGAGAAGGCGAGGATCGCCAGCAGCACCGTCCAGCTCTTCAGCGCATCGCGCTTTTCCACGACGATGGCGGAGTGCAGCAGCGCGGTGCCGGCGAGCCAGGGCATCAGCGAGGCATTCTCGACCGGATCCCAGAACCAGAAGCCGCCCCAGCCGAGAATGTAATAGGCCCACCAGCTGCCCAGCGCGATGCCGAGGGTCAGGAAGCACCAGGCGGCGAGCGTCCACGGCCGCACCCAGCGCGCCCAGGCGGCATCGACGCGGCCTTCGAGGAGGGCCGCGATGGCGAAGGCGTAGGTGACGGAGAAGCCGACATAGCCGAGATAGAGCAACGGCGGATGGAAGGCGAGACCGGGATCCTGCAGCAGCGGGTTGAGGCCATTGCCGTCGGCCGGTGCGGGAACGACGCGCTCGAACGGGTTCGAGGTGAACAACAGGAACGCGAGGAATCCGACGCCGATCAACGCCTGGATGGCCAGCACGCGGCTGCGCAGGGTGTCGGGCAGGCCCGCGCCGAAGACCGCGACCGCCGCGCCGAACAGCGCGAGGATCAGCGCCCACAGCAACATCGAGCCCTCGTGGTTCCCCCATACGCCGGAGATCTTGTAGAGCAGCGGCTTGGCGGAGTGCGAATTGTCGACGACGTTGGCCACCGAGAAGTCGGACGTCACATAGGCCTGCGTCAGCGCACCGAACGCCAGGACGACCAAGAACGCCTGTGTCAGCGCCGCCGTCCGACCCAGCGCCATCAGCCGGTCGTCGTTCCGCGACGCACCGATCAGCGGCACGGTCGCCTGAACCAATGCCACCGCCAACGCGAGGATCAGCGCGAAGTGGCCAAGCTCCGCTACCACGAGGCACCTGCAGCAGGAACGCCAGCGGCGTAGCGGAACTGGTGGGCGGCAGGCGCTGCAGCGAAGCGAAGCGCCGGGAGCCCACGCGGTTCAGAAAGGGCAAGGATGGCGCAGCACCGCCTGAAAGCCTCCACACAGCGGGCTCCCGCGCCTTCGTCGCTGCGCTCCTGCAGGCGCTGCCGCCCGCCAGTCGCGAAGGCTCTCATTTGCGCTCTTTCCACTGGCCCGCTTCCTTAATCGCCTTCGCGACTTCGGGCGGCATGTAGTTCTCGTCGTGCTTGGCCAGGACTTCGCGCGCAGTGAAGACGCCGTCGCTGCCGAGGGCGCCTTCGGCAATCACGCCCTGCCCTTCGCGAAACAGATCGGGAAGGATGCCGCGATAGACGACGGCGACCGTCTTGTTCGTGTCGGTGACCGTGAAACGCACGATCTGGCCGTCCTTCTGGACGCTGCCCGCTTCGACCAGCCCGCCCAGGCGGAAACGACGGTCCGGCCCGAGGCTCTTCTCGGCAACCTGCGTCGGCGAATAGAAGAAGACGAGATTGTCGTTCAACGCCGACAGCACGAGCGCTGCTGCGACGCCCAGTGTCCCGAGCGATCCGATCAACAACCAGAGGCGGCGGCGCTTGGGTGTCATCTCTTCCTGTCCAGTCCACGCGCCGCCAACTCGCGACGCACCTTGTTTCGCGCGCTCAACGAGGCGACGACCAGCCCGCCCAAAATGGCGAACGCCACCAGATAGGAGGCGAGGATGAAGGCCGCGTGGTTGCTCATGCCGCTGCTTCCTCTTCCTGCACGGCGGCATTCTCAAGGCGGCGTCGGTCGATTTCCGTCTCCGTCCGCACCAGCACCAGGAAGATGAACAGAAAGAGCAGCGACACCGCCATCCAGAGGAGCGGGATCAGGATCGAATTGTGGATCGCAGGCGCATCGAGACGCGTCACCGAGGCCGGCTGGTGCAGGGTGTTCCACCAATCGACCGAGAACTTGATGATCGGCAGGTTGATGACGCCAACCAGCGCCAGAATGGCAGCGGACCGATCGCCGCGCTCCGGCTCGTCATAGGCGCGGCTCAAGGCGATATGGCCGAGATAGAGGAAGAAGAGCAGGAGCATCGACGTCAGCCGCGCATCCCACACCCAGTAGGTGCCCCACATCGGCCGTCCCCACAGGGAGCCGGTGAGCAGGCACACGGCCGCAAAGCTCGCGCCCACGGGGGCCGCCGCGCGCGCCATCAGGGCGGCGAGCGGATGGCGCCACACCAGCAGCGAGGCGCCGAGGCCAGCCAGCAGCGCATAGCCCCCCATCGACAGCCAAGCGGACGGCACGTGCAGGAACATGATCCGCACGGTCTGGCCCTGCTGATAGTCGACCGGCGCCACGAAGAACGCCATGTAGAGGCCAAAGGCCAGCATCAGCACCGTGGCGAAGCCGAGGCCGGGCAGCACGCGTTGGCTGAAGCGGCGGAAGCGCGCGGGGTTGGCGAGGAAATGCAGGTCGGCCATGGCTTTGTCCCGCCCCTGTTTCTGGCTTGGCTGGTCTTTTGTCTATTCCCCGGCTTGCCGCAAGGCCGCGGCAATCGCCCACGGGGTCGTGGCCAGCGCGACCAGCGCCAGCGCCCCCAGGATCGCAAGATGGGTCCACAATCCCTCACCGGCAGCCAGGGTTTCGACCGCACCGGCGCCGAAGATGAGGGTCGGCACACAGAGCGGCAACGCCAGCAGCGCCAACAACGCGCCTGATTTGCGCGCCCCGAGCGTCAGGGCGGCCGCCAGCCCGCCGATCAGCGACAAGGTCGGCGTGCCGATCAGCAGGGTCGCGAACAGGGCCAGCAGGCTGTCGCCATCGAGCCCGAAAGCCACGCCCAGCACGGGTGCCAGGAGGCTGAGCGGCAGGCCGGTCACAATCCAGTGAGAGGTGCATTTGGCGAGCGCCGCCAGTTCGAGCGGCCACGGCGCCAGCAACAGGAGATCGAGCGTCCCGTCCTCGTAGTCGGCCGCGAACAGACGTTCGAGCGACAGCAGCGCCGCGAACAGCGCCGCACACCAGAGCACGCCGGCCGCAATGCGCTGCAAGGTGTTGGTCTCCGGCCCGATGCCCAGGGGAAAGAGCACGACCGCCACAACGAAGAAGGCCAGCACGACGCCGACATCGCCGGGACGCCGCCAGACGAGGCGCAGGTCGCGCGCCAGCAGGGCCGTGAAACCGTTCATGTGCGTCCCAGCTCCAGGGATCGGGCGCCGTCCACGCCCAGCTCCGCATGGGTCGCGGCAATGGCAAGCCCGCCGGCGGCAAGATGCCTTTGCAGAGCGACGCGAAAAGCCTGCTGCGCCGGCACGTCCAGCGCATTCAGCGGCTCGTCGAGCAACCACAGCGGGGCCGCGGACAGCACGATCCGCGCCAGCGCCGTACGGCGGCGTTGGCCGGCCGACAACGTCCGCACCGCCCGGCCTGCGAGTGCGCCGAGATCGAAGGCAAGCAGGGCCCCATCGAGACCGTCCGCCGAGCCGCCGCGCAACCGCTGGGCGACGAGCAGGTTCTCGACCACCGACAGATCGCCCTTCAGCCCGTCGAGATGGCCGAGCCATGCGAGCGTGCCGCGCCAGGCCTCGGGATCGTGGGCCACATCGGCGCCCCGCCACCGCACCGTACCGGCATCCGGCCGGACCAGGCCCGCCAGGGCCCGCAGCAGAGTGGTCTTGCCGCTGCCGTTGCGGCCGGTCAGCGCCAACAGTTCGCCGTCGCCCAACCCGAAGGACAGGCGATCGAACACGCGCCGGCCGCCGCGCCGGCAGGCCAGACCATCGATTTCGAGGGAGGAAGGCGCCATGACGCGCCGTGGTAGCACGGGAAAAAGAAAAAGGCCGTCATCTCGGGGGAGAGTGAGATGACGGCCTAAGCGCCTCCGAAGAGGCTAGAACGTGGCTTTGGGGGGACCACGTTCGGGGGAGATACAAGAGGAAGATGGAAACCCCCCATGGCCGTCGCTAGACCCAAATAGGGCAAGACTGTGATTTTTCAATCACACTCGCTGCGATGGGAAATTTCGGGAAAAAGACAGGGATCTGAAGGTGTTGAGGATGCCGCTCACCCAACCCTTGTCCGTTCAGCACGATGCGGGCTCCCAGGGCTGACGACACAACCCTGCCGCGCGCCTGAGTGCGGAGCACTCAGGCGTAAGGATCCGCCGCGTCCCTCATGCCGTCGCCCATGAACTGGTAGGCCAGGATCACCAGAATCACCGGCACCACCGGCAGCATCAGCCACCAGTTCACGGCAACGACATTGATGTCGGTCGCCTCGTTGAGCAGCACGCCCCAGGAGGTGATCGGCGGCCTCAGGCCGAGGCCGAGGAAGGAGAGCGCCGTTTCGGCCAGGATCATCGAGGGGATCGACAGCGTGGCCGAGGCGATGAGATGGCTCATGAAGCCCGGCAGCAGATGACGGCCGATGATGCGGGCCGGCTTGGCACCCATCATCTGGGCGGCCGCCGCATAGTCCTCCTCGCGCAAGGACAGGAGCTTGGACCGCACCGCGCGGCCGAGGCCCGGCCAGTCGAGCAGCGCCAGGATCAGCGTGATGCCGAAATAGATCAGCAGCGGCGACCAGGTGACGGGCAATGCCGCCGACAGCGCCAGCCACAGCGGCAGATGCGGAAAGCTCTTGATGATCTCCGTGATGCGCTGGACGACGCTGTCGACCCAGCCGCCATAGTAACCGGCGAGCCCTCCCAGGATGAGTGCGAGCGCAAAGGAGAGCGCAATGCCGATGATGCCGATGGTGAGGGAGATTCGCGCCGCGTAGACGATGCGACTGAACATGTCGCGTCCTAGTCGGTCGGTGCCCAGCCAGAAGAACGTTCCGTCCTCCGGCGGACAGACGAAGTGGAAGCGGCCTTCGATCAGGCCCCAGAACTCGTAGCGCTCGCCGAGGCAGAAGAAACGCAGTTGCTGCGGCTTGGTGGTGTCGGGCGAATAGACCCGCTGCAGGGTCGCCGGATCGCGCTCCATCTTCAGCCCGTAGACGAAGGGTCCCAAGAACGTGCCTTCGTGGAAGAGATGCACGGACTGGGGGGCCGCGAAGATGTAGCGCGAATTGCGCGTGTGCAGATCGTAGGGTGCGATCCATTCGCTGATGAGCGTGGAGAGATACATCAGCGCCAGGAAAGCCGCGGAAATGACGGCCGGCCGGTGGCGGCGGAAGCGCCACCACATCAGCTTCCACTGGCCCGCCATGTAGTAGCGTTCCTGCTCCTTGGTCAGGCGCTCGGAGACGTAGGGATCCCACGGCTCCTGGCTGACGAAGTGCGGCGTGCGGCGCTGAGGGTTGGAATTGGGGGTGGTGTCGGTCATGTCCGGCTCACTTCTCCGAAGTCGCGCCGAAGCGGATACGCGGATCGAGGGCGGCCAGCGCCAGATCCGAAATCAGCATGCCGATCACGGTCAGGGCCGCCACAAACAGGAGGAAGGTGGCGGCGAGGTTGACGTCCTGGG
>JAIUOY010000194.1:0-5300 GCA_020160995.1 Pseudomonadota bacterium | reverse complement strand
TGCCGTCGATGCCGGCCATCAGCATCGCCGCGAAGGCGAGGTACGGGTTGGCCGACGGGTCCGGGAAGCGGACCTCGACGCGCTTGCCCTTCGGCGAGGCCGAGTAGGGGATGCGGCACGAGGCCGAGCGGTTGCGCGACGAGTAGGCCAGCAGCACCGGCGCCTCGAAGCCCGGGATGACGCGCTTGTAGGAGTTGGTGCTGGCGTTGCAGAAGGCGTTCAGCGCCTTGGCGTGCTTGATGATGCCGCCGATGTAGTACAGCGCCGTCTCCGACAGGTCGGCATAGCCCGAGCCCGCGAACAGCGGCTTGTTGTCCTTCCAGATCGACTGATGGGTGTGCATGCCCGAGCCGTTGTCGCCATAGAGCGGCTTCGGCATGAAGGTCAGCGTCTTGCCGTAGCTGTGGGCGACGTTGTGCAGGGTGTACTTGTACTTCTGCACGTTGTCGGCGGTCTTCACCAGCGTGTCGAACTTGAAGCCGAGTTCGTTCTGCGCCGGCGCCACTTCGTGATGGTGGATCTCCATGACCAGACCCATGTCGGCGCAGACCGACATCATCTCGGCGCGCAGGTCGTTGTGCGTGTCGACCGGCTGCACCGGGAAGTAGCCACCCTTGACGCCCGGGCGGTGAGCAAGGTTGCCCCCCTCGATTGCGGCGCCGCTGTTCCACGGCGATTCGTTCGAGGAGATCGAATAGAAGCTGCCGCCCATCTGGACGTCGTAGCGCACGTCGTCGAACACGAAGAACTCGAGCTCGGGGCCGAACACGGCGGTGTCGCCAACGCCGGACGACTTCATGTAGGCCTCGGCGCGCTTGGCGGTCGAACGCGGGCACCGGGCGTAAAGCTGGCCTGTCGAAGGCTCGACGACGTCGCAGGTCACGACCAGCGTGGTCTGTGCCGCGAAGGGATCGAGCACGGCGGTCGAGGGATCCGGCATCAGGATCATGTCGGAATCGTTGATCGCCTTCCAGCCACCGATCGACGAACCGTCGAACATCACGCCGTCGACGAACGTGCCCTCGTCGGTGGCAGAGGCCATGCGGGCCGTATGCTGCCACTTGCCGCGAGGATCGGTGAAGCGGAAGTCAACGAACTTGACGTCCTTTTCCTTGATCATCGCGAGAACTTGCTTGGCATCCATTTGTCGTTCGTCCCTCTACTTGTGGTTACGTCTCCGGCCCCCTGAGGCCTGGTCCTCATACGGCGGCGTCACCACGCTCGCCAGTACGAATTCGGATCGCGTCATCGATGCTCGACACGAAGATCTTGCCGTCGCCAATTCGGCCGGTATGCGCGGAGCTGCGGATCGCCTCGACAGCCTTCTCGACCATCTCGTCTTCGACGATCAGCTCGATCTTCACCTTGGGCAGGAAATCGACGACGTACTCGGCGCCACGGTAAAGTTCGGTGTGGCCTTTCTGCCGGCCGAAGCCCTTCGCTTCCAGGACGGTGATACCCTTCAACCCGATCTGGTTGAGGGCATCTTTCACCTCGTCCAGCTTGAAGGGCTTGATGATCGCTTCGATCTTCTTCATTGGCTTGAGACACTCCGCACGCAGACACCGGGCCTCCCGGTCGGGAGAGCTCGTTGTGAACGGGCATGAAGCAAATTTCATGCCATAATTTTCCACAGCTCGACTGAAGGATAAGAGAAGAAGGGCAGCCGGTGATTTGTCTGCGGAGTAGGCGAATTGATTAATATGAGGGCGGTTTGTTGCCCAAAAGTAAGGCAGTACGGGATCTTCGATGAAATCTGCGAATTCACTGATGTCCAGCCTGGGCACGACGGTCTTTGAGGTCATGTCGGCGCTGGCCCGTGAGCATAACTCGGTCAATCTCGGCCAGGGCTTTCCTGACGACAAGGGACCGGACGAGGTGCGGACGGCGGCGGCCGACTACCTGCTGAACGGCCACAATCAGTATCCCCCCATGATGGGGATCCCGGAATTGCGACAGGCAGTGGCGGAGCATGCCAAGCGCTTCCAGGGCCTCGACGTAGATTGGCAGACCGAGGTGCTTGTTACGTCCGGCGCTACGGAGGCCCTGGGCGACTGCCTGTTCGGGCTGATCGAGCCGGGCGACGAGGTGGTCCTGATCGAGCCGCTCTACGACTCCTACCTGCCGATGGTGCGTCGGGCAGGGGGGATTCCGAAGATGGTTCGTCTGGAACCGCCAAGCTGGCGCCTGCCCAAGGAAGAGTTGGCCGCGGCCTTCAGCGATCGTACGAAGCTCATCCTGTTCAACACGCCGATGAATCCCTGCTCCAAGGTCTTCGACGAAGAGGAACTCGACTTCATTGCCGGGCTCTGCCTGAAGCACGATGTCTACGCCATTTGTGACGAGGTCTACGAGCACATCATCTTCGACGATCGCCGCCATGTTTCGCTGATGACCCGCCCCGGCATGCGCAACCGGACGGTGCGTATCGGTTCGGCGGGCAAGAGCTTCAGCCTCACGGGCTGGAAGGTTGGCTACATCACGGCTGCGCCCGATCTCATGCGGGCGATCGCCAAGACGCATCAGTTCATGACCTTCACGACTCCACCGAACCTGCAATGGGGGGCGGCCACAGGCCTACGTCTGGGAGACAGCTATTTTACGGGACTGGCCCGGGATATGCAGCGCAAGCGCGATCGACTGGCCGGGGCACTGTCCGAGATCGGTTTCGAAGTGTTGCCGGCCCACGGTACCTACTTCGTGACCACCGATTTCCGGCCGCTTGGCTTCAACGGGACAGACGAGGATTTCTGCCGACATATCACGGTGGAGGCGGGGGTGACCGCCGTGCCGGTCAGCGCGTTCTACGACGAGTCCGCCCAGGCGCCACGCCACTTCGCGCGCTTCTGCTTTTGCAAGCACGATGCGACGCTCGACAGCGCGGTGGAGCGTCTGGCAGCGCATTTTCGTTGAATATCACCACAATTTGCAGTCTGGTGAGGCCAAGCTGCAATTGTTACACTTTGGCAGGAACGATATAGAGTGCCGGCGCGTAAGATTACTGCACTGGCATTGCCATTATTCCTGGCGACAATAAACCGTGTCATCATCATCCACCCTCAAGCCTGTCCGGATCGACGGTCGCCGCCTGCGCAGCGAGCGGACGAAGCAACTGATTATCGAGGCCTACCTCGCCTTGTTGCGGGAAAAGCCTCAAGCGGCCATGCCGACTGCAGCGGATATCGCAGAAAGGGCGGGCTACTCGGTGCGGTCGATCTTCGAGCGTTTTCCTGACCTCCATACCTTGCGCGTCGCTGCGGCTGACTATGGCCTTGCCCATGCCGCGGCCCTCGCGCCGGCCCGCGATGTCGACGGCGATCGCCCGACCCGGATCAAGTCCCAGGTGGAAACCCGCGCGGGAACCTGTGAGCGCGGTGTCGCGCTCTGGCGTGCGCTTACAGTCAATGTCGACGAGGACGATGCGCTCACGGCCCGGCTTCGCATCGCTCGCAACCGGACGATCCACCGGCTCGAGATCATGTATCGGCCCGAGCTTTCGTCCCTTTCCGAGGTCGAGCGGAGGAACATGCTGATTGCCCTGGAAGCTTTGACGGATATCGAAAGCTGGGCGCGGATGCGCGAAATGCACGGCCTGTCATTTGCCGAGTCCTGTTCTCTCTGGATGCGGGCCATCGACCGGATGCTCCCGCCGACTCCGCTCTAGCTCTGACCTCTCAACACCTGGCGACGGAACTCAGCAACGTGTCGGATGCGTCGATAAAGAAGCCCAATCGGATCGACGGCCGTCGTCTGCGCAGCGAGCGGACGAAGCAGCTCATCATCGAGGCCTACCTGGCGCTCGCCGATGCCCATTCGCCGCGTGTTCCGACGGCTGCGGAGATCGCTGAGAAGGCGGGCTACGCGGTGCGATCCGTCTTCGAGCGCTTCCCGGACATTCGCGCCCTTCAGATTGCTGCCGTCGACTATGCAATGGCTCAGGTGACGGCGTTGGCCCCGTCCGGCGAGCTCGAAGGCGATCGGGAATTACGGTTGAAGTCGCAGGTCCGTGCGCGGGCCGAGGTCTGCGAGAGGTGGTTGTCCTTGTGGCGGTCGCTAATCATCAACCAGGGCGATTCCATGGAGCTGAAGGACCGTATCAGGCAGGCGCGCGAACGCTACATCGCACGCCTCGAGATCATCTATCGGCCTGAACTCGCCACCGTGTCGGAGCTGGAGCGCCGGCAGCTCCTGATTGCGCTTGAAGCACTGACCGATGTGGAAAGCTGGGCCCGTATGCGACAGTTTTTCGAGCTGTCTTTCGAAGAAGCCTGCACGGCATGGGTGCAGGCCGTCGACAGATTGCTTCCTCGGGTTCCGGGCAGCGCCTGATGGACCCGAGGACTGGCAAGGTGAACAAGTCTTCCGACGCCAAGCCGGTCCGAACCGACGGCCGTCGTCTGCGCAGCGTGCGGACGCGGCAGCTCATCATCGACGCCTACCTCCTGCTCCTGCGGGAAAGTCCGCAGGTTCCCACAGCAGCAGCGATAGCGCGGCGTGCCGGGTATTCTGTGCGTTCGGTGTTCGAGCGTTTTCCCGACCTTCACACGCTGCGCGTTGCGGCGACCGACCATGCAATGTCGCAGGCTGCCCTGCAGGCGGCCGGCCACCCGCCCAAAGGCAACCGCGCTTTGCGCCTCAAGACACATGTCGAGACGCGAGGCCGCGTCTGCGAGGAGTGGCTGCCGCTGTGGCGGGCATTGAACGCCAATCAGGGGGAGTCCGCAGAGCTCAAGGACCGCATCCGGCGGGCTCGGGAGCTCGTTATCCGCCGCCTCGAAACGATGTACGAACCCGAGCTGTCGACCCTGGGGCCGGTAGAGCGCCAACAGACGGTTTTGGCGATCGAGGCGTTGGTCGATTTCGAAAGCTGGGCGCGAATGCGCCACATCTTTGGCTTGTCGTTCGAGCAGGCCTGCGCCCTCTGGGTGAGGGCGATCGACCGTCTGCTGCCGGCGACACCGTCGATTTCTTGACGCTCAGGCCCCTGCAGCGTAGGAAGGCGCCGCTTCGTCGGGAGCGATCCACGATGGCGGCCGTAGCTCAGTTGGTTAGAGCGCCAGATTGTGATTCTGGATGTCGCCGGTTCAAATCCGGTCGGCCGCCCCAATCGCCCTAAATCATGGTCCCTGGAACACCCTTGCGCGACCTCGCTGAAGACGACGAACTCGCGCTTCTGAACTGTACGGAAATGGCAAAGGCCGACGCCTTCGCCATTGCGGGCGGCACCCCCGGGGCTGTGCTGATGGAAACTGCCGGCCATGCCGTCTCTGCGGCCGTCATGCGGCGAAGATCGGAAGAGC
>JAIUOY010000193.1:0-18527 GCA_020160995.1 Pseudomonadota bacterium | reverse complement strand
GTTCTGTGCGGCGGTCTCCTGGATGGTCTTCAGGATGACGCCGGCCTCGACGGTCATCGTGTAGCCGATCGTGTCGATGTCGAGGATGCGGTTCATGCGGTTGAGCGACAGCACGATCTCGTGGCCGTCCTCGTGCGGCGTGCCGCCGCCCATCATGCCGGTATTGCCGCCCTGGGGCACGATTGCGACCTTCTCGGCGGCGCAAAGCTTCACGACAGCCGCCACCTCTTCGGTGGTGGCCGGCCGCACGATGGCCAGCGCCTTGCCGAGATAGGTCTCGCGCCAGTCGGTGAGGTAGGGGTGCTTGCCGTCCTCGTCGAGGATGAGGCCCTTGTCGCTGACGATGGCCCGCAGGCGTTCGATAAGGTCGGTCACAGTCGCAGGATCTTGCCAGGGTTCATGATGTTCTTCGGATCGAGCGCGCGCTTGATGGAGCGCATCGTGTCGAGTTCGATCTTGGAGCGGTAGTGCGCCAGCTCGTCGATCTTCTCGATGCCGATGCCGTGCTCGGCCGAGATCGAGCCTGCCATGTCGCGCACCAGATCGTTCACGCCGCGCGTGATGGCGGGCGAATACTGGTGCAGCGTCTGGCGGTCCATGCCCACCGGGCCCATGAAGGAGAAGTGCAGGTTGCCGTCGCCGATATGGCCGAGCGGATAGGGCCGGATCGACGGCAGGACGTCGCAGGCCGCCTTGATACCCTTCTCGATGAAGTCGGGGATCTTGGAGATCGAAACCGAGATGTCGTAGCTGAGACCTGGGCCTTCGGCGCGCGAGGCCGGCGCCACTGACTCGCGGATCACCCACATGTTGCGCGACTGCGCTTCGTTCTGGGCGATCACGGCGTCGAGGACACGGCCGGCTTCCATCTGGTCGGCGAGGAACTGCTCCATCTTCTCGGACATACCCTCGGCGCCGTCGGCCTTGGGGCGCGAGGACGACCATTCGAGCAGCAGGAACCACGGCGTATCGGCCTTGAGCGGGTCCTGGGTACCGGGGATATGGCGCAGCACCATGTCGGTGCAGGCGCGGCTCATCAGCTCGCAGGAGCCGACATTGTCCTCCGAAGCGGCATGCGCTTCCGACAGGATCTCGATGGCGGCCTGCGGATCGCGGATCGCGAGCCAGGCGGTGGCCACGTCCTTCGGCGCGGGCCAGAGCTTCAGCACGGCCTTGGTGATGATGCCCAGCGTGCCTTCGGCGCCCATGAACAGGTGCTTGAGGTCGTAGCCGGTATTGTCCTTCTTGAGCGCACGCAGGCCGTTCCAGATGTCGCCGTTCGGCAGCACGACTTCGAGGCCCATCACCAGATTGCGCGCATTGCCGTAGCGCAGCACCTGTACGCCCCCGGCGTTGGTCGAGAGATTGCCGCCGATCATGCACGAGCCCTGGGCGCCCAGGCTGAGCGGCAGGAAGCGATCGTGGCTGGCCGCCGTCTCCTGCAGGGTCTGCAGGATGCAGCCGGCCTCGACGGTCATCGAATAGCCGACCGGGTCGACATTCAGGACCTTGTTCATGCGGCCGACCGACAGGACGATGCCGGTGTGGGACGGATAGGGCGTGGCGCCGCCCATGAGGCCGGTGTTGCCGGCCTGGGGCACGATGGCGATGCCATTGTCGTAGCAGAGCTTCACGACCTTGGAGACTTCTTCCACGGTCGCCGGGCGCACCACGACGGCTGCATTGCCCACGATTGAGCCGCGCCAGTCGGTGACGAAGGGCTGCTTGCCCGGTTCGTCCTGAATCAAACCCTTGTCGCCGACGATGGCGCGCAGCGCCTCCAGGAGAGCGGGTGTGACCGGGGCGGTCGGAATGACGGGCGGGATGACGGTATCGGGCATCGTTTCCTCTGGTTTGCTGCAGACTAGCCGCGCTGGTTGGTGCCGTCATCCGCGGCGGCACGACGGAGCCTGTCGTTGATCGCAAGGCCGAGGCCTGTTTGCGGAATGTGCATGACCGCGATGCGGCCGATCCCCGGCCTGTCGAGCGCGCGCAGCATGGAGAAGAGATTGGCCGCCGCTTCGCCGAGGTCCGCCGTCGGGCTGAGATTGTAGGTCAGCATGGCGCCTGTGGGCACGGTCGGGCCGAACGCCAGCAACCCTTCGTCGACCCCAACGCTGGTCGCCTCCAGCCGCATCGGCCGCTCCGGTGCATAGTGGCTCTGCATCTGGCCGGGCGACTTATGCGACGCCTCGCCGGTCGGGATCGCATGGCTGAGGGCAATCGGGCCGATCACTTTCTCGATCGCCTCGCGCGTCGCGCCGCCGGGGCGCAGAAGCGTGGGCGTCGCCGTCGAGAGATCGAGCACGGTCGACTCGACGCCGACCAGGCAGGGGCCGCCATCGAGGATCATCGGCACCTTGTCGCCCAGCGACTCCGCGACATGCTCGGCCCGCGTCGGGCTTATGGCGCCGCTGCGGTTTGCCGATGGCGCGGCGACGGGGCGACCGGCGGCACGGATCAGAGCCTGCGCCACGGGATGTGAAGGTGCGCGGATCGCCACGGTATCGAGACCGGCCGTCGCCAGAAGCGAAATCGGCGATCCGTCGGCACGCGGTAGAACCAGGGTGAGGGGGCCGGGCCAGAAGTGAGCCGCCAGTCTTTCTGCCGTCTCGTTCCAGCGCACGAACTGCCGGGCTGCGGCGGCATCCAGCACATGGCTGATCAGGGGATTGAACTGCGGCCGGCCCTTGGCCTCGAAGATCGCGGCAACCGCACGCTCGTTGGTCGCATCGCCCCCCAGCCCGTAGACCGTCTCGGTCGGGAAGGCGACCAGCTTGCCGTCGCGCAGAAGTGTCGCCGCTTCGGCAACCGATTGCGCTGTCGGCTCGACGACTTTCATCGCGCCGCCTTGGTGCGGGCGATGAAATGCGGGTTGAGGAACGGCGGATGGCCGTAGGTCAGGGGCTTGCCATTGACCGTCACGACCTCGCCGCCCGCGGCTTCGAGGACGCCCTGTCCGGCGGCCGTGTCCCATTCGCTGGTGGGGCCGAAGCGCGGATAGATGTCGGCTCTGCCTTCGGCGATCAGACAGAACTTGAGCGACGATCCTGCTTCCAGCCGCTCGGCGACCGTCAGGCCTTGATTGCGAAACCAGATATCAAGGTCGCTGTAGATCGCGTGGCTGCGGCTGGCGCAGGCCGTGAGGCCTTGGGGCGGCGGCGAACGCGTGGCGATCGCGGTGAAGGCGCCGCCGCGCTCGCGCTTGTCGGCCCCCAGAGTGGCCACGCCGCGCCACAGCAGGCCGGTCGCCGGCGCGAGCACGATGCCGAGCGTCGGCCGTCCCTCCTCGATCAGGGCGATGTTCACGGTGAACTCGCCGTTCCTCTTGATGAATTCCTTGGTGCCGTCGAGCGGATCGACCAGCCAGAACGGCCCGCCATCGAGTGTGGGCTTGCGGCCGGCTGCCATCTCTTCTTCGGCGACGATGGCGATGCCGGGCGTGAGCTCGCGCAGGCCCGCCAGGATGACCGCCTCTGCCGCGTGGTCTGCATCGGTGACAGGGCTCTTGTCGGCCTTGTTACGCACGCCGAGATCGCCGGCATAGATGCGCATGATTTCGGCGGCGGCTGCTTCCGCAATCTCGGTGCAGCTCTCGCGAAGGACGGAATACGCAGGAAGGGAACGGGTCACTGGGTCACTGCTTCAGCACGCGACCGGCGACGGCATCCAGCTTCGCGACGAGTTCGCCTGACCGTGCGGCCGGTGCCGTGATCAGCGCATGTTCCAGGGCCCGGTCGCAGCCGGCGGGGCATACTTCAGGCCGTGTCTTCTTGAGGCGCGGCGCGATCATGGTGACCAGCGTCTTGGCCTTCTCGGCATTGTCGAGCAGGACGCGCACGATGTCGGCCACCTGCACGTGGTCATGATCGGGATGCCAGCAGTCGAAGTCCGTGACCATGGCGACGGTGACGTAGCAAATCTCCGCCTCGCGGGCGAGTTTGGCCTCCGGCATGTTGGTCATGCCGATGACGTCGCAGCCCCAGCTCCGGTAGAGCTTGGACTCGGCCAGGCTCGAGAACTGCGGACCTTCCATCGCGATGTAGGTGCCGCCAAGCTTCACGGGAAAACCCGCCGCTTTCGCGCAATCGTAGGCGGCCTGCGCCAGGCGATTGCAGGTCGGTTGCGCCATCGAGACGTGTGCCACCAGCCCCTCGCCGAAGAAGCTCTTCTCGCGGGCGAAGGTGCGGTCGATGAACTGGTCGACGACGACGAAATGCCCCGGCGGCAGGTCTTCGCGCAACGAGCCGCAGGCCGACAGCGAGAGGATGTCGGTGACACCCACGCGCTTCAGGGCGTCGATGTTGGCGCGGTAGTTGATCGAGGTCGGCGAATGGCGATGGCCGCGGCCGTGACGCGGCACGAAGACGACGTCGAGCCCGTCGAGGACGCCGAACAGGAACTCGTCGGACGTCTGGCCGAAGGGCGAGGCCACCCGCCGCCATTCGGCCTTCTCAAGACCGGCGATATCGTAGACGCCACTTCCGCCCAGAATGCCCAACACCGTCATGCGCTTCTCCTCGTGGCCGTTGGTGTATCATCCCATCCTGCAAAAAGGGGAGATTTTCATGGGCAAGCTCGACGGCAAGATCACCATCGTGACGGGCGCGACCAGCGGCATCGGACGCCGCACGGTCGAGCTTTTCGTCGCGGAGGGCGCCCGCGTGGTGGCCACCGGCCGGCGTGCCGAGCTCGGCCGATCCCTGGAAGAGGCACTGGGCAAGGACCGCTGCGTGTTCGTACAAGCAGACGCCACGCAGGAAGCCGATGTGAAGAAAGTGCTCGATACCTGCCTCTCCAAGTGGGGGCGGATCGACTGCCTGTTCAACAATGCCGGCGGCCCGGCGCCGGTCGGTGGCATCGAAACCGTGCCGGTAGAGGGCTTCGACGCCGCCATGGCGACCCTGGTGCGGTCGGTGATGCTCGGCATGAAGCATGTCGCCCCGATCATGATGAAGCAGGGTTCGGGCAGCATCATCAACAATGGCAGCGTTGCCGCCCGCCGGGCCGGCTACTCCACATCGATGATCTACAGCGCCGCCAAGGCCGCCGTGGTCCATCTCACGGTCTGCGTTTCCATGCAGCTCGGCGAGAAGGGGGTGCGGGTGAATTCGATCTCGCCCGGCGGAATCGCCACTGGCATCTTTGCCAAGGCGCTCGGGCTGCCCGCCGACAGGGCCGACGGCTACGCAGAGGCGGTGAAGGCCAGCATGGCCAAGAACCAGCCGATCCCGCGCGCCGGCCTCACCGACGACATTGCCCACGCCGCCGTGTTCCTGGCCTCCGACGACTCGACCTTCATCAACGGCCACGACCTCGTGGTCGATGGCGGCCTGGTGGGCGGCCGTCTGTGGACACCGCACCAGGAGGGCGTGAAGGCCATGCGTCAGGCCTTCGGCGTCGACGAGGTTTGACCTTGAAAACGCTGGCAGGCCGGACGGCCTTGGTGACGGGTGCCTCGCGCGGCATCGGTCGCGCGGTTGCGCTCTCGCTGGCGGAAGCCGGGGCCGCCGTCGCTGTGAACTACCGCGAACGAGCCGCCGACGCACGCGATGTGGTCGCCGCTATCCAGCGTGACGGTGGCAAGGCGATGGACGTGGCCGCCGACGTGTCCGACGGCCGCGCCGTTGCCGACATGGTGGCGGCGGTGGAGCGCGAACTGGGGCCGGTCGACGTGCTGGTGAACAATGCCGGCCTCGCGATCATCCGCGGCATCGACGACCTCACCGAGGATGAGTTCGACCGCACGATTGCGGTAAACCTGAAATCGGCCTTTCTTTGCACCAAGGCCGTCCTGCCCGGCATGCGGGCGCGAAAGTGGGGCCGCATCGTCAACATTTCTTCCGGTGCAGCACGCGGCGCGGGAGGCATCGGGCCGCACTACAATGCGTCCAAGGCGGGCATGGAAGGCTTGACCCGCGGCTACGCCGCCCGCGTCGTGAAGGACGGAGTCACCGTCAATGCCGTGGCGCCCTCGCTGATCGAGACCGACATGGTGCGGGCCGGTCTCGCCTCGTCGCCGGACCGCGTTCCGCTGGGCCGCTTCGGCACGGCGGAGGAGTGCGCCCAGGCCGTGCTGATGGTGATTGGCAACGCCTACATGACCGGCCAGACGGTGGCATTGAGCGGCGGCATGTCGTTCCTCTAGCTACTTCTTGGGTTCGACATGGCCGCCGAAGGCGTGGCGCATGGCGGACAGGAGCTTGTTGGCCGTGCCTTCCTTGTCGCGCGACCGGAAGCGGGCGTAGAGCGCCGCAGACAGCACGTCCGCGGGCACAGCCTCTTCGATGGCCGTGTTGATCGTCCAGCGACCTTCGCCCGAGTCCTCGACGAAGCCCGAGTATTTGCCGAGTGCCGGATCCTCGGCCAGCGCCGATGCCGTCAGGTCGAGCAGCCACGAGCTGACGACGCTGCCGCGGCGCCAGACCTCGGCGATGTCGGCGAGATCGAAGTCGTAGCGCCGCTCCTCCGGTATGTGGGGGGAGGAGGCCTTCTTCAGGATCTCGAAGCCTTCGGCGAAGGCCTGCATCATGCCGTACTCGATGCCGTTATGGATCATCTTCACGAAGTGGCCCGCGCCGCTCGGGCCGCAGTGCAGGTAGCCGCGCTCGACGCGGGGGTCGCGGTCCTCGCGATGCGGTGTCTTGGCGATCGTGCCTTCGCCCGGGGAAAGGGCACTGAAGATCGGGTCGAGCCGGTCGACGGCTTCTCTGGGGCCGCCGATCATCAGGCAGTAGCCGCGCTCCAGACCCCAGACGCCGCCGCTGGTGCCGCAGTCGAGATAGTGGATGCCCTTGGCCTTCATGGCGGCGGCGCGGCGAACATCGTCCTGAAAGAACGTGTTGCCGCCGTCGATGATCGTATCGCCGGGCTCCAGCAACGTGCCCAGTCGCGCGACGGTCTGCTCGGTGATCTCGCCCGCCGGCAGCATCACCCAGACGGCCCGCGGCCTCGCAAGGTGCCGCACCAGGTCGGCAAGATCGGCGCCACCGTGGACAGGCTCGTCAGCCAGAGAGGCGACTGCCGCCGGATTTTCGTCGAACACGATGCATTCGTGTCCCTGCCGCGCCAGGCGCCGCACGAGATTGCCCCCCATGCGTCCCAGGCCGACCATGCCAAGCTGCATCCGTCTCTCCCGTTCGTTTTCCGAGCCGGGCCCATGATAGGCTCGTGGGCAATGAAGACCATCATCGTCGTCATGGGCGTGTCCGGTTCGGGCAAGACAACCGTCGCTGCCATGCTGGCAGGGGCGCTGGGTGCGCGCTTCCTCGAAGGCGACGACGTGCACCCGCGCGCCAATGTCGAGAAGATGAAGAGCGGCACGCCGCTCACGGATGCCGACCGGCTGCCCTGGCTGCAATCGATTGCACGCGAGATCGACGATTGGCGGGCCCAGGGCGAGAACGGCGTGGTCACCTGCTCGGCGCTGAAACGGGCCTACCGCGAGATCATCGTCGGAGATCGGCCGGAGGTGGCGCTTGTCTATCTCCGGGGATCGCGCGACCTCATCCAGCACCGCATGGCCGCACGGCATGAACACTTCATGCCGGTCGGCCTGCTCGACAGCCAGTTCGCGACCCTGCAGGAACCCGAGCCCGACGAGCATCCGATCATCGTCGACGTCCACGGCGGGCCGTCCGACATCGTTGCGGAGATCATGCGCCGGCTGGGGGTGTGACGCTCGTCACTCTCGAACGGGAGGACCCTCCAGCGCCAGGGGGGCATCGACGGCCGGCTTCACGCCGGGATCGAGGCGGGCGCAGCCGGCGCTCAGCCCATCGCCCGGTGTCTTCTCGACAGGCGCGATGAAGAGGGCGGAAACCTTCAGGTCCCCGATATTGAGGCGGGCTTCGCTCAGCCATCGTGTCGCGCGCATCGAGGCGCCGCCCTTGTCGAGCCGGATCCAACCGCAGAGCAGGGTGCTCTCACCGGAAGGATCGATGCGCACATAGGCCCGGTCGTCGCCCTTGAACGATCCGCCCGCGGTGTTCACCCGCCATTCGAAGGGTACGGCACGATAGAGCTTCGCGTCCTCGACCGACACGTCGGTGCCGCCGATATAGTCGGTCCGCGCCAGCGACGGATCGCGCAGCCAGCCTTTGTGCGCGGCAAAGCCGAGGGCGAGCAGCGCGACGCCCAACAGCAGGATCGCCCAGCGGGGCATCGAGGTGAGGTGCATGGTCAGGCCAGGATCGTCGTCAGGCCGCCGTCGACCACCAGCGTATGGCCGGTGGTGTAGGCGCCGGCGTCGGAGGCCAGGAGCAGCAGCGCCCCGCGCAGGTCTTCGGGCTTGCCCCAGCGGCTGGCCGCGGTACGGCGCTCCAGCATGCCGCTGAAGTCCTTGTTCTTCTGCAGCGCCACGTTGATCTCCGTGCGGATGTAACCCGGTGCGATGGCGTTCACCGTGATGTTGGGGCCGAGTTCCGCTGCCAGCGTCTTGGTGAGGCCCACGACGCCGTGCTTGGCCGCGACATAGCCCGCTACCGAGGCGCGGCCGAGGATCGCCATGACCGAGGAGATGTTGACGATACGGCCATACTTGCGCTTCAGCATGTGGCGTCCGACTTCGCGCGCCACCACGAACTGGGCGACGAGGTCGGTCTCGACCGTCTTGCGAAACGTTTCCGTCGGCGTGTCGACGGCATCCTGGCGATAGAGGATGCCGGCATTGTTGATCAGCACGTCGATGCGTCGATGCCGCCGCACGATCGCCTCGACCTGCTGGCAGACGGCCGCCTCGTCGGTGATATCGAGCGGCACGACGTGGGCCTTGCCGCCCTTGCGTGTGATCGCTCGCACGGTGGTTTCGAGTTCCTTCACGGTGCGGCCGGCGCAGAGCACGGTGGCACCGGCGCCCGCCAGGGTCTGCGCCATGTCGCGGCCTAGCCCGCGCGAGGCACCCGTTAGCAGAACGACGCGCCCCTTCATCGAAAACAGATCGGCCATGTTTCGCCCGCGCTCCCGTTGCTCTCGTTGCTTTGCCTTGGTGGCCGATCCTAGCCTATGAAAGGGGCCGCGAGATATCGGGAGAGAAGCATGGCGAAATCGAACAAGGTCGCAATCGTGACGGGCTCGGCCACAGGTCTGGGCGCTGCGTGTGCGGTCGATCTGGCGGGCCGCGGCTGGAACGTCGTGATCAACTACACCAAGAGCAAGAAGGAAGCCGACGCGACCTACGAGGCGGTGAAGGCCAAGGGCGTCGAGGCGATCCTGGTGCAGGCCGACATGGGCCAGGATGCGGACTGCAAGAAGCTCGCCGCCGAGACGATGAAGAAGTGGGGTCGCATCGACGGCCTGATCAACAATGCCGGCACGACCAAGTTCCAGAACCAGGGTGACCTCGACGGCGTGACGCCTGAGGATTTCGACCGCATCCTCCGGGTCAACGTCACCGGCCCCTACATGATGAGCCGGGCCGTCTATCCCACGATGAAGAAGCAGTGGGACGAGAACCAGGATCGCGGTTCGATCGTGAACATCTCCTCGATTGCAGGCGTGATGGGCGTCGGCACGTCGATTCCCTATGCGGCCTCGAAGGGCGCGCTCAACACCTTGACGCTATCCCTGGCGCGCTGGTTCGGGCCGGCGGTCCGCGTGAACACCGTATGTCCGGGCTTCATCCAGACCCGCTGGCTGCTGGGTGCCCTGGGCGAGGAGAACTACGAAAAGCTGAAGCAGGCCCAGGAACAGACGACGCCGTTGCGCCAGGCGGGCACGCCCGAGCAGATGGCCGAGGCGGCGATCTTCTTCCTCACCAGCGCCAGCAACATCACCGGCGAGTTCCTGATCGTCGATGCCGGCACGCATCTCGGCGGCCTGCCGATGAAGGGGCGTTAGTTCGTTCCTGACCGTTCAATCTGCCGCGTCGTTTGTCGCGGCGGCATGCGCTCGCGCAAACGCTTCGGCGGCTTTGTGGACGTGGCGCGTCGCCAGCAAAGCCGCCAGTTCCTCGTCGCCGTCGATCACGGCGGCGAGGATGCCGGCATGTTCCTTCCAGTCCTCGCGGGCTCGGTCGCGGCCGTTGATGGCGAAGGCGATACTGGTGCGTTCGCGCAGGGAGCGCATGATCTCCGTCAGCACCGAGTTGCGACTGGCCTCGGCCAGCCGCTCATGGAACTCGCCGTTCAGCCGCGCGAGCTGTTCGGGCGTGCCGGCTTCGGCGGCCTCGTTGCCGTGCTTCAGCGTCTCGCGTAGCTCGGCCATGATCTCGGGATCGTGACGGCGCGCTGCCAGACGGGCGTTCTGGCCCTCCAGCAGGGCGCGAACTTCGACCAGCTCGGCCACGATCTCCGGCGTTATCTCGGCGACGGTGGCGCCGCGGCGCGGCTCCAGCCGCACCAGCCCTTCGATGGAAAGGCCGAGCAGGGCCTCGCGCACCGGCACGCGCGACACGCCGAGATCGGCGGAGAGCCTGTCCTCGACCAGACGCTCGCCGGGCCGGAACTTGCCTTCCAGGATCTGGCCACGGATCTGGTCGCTCACGACCTTGCTGAGGGAGGTGCGGTCGGCGGCCATGATCAGGCTTTCAGGGTCGCCATGAAGGCGGCGATGCCGGCTTCACAGCAGGCGATGTCCTGTTCGCCGTTGCCGCCGGAGGCGGCGATGGAGCCGACGCACTGGCCATCCACGAAGATCGGGAAGCCCCCCACGAACACCGTGAAGCGGCCCTCGTGCTGGGTGAAGATGCCGAACGCCTCTTCGCCGGGATAGGCGTTCTTGTAGTTGTCGGTACGCTTGCGGTGGCCCGCTGCGGTGAACGCCTTGTTCATGGCGATCTGCACGCTCGTCACCTTGCCGCCGTCGAGCCGTCGGAGTGCGATCGGATAGCCGGCATTGTCGGCCACGCAAAGGACCTCGGGAATGCCGAGTTCCTCCGCCTTCTTCTGCGCCGCGTCGAGGATGGTATGCGCCTCGGCGAGGGTGAGGGTCTTGTAGGTGTGCACGCTTCGATCCCTGGTTACGCCACGAGGTCAGGCCGCGAGCTTCTTGCCTTCCGCCTGCGGCTGCACCAGGAACTTGCGATAGAGGCCGTCAAGGTAAAGGCGGCGCATCATTGTCGCTTCCCTGACGAGCCGGATGGAGGCCGTGCGCAGTTCGTCGGTGGTGGCGTACTTCTCCACGATCTCGAAGCCTTTCTCGCCATGCTCGGCGTCGGCCACGATGTGCAGGGTAAAGAAGGTCACTTCGTCCTCGGCGAAGCCATACTTCTCGAGGAGCGGCGGGGTGGTCTTGCTGTAGATGCGGGGGACCTGGCTTTCGAGGCCGATCAGCAGACCCGACAGCGCCTCGACGAAGGGCTTGTGGGCCTGCGTGGCGCACCAGCTCTGCAGGCCGAGGGTTTCGGGCAACAGCTCGCCGTTGGTCTGGGCGGCCAGGACTTCCGACCGCTTCATGCCGCAGGTCTCGGCGAAGTCGAGCAGGAGATCGGAATGGCGCACGGCCGCGAAGTCGCCCGAGCCCACGAAGCCTTCTTCCTCGGTGATGTTCTCCAGCAGGAAGTGCTGCACGTCCCAGTGCGGGCAGGAGGCGTAGACGACGCCCAGCCACTCCGAGAAGTGGCTCACATAATGGAAGTGCTGCTTCACCCATTCGCCCAGCAGCCGCCGGTCGAGCTTGCCCGAGGTCCAGGCCTCGCTCCAGGGATGCACGGCCGAATGACGCTGTTCGATCGCTTCTTCGAGAGCCTGACGGAACGCACTCTTTGCCATGTGAGGCCTCCTTCGGATTGGAAGCAGGATCGTATACAATTATGAAGATATGAGTCAAAATTGAATCTGAATTCGGCAGTATTGTATACTAAATTACATGAAAACTCCGGACTACACCGCCGGCGAGGCCTTCCAGACTGAGAAGCGCACTGTTTTCTCGGGCGACTGGCTGCCGCTTTGCGCGGAGGCCCAGATCGGGCGCTCCGGGGACTTCCTGGCGGCCAGCGTGGGCGGCTGGAGCGTCTTTGGCGTTCGCGATGGGGATGGCGTCGTCCGCGTCCTGCGCAACGCCTGCCGGCACCAGAACATGCAGGTCGTGGGGACGCCGTCGGGGAACTGCCAAAGCTTTCGCTGTCGCTTCCACGGCTGGACCTACGATCTTCAGGGCCGCTTTCTGAGTGCCCCGGCGCCGGTCGCACCGAGGGATCCGCAGTCGGAGGACCTGCACCTCGCGAGCCTGGCGACGACGACCGTGTCGGGCATTGTTTTCTTCAGCCTGAGTTCGCCGCCGGCCATCGCTGGGATCGACGCGGACTTGCCGACCTATGGCGGCACATCGGTGACGGACATCGCCTGCAACTGGAAGGTCTGTGTCGAGCATCTGCTTGCCGAGCATGAACCGTCGCCTGACTTCGTGTGGCGCTGGCCGTTACTGGTGATGCGGCGGGCAGGATCGGTCGTGATCGTCGAGCAGGTCGTGCCGCACACTTTTTTGCGCACGCGACTCTTCACCCATGTCTTCGGCGGCGCTGTCGAAGCGCACGCTCAGGCCGCCGATCTCGTCAAGCAAGCCTGCGAGCAGTTGCAGGCGGATCGTGCGGGCGGCGTGATGTGCGCGAAGGAAAGCACGTTGGTCGTCGATTTCCACCGTCGTCTGGCATCGGCCTATGCGCAGGAGCCCGCGCCAACCTGAACGTGCTGCGGCGAGGCTCGACAGGAGAAGAGGTTTTCCTTTCGGATAATCTCCCCTCATGAAGCGCCGCAACTCTTCTCCATGGCGCGTAAAGGCGGCAGGCCCAAAATCATCCGAACACATTCGGAGGTTTTGCCCCCATGACGCTGCAAGAGAATCTCGACATCCTTTCCAACCTGTCCCACGTCACCGCCGACATGAACTATCTCGTTCCGATGGCGGAGCGGCCGCGCAACTATACGTTCGAGCCGCCGGCCGGCGTGCCGCGCACCAATGCTGAACACGAGGTGCATGCGGTGAAGATCCGCGATGCGCGGCCCATCGCCGGGCACGTGTCGCTCGACGCCAACGGATTCGCGCTGCTGCAGCATCGCAGCGCCGTAAAGGACTTCTTCGACGATGAAGAAGTGCGCCGTGTCTACTATCCCGAGGTCGAGCGCCTCGTGAAGCAGGCGACGGGTGCCTATCGCGTCCACATCTTCGATCATACGACTCGCCGCCGCGTACCCGATGCCCAGATGCAGGCCGATGCGCCGCGTCAGCCGGTGCGCCGTGTCCATATCGACCATACCGCGCGGTCCGGGCCGCAGCGCGTACGCGACCTGCTGCCGGACGAAGCGGAGGAACTGCTGAAGGGCCGCGTTCAGGTCATCAATCTGTGGCGACCGATCAAGGGACCGCTACAGGATTCACCGCTCGCCGTATGCGACGCGACGACCATCCATTCCGACGACCTGGTGCCGTCCGATCTCGTCTATCCGCATCGCGTCGGCGAGACCTATTCGGTGAAGTACAACCCGACGCATCGCTGGTACTACGTGCCGCAGATGCGCACCGACGAGGCGCTTCTCCTGAAGTGCGCCGATACATCGACCGGCGTTCCGGCGCGCTTCACGCCGCACAGCGCCTTCACCGATCCGACTGCGGCCGCCGACGCGCCGCCGCGCGAGAGCATCGAGGTGCGGACGCTGGTGTTTCATCGCAGCTAAGACAGTCGAGGGCGTGCCAATGGATGGCGCGCCCTCGACGGCTATGCCGGGATTTCGTGGCCGCGGCCGATGTTGCGGATGATCTCGGTGAGGTGCGGCTTCACCTCCAGAAGTGCCTTGCGATAGGCGACAAGCCCTCGCAGCATCGCACCGTCGCGCTTCAGGAGCGTGTCGGCAAACTCGACCATGCGCGTATTGGGCCAGCCGTGCTTGCGCAGTTCCAGCAGCTTCAGGAAGGCTTGCTCTTCATAGCCGGGCGCGTTCTGAGCCATGAGGATGGCCGCCGCCGCGGTCGAACGCGAGACACCGGCGTGGCAATGCACCAGTACATGGCCGTCGGGCCGCGCATGGATGCGCTCGCCGAACGCCAGAACCTTCTCGATATGCGCCGGCGTGCAGGCCTCGAAGCCCGGATACTCCGCCACCACGTCGTCGAAGCGGATCAGCTCGTGGTCGATCTCGAAATAGTCGTCGAGCGCCAGCGGGCGTGGCTCGTGGGTGTCGATGATCGACAGGACATGGCTGACGCCGACGGAGCAATGCTGCGACAGCTCGGGGATGCCGCAGATCGTGACCTTGAATGGGGGGAGGGACATAGGTTCCAGTTTATAGCAAGCCACGGGTCATGTGCAGGCCGATGCCCAGCAACCCGACCAGGAAGATGCGGCGGAACATCTCGGGCGACAGCGCTTCGCGGGACTTCTGCCCGATCCAGACGCCGATCGACGTCGGTATCACCGCCGCAAAGCCACCGATGGTGTTGGTGGCATCGAAGGCGCCCTGTCGGAACAGCGCCAGGCTGAGCGCACCGATCAGGAAGATGAACATGATGCCCAATGCCTGAACGAGATCATTCTTGTTGATGTCGAGCGACTGCATGTAGGGCAGGAAAGGAACGGCGGAGATGCCAGTAACGCCCGCAATGGCGCCACTCGAAACGCCAATTAACGGATTGGCCCAGCGCTCGGTCTCGATGGACACTTTCGGGCGCCAGGCGAGCAAGGCAACCACCGAGTAGGCGGCCAGCATCACGCCAAGCCATGCGGTTGCACGGGCAGAGCCCAATTGCCCCAGGGTTGCGGCGACGAGGAGCAGGGATACCACACCGGGAACGGCGAGAGTCCAGAAGCGGCGGAACAGGCGCCAGAAGCCACCGCCATAGATCGCCTGCCAGACGTTCGTGATCAGTGTCGGGATGGTCATGATCGCCAGCGAATCCTCGAGCGGGATGGCGAGTGTCATGAGCCCGATGGCGATAGGCGGGAGGCCGATGCCGATGGCACCCTTGGCGATCCCGGCGACGATGAACGCGCCGGCAATCACCAGCATCTGCACTTCGGTCATTTCAGCTCAGTACGCCTTTCGCCAACCGATCGAAGGCCTCCCAGAACAAGGCCCGGATGTCGTCGGTTTCCATCATGATCTCATGGCGGGCATGGGCGATTGTGAAGTGCTCGCCGTGCCGGAGCCGGGCTGCAACCACGGCATGGCTCTTGGGATCGATCAGCCGGTCTTCACCCGCTGTGATGAGCAGCAACGGCAGCTCTATGCGTTCGAGATATCCGGGCTGCAGGGCGGTGGCCATCGAGCGGACCGCCTGGCGGCCCCAGCCCAGGGTCGGTCCGCCGAGGGCAAGTCGGGGATCGGCCGTGAACCAGTCGTCGGTGAAGCGGTAACGCCGCTCGTCGTGGGTGACGATATTGGAGTTGAATTCGCGGGCCAGCAGCACGAATGGTCCGGTGCCGAAGAGGTAGCGCTCCTCGACGATGGGGACCTCCGGCATCAGCATCAGCACCGACCGCAACATGGCTTCGCGATAGAGGCCGGTCATCGGCGAGACGAACAAGGCCGCCGCCAGCGGGCCCGGCCCGTTCTCGGCGAGATCGCGCATCAGGATATGGCCGCCCATGGAATGGCAGAGCGCCAGGACAGGCCGAGGCGCGGCGGGCCCGACGACGCTGTCGAGGAACAGCCGGACGTCGGCCATGTAGGTGGTGAAATTGTCGATATGGCCTTTGCCGCGGTCGGCCAGGGGGCGGTCGGACAGGCCCTGGCCGCGCCAGTCCATGGCCGCGACGGCATAGCCCCGCGCCAGGAGTTCGCCCACGACTTCGGTCGAATATTTCTCGATGAACTCGGCCCGGCCGGTCAGGACGACGACGGTGCCCCGGGCCGGACCTGGTCCCGGGCTGTTCCACCAGGCGTACCGAATGCGCGCGCCGGCGCGCTCAAGAAAACCGTAACGGTCCGCAGCCCGATAGGTTGCATGAAGGGATGGCGGCACGCTGGCCGGTGCTGCCGTCGGATCTTGATCGGTCATTCTTTGTGGCGTTTTGGCGAAGGTCTCGGGCCAAAGCCAGCGGAGAATTAGGCATTTTGGCCATCATCCCTGTCGGTCTCTTTACCGTTGGGGGAGACGCGGGCTATAGATCGCGGCGTCGCCTGATCGCCTGCGAAGGGTCGTAGACGAGGAAATCTGGCGCAAGGAAACCTCCAAGAGGTCTGCCGCACTGCGTGGTAGTCGGCTCGTTTGGTGAGTCGATCCGGCACGGTCCTTGCGTCGACGCCAGTCGTCCGCAGGAGACATGCGACCGCGATCCCCGAAGCGAGCATGCGCCATCGGCGGAAGCCGGAGCTGTCAAACCTTTCATGATGCGTCGGGGTCTCGTTCTTCTGATTGCGGCGTTGGCCACGGTTGTCGGCTGGCGCCTGCTCGATGGCTATCTCCAGGCCGCCAATGTCGAAGGTCCGTTGCATGGCGTGACTTACGCGCCGTGGGCGAAGGACCAGGATCCGCTCGAAGGCAAGTCGAGCGGCGTGTGGAGCTTCCTGCGCACCGCCGTGACCGACGCGCCGACGCCGCAGATCAAGCCGCGCAAGGAGCAGATGGAGCGCGACTTCGCAATGCTCTCCGGCAAGGTCAACTACGTTCGTACCTACCGCACGACCGACGGCGGCGACGTGATGCCGGCCCTTGCCACGAAGTACGGGCTTAAGCTTGTCCCCGGCGCCTGGATTTACAGCGCCAACGAAGCCAAGCAGCAGTTCGGCCGCGAGGCCGGCGAGGTGAACGGCGAGGAAACCGGCGCGCTGATCCGCATCGCCAACCAGAACCCCAGCGTCGAGCGCGTGCTGGTCGGCAACGAGAACATCCTGCGCTGGGACGGCGAGCGCGACCAGCGCGATCCCAATGCCGTCAGCCCGGCGCAGCTCATCCGCGAGATCCGGAACGTCAAGCGCAACGTCAAGGTGCCCGTCAGCACGGCCGAGCCGTGGCACATCTGGGAGCGCTATCCCGAGCTGGTGCGCGAGGTCGACTATCTGGCCGTGCACATCCTGCCCTACTGGGACGAGCAGTCGAGCGCGACGCCGCTCGAGTACGTGAAGGAAAAGATCGCGCTGCTGCGCAAGCTCTATCCCAACAAGAACATCGTCGTGACCGAGGTCGGCTGGCCGTCGAACGGCGCGGCGCGGCGCAGCCCGGCTACGGGCCTGGTCAAGTACGCGACGCCGGCCGAACAGGCCAAGAACGTGCGCGACATGGTAGCGTGGCTGCGCTCGCAGAATATCGACACCTTCGTCGTCGAAGCCGTCGACCAGCCCTGGAAGTCCTACGACCTCGAGGGCAAGGCAGGTGGCTACTGGGGCCTGTGGAACGCCGACCGCCAGCAGAAGTTTGCCTGGACCGGCCCTGTCGAACGCTTCCCGCAATGGACCGCGTGCGCTGCCTGGTCGCTTGCGGCGTCGCTGCCGCTGATGCTGCTCTTCCTGTGGCGTTGGCCGCGCCTAGGCGCAATAGGCCAGCTGGGCTTCTGCAGCCTCGTGGCCCTGTCGGTGAGTGCCGTCGTCTATGGCGCGTCGGTTGCCGCCGGGACCTACATGCTCGCCTCGGAGATGGTGAGCTGGGGCGTACTCGCCTTCTTCCTGGTGATCAGCCTCGGTATGGCGCTGATCCAGGCGCTGGAAATGGCGGAAACGATCTGGCGCGGTCGTTGGACGCGCGAGGCCCTGCCGGCTGCCGAGATGATTGCCCGCCAGCCGGCCGATCGCCACTGGCCCAAGGTCTCGCTCCATCTGGCGATCTGCAACGAGCCGCCGGCGATGGTGATCCAGACGCTCGATTCGCTGCAGCAGCTCGACTATCCGAACTTCGAAGTCATCGTCATCGACAACAACACCAAGGATCCCGCGGTGTGGCGTCCGGTGCAGGACTACTGCGCCCAGCTCGGCGAGCGCTTCAAGTTCTTCCACTTCGACGTGATGAAGGGCTTCAAGGCCGGCGCGCTGAACTATGTGTTGAGCCAGACTGCGCCCGATGCCGAGGTGATCGGCGTCATCGACAGCGACTACATGGTGCGCCCCGACTGGCTGAAGGCGCTGGTGCCGTATTTCGACGACGCCAAGATCAGCTACGTGCAGGCGCCGCAGGATCACCGCGACTGGAAGGGTGATCGGTTCAAGGAGATGCTGAACTGGGAATATGCCGGTTTCTTCGACATCGGCATGTGCCTGCGCAACGAATACGATGCCATCATCCAGCATGGCACGATGACCCTCGTGCGCCGTTCCTGCATGGAGGAAATGGGCGGCTGGGCGACCTGGTGCATCACCGAGGACACCGAGCTCGGCCTGCGGCTGATGGAGAACGGCTACGGCGCGATGTACAGCCGCGAGCGCTTCGGCCATGGCCTGACCCCTGACCATTTCGCCGGCTACAAGAAGCAGCGCTTCCGCTGGGCCTACGGCGCCATGCAGATCATGAAGGCGCATGCCGGCAAGATGCTGGGCAACCAGACCAAGCTCACCTTCTGGCAGAAGTTCCACTTCGTCGCCGGCTGGCTGCCGTGGTTCGCCGATGCGCTGAACCTGATCTTCACCTGGGCGGGTCTCGCCTGGGTCCTGGCTGTCCTGCTGCCG
>JAIUOY010000192.1:0-92805 GCA_020160995.1 Pseudomonadota bacterium | reverse complement strand
TCCAGTTCGGTGCCGGTGAAGCTTTCGGGCGAATACTCGAACACCCACTCGGTCTTCGGATCGGCGTCGGCCAACTGCTTGACCAGCTTGGCGCCCGACACGGCGATGTCGATGATACCGCTATAGTCCATGCCGAACACGACGCGGCGCTGCAGCGTCGAGGTCGAGTTGTAGAGATGGACGATGACGCGCTTGGCGCCGCGGCAGGCCTCGAAGGTGCGCTCGATCAATTCCGGGCGGCTCTGCGTCAGCACCTGGATGGTGACGTCGTCGGGGATCATCTTCTTCTCGATGAGCTCGCGCACGAAGTCGAAGTCGGTCTCGGAGGCGGCGGGGAAGCCGACCTCGATCTCCTTGAAGCCCATGTCGCAGAGCAGCTTGAACATGCGGGTCTTGCGGTCGGAATCCATCGGCTCGATGAGGGCCTGGTTGCCGTCGCGCAGATCGACCGCACACCAGATCGGCGGCTTGGTGATGACGGCGTTGGGCCATCGTCGATCCTTGATCTCGACCGGCTTGAACGGGACGTATTTTTCGGCCGCGTTCGGCATCATGGGCTTCTGGGATGACATTGATGGACTCCTCGCGCCGCGCACGGCCGTATGGCTCAAACGAACACTGCGATGGATAAAAAGGGTGGCGGCGACTGGTGGTGGTAGAAGACGAACGACAAGCGACCCGCAAGGGCCCCGGACGAACCGGGGCGGCGGGTCAGCCAATAAGTCGAAGCGTCGTCAGTCGCAGCATGTTGGCCCGGACAATCCCCGATTTGCCAGCCGCCGTCAACCCGCCGCGCTCAACCTGCGGCGGCAGGCTTCCGCAGCAGGAAGCTGAAATAGACCATTTCGCCGCTGGCCAGGAGGGACGGGATGCGCGTGCCGTCGACGCCGGTGAAGACATCGGCGATGGCAGAAAAAGGGCCGGAGACGATGCGCCGACCGCCTGCCCGGCGACGCGGCGTATCGCGATGCAGGGCCTCGATGACATTGGCCGTGATGTCGCGTTCGGCGACCATCTCCAGGCCGCTGCGCGCGAGCGCGGCCCGCCAGTCGGCAACTTCGTGGGCAAGCCGCAGATCTGTGTAGTGCAGATGGCCGCCTGACCGGAGCACGCGCTTCACTTCGGCGAAGAAGCGGTCGATCGATGGATAGCAGAAGGAAGATTCAACGTTTATGACGGAATCGAAACTGGCATCGGCGAAAGGAAGCCGTTCGGCGTCTCCTTGCTGGAAGTATAGATTGGCCAGTCGATGATGCTGGTTGCAGAACTTCACCGCCTGGCTGCTGAGATCGATCCCGACCATTCGCGCCGGCGAGAGATAACGCGCCACGAACGAGGCGCCGCCGCCGCGGCCGCTGCCCACCTCCAGCACTTCGCAGCCCGCGACGGGCGCCAGCGTGGCGACGTGATGGTAGAGCGCGATGGGATAGCGCTCGGCATCGTCGGCCGGCTCCAGGGCCAGCGCCTTCGTGCTGCAGTCGAGATCGGCGTAGCCATAGTTCATCAAGGTCCACCAGCCGACATTGCCGAAGCGGGTGGCGAGCAGGCCGAAGAACATGCGCCAGAGGGTACGACGCAAGGCCGGCATCCGATTGAGAACCCACAGAAATGCATCGGCAATCATGCGTTGAGCGTCCCCCTGGCTTACACGGTCAAACGAGGCTTGCCGCAGCAGGCCTTCCTGAGGCAAGGCTCGCTTCGGCAAAACCTCGATCGCTGCCTCGAATCCCGTGCGGCACGGCAGTAGGATACATACTGGAGCGACGGGGGGTCGTATGCACTGCCCAATGTGTAACACCGAAGCCAAGCAAGGGGCTCGTTTCTGCACCGCCTGCGGGGCGCAGCTTCCGGCGAGTTGCAGAGCATGTGGTGTGGCGAACCTGCCGGGCGACCGTTTCTGCGCCGGCTGTGGTACCGGCCTTGCGGCGGCATCGGTGGAGGCGCTGCAGACCCTGGCGTCGGGCCTTCCGCCGGCACCCATCGCCGCGCATCGTCGGGTCGGCGACGGCGAACGCAAGCGGGTGACGGTGCTGTTCGCCGACCTCAAGGGGTCGACCGCGGCGATCGAAGGGCT
Source organism: Pseudomonadota bacterium (assembly GCA_020160995.1). GTDB lineage: Bacteria > Pseudomonadota > Alphaproteobacteria > Reyranellales > Reyranellaceae > Reyranella. The sequence continues at coordinate 90,731 of JAIUOY010000192.1, read as the reverse complement.
CGACCCGGAGGCGGCGCTAAACCGCATCGAACCCGCCGTCCAGATCATGATCCGCCTGGTCCATCGCTACGAGGGCGTCGTCTGCCGCCGGCTGGGCGACGGCATTCTCGCCATCTTCGGTGCGCCGACGGCACACGAGGACCATGCGGTGCGCGCCTGTTTCTCCGCCCTCGGCATGCAGCGAGAGATGCGCGAAGCCGGCATGGCCGAGATGCTGCGCGTCGGGCTCAATTCCGGCGACGTGCTTTACCGCACCATCTCCTCGGAACTCGGAAGCGAGGTCGATGTCGTCGGGCCCGTGGTTCATGTCGCCGCCCGCATGGAGCAGCTTGCCACGCCCGGTTCGGTCTACATGACCGGCGAGACCCAGTCGCTGACCCAGGGGCTGGTCGAGACGCAGGCCATCGGTCCGCGCGAGGTCAAGGGGGCATCGGCACCAATCGAGATCTACGAGGCGACGGGGGCGCTGCTGCATCGCTCGCGCTGGCAGGCCTCGGCATCGCGCGAGCGCGCCCCCTTCGTCGGCCGCGATGGCGAACGCGCCACCCTCGAGGCGGCGCTCGCGGCGCTCGACCGGCGACGCGGCGGCGTCATCGGCATCTGCGGCGAGGCAGGCCTCGGCAAGTCGCGGCTGGTGCACAGCGTGGTGAGCGACAGCGACAAGGAATCGCCGCACAAGACCGTCTTTGCGGCCGCGACGGCGCTCGGCCGCAACATTCCCTATCATGCGCTGGCGTCTGCATTGCGCGACCTGATCGGCATTGCCGACAGCGACGATACGCAGCGCATATCGACCATCCTCTCGACGGTGCTGGGCGAGCTCGATCCGCGACTCCTCGCCGACGTGCCGGTATTCGTCTCGCTGATCTCGCTGGCCGGCGCGACCCCTGAATGGCTGGCGATGGATCCTCGCGGCAAACGTGCGGCTGCACGCGATTCCTTCATTCGTCTGGCGCGCGCGGCCGCGGCGCGTCGGCCGGTTGCCTTCGTGTTCGAGGACATGCACTGGGTCGACCGCGACAGCGAGGAAGTGCTGCGCGCCGTCGCCGAACTGACCCGCGAGGCCCCGTTGCTCGCGGTTCTGACCTATCGCGCCGAATACAACGATTCGTGGTTGCCGGCGGTCGGCGGCACACGGCTGCGCATGGCGCCGCTCGGCGACGACGACGTGCGCCGCTCGCTCGGCGAATGGTTCGTCGAGGGTCCGGAGACCGAGCAGCTCATCGAGCGGCTGACGCGCCGTGTCGGCGGCAATCCGTTGTTCGTCGAGGAGTGCGTGCGGGCTCTGGCGCATCAAGGCGCGCTCGCCAGCATCGTGGTGGATGGCGAGAGTGCCCAGCCGCGCCGTCGCCGCTATGCCTGCTGGGAGACGCCCGATCTGATCACCGTGCCGCCGTCGGTGCACGATGTGATCGCCTCGCGCATCGACCGGCGCTCGCCCGATTGCGTGGCGCTGTTGCAGACCCTGGCGATGATCGGGGCGCGCGTGCCGCTGTGGCTGGCCGAACGCGTGTCGGGCTTGACGCCGATGCGGACGGAGGCGGCGTTGCACGAGGCGGTATCGGCCGAGATCCTGGTACAGGCAAGCCTCTACCCCGACGTCGAATATACGTTCACGCACGCGCTGCTGCGCGAGGTTGCCCACGATTCGCTGACGCGCGCGCGCCGCGTCGAGGCACACCGGCGTATCCTCTCGGCCATCGAGACGCATCATGCCGATCGGCTGCCGGAGCACGCGGAGTGGATGGCGCACCATGCGGCCGAGGGCGAGCTGTGGGACGTCGCGGCAACCCATCAGGGCCATGCCGCCGAGCGTGCCCTGGCGCGTGGATCCTATGCCGAAGCGATTGCGGGATTGCGCGCGGCGTTGGGGTCGTTCGAGCGTTCCTCACGATCGCGCGAGGCGACCGAGCGGGCCATCGACCAGCTCCGGCTCCAACGGGCGCTGCTCTATGCGACGGGCGGTGATCCGGCGGAGATCAAGGCTGCCCTGACCCTGGCCGAAGAACTCGCACGCTCTATCGACGACCGCGTGCGGTTGGCCTGGGTCTGGGCCGATCAATCGAGCCAGTCCTGGGTCGAGGGGGAGAACGGCCAGGCAATCGCCGCGGCGCGGCGCAGCCTGGAGATCGCCGAAGAGGTGGCAGACCTGCGGTTGTGGGCGCTGGCGTTGTTCCGGCTGGGGCTCGGCCTCTACGCGGTTGGCGACTATGTCGGCGCCGCCCAATCCCTGGGTCGAAGCTGTGACCTGTTGAGCGGCGATCTCAAGGCCGAGCGCATTGGAACAGCGGGCGCCACGTCGGTGCTGGGCGGCGGCTATCTCGTGACCACACTTTGCGAACTGGGGCGCTACGACGAGGCCGATCATCGTCTCACCCAGGCTGTCGCTGCCGCTGCCGTCGCGCGCGACATCTATTCGATCGCGGCCGCGCAGATCGCGCGATGCATGCTCGCGATCGCACGTGGCGATGTGGCGACGGCGATGCCTGCACTGGAAGCCTTGCTGGGAGCGGCTCGGACGGCCGGCATCGTGGCCGTGACGATCTATCTCGAAACCCTGCTCGGCCGAGCGAAGTTCATCGCCGGAGATCATGCGGGGGCTATCGAGCTGTTGAGCGAGAAAGCGGAGACTGCTTCGGTACCGCGCGCCAGCCTGCATGGATTGACCAGAATCTGGCTCGCCGAGGCCAAGATCGCCGCCGGAATGGCCGCCGAGGCGGATGCGATCCTTGAAGAGGCCGAGCGCGAAATGACCGAACGTGGTGAGGCCGGCAGTCTGGCGCACTGCTGGGCGATGAAGGGCAAGGCAGCCTTGATGGCCGGAGACCTTTCGGCTGCCGAAGCAGCCTTTGCTCGCGGTTTCGATCAGGCAAGCGTTCTGTGGATGCGCCCCGTCGCCGATATCTGCAAGGCAGGTCTGGTCGAGGTCGCGGCAGCCCGTCAGGCTGCCGCGCCGTCGGCCACCGCTGCAGGCTAGCGCAGCGGAACGTTGATGCCGAAGCTTACGCCCGGCGGAGCGGGATAGGCTGGCGCATAGTAGGCCGGCGGTGGCGGTGCATACACGACCGGCGGCGGCGCGTAGTAGGCCGGCGGCGCGTAGTACCTGACCTTCGGCGGTTTGGGTGGCTTGTAGTAGTAGGGGCCACCGTAGCCGCCACCGTAATAATGGTGATGATGGCGATGACGGTGCTTTCGCCAACCATCATCGTCGTCGTCGGCGTGAGCCGCGACGGGCGCGACGGCCAGTATCGTGCCGATCAACGCCGCGCCGAGCCAGCTTTTTCGCAGTTCGAACATGGAGTTGGTCATGGTCGGCTCCTATCAGCGCAGGGGCACGTTGATCCCGAAGCTCACGTTCCCGCCGGGGCCATAAGCCGGGTAGGCCGGATACGCCGGGGCGTAGGCGGCGGGCGCCGGATAGACGACGACCGGCGGCGGGGGCGCATAGACGACCCGCGGCGGCGGTGCGTAGTAGTAGGGGGCTGGAGCCACATAGACGGGCGCGGGAGCGTAGTGGTAATGGCCACGGCCCTTCTTCCAGTTGCCCGCCATGGCGCCGCTCGTGGTACCCAGCATGACCGCGCCGGCAATTGCCGCGACGGCAATCGTCCGCAACTTCGATCGGTCCCAGGCCCTCGTCACGTTCTCGCACATTGAAGCTCTCCTTATGCCTGCTCTATTCAACGCTCGCAGGAACAACAATGTTGCGCATCAAATGTGGCCGTAGCCTGTGACCAACTTGTGGTAAGCGGTGGGTAACGTTGGAGGATAAGTAAAATGGCAGGTCCGTTGGCCGGTGTTCGAATTCTCGATTGCACGACAGTTGTGCTGGGGCCCTGGGCGGCCCAGCAGCTCGGCGATCTCGGCGCCGACGTCATCAAGATCGAGCCGCCGGAGGGCGATACGACTCGCCAGCTCGGGCCAGCCCGCAACCCGGGGATGGCGGCTTTCTATCTCGGCTGCAACCGTTCCAAGCGCTCGATTGTGCTCGACCTCAAGCAGGACGCCGGCCGCCAGGCCCTGTTCAAGCTGGCCGAGACGGCAGACGTGCTGATGCACAATTACCGGCCGGGGCCGGCCAGGCGGCTGGGTGTGGAGTACGAAGCGTTCGAGAAGATCAACCCGCGTCTCGTCTATCTGGCGACCTACGGCTATCGCGCCGCGGGTCCCATGGGGGCGAAGGCCGCTTACGACGACATCATTCAAGCCGGTTCGGGTCTTGCCGCCCTGCAAACCGTCGTGGCGGGCCAGCCGCGCTTCCTGCCGACCATCGTCGCTGACAAGACCAGCTCCAACGGTGTCGTATCGGCATTGCTTGCCGCCCTCTTTGCGCGCGAGCGCACCGGCAAGGGCCAGGCCGTCGAAGTGCCGATGTACGAAACGCTGGTTTCCTTCGTCATGGTCGAGCATCTCTATGGCGAGAGCTTCATTCCGGCGCTCGACACGGCAGGCTACAAGCGCGTCCTCAACAAGGAGCGTCGGCCCTATCCGTCGAAGGATGGCTACTTCGCGCTGCTGCCCTATACCGACGGCCACTGGAAGGAGTTCTGCAGCCTGATCGGCCGGCCGGAACTGGCCCAGGATCCGCGCTTCACCTCGCTTGCCAACCGCCTGAAGAACGTCGAGCACTACTACTCGGTACTGGCGGAAATCTGTGCCACGCGGACCAACGCCGAATGGGTCGAGTTGCTGAAGAACTCGAACGTGCCGCATGGTCCGGTCAACACACTGGAGGACCTGTTCGTCGACCCGCAACTGCAGGCGACCGAGTTCTGGAAGGAAGTCGACCATCCGACCGAAGGCCGCCTGCGCATGCCCGACATCGCCCCGCGCTTCAGCAAGACCAAGCCCGAGGTGACCCGGCTGCAGCCACGACTCGGCGAGCACAGCGTCGAGGTGTTGCGTGAGGCAGGGTTTACGCAGGGCGAGATCGACGCCATGCTGAAATCGGGCGCGACCAAAGCGGCCTAGACCGTCGCAACAAAGATCGCCGCCCTCATGGGAGGCGATCATGATCGTCCGTGCGAAACGGCGTGACGTCCTGAGCTATGGAGCGGCCTCCATCTTGGCCGCTCTGCCGGCACCCGCCATTGCGGAAGCCTGGCCGAGCAAGCCGATTCGCATCATCTGCACCTATCCGGCCGGCGGGCTCACCGATGTCTTCGCCCGCGCCTATGGCGATTATGTAGCCCAGAAGACGGGCCAGCCTGTCCTTGTCGAGAACAGGACGGGCGCCGCCGGCGCAATCGGCGCCGAGATGGTCAAGCAGGCCGCACCCGACGGCTACACGCTGATGTTCACCAACTCGACGACGATGGTCCAGAACAAGGCGCTTTTCAAAAAGCTGCCCTACGATCCGGACAAGGACTTTGCGCTGGTCGCCTGGTTCAACACCGGCCATCTGACGATCGTCAACAAGGACGTGCCGGCGACCAACATCAAGGAATTCGCGGCGTGGGCACAGGGCCGCAAGGTGTCGCTCGCGACCTATGGCATCGGCTCCTTCGCCCATGTCGTGACCGAGACCTTGAATCGCCACTACGGACTCCAGATGGAAGCCGTGCACTATCGTGGCGAATCCCTGATGTGGCAGGACGTGGCGTCCGGCGCTGTACAGGGCGCCACCGGCAGTTATGCCTCCGCCTCCGGCGTCCTGCAGACAGGAGCCGGAAGGCCGATTGCCGTCCCGACCATGGAGCGTATGAAGCGGCTGCCCGATGTGCCGACCTTCTACGAGCAGGGTCTTACCGAGAAGGCGTTTCAGATCCGCGGCTGGGTGGGTTGTGCGGCGCCTGCGGGCACGCCCGAGAAAATCGTGCAGAAGCTCTCCGATCTGATGGTCGAGGCCGGCAAGACCGAGCGTGTCCGCAAGGTCAACGATACCTTCGCCATCGACGAAGGCGCGCGCGACGGGACCTACTTCAGGAAGGTCCTGGACGAGGAAGGTCCGGTCTCGATCGAGATCATCAAGAGCCTGAACATAGAACCTCAGTGACCTCCGGTGCAGGCTGCCGTCGTGTCGGCGCTTAAGCAGGGTTTACGCAGGGCGAAATCGCCGCCATGCTGAGATCCGGCGCGACCAAGACGGCATAGACCGGCATTCCAAGAATAGGCCGCGCCATAGGGAGGAAGTGATGATTGTCCGTGCGTCACGGCGCGATGTCCTGCGTTTTGGTTCCGCCGCTGCTGCGGCAACGATTGCGGCACCGGCCATTGGCCAGGCTGCGTGGCCGAACAAGCCCATTCGCATCATCTGTGGTTATCCGGCCGGTGGCCTGACCGATACATTTGCGCGGGCCTATGGCGAGTACATCGCACAGAAGACTGGTCAACCCGTGTTCGTCGAGAACAAGACCGGCGCGAGCGGGGCGATCGCCGCGGAGCAGGTGAAGAGTGCTGCGCCCGATGGCTACACGCTCATGTGGACGATCTCGACCACGATGATCATGAACAAGGTGTTGTTCAAGAAACTGCCTTACGATCCGGACAAGGATTTCGTCCTGATCTCCTGGATGGACGCGGGTCATCTGCCGCTGATTGTGAATTCCAAGCTGCCGGTGAAGAACCTGGCCGAATTCGCGGACTATGCGCGTGCCAACAAGGTGAGCCTCGGAACCTATGGTGCGGGCTCCTACAGCCACGTCGCCGTCGAGGCCCTCAACCGGCACTACAAGCTTGCGATGGAAGCCGTGCACTATCGCGGCGAGGCGCCGATGTGGCAGGACGTGGGAGCGGGCGCCGTACAAGGTGGCAGTGGCAGCGTGGCCGCCGCCTCAGGCGTGTTGCAGTCGGGCAATGGCCGGCCAATCGCCGTCCCGACCAAGGTGCGTATGAAAATGCTTCCGGACGTACCGACCTTCTTCGAGCAGGGCGTTACCGACAAGGCGTTTCAGGTTCAGGGTTGGATCGGTCTCGTAGGTCCCTCCGGAATGCCCAAGGAGATCGTCCGGAAGCTCTCCGACATGATGGTCGAGGGCGGAAAGAGCGAGCGTATCCAGAAGATTTTGACCACTTTCGGTATCGATAGAGCCGCGCAAGATCATGTTTTCTTCGAGAAGATCGTGGCCGAGGAGGGCCCGATATGGATCGACCTGGTGAAGGGCCTGAATCTCGAGCCGCAGTGAGCTGGCCTGTCTTTCGCGTTCGGCTTTAGTTCGGAATCGAACAATAATGCGTCGGAATTGGGGGTTCCAGTTGTTTGCATTTGCAGCTTTGCCCGAAGCGCCTGGCCGTGTAGGACAACTGCAAGTAGCAGGGGCATCGCAGCGCCCGAACGAAAGGAAGCTCATCCTGCATGGCCCTCGACGTTTATGTCGGGTCGCTGACGCGTTACTACGCCGGTGAGTGGGAGACAGTCGGAGAGAAAGCGGCGCGCGAGCGTCTCCGCCAAGGCTTGGTGGCACGCCCGCGCGGCCCTGCGGCTCTGGTCGAAAGTTCGGCAGGCATTCACACTGCGGTAGTGGCATGGCGGGCGGATCTCGTGCAGTCGCTGGGAGACCGAATCGACACGCCCCTCGATTGGGAAGAGACGCCGGACGCTCCTTACTTTACTGGACGGCCGGGTTGGGACGGCTTCGGCTCCCTCGTTCTGTGGGCAGCCTATGCCGAACATCCCAGTCGTCGCTGCCCGGGGGTGCTGCCCGAGGAATGGGACAGCGACCCCGTCCTGATGCGGTCGAATGCCGATGGATTCAGGTCGCGCTATGCTCACCTCCTGCGTCCTGTCGAGATCTGGCTGCCCAACCCCTTCGATTTCACTTTTGAGAATCTGAATGTCGATGGACGCCCCACTGTCGTGGGCTCGGCAACGGTGCTGCGTCGCCAGCTCTCGGAGCTCAACGGGGCGACCTGGCAGGCCAGCGGGGCCGTCGTCGCCGGCTGGGGGCGGACACCGCCCTCGGCGGGTACCCTGCTGGAGCAGCGCGCGCGCTATGCCTTTGCGGTGCTCTCCGAACTCGCCCAGCAGGCGACCGGGCACAAGCTGCCGATGAGACTCGACTTCTGAAACGACAACACCCCCTCCGAACCTCGAAGGGGGTGTTGCGAGCGATCAGTATCGGGCTGTGTCTGATCAGGAAGCTTGTGGAGCAGGCGGGGGCGGCTCCGTTGCCGGACGGTTACGGCGATCGGCCATGAACTGGTCGAACTCGGAACGGTCCTTGGCGGCGCGCAGCTTGTCGAGGAAGTCGCGGAACTCGCGCTGTTCCTCGTCGAGGCGGCGCAGCGTCTCCTCGCGATATTCGTCGAAAGCGACATTGCCGCTCGTCTCGGGCCGGCCCCAGCGATGGCGGCGCTTCCAGCTGCGCCATTCTTCGCGGGCCTGGCGGCGATGCTCGCGCCACTCTTCGCGAGCCTGTTGGCGATCGGGCATGTCCCAATGGCCGTAACGTCTCGAGCAAAACATGCGTCCACTCCATTTCAGGTAAACGAGAAGCGCGATGCCGATTGGCCAGAACAGGATGAAGCTCAGCACCATCAGGGCGATCCACGCTGGCTTCCCGAGGTCGTCGATTCTGTCGATCAGGCCCATGTGGGACCCCCCTTTAGCTTAGTGTTAACGATGTAAATGTTAACGACATTTACATTGGGTATTCGCGCTCCCTGAGTCAAGAGGCGGTAAGTGCACTTTATGCTTTTTGAGGAAAACCCAGCCCCTGCAGGTAGATCAGCATGGCCGATTCGAGCAGCTCCTCGGCCGTCATCGGCAGGGAGCGCCGGCCGGCGTCGCCGCGGCCGAAAAGCGACGCGATGCCGTGGGACAATGACCAGACGTGCAGGCTCATCATCAGCGCCGGTGGCCGTTTGCCCGCCGGCAGCAGGCCGACCAGGGTTTCGGCGGCGGTGCGCAGCACGCCGAAGGCCCGGTCGCCAGCGGCGCGCAGCTCGACGTTGAGGTCGGGCGGTAGGCCAGATTCGAACATGGCGGCATAATAGGCCGGTTCGGCGTGCGCGAAGGCCAGGTAGGCGCGGCCGATATTGTGAAAGGCCGTGACGGGGTCGGGCTTGCCGCCGGCCCAGCCGGTCGAAAGCATGGCCTCGAAGCGCTGAAAGCCCTCGCGCGCGACATCGGCCAGCAGGGCGTCCCGGTCGCGGAAATGGCGATAGGGCGCGGCCGCGCTCACGCCGGCAGACCGCGCAGCATCGGCGAAGGTGAAGCCCGCCGGGCCCTTCTCCTTGATGAGTTCGCGGGCGGCCTTGATCAGCGCCTCGCGCAGATTGCCGTGGTGGTAGCCGCGCTCTTCGCGGTCACGCCTTTTCCAGCTCATGTTAAGGGACTTTACATTAAAGCCGGGGACGGCAACAGGCGGCGCGATATGCGCAGATGCTGGGTGAATTCTTGCCGCCTCGTTTCTACTCTATGCATGCAAAATACCGAAGGCGGACGCCATGCATCACGGAGACGTGTCGGCGGAAGTTGCGGCCGGATTGCTAGCGCTCAAGAAGCGCATCGACGCTGCAAAGATCCCATCCTCCAAGCTCGACGAGACGATCAACGTCGCGGTCTGGAACATCCGCGAGTTCGGCAAGAAGCGGCGCAAGCCGGCGGCCGTCCACTATATCGCTGAGATCCTGGGCCAGTTCGACCTGATCGCGCTGGTCGAACTGCGCGACAATCTCGAGGATTTCGGTCGTGTCTGCCAGTTCCTGGGGCCGAGCTGGGATCTCGTCTATTCCGACTGGATGCCCGACGACGGCGGCAATCGCGAACGCACCGGCTTCCTGTTCGATCGCCGCGCCGTCACCTTCAACGGGCTCGCGGCGGAAGTCGATGCGCCGCGCGGCAAGGCGGGGACGGAGTATCTCGCGACGCAGTCATTCTGGCGTGCGCCCTACATGTGCTCGTTCCGCTCCGGCAACTTCGATTTCATCGCCATCGCCACGCACGCGCGCTGGGGCAAGAGCATCGCCGGCCGCGAAGCCGAACTCGGCATGCTGGCGGACTGGATCGACGAGCGGCAGAAGGACAAGTCGGTCGAGGATCACGACCTGATCGTCATGGGCGACTTCAATACGCCCAAGCTCGACGACAGGCTGTTCAAGGCGCTGACGCGGCGCGGCCTTCAGGTGCCGGATTCACTATTGAAGCTCAAGTCGGGAGACGTGACTGTCGGCGGCTCAAATATCACCAAGACGGCGCGCTACGATCAGATCCTGCACCTGCCGACAGCGAAGAAGCGCTTCACCAACTTCGGCGGCACGCTCGACTTCCATGTCTCCGATGCCGGCATCAAGGAGCTGTTCCCCGGCACCGGCATGACGCGCACTCAGTTCACCTATCAGCTCTCCGATCACTTCCCGGTCTGGGTGCAGATCAAGACCGATATCGATGGCGAGCGGCTGACCCAGATCGTGCAGAACGCCCGGAAGGGTTAGTAGCCCGCCGCGCGGTCGACGACTTCCTTCAGCGGTTCGCCATCGAGGAAGCGCTTGAGGTTGTCGACGAACAGGCGCGCCACGAACTTGTCGCGCTGCGGGTGCGGGCCGCCGATATGCGGCAGCACGATGATGCCTTCGGCCTTCCAGAAGGGATGCTCGGCCGGCAGCGGCTCCTGGCGGAAGACGTCGAGCACGGCGCCGGCGATCTTCTTTTCCTTTGCGGCGGCGATCAGGTCGTCGTCCTTGATGATGTGGCCGCGGCCGAAGTTCAGCAGCCAGGCGCCGGGCTTCATCTTCGCCAGCCGCTTGGCGTCGATGAAATTGTCGGTCTCGGGCGTTGCCGGCAGGAGCAGCAGCACGAAATCCGATTGCGCCAGCACTTCGTCGCTACGTTCCGGCGGCATCACTTCCGCGACATTCGCCATCGATTGACTGGTGGGGGATTGCGGCCGCCGCTTGGTGCCGATCACGCGCATGCCGAGCGCCGCGGCGATGCGGGCGACTTCGCCGCCGATTGCGCCCAGCCCCAGGATGCCCAGCGTCTTGCCGTAGAGGGGCTGAGCGACGGTGTGCACCCACTTGCCCTGCTTCTGGTTTTCGACCGCCACGCTCATCGGCTTTGCGACATGGAACAGCGCGGCGATGATGTTCTCGGGCATCGATTCGGTGTGCGTGCCGCGCGCGCAGGTGAGCGCGAGCTGCGGTGGCAGGTCGGGCAGGGCGAGCCAGCCCTCGACGCCGGCGCTCATCGCCTGCGCCCAGCGCAGCTTCGGCATGGTGGGCAGCAGGCCCGCCGGAACGGCGCCGGCCATCAGCGCTTCCGTCCGCGCGAGCTGGTCGGTCGACGGCCTTTCCTTGCGCGGCAAGGTGTCGATGGCGACTCGCTCCGCCAAACCTGCCCCGTCGATGGCGTCGAGATAGGTCTTGGGTTGATCCGTCCAGAGCAGGATATGCGCGCGATTGGTCACGATGTTCTCCGAGTTTGGCCCGTGCAGGTGGCATTCAGTTCAGGGGCACTACATTGGGAATCAATTTTGTAACGAAGTGAGTAAAGCTGGTAACACCACGGCTGCAATTGTCGGTCTGCTAAACAAACTCAGATCACTTCATCCAATGCCCATGAAAGCCATGGGATGAGATGCAAATCGCAACTGAGTACGATAGAAATAGACAATAAGAATGCCACCATTCGAAAGTGGCAGGGGAGAGCAATACAATGCCATCCGATGTTCGTATTCGCCTGGGTAACTTGTTCGATGGGCCATCCGATTTGATCGTGTTGCCTTGTTCGACAGGGGGGACCGTTACCGGCTTTGTTGCGCAATCACTCTCAAACTATTCAATTCCGTACCCAAGAGAAAGAATGAAGCTCGGCGAGGTTGAAATTCTGCCTTTTGATGGCGGCGAGAATATTGCGCAATTCGTAGCCTTCGCTGCTTCTGTCAAGGGGATGTCCTCTTCGGCTTCTGCCATCAAATCAATCGCGAAGAAGATTGGCGAGTTTACCAAGGAAGAGAAGTCTGTTCGCTCTGTCGTGGTGCCCTTGCTCGGTACAGGGGCGGGTGGCCTCCGAGATGAGGATGTTGTGATCGCTCTTCGTGAGGGGTTCGTGGAGAACGCAGCGCCTGGTGCGACGCTCACGATCCGAGTTCTTCATAAGGAAGTATTTGATCGCTTGCGGATCGTTCAGCCAACTAAGCAGAATCAACCGCGGATGCCGCTACGCGTGTTCATCAGTCATACCTCAACGGAAGCAAGCGCCACAGACTGGGTGAAGAATCTAGCGCTCTTCCTGATTGAACAAGGCATCCAAGCGCGCTTGGATCGCTTTCATTTGCGCCGCGGCATGGACCTGCCTCAATGGATGTGTAACGAGCTCGCGATGGCGAACAAAGTTATTGTGATCTGCGACGAGAAGTACAAAGAGAAAGCGGATGGCCGCCTTGGCGGGGTTGGCTGGGAGACGATGATTATCCAGGGCGATTTGATGAAACTATCGTCCGACAGCACAAAGTATCAAGTAGTGGTCCGAGCGCACAACTTGTCAGGAGGCTTGCCGCAGTATCTACAAACAAAGTACGCTTACCACATTCCGCCATCAGGAGATGAAGAGTCATTCCGTAGCGAGCTTGTACAAGAACTGCTGGACTTGCCGTTGGATCATCGGCTTGATGCAAATGAATTCTCGTTGTGATGCGACAGGCAGATGCGCGTTTCGGACAGCTTTCAAGGCAAGTAGACTAACGCCAGATCTTCTTGCCGCTGCCCGGCAAACCGAGTTCGCTCCACATGGCGTCGACCTTGTCGATCACGGTCTGGTCCATGCGGATCTGGCGGCCCCATTCGCGGTTGGTCTCGCCGGGGAATTTGTCGGTGGCATCGAGGCCGATCTTCGAGCCGAGGCCGGAGACCGGCGAGGCGAAGTCGAGATAGTCGATCGGCGTGCTCTCAATGACAGTGATGTCGCGCGCCGGATCCATGCGCGTCGACAGCGCCCACATCACGTCCTTCCAGTTGCGCGCGTCGATGTCGGCGTCCACCACGATCACCCACTTGGTGTACATGAACTGCCGCAGGTAGGACCACACGCCCATCATCACCCTCTTGGCGTGACCGGCATAGGCCTTCTTCATGGAGACGACGGCGATGCGGTAGCTGCAGCCTTCGGGGGGCAGCCAGAAGTCGACGATCTCGGGGAACTGCTGCTGGAAGAGGGGGATGAACACCTCGTTCAGCGCCTCGCCCAGCACCGACGGCTCGTCGGGCGGCCGGCCGGTGAAGGTCGACAGGTAGATCGGCTGGCGCCGCATGGTGATGGCGCTGATGGTGAACACCGGGAACTGTTCGACGCTGTTGTAGTAGCCGGTGTGGTCGCCGTAGGGGCCTTCGTCGCCATAGTCGTCGAGGCTGACATGGCCTTCGAGCACGATCTCGGCTTCGGCTGGCACCTTGAGCGGCACCGTCTTGCAGTCGACCAGCTCGACCTTCTTGCCGCGCAGGAGACCGGCGAACTGATATTCCGACAGCGTATCGGGGACCGGCGTGACGGCGGCCAGAATGGTGCCGGGATCGGCGCCGATCACGACGGCGGCCGGCAGCGGCTCGCGCTTGCCGGCGCCCTTCCAGCGCTGGTGGTGCTGCGCGCCGCCGCGATGCTTCAGCCAGCGCATCAAGGTGGTGTTCCTGCCGGTGACCTGCAGGCGATAGATGCCGAGATTGAAACTGTCCTGCCGGTCGCCTTTGGGATCGGGTCCCTGTGTGACGACCAGCGGCCAGGTGATCAGCGGCGCCGGTTCGCCCGGCCAGCAGGTCTGGATCGGCAGGCGGCCAAGGTCGATGTCGCTGCCGGTGAGGACGACTTCCTGGCAGGGTGCGGTGCCGACCGTCCTAGGCTTCATCGCCATGACCGTGCGCAGCATCGGCAGCATGTCGAGCGCCTCGCGCCAGCCCCCGGGCGGCTCGGGCTGACGCAGGAAGGCCAGCGTCTCGCCGACGGCGCGCAACTGGGCGGGCTCGCGGTCCATGCCCCAGGCGACACGCTCCACGGTGCCGAAGAGGTTGACCAGCACCGGCACGTCGGAGCGGCTGCCATCTTCGCGCACCACGTTCTCGAACAGCACCGCAGGCCCTTGCTCGGCCAGCAGGCGGGTCTGGATCTCCGTCATTTCGAGATGTGTCGAGACGGGCGCTTTTACGCGCACCAGGCGGCCGGTCTTTTCGAGCCGGTCCATGAAATCGCGAAGCGAGGCGTAGGGCATACTGGGGTTGTCGTTTAGAGTGCCTAACCTCGGAGATCAAACACGTCCGAGACCAAGCGCCATGAAATCAAACACCACGCGATCAAACGCCATTCCCCCGGAATTCGAGGACCTGCTGAGCCGGGCCGGCCGGCAGGTGCTGGCCGGTTCGCATCCGCTGTGCGGGGCGCTCGCCGACCCGCGCACGCGCTTCCTTGCCCGCGACGACCTGTTGGATCGGGCCAAGGTCGGCCGCCTGCGCCGCGCGCTCGACGCCGGGCTTGTGGATTCGCTCGAACCGCTGGAGCGGCCGATCCCGCCGGAGACGATCTCGGAGATGCGGCGCGACTATGGCGAGCTGCTGCCCAAGACCAGCCGCGCGCGTACGATTTACTTCGAGAGCCGGCGCGAGCCGGGCGTCAAGGCCGCGGAGCGCATCGGCCTTGTCCGCATGATGCGGTCCAGGAGCTTCCGTGCCTTCGCCGAAGCGCTGGCCGGCCGCAAGCTGGCGTCGGGCTGGGGTCTGCAGGTGCTGCGTTACGGACTGGGCGACTATGCCGGGCCGCACAACGATCACCATCCCGAGAATAAGGATGCGAAGGCCGGCTATATCGACCTGCATCTCAGTCTGTGCACGCCGGGCGTTGCGCACCAATGGCTGGTCTACAGCCGCGCCGGCCATTTCAGCGAGATCGTGTCGGTGGCGAAACCGTCCACGGTGACGGCCTATCGCCTGCCGTTCTGGCACTATACGACGCCGCTGGTCGGCAAGCCGAATGCGGCGCGCTGGGTGCTGCTGGGTACGTTCCTCTATCGTTAAGCGCCGGCCTTGTGCCAGGTCGCCGCGCGATTCACCAGGCGCCGCGCGCGCTCAACGACCGGCAGATCGACCATACTGCCTTCGAAAGCCACGGCGCCGGCGTTTGCCGCTTCGAAGGCTGTGATCAGGCGGCGGGCGCGGTCCAGTTCGGCGGCCGAGGCGCCGTACTCCTCGTTGATGATCGGCACATGCAGCGGGTGGATGCAGGCTGCTGTGGTGAAACCCAGTGCGCGGCCCCGTTGCAGGCCGGCGCGATAGGAGTCGAGGTCGTCGATCTTCGCGAGCTGACCCATCGAGCCCATCGGCAGGATTCCGGCGGCGCGCGCGGCAGCCAGGCCCTGCATGGCGTAGACGTACATGCTGTCGGCCGACGGCAGGGCGCCCAGTTCCGTCGCCATGTCTTCGCCACCGACCGACATGCCGGCCATGCGTGGCTCGGCGGCGATGGCAAAGAGATGCGGCAGGGCCGCGGGCGACTCGATCAATGCGAGAAAGCGCGTGTGGCCGATCTCCATGCCCCGCGCCGCCTCGTGCTCCGCCACCACCTCGGAGAGGAGGCGGACATGCTCGGGGCCCATGACCTTCGGCAACATCAGCGCCGCCACGCCGGGCATCACGGCGGCGGCGATGTCCGGTATGGCCAGGGTGAGCGGGCGGTTGATGCGCACCACGACGTCGGCGCCGCTCTGGGCGACGCGAGGAACGGCCGCGGCGATAGCTGCCCGCGCCGCCGCCTTGTGGGCCGGCAAGATGGAATCCTCAAGATCGAGGATGATGGCATCCGCGCCGCGTGTATGCGCCTTCGCCACGAAACGCTCGGCCGTCACCGGTACAAAGAGAAGTGAACGCCAGTTCGGTTGCGGACGGTTTGTCATGTTGCTCGATCCCACTTGCTTCAATCCAGCCTACTTCACTCGTCTTACTTCAAGCCAATCGGAACGACGCTGATCGAATTCTGTGGGCTGCCTTCGATCACGCGATCCGTGTAGGTGAGATAGATCAGCGCCCGACGTTTCGGATCATAGAAGCGCACGACTTGCGTGGTCTTGAAGATCAGCGAAGCGCGTTCGCTGAACACCTCGTGCGGCCTCTTGAATTTCTCGGCCTGCAGGCCGTCGACAGGGCCTACCTGATGACAGGAAATCGACGCGTACGGCGGATCCTCGGCCAGACCGAAGGCGCCCTTGATGCCGCCGGTGCGCGCGCGAGAGATGTAACAGGTGATGCCGGCGATATCGGGATCGTCGAAAGCCTCGACCACGATCTTGTCGTTGGGGCCGAGCCACTTGAAGCGATAGCCCACGGCGCCGATTTCTTCTGCGGCTGCCGGAAACGCCAGCAGCAGGGCGAGCAAGGCTGGGATCGCACGAAACATCTCAGGCTCCTTTCGGCGGTGCGCGCGTGGCCAGGAACAGGCCGGGCAGGACGAGGGCTGTTCCCACTAGATGGTACCATTGCGGCGCTTCGCCAAGCGTGAGCCAGGCGAGGATGCCGACATAGAGTGGGCCAAGGTACATCGACACGCTGGTCACCGACGGGCCCAGCTCGCGAATGCAGAAGGAGAAGGCGCCGTAGGCGCCGACCCCGGGAATGATCGCCAGCACGATCCAGCACGCCCAGGTGCGCCAGTCCGAAAAATCGGGCCCGTTCCACAATACGGCTTCGCCTATGGCGAAGGGCAGCAGGACCAACGAGCCGGCGACGGCAATGGCGCACAGTCTGGTCAGCGGATCGAGCGCGCTCGGCCGGTGTTTCAGCAGCACGGAGTAGAGGCCCCAGCAGGCCGACGCGGCGGCGATCCAGAGATCGCCTTCGGTGAACTGCACCGAGAGGAGATTGCCGATCCGACCCTTGGCGAAGACGGCGGCGACGCCTGCGAGGCAGAGCGCGACGCCGGCCAGGCGTCCCGCCGTCAGCCGTTCGCGGTAGAGCAGCCGGCCCAGCGCCACGACCAGGATCGGCGAGGCGGCGTAGATGAGGCCGATGTTGAGCGCGGGCGTCGTGCGGCCGCCGATATAGACCCAGGCACCGCAGACCCACATGCCGAGTGCGCCCAGCAGCAGCAGATCGGGCCATTCGCGGCCGAGCGCATGGCGGTGCCGGACCAGACGCGGCCAGACAAAAGGCAGGAGGAGCAAGGCGACGCCCAGCCATCGCCCCAAAGCTAGGGCATTGGGCGGCACGAAGGTCGCGTAACGCGCCATCAGCATGTTGACGGCGAACATCGCCGGCGACAGCAGTAGCAGAGCCCAGGCGAGACGACGGCGACTGACGAACGGCACGGCAACCCTGATCAGGCGGCGCGCAACCCTTCCTTGGGAACCTCGCCGCCGGCTTCCTTCACGGCCTCACGATACTCCTTCTCCGAGGAGAAGGGGGCAGTCTTGGGGAAATCCTTCTTGCGGCCGGGACAGACCTCGCCGGTCGAGGGCGTCACGACCAGCAGTTCGCCCTGGCGGCCGAGGATCGGAATCTCGCGCTTCCAGCGGGAATAGACGCGCCGCGCCGAGGCCGAGAAATCGACGTAGGTCGTGAACTCGCTATGGTCCTTGATGAACAGCGCCTCGTAGGTGGCGATGAACTCCTCGACGAACTTGCGGTCGACGATTTCGAGGTTGGACATCATCCAGCAACGGTCCTCGAACACCCAGTAGGTGCCGATGCCGATGAACTCCTTTTGGCGCGTCAGGTAGGGATAGAAGGGGAAGCCGCGGCAGGCGATCGTGCGGTTGTCCCGTTCGCAGAACCGAGCGCCCTTGCAATGGATGGCCATGCAATCGTCGGTAAGTTCGGCCACGATCTGCCGGGTTGCATAGTCGTAGGGCTTGAACTTGGACCAGAGGTCGGTGCGGGTCTTCAACAGGTCGAACTCGACCTTATGGACCACCGGCACGGCATTTTCGGTAGAGCAACAAACCGGCTCCCCGCCGTTCAGCGGGGCGCACTTTCGTCCGCAGTCGAACCGCGAGACGGGGGCTGTGAACCCTTCGTAGAGGGTCGCGAAATCAGCCGGCTTTATCTTCGACTTTGGGGGCTTGGAGGGCATTGAAGCCATGTAACCCAAGTCCTCTGTGAAAGAACAGTTAAGGAATTATAACGGTTGCCTAGGGGTGAGGCAGTACCCGCCAGACGACGGTTTCGCGCATGCCTCGGTTTTCGAGCTGCAACGAGGTCGGAATTTCATACCTTGCGCACTCCACGAGGCCCTGGGCGCTGAAATAGTTCCGGCCTGGATCGCCCAACAGCACCAGCCGCCCCCTGGCCGCATGGCCGCGCAACCAGGTTAGCGCGCGGACCGACATTTCGCGCTCGTAACAGACGTCGCCTGCGATCACCACGTCGGTCTCGGGGGCTCCGTCGGCCCCGGCCAGCCAGTCGGCGCTGCTGGTATCGACGGTCAGCCCGTTGGCCTCGGCATTGAGGCGAGCGGCGATCAGGGACAGCTCGTCGATGTCGTTGGCGAGCACGCTCGCGGCGCCTGCTTTCGCGGCAGCCATCGAAGAGACGCCCGACCCTGCGGCGAAGTCGACGACGCGCTTGCCGGCGACGAGCTGCGGATTGTCGAGCAGGTAGCGGGCCACGGCCTGGCCGCCCGGCCAGCAGAAGGCCCAGTAGGGCGGATCGATATTCTGCTCTTCCAGCCAGGCCTCGGTGGCTTGCCAGATCGGCACATATTCGCTGGCGAGCCACAGCTTGAACTCCGGCACCATGGCGGGAGCTTCGAGTGCGGTGTTGGCACGGATGAACCCCTGAGGGTCGGCAGGCAGACGCGGCATCAGCCTTAATAGAGATGATCGACGACGAGCGCGAGGAGCAGCAGCCAGCCGACCTGGGCGTTGGACTTGAAGCGCATCAGGCAGTCCGCCGGATCGCCCGGCCTGACGAAGGCGATCTGCCAGAAGAAGTGCGCGGCGACGCCGGCGAGCACTATGAAATAGCCCGGACCCAGGGCGCCGAGCACACCCGTCAGGGTCCAGAGACCAATCGTCAGGAACGCAAACAGGGAGAGCCAGCGTCGCGGGGCGTTGGCAAAGCGACGCGCCGTCGAGCGCACGCCCACGATCGCGTCGTCGCGCTGGTCCTGCATGGCGTAGATCGTGTCGTAGACCATGGTCCAGGCGACGCCACCGAAGTAGAGCGCGACGGTCGCCCAGGAGAGAGTTCCAGTGACGGCGGCGTAGCCCACCAGCGCGCCCCAGTTGAAGGCAAATCCCAGCACGACCTGCGGCCAGGAGGTGATCTGTTTCATTGCCGGATAGACGGCGACCAGGAGCAGGGAACAGAGCGCTACGCCGCCGGCAAACTTGTTCAGCTTGAAAAGCACGGCCGCGCCGACGACGCCCTGCAGCCCCATCCAGATCAGTGCGTGGCGCAGCTTCAATTCGCCAGAGGGCAGGGGCCGGCCGCGCGTACGCTCGACCTGAGCATCGACCTTGCGGTCGAGGATATCGTTCCAGGTGCAGCCCATGCCGCGCATGGCAAGGGCCCCCAGCGCGAACAGCGCCATCAGGCCGGCGAGACGTCCCCAGCTCGGGGCTGCTGCCAGTGCCAGCGACCACCAGCAGGGAAACAGCAGCAACCAGGTCCCGATCGGCCGGTCCCAGCGTGACAGCCGTCCATAGGGCCGCGCCCATGGCGGCAGATAGCGCAGGGTCCAATGTTGACGATTGATGTCGGTGAAGCCGGTTGTCCGGTCGGCGGTCATGGCGGCATCATGCAGTCATGCAACTTGGAACACCATGAGCCGATGAGCGCAGCACGTCTCTTTGTCGAGGCCGATCTGTCGAGCGGAATCGAAGCGCCGCTCGAAGAAGCGCAGGTCCACTATCTCCGCCATGTCTTGCGGCGGCCCGATGGCGCGCCGCTGCTGCTGTTCAACGGCCGCGACGGCGAATGGCGCGGCACGCTCGCGGCCCGCGGCAAGAAGGCGGCCGTCGCGCAGATCGGAGACCTGACTCGTGCGCAGGAGTCCGAGCCCGATGTCTGGCTCTGCTTCGCGCCGGTCAAGCGGGCGCGTATCGACTTCATCGCCGAGAAGGCTACCGAGCTCGGCGTCTCCGTTCTGCAGCCGGTCGTGACCCGCCATACGGCCGTGGAGCGCGTCAACGTCGCGCGGTTGCGCGCCAACGCCATCGAAGCGGCGGAGCAGACCGAGCGCCTGAGCGTGCCGGAGGTGCGCGAGCCGATCGACCTCGGACGTCTGCTCGATGCCTGGCCGGCTGGTCGCCGCCTGCTGATGTGCGACGAGACCGGCGGCGGTCCGCCGATCGGCGATGTGCTGGGCCAGCTCGACGATGCGGCGCGCGCCGCGCCCTGGGCGATCCTCATCGGACCCGAGGGCGGTTTTGCCGAATCCGAGCTTGGGGCGATGCGTCGCATAAGGGATGTTGTGTCGGTCGGGCTCGGCCCGCGCATCCTGCGAGCCGATACGGCGGCGCTGGCGGCACTTGCCTGCTGGCAGGCCCTGGTCGGTGACTGGCGGCGTCCGACGCCGCGTCTGGCTACCGATTATCGCACATCAAAGGTTACCGTCTGAGCGCTTGCGCAGGCCCCCGGCGGTGTGGGAGACGGGGACTTGAACAAGATAAACCAGACGCAGGCTCGCGTGAGAATTGTTCATGCGACTGCGCCGCTCCCAGCGCTTAGAAGGCGGCGGGGCGCTCAGGGAGAAGAGAAAGAATGTCCGCACCTCCGTCGGGCGGCGGCACGCTGATCGAGGATCGGCGGCAGCTCATCGAATATTTTGCTGCTGGCAACAAACCTCGCGCCAACTGGCGCATGGGTACCGAGCATGAGAAATTTGGCTATCATACGAAGACGCTGAAGCCGCTCGCCTACGATGGGCCGGACGGCATTCGCGCCATGCTCGAAGGGCTTCGTCGCTTCGGCTGGGAGCCGGTTGTCGAAGGCAACAACCCGATTGCCCTGCTGCGCGGCAAGGCCAGTATCACTCTCGAACCGGGCGGCCAGTTCGAGCTCTCCGGTGCACCGCTCGAGACCCTGCACGAGACGGCCGCCGAGAACGCCCAGCATATCGACGAGGTGAAGCAGGTCGCCGGCGAGCTCGGCGCTTCCTTCATCGGTCTCGGCTTCGCGCCCGAATGGAGGCGCGAGGACATGCACTGGATGCCCAAGGGCCGCTACAAGATCATGCGCGAGTACATGCCCAAGAAGGGCAAGCTCGGTCTCGACATGATGCTGCGCACCTGTACGGTGCAGACCAATCTCGATTTCGACTCCGAAGCCGACATGGTGAAGAAGTTCCGTGTGTCGCTCGCCCTGCAGCCGATCGCCACGGCGCTGTTTGCCAACTCGCCTTTCAAGGAGGGCAAGGACGCGGGCTTCAAGAGCTACCGCAGCCATATCTGGACCGACACCGATCCCGACCGCTGCGGCATGCTGCCCTTCGTGTTCGAGAACGGGTTCGGCTTCGAGCGTTACGCCGACTACATGCTCGATGTGCCGATGTACTTCGTCTATCGCGACGGAAAGTATATCGACGCCTCGGGGCAGAGCTTCCGCGACTTTCTCAAGGGCAAGTTGCCAGCCCGGCCCGGCGAGAAGCCGACCATCAACGATTGGGCGGACCACGTAACGACCGCCTTTCCCGAAGTTCGGCTGAAGCGCTATCTCGAAATGCGCGGCGCCGATTCCGGTCCGCTGCCGGCACTCGATGCACTGCCGGCTCTGTGGGTTGGCCTGCTCTACGATCAAAGCGCGCTCGATGCCGCCTGGGATCTGGTGAAGGACTGGAGCGTCGCCGATCACGATTACCTGCGTGCCGAAACGCCCAAGACCGGCCTCGCCACGATGTTCCGCGGCAGGATCCTGTCGGAGCTGGCGCGCGACGTCGTCGAGATTGCCCATGCCGGTCTCAGGGCACGCAAACGGCTCGATGCGTCCGGCAGCGACGAAACCGTCTATCTCGCGCCGCTCGATCGGGCGGTGGCGAGTGGCCAGGCGCCGGCCGACGAACTGCTCGCCAAGTGGCAGGGCGAATGGAAAGGATCCTTCGCGGCACTGTTCCGCGAGTACGCCTACTGAGGTAAGGTCGAGCCATGCTCGACCGTTGTGATCGCGTTCAAATCGCTGTGCATGACGCCGCCAAAGCGGCGCAGCGCTTCAACCAACTTCTCGGCAGCCAGGTCGCCCGCCACGACCATAGCCGCCATCTCTCGGCGCGCCGCACGATCCTCGCGGTCGGCGAGAGCGAGTTCGAGTTGTGCGAGGCGGATGGTGCGGGGCTCACGCAGGATTTCCTGGCGCGGCGCGGCGAGGGGTTGATGACCGCCGGCTACTGCACCGCCGACCTCGACAGCATGGTGAAGCGCTGGGAAGGCCTGGGCATTCCCTACGACCGCGACGCCGAGCAGCTTTACCTCTCGCCCGAGACGACGTTCGGCCTGCCGATCGTGATTTCCGAGAGCACCTACAGGCCGCGTGTCGGGCCGGTGTCCTTTCTCTATGAAACGACCAATACGCTGATCAGCGACTGGCGCCGCGTCGCCGCCGTCTATGCCGGTCTGTTCGGTCTCGATCCCTCGCGCTTCAGCGAGATCGGCAGCGAGCGGTTCGGCTACATTGGAACGCTCACTCTGTTCGATCCGCCTAATCGCCTGGACCGCATCGAACTCAGCCAGGTGACGGACAACGTGCATGCCATGGGCCGGTTTGCGCACAAGCACGGCGACTCGCTCTACATGTGCTACGTCGAGGTCCACGATTGGTTGAACGTGCGCCAGCGCCTGCTCGATGCGGGTGCGCGCTACACGCCGCGTGGGTCCGATCCGGCGACCGATCCCGACGGCGGTTGGGTGCATCCCAAGGAACTGCACGGTCTGCTCCTCGGAATCTCGCGCACGGGCCTTGCCTGGGACTGGTCGGGCCGCGAAGAATTGGTGCCGCCGGTATGAGCAAGTCTCTGACGCGTCGCTCTGCCGTTCTGGCGCTGGTGTCGGCTCCGCTTGCCGCCCGCGCGCAGACATCGCCGCCGGCCGAGCAATGGCAGACCGTGGTCGGACCCGACCTGCGCTTTCGCTTCGAGATGCCGCCGCCGGTCGAGAAGACTCTCGCCGGCGAGAAGGAGAAGGGGCACGCTTCCGAGCGCATCGCCTGGGCGTCCAAGCACGATGGCGAGATGTTCGACTTCGACTTCGTTGACTATCAGGCCGGCTGGTTCTCCGACAAGGACACGAAGGTGATGGCGCGAGATCTCGGCCGCGGCGAGGCCGAGAAGGCGTTTCCCCGCGACAAGTTCAAGTACATCCTCGACGAGCCGATCACCCTGCAGGGGTGGGATGGCTACGCCCTCGACATCGCAGACGCCGAGGGTGCGGCGGTGATGATGAGGACCTACATCGTGAAGGACAGGCTCTATCGTCTGCTGGTCACGGCCAAGGCCGACGACAAGGCGCGGGCGGGCGCCAAACGTTTCCTCGAGTCGCTGAGATTGGCGGACACACGGCAATAGCCATGCGGATCTGCGTCTACGGCGCCGGTGCCATTGGCGGCAACTTTGCGGCACGCCTCTCGGCTGCCGGTAACGACGTCTCCATTGTTGCGCGCGGCGCTCATCTTGAGGCGATTCGGGCCCGCGGTCTCACGCTCCTGTCGGGTGACAAGAAGATCGTGGCCAAGGTCCATGCGAGCGATCGGCCTGCCGATCTCGGACAACAGGATGTCGTGATCTCGACGCTCAAGGCGTCGAGCCTGGGCGATCTTGCGGCCAACGTGGCGCCGTTGCTGAGCGCCGGTACGCCAGTGGTCTTTGCGCAGAACGGCATTCCCTGGTGGTACGGGCGCGGTCTTGGCAAGGAGCGGCCGAAGGCGCCGGACCTGGCACGGCTGGATCCCGATGGCGCGCTGGCCAAGGCGGTGGGCTTCGATCGTGCGTTGGGCGGGGTCATCACGACGTCCAATCACGTGATCGAGCCCGGCGTGGTGCGCAACATCTCGCCCGAGCGCAACGTGCTGTGGGTCGGCGAGATCGACGACCGGCAAACGCCCCGCATTGAAGCTCTGCGCGCCGCGTTAGCGGCGGCCGGCATCTCCTCGCCGGCGACGACGGATATTCGCTACGATATCTGGCACAAGCTGATGGCGAACCTCACCGGATCGACCATGTGCATGATCCTGGGGCAGGCGATTCCGATCCTGGCGACGCCGTTGCTGAACCGCATGGTGCGGCGTGCCCACACCGAAGCCTTGGCCGTCGCCGCCGCCCATGGCGTGAAGCTCGACGACGATCCGGAAACACGCTACGGCGCGAAGCGCGTCTATCCCGACCATCGGCCATCGATCCTGCAGGATTACGAGCTCGGCCGGCCGATGGAAGTCGAAGCAATCGTGCGTGCGCCCATCGCCTTTGCCCGCAGCGCCGGCGTCGACACGCCGACGCTCGATGCCATCGAAGCGATCTCCGTCAGTCTTGCCGAAGCGAAGGGATTGTATCGGCCTTAAAAGTAGGCTCTCGTAACGAAGTGGGGGGAGTTATGAGAATGATTGCGACGGCCTTGGCTGTTTTCGTGGTAGCGGCACCTGCTCGGGCGGACATGCCGATCTATGACGTCAAGGGGCATTGCGAGGCCGTCGCGGCCTTCGGTGGCTCGCCATCGCAATCGCTCCTGAACGGATGCTTGAACATGGAGCAGTCGGCCTACAACAGGCTCAAGCCGGTATGGGATACCCTGCCGACGGCCATGCAAAACCATTGCGACCAGGTCGCTACATTCGGAGGCGGCGGGTCGTACTCTCTCTTGTCGGGATGCGTCGATCAGGAAGTTTCGGCGGCCAAGGCCAACGAGAATTTCCGGTTCAAACGCTAATCGTATCGAAGCTGCCGTCTACTTCAGCAGCTTGAGGCATTCGCCGGCGGCTTCTCCTGCAGCGCGGGCGGCATCGCGCGACATCGAACCGTTCATCACCATGGGGCGGGCGACGCTGACGACGGCGTCCTTGATATCGGTCTTCGGTGTCACAGTCGGTGCGGCCTTGCTGTAGATGAGCTGGCCATCCTTGGAGAGCTTGGCTGAGCAGGCAGTGGCTGCGGCTTGATCTGCCCACGCGGTGCTCGAAAGCATCGACAAACCAGCAAGCGAGATGTGCAGGAAAAAACGCATGACCAACCCTCAGAGACTCTGTAGTTTCATTCTTGCGTCACGAGTGAAGTTGAGCAAGTGATTTCTAACAAAACTAATAAGAGTAAGCTTCCACGTCGTCGGAAGGTACAGGGACGGAAACATATTGCGGTTCTCCTCTTGGCAGGCCTATGGGGTGCGCCGACGGCCGCATTCCCTCAGGACTCGCGGTGGGACGCGCTCCTGACGAACTCCAACTGGTACGTCCCGATCCCCGGCTTGATCGCCTACGCCTCGAGCAACCAGAGTTTCACCACACCGCCACCGACACCGATTGGCGACCAGACGCTGTGGGCCCTCGGAACGGCCACGAACGGCGTCTTCACGGGCCAGAGCCAAGCCAGCTTCTATATGAACGGCATCACGACCACCGGCATCTCGACCATGCAGGGGCTGGTGACGTCCGGCGGCCAGATCGTGATCGCCTTTTCGTCCGACAGTGCGCCGACCACTATCGGTATCGGTCAGATGCGTGAGATCGGGGGCGTTCCCCTGATGGAAATGCAGATGATCACCGGGACCAGCCTTCTGGTGACGCACTGGGCATACATGACGCCCTACAATCCCGCGGTGTTCACGCCGCCGTCGCCATCGCAGGTGGTGACCGCCGACATCACCTCGCCGCAATGGCGCTGGACGGCCGGCACGACCTGGCGGCTGTCCAGCTCGACGCTTTTCGGCACGTCGACGCCGGGCACGTTCAAGATCACCAACTATTCCAATGGCTACTACTGGGGGCTGGGCGCGGCGCCGCAAGGCAGTACGGTCGGCAATTTCACGGTCATGGGTTCGATGACGCCCGAGGGCAATGTGCTGTTCAGCCTGTTGAGCGACGGCGTGCCGAACAACCTGTCGGGACAGATCACGGGCGACGCCAGTAGCGGCATCATGGTGCTGCACCCCTATGCAGGGTCCGGAACCTATGGACCTGCGAGCGAGGCCAGCATCATGCCGGTGTCCGCCATTACTGCCGGACAGACGTATTTCATCAGCAACGTCGGCGCGTCCGTCATTCCCGCCTTTACGGGCGGCACATTGCAGGTCGACACGGCAGGCCAAGTCTACGGCCAGAACTTCACGCTCGACGGCTCGGCCGGCAATCGCCTGGACCAACGCGGCAACAGCGCCTTGCTGTCGGGTGCTTTGTCGGATGCCTCGCCGGGGATGCCGGGCCAGATCACCATCGCCAACAGCGAAAGCGGTGGCCGCATCGTCCTGACCGGGGCCAGTACCTATACCGGCCCGACCACTGTCGAAGCCGGCGCGATGCTGGTGGTGAATGGCTCGATCGTTTCGCCGGTGACGGTCGGCGGCATGCTGGGTGGCACGGGCACGGTCGGCACGACTACGATCGGCAACGGCGGCGTGCTGGCGCCCGGCAATTCCATCGGCACGATAAACGTGGCAGGCAATCTCTCCTTCGCGCCGGGCGCGACCTATGTCGTCGAGATTTCACCTGGTGCGGCCGACCGGACCAACGTCACCGGCACGGCAAGTCTTCAGGGCACGATGCTGGCCGCCTTAGCGCCGGGAAACTATTCGCCGCGAGGCTATACGCTGCTGTCAGCAGCCGGTGGCAGGTCGGGTACCTTCGGCAGCTTCGCCACGGTTGGCCTGCCTGATGGGTTCATCGCTTCCCTGGCGTATACCCCCACCGATGTGCAGCTGAACCTCACGGCGGTGCTGGGTATGGGCACGACGCTCACCGCCAACCAGAGCGCCGTTGCCGGCGCCATCAACAATGGCTTCAACGCCGGCAACAGCTTGCCCAGCGGATTGTCGGCACTCTTCGGCCAGAGCGGCGCCACGCTGGCGTCGTCTTTGAATACGCTTTCGGGCGAGGCGCAATCGGGCGTTCAGGTCTCGACCTTCGCCTTCGGCAACCAATTCCTCAACACTCTCCTGGCGAGCGGTGGCGGCACCGGCCCGCAACAGCAAACCGCCCAATACGCGTCGCTGACCACGAACGAGGCGAACGCGGAGCCACGCCGGTCGCGCGGCTGGGTGGCCGGGTTCGGCGGCTATGGCTGGCTGGGCGGTACGGCGAACAACGGCTCGTCGTCGGTTCAGACCTCGGTGCAGGGCCTTGCGGCGGGCGCGGACTGGACCTTCGATCAGGGCGTGCTGGGGGTGGCCGTCGCGAGCGGCACGTCGAATTGGTTCCTGGGCGGTGGCCTGGGCAACGGCCGGACCAACGCCTTCCAGGCTGGCATCTACGGCCGTACGGCATTCGGTCCGCTCTATCTTGCGGCGGCCGGCGCCTGGGGGCTGCACGGCGTCAGCACGCAGCGCTCGGTACCTTATCTGGCCGACTCCCTGACGGCGAACTACACGGCGACAAGCTGGTCGGGGCGGGCCGAGATGGGCTATCGCCTGGCGTTCGGCGACTATGGCGTGACGCCGTTCATCGCAGGCCAAAGCCAGGTCGTGAACATGCCGGGCTTCTGCGAAGCCTCGCAGGCGGGGAACGGCGCGGCGCTTTGCTTCAACGCCAACTCGACGCCGTCGTTGCGCTCGGAGATCGGTATCGATGCCGATGCGGCGCTTGGCAATATCCTGGGTGCGCAGGCAAAGCTGATGGCGCGCCTCGCATGGGCGTACGAATATCAGACGACCGGATCGGTCTCGGCGTGGTTCCAGTCGCTGCCGGGCTCGGCCTTCGCGGTCTCGGGTGCGTCGATGCCGAGCGACATGGGCATCGCGCGCGTGATGGCCAATTTCGAGCTCGACCGGGCTTGGTCGTTCCGGCTGCAAGCCGACGCAGAATTCGCCGACCGCTACGGCGCCTTCGCCGGCACGGCCCGGCTCGCCGGACGCTTCTAAATCAGGTCGCCGTGCCGCCGACCGTCAGCGCGTCGATGCGCAGCGTCGGCTGCCCGACGCCGACGGGAACGCCCTGGCCGTCCTTGCCGCAGGTACCGATGCCGGGATCGAGCGACATGTCGTTGCCGACCATGCCGACGCGCGTCAAAGCTTCCGACCCGGCACCGATCAGCGTCGCGCCTTTCACTGGCGCGCCGAGCTTGCCATTCTCGATCAGGTAGCCCTCGGTAACGCTGAACACGAACTTGCCGGAGACGATGTCGACCTGACCGCCGCCGAAATTGGCGCAATAGAGGCCCTTCTTCACCGAGCCGATGATCTCCTGTGGGTCCTTGTCGCCACCCAGCATGATCGTGTTGGTCATGCGCGGCATCGGGGCATAGGCATGGCCCTGCCGGCGGCCGTTGCCAGTCGGCTTCACGCCCATCAGGCGGGCGTTCATGCGATCCTGCATCAGGCCGACGAGACGGCCATCCTCGATCAGCACATTGCGCTGGGTCGGCGTGCCTTCATCGTCGATGGTGAGCGAGCCGCGGCGGTCGGACATCGTGCCGTCGTCGATCACGGTGACGCCGGGGGAGGCCACCATCTCGCCCATCAGGTGCGTGAACATGGAGGTCTTCTTGCGGTGGAAGTCGCCTTCCAGCCCGTGGCCGACTGCCTCGTGCCACAGCACGCCCGACCAGCCGGCGCCCAGCACGACCGGCATCTCGCCGGCCGGCGCGTCCACCGACTTCAGGTTAACCAGCGCCTGGCGGATCGCCTCGTCGGCCTCGCGTTGCCAGTATTCGGGCAGGAAGATGTCGCCATAGGGCGCACGGCGACCACTGCCGGTGCTGCCGGCTTCCATGCGGCTGCCGTCGGCGCAGACCACGCTGACATTGATGCGGACCAGTGGCCGCACGTCGGCCGCACGCCAGCCACCGGCGCGGATAATCTCGACGACCTGCCACGAGCCCGAGAGCGACACCGAGACCTGGCGCGCCTTGGGTTCCTTGCCGCGCACGTAAGCATCGATCTCCTGCAGCAGCGCCACCTTCTTGGCGAAGGGCACGCTGTCGATCGGATTGTCGTCGGCATAGAGCAGGCGGTTGGTGCCGCGCGGCGATTCATCGGCTTTGCCGCCGCGGCCGGAACGCACGGCCTTGACCGTCTCGGCCGCGCGCTTAAGTGCCTGCTCGTCGAGCGCGGAAGCATGGGCGAAGCCCGTGACATCGCCCGCCACCGAGCGCAGGCCGAAGCCCTGCGAGGTGTCGAACGATGCGCTCTTCAGCTTGCCGTCGTCGAACGACAGGCTCTCGCTCTGGACATATTCGAGGAACAGCTCGCCGTCGTCGCAGCCGGCCAGGGCATCGTCGACCACCTTCGCGGTCTTGCGCTGGTCGAGCGCGCCCTTGCCGAAGAAGAGGCCATCGGCGGTAGCGAGATGGTTGATCGACTTGCTCATGCGGTCCTGCCCTTCGATCCTCAGGTGACGAGGACGATCTTGCCAAAATGGGCATTGGCCTTCATGTGCGCAAGCGCTTCGGCGGCCTCTGCCAGGGGGAAGGTCTTGTCGATGGGCAGGTGCAGCTTGCCCGCCTCGATGGCCGGCCACAGGTCCTTGCGGGCGGCCTGCACGATGGCGCGCACTTCCTCGGGGCTGCGGGTGCGGAAGGTGACACCGATATAGTCGATGCGCTTCAGGGCATGCAGGTCGAAGTTGAACTCGCCCTTCATGCCGCCCAGACGGCCGACATTGACGATGCGGCCGAGGATGGCCGCGGCCTCCATGTTGGCGTTCATGACGCCGCCCGAAACCTGGTCGACGATCACGTCGACGCCCTTGCCGCCGGTCGCTTCCTTGACCTTCTCCGGCCACTTGGGATCGCGCGTGTCGAGGGCGAGGTCGCAGCCGAATTCGGCGAGCTTCGCGCGGCGGGCATCGTTGGTCGAGGTGCCCATGACGATCGATGCCCCCAAGTGCTTGGCGATCTGCATGCCGAGCAGACCGACGCCTGAGCTGGCGCCCTGGATAAGAACGGACTCGCCCTTCTTGAGGCGACCGGCGCCGACCAGCGCATTGTGCATGGTCTGCACGGCCACAGGCATGCAGGCGGCCTGCTCGTAGCTCATGTTGTTGGCAGGAATCTTGTGGGCGCGGCCTGAGTCGGCGACGGCGTATTCGGCGAAGCCGCCGGCGGCCGAACTCATCACCCGATCGCCCGGCTTGAAGTCCTTCACTTCGGCGCCGACCGCCTCGACTTCGCCGGCGCATTCCAGGCCGACGATGGTGCCGGTGCCGCCGACCGTGCCATGGCGATGGCCCGACGCTACGGCGAGGTCGGCGCGGTTGAGCGAGGCGGCCTTCACCTTGATCAGGATTTCGTTGGTCTTGGGTGCGGGCTTCGGCGCGTCGGTGAACTGGACGCCTTTGTCGGTGACGACAGCTGCCTTCATGGCGGATCTCCCTTGGATCGGCTTGATGATTCAGGCGTCCTGCTTAGCAGGCAGGGGAACGTGCCTCCACGCGTCCGCTGCGTCCCTGGCGCTTTTCTTCGCGCTCGTTTCGGTGGGTGGCAGTCGGGCGGTCGATACAGGGGGAGGTGCGGCTGAGCTTGCAATAATCGAGGAATACACTAGGTATGAATGTGGTTTATTAGGTGTGCAATTCCAATGATGTGATGCGGATATGAAGATCAAGCAGCAGGTCCAGGAACTCTTCCCAACACCGCTCTGGATCCTCGACATCCTCCCGGCGGACGCCGCGTCCTTTAACGCCACGCTCAGGGCCGAGATCGAAAGGATCATCTCGCCGAGGCCCAAGGTACCGAGCGGCAGCAACTGGCAGACGCCGCACGATCTGCACACACGGCCAGCCTTCGCCGATTTGGTCAAGCTGATCGAAATCGCCTCGAAGAGCGTGGCGGAATATCTTCACCTCGAGCGCTTTCCGATGATGATCACGGGCTGCTGGGCCAATGTGAATCCGCCGGGCAGTTATCATCCCACCCATAACCACCCGAACAATTTCCTGAGCGGCGTCTACTACGTCGACGCCCCCGGGGATGGCACGGACCTCGTCTTCCAGGATCCTCGACCGATCTCGATCATGCCGTGGAGTGGCAAGCTCACCAACGTGACCGGGAACGCGTCCGTCGCCCAGCCCCGGCCGGGGCGCATGGTGATGTTCCCGTCGTGGCTACGGCACCACGTGCCGTCCAACGGAAGCACGACCGAACGCATCAGCATTGCGTTCAATCTCATGTTCACCAATTACGCCGAGACGCTGGCGATGCCGAGGTGGAAGGCGTCGGCGGGCGGCGCCTAACTCCGTCCTCGATGAGCTCGCCGGCAGACTACGTCGCGCTGGCTAGGCGATCTTGCTCGTGCGGCCTTGCCAGTAGCGGTCGCGCAGCAGGCGCTTGTAGAGCTTGCCGGTGGGGTGACGCGGCAATTCGGGTTCGAAGTCGATGCTGCGTGGGCACTTGATGGCCGAAAGGTTCTGCTTGCAGTAGGCGATCAGCTCCTCCGCCAGCGCCGGACCGGCTTCCGCCATGTTCTGTGGCTGGACGACGGCCTTCACTTCCTCGCCGAACTCGTCATTGGGCACGCCGAACACCGCGCAGTCGATCACCTTGGGATGGTTGATCAGCAGGTTCTCGCATTCCTGCGGGTAAATGTTCACACCGCCGGAAATGATCATGAACGCTTTGCGGTCGGTGAGATGCAGGAAGCCGTCGGCATCGACGTAGCCCACGTCGCCCAGGGTGGTCCAACCCTGCGGGTGGCGCGACTCCTGGGTCTTCTTCGGATCGTTGTGATACGCGAACGGCCGGCCTTCGGCGAAATAGACAGTGCCCGACTCGCCTACCGGCAGTTCGTTGCCTTCATCGTCGCAGATTTTGAGCTTGCCGACGACGGCCCGGCCGACGGTGCCCTTGTGCGCCATCCATTCCTGAGCATTGCACATGGTGAGGCCGTTGCCTTCGGTGCCGCCGTAATATTCCCAGATGATCGGTCCCCACCAGCCGATCATCGCTTCCTTGGTCGGAATGGGGCAGGGCGCCGCGGCATGGATCGCACACTTGAGCGAAGTCATATCGTACTTCGTGCGCACGTCTTCCGGCAGCTTGAGGAAACGCACGAACATGGTCGGCACGACCTGGGTGTGCGTGATCTTGTGCTTCGGCACCAGCTTCAGGAAGGCCTCGGCGTCGAAGTTCTCCATGATGATGGAGGTGCCGCCCAGCCGCATGACGCTCATGTTGAAGCGCAACGGAGCCGCGTGATAGAGCGGCGCCGGCGAGAGATAGATCGTGTCGGCGTCGATGCCGTAGAGCTTGCGGCTGATGGCGAGCAGCGGATTGTCGAAGTCGATTGCCTGCGGCTCGACGACCGGCATCACGCCCTTGGGCCGCCCCGTGGTGCCCGACGAATAGAGCATGTCGTGGCCTGCGGTCTGGTCGGCGATCGGCGTGACCGGGAAGGCAGTGATTGCCTCCTCCCAGGATTTGTAACCGGCGATGGTGCCATCAATCATGAAGCGATTGGCGACGCCCTTCAGGAGCGGTCCCAGCTCGGCGGCTTTCTCGGCCAGATACTTCGAGGTGATGAAGAGTTTCGCGCCGCAATCGGTCACGATGTAGTCGACTTCGGCCGCCGTCAGGCGCGAGCTGATCGCCGTGTAGATCAGGCCCGAGCGCTGGGCGCCCCAGCAAATCTCGAAGAAGCGCGGGTTATTCTCGAGGAACAGGGCAATGTGGTCGCCGGCCTTCAGGCCCAGCGAGCGAAACAGTTGCGCGATGCGGTTGGATTGTTGGTCGAGCTGCCGGTAGGTCACCACCTCGCCGCTGCCGGCCATGATATAGGCCGGTTTGTCGGGGGTCGTTTGGGCGTGGATGTACGGATGCACTCTGAACTTCCTCCGGCGGCATTCTTGATGAGATGCCATAAAACCGGAGGAAGAAACTCACGGCAAGCGTTGACCCGGTTCCGCCCTTCGGCTTTATTCCCCGGCGCACGACAGCGTGCCCCCGTGGCGGAATTGGTAGACGCGCCTGACTCAAAATCAGGTTTCCTCACGGAAGTGTTGGTTCGAGTCCGACCGGGGGCACCATCGCTAAAATGTAAGCAGATCAACGTTTTGCGCATTTTTCGGCGATCATGTTCTGTTCTGTGCATGGATTCTCGACTAACGTTTTAGCCGCTCTCGACTAACGTCTGACGAACGCCGAGACGGCGCTCTCCTGGGGGCGTTCCTCGTGCGCCAGCCGCTTCGCCAAGGCCGCGCCGGCTTGATCGGCCGTCAACTTCGTATAGCGATCGAGCACTTCGTTGATGCTGGCGATCGTATGGCCGGTAATGGCTCGTATCTGCTCGCGCACGCAGCCGGCGTCGTGCAGCGCGATAATACATGTGTGACGCAGAACGCGCATCGTGAACCACTCGGTCCGCAGGTGCATCGGATCGCTCGGGTAGTGCTTCACAGCATACTTGGTGGCAAAGCTTTCATGTCGTCTAGTCAGCTCGGCGCGGAGCTGCCCGAACGCGACGAAGAACCTGTTTGAACTCCAAGGCCTATGGCCGACGTCGTCGACAAAGAACGTCGTGCTTCGGGTGTTGTCCGTCTGACGCCGCAGCTTTGTAGCTTCGATGCGCTGTCGTAGTTCGCGAACCACCGACCAGGTGACCGCCGCGTCGGTTTCCTCTGTGCCCCAGGCCAAGTAGGGAGTGTCGAAAATGTCGGCGGACACAGGAGCCAATCCTGGCCGCGCGTTCCGCTCGAAGCCGGCCACCGATGCCGAAGGGAAGCCGGATCTCTGGTCGATCAGCGGTAAACGTCCAGCCAAGGCCCTGGTCTGGTTGATGCGCGGTGATCAGGTTATCGATGAGTATCGGCTGCGAGCTTGTAACAGAAATTCCAAGGCAGCAGTTCGGCGACGCGGTTGATCGGCCGAACGTGCCGGACCACTCGGAAGCTCGCCGGCACGTACTCTGGCATCGCCGAGGTGTCCTCGCCCGCACTCTCGTTGCCTTCGTCATTTCCGTTCTCCCTGCTGCGATTGAACCACTCAGCAAGGAATGCGGAGGTCAGCGGCAAGCTCTCCCCGAACTCTCCCGCACCACCAGCTCTACCTTGAGCTCCATGGAACGCGGTTTTTGTCCGCGAAAGCTATCGAGCAGGTTCTGGGCGGTCAGGCGGGCCATCTCGGATCGGGGCGTTCGAATCGTCGTCAACGACGGGCTGATGCCTGCCGCGAGGTCGGTGTCGTCAAAGCCGGTGATCGAGACGTCTTCAGGAACGCGTATACCCATCCGGGCCGCCTCGAAAATGGCGCCGCACGCGAAGAGATCGGAGCCGCAGATGATTGCGGTGGGTCTGGTGGGCGACGTCATCAACTCGCGAAACGCCGATGCACCTTGAGACAGGCTGAAAGGGCGTTGTACGACCCAGCTTTCATTCAGCTGGACGTGACGGGCGGACAGTGCTGCGCGAACGCCGGCGATGCGTTCGGTTGCCCGGTCATTGCCGGTAGTGAAGCCCGAGATCATCGCTATGTCGCGATGCCCCACATCGAGCAGGTAGTTGGCAACCATCGCCGCCGCGCTCCGGTTGCAAAAACCGATCATTGGACGGTCACTGTTTTCCTGCCATGTCCACGTTAGTACATACGGGATCTGTTTCTGGTTCAGCAGGTCGTAGCAGGCTTCGCTGTGTTCGGTGCCCACCAGCACGACGCCATCGACCCGATTGGCGACGAGATTAAACACCTGACGATACTCCACCTGCGGGTCGTAGTCGGAGGAAGCTACGACCAGCGTGTAGCCCTGCGCACTCAGCGCGCGCTGCAGAGGCCCGATGAAGCTGCCGAAAAGGACGCTGTCCAGCGAGGGGAACAGGGCCCCGACGATGCGCGAATGGCGTGAGGCCAGCGCTCGTGCCGCGCCATGGGGCACGTACCCCAGTTCCTGGATTGCTGCCTCGATGGGCAGACGATGCCTGACGCGAATCGACAAGGGGTTCATCAGGTAGCGCGACACGGTGGCGGTAGAGACGCCGACGCGTTGGGCAACATCGGACAGGGTAGGAACCGGCTTGGATGTTGGACCGCAAGCGCTTTCAGATAGTTGCTCAGGTGCGCCTCGCTTTGCTGCAGACTTCTTCATCGAACGGATCAGCTCATGTTTTAGATTCAAGGGTTTTTACTAATTCGCCTTAAGGAACGACCGTATTGCAAGCGCTTACAGAATGGGCTAGGTTTTTCTACGCTAGATGAACCTGACGTGGTGTGGCCCGGTTGCGGGAGAACTTAAAACTCATATGCCGAAATATCTGGCCAGAAGGCTCGTCTACGGCGCGGTGCTCATGCTCTGCGTCATCGTGCTCAACTTCTTCCTCATTCATGCAGCTCCCGGTGATGCGATTGGGGCCCTGGTGGCCGAGAGCGGCGGCGGGGACCCGGCAGTCGTTGCTCAGATGCGTGCCTCCTACGGCTTGGATCAGCCGCTCTATGTGCAGCTCTACAAGTATCTGGGGAAGGTGGCCACCGGCGACTTCGGCCGATCGTTCCACTACGACGCGCCGGTGCTGGGCGTCATCATGGAGAGGCTGCCCTCGACATTGCTGCTGACGATTTCCGCCCTGATCGTGGCGGTCATCGTAGGCACTGCGCTGGGCGTCATCGCGGCATTGCGGCCCCGGGGATGGCGCAACTACTTCGTCACGCTCATCTCACTGCTGGGCTATGCCACGCCGGTATTCTGGCTGGGCATGATCGTGCTGATCGTGTTCGCCGACAAGTTCGGGCTCTTCCCCGCCTACGGACTGACCTCGGTGCCGCCGCCCGAGACTGCCTGGGCTCTGGCAGTCGACGTGCTTCACCACCTGGCCCTCCCGGTGTTCACGCTGTCGATCCTCTTCCTTGCCTCCTACAGCCGAATCTCGCGTGCATCGACGCTCGATGTGCTCGGGTCAGATTACATCCGCACCGCGCGAGCCAAAGGGCTGCTCGAATCGGTCGTGGTGCTCAAGCACGCCCTGAGGAATGCCGCGTTGCCGATCGTCACCCTGGCTGGCCTGCAGCTCGGGCACGCATTCTCCGGCGCCGTGCTCGTTGAAGTCGTGTTCAGCCTGCCTGGTATCGGACCGCTGCTCTACGACTCGATCATCCGCCACGACTATCCGGTCATGCTTGGTGTCCTCTTCGGCGCGGCATTTACGGTCGTGATAGCAAACATCATCACCGACCTCGTCTACCGGATTCTCGATCCAAGAATCAGGCTGCGCTAACATGAGCGAGCAACAGACAATGAACGATCAGCCCGCGATTCGGGCAGGCTTGCCCTGGGGGCCGGCCGATGACGAGATCCAGCCGGAGATCCGCTGGCGGGTGACATGGCAGATGTTCTGCGCCAACAAGGGCGCGGTCATCGGCCTGGTCCTTCTCTCGCTCATCATCCTGATGGGCCTGATCGGGCCCATGGTCTATTCCGGCGACCCTTTCGCCATCGTCGCGCAACCGTTCCTGGAACCCGGAGGGGAGATCCCACTGGGTACCGACTATATCGGCCGGGACATTCTGATCGGCATCGTTTACGGGGCGAAGCCGACCCTGGCCATCGCGTTGTCGGCCACGTTCGTCACGGCCATGGTCGGCCTGACGGTCGGGGCGCTGGCGGGCTTCTTCGGTGGCAAGGTGGACGGGTTCCTGATGGGAGTGACGGAATTCTTCCAGGTGCTGCCCAGCCTGATCTTCGCAATGGTCGTTGTCGCCGTCTTCACGCCCAGCCTGTTGACGGTCGTGGTGGCCATCGGAGTCACCAGTTGGACCAGCATTGCGCGATTGACCCGCGCCGAGTTCCTGAAGTTGCGCGAGCGCGAGTTCGTGATGGGCGCGCGTGCGGTGGGCGCCAGAGACCGCACGATCATCGTCAAGGTGATCCTGCCCAACGCCTTGCCCCCGTTGATCATCGCCATAACGCTGCAGATCGGGCTGTGCATCCTGTTCGAAGCTGCACTGAGCTTTCTTGGACTGAGCGATCCCGACGTCCTGACCTGGGGAATGATGATCGGGCAATCGCGCGACTTCTTCTTCCAGGCCTGGTGGACCGTGTCCTTTCCCGGACTGGTGATCCTGCTGACGGTGCTGAGCATTGCCTTGATCGGCGATGGCTTGAACGATGCCTACAACCCCAAGCTGCGCGGGCGGTGATCGACATGACGGCAGATAACACGCCTGCGTCGAACGAAACGACCGTGCTGGAAGTCGACGGTCTCTGTGTCGAGTTCAGCATGCGCGGCAAGCAGGTCCCGGTGCTGTCTGACGTCAGCTTCAACATCGACCATGGGCGTACCGTTGCCATCGTCGGTGAAAGCGGTTGCGGCAAGAGCATGACGGCGCTGGCCATCATGCGCCTGATTCCTTCGCCTCCGGGGCGCATCAGTTCGGGCAAGATCCTGTTCAAGGGAGAAAACCTGATCGAGGTCAGCGAGCGGCGGATCCGCGAGGTGCGGGGCCGCGACATCTCGATGATCTTCCAGGAACCGATGACGTCGCTCAATCCAGTCTACACGATCGGCGACCAGATCGCCGAGACCATCAAGCGTCACCAGGCCGGCTCGGCCGCGAGTGTCCGCCAGCAGGTGCTGGACCTGCTCAGGCTGGTCCAGATACCCGCGCCGGAGCGACGCATCTCCGAGTATCCCCATCAACTCTCCGGTGGCATGCGGCAACGGGTCATGATCGCGATCGCGCTGGCCTGCGAGCCTGCCTTGCTCATTGCGGATGAACCGACCACGGCGCTCGACGTGACCGTGCAGGCCCAGATTTTCGACCTGCTCAAGGACATCCAGGCCAAACGGGGAACCAGCTTGATTCTCATCACGCACGACTTCGGTGTTGTGGCCGAGTTGGCCGATCGGGTGGTCGTGATGTACGCGGGCCGCAAAATCGAGGAAGGTTCCGTGGAGCAGGTGATCAACGATCCCCGCCATCCGTATACCCGCGGCTTGCTGCGCTGCATGCCGCAGATCAAGCTCGACCCGGTTCTCGCAGCCGAGCCGCTTGCTGAAATTCCGGGCACAGTCCCCGATCTTCTGAGGCAATCCAAGGGCTGCTCGTTTGCGCCGCGGTGCCCGTCCGTCACGGCGAAGTGCATCGAGATGCCACCGATGGTGCAACTCGGCGAGCAGCGTTCGGCCCGGTGCTGGCTGGCTCACGAACCCGCGGCCACCGCAGAACAGTATGTCTGACGCAATGCTCAACGTAAGGGACCTGAAGGTCCATTTCCCGGTGGCCAAAGCCGGCTTCTTCGCGCGGCGACAAGTCGTCCACGCCGTCGATGGCGCCAGCTTCGAGATCCCTCGCAGCAAGACGCTGGGTCTGGTGGGAGAAAGTGGATCGGGCAAGTCCACCACCGGGCTGGCCATTCTTCGACTGATCAAGCCTACGAGTGGAGAGATCACGTTCGATGGCAGAACGCTCGGCGACATGGATTCTGAAACATTCCGCGCGATGCGTCGCCGGATGCAGATCGTCTTTCAGGATCCGTACTCGTCGCTAGATCCGCGCAGCACCGCCGGCGAGATCGTGCGGTTCCCGCTCGACATCCACGCACTAGGCAGCAACGCCGAGCGCAAGGAGCGTGTCGCCGAGGTCTTTTCACTCGTCGGGTTGCGACCGCGGCAAATGGATTTGTTCCCGCATCAGTTTTCCGGCGGCCAACGGCAACGGATCAGCATCGCAAGGGCGCTGGTCCTGCAGCCCGAGTTCATCGTCTGCGACGAGCCGGTGTCGGCCCTGGATGTGGCCATCCAGGCGCAGATCCTGAATCTGCTGAGCAGGCTGCGCGACGAACTGAACCTCACCTTGCTGTTCATCTCCCATGATCTGGGCGTCATCAGCCACATCTGCGACGAAGTCGCTGTGATGTACCTCGGCAAGGTTGTCGAGAAAGCGCCGCGGCATGCCTTGTTCAGGCAACCGTTGCATCCCTATACGCAGGCTCTGTTTTCCGCTGTGCCGACACGCAACCCGAAACTCAAGGGCGCGGTGAAGCGAATCCGCTTGCAAGGGGACATCCCCAGCCCAATCAATCCCCCGAGCGGCTGTCGTTTCCACACACGCTGCCCGATCGCCCAAGCCCGCTGTCGCAGCGAAGAGCCGCAACTGACCGAGCAAGCCTCCGATCACCTGGTGGCCTGCCACTTCCCCGGCCAAGACATTTCGGTCGCTGGGTAGGCAGCCCGTTCCCCGACTTCAACCGACAGGAGACTGCCCATGCAGATTCATGCGAGATTCTTCGCGAGGCTGGTCACGGCCGCGTCGCTTGCCATACTGGCCGCAGCGCCCGCATGGAGTGCGGATCCCCCGCCGCAAAAAGGCGGGAAGATGGTGTACATGTCCGGGAAGATCCCGAGCCTCAATCCGCTGCATGGCGAGGCGAACACGGGGGTGGTCACGGGCCAGGTTTTCGCATCTCTCACCCGCCTCGACGAAAAACAAAGGGCGATTCCCTATCTTGCCAAGAGCTGGGAAGTCTCGCCCGACGGGCTGAGCTATACGTTCCGGCTCGAGCCGGAAGCCAAGTTCCATGACGGAAAGCCGATCACGTCCGAAGACGTGGCGTTCTCGGTGGGGGTCGTCCAGAAGTATCACCGGTTCGGCAAGCAGATGTTCGGTCCGATCACCAGCGTCGAGACGCCCGATGCGCATACGGCGATCTTCAAGCTGTCCCAGCCGCACGCTCCCACGTTGCTCTCGACAACGATGTCCCGCTTCCTGCCGATTATGCCGAAACATGTGTACGGGACGCAGGAGGACTTCAACGCACACCCCGCACACGCCCGGCCGATTGGATCAGGGCCATTCAAGATCACCGACGTCAACATGGAACGCTACGTGATCCTGGACCGTTTCCCTGACTACTTCATCAAGGGGCGCCCTTACCTGGATCGCGCGGTCCTGCAGATTGTCTCTGACCCCACCGCCGTTCGCGTCGGCCTGCAGCGGCAGGAGTTCGACCTCGCCCCAGGGTCGGCGATGCGGTATCGGGAAATCAAGAGCCTGAAGTCTCCCCAGTTGCAGATCGGTCGGTTGTTGGACGCCGCCGGGGCGTTCACGACCATCGAATTTAATAACCGGACGGGTCCGCTGAGCAACAAGAAGGTGCGCCAGGCGATCGGCCATGCCATCGACACGGAGTTCATTGCCAATACGCTGCATGACGGATGGACCTTGCCAGGCAGGGGACCGTTCCCCGTCGGCAATCCGTTCTTCAATGAATCGATGAAGGGCTACGAGTTCAATCTGGCCAAGGCAAACAAGCTGCTCGACGAGGCGGGGTTCCCGGCGAAGGCGGACGGTATTCGGTTCGAGCTGAAGCTGCTGTACGCCTCCAACATGTTCCAAGACCTTTTCGTGACGATTCCCGAATACGTGGTTCCCAGCTTGAAGAAGGTGGGCATCAAGGTGATCCGGGAACCAGTGCCCGGTGCCGCTGCCTGGTCGGAGCGGATGAAGAACTGGGACTTCGAAATGTCAATGGCGCTTCCCGGCTCCTGGCTCGATCCCGGTATCGGCATAAGCCGCACTTATGTCTGCGACAACATCCGGCACATCGCCTATTCGAACACCTCGGGGTTCTGCAACAAGACGGTAGATGAATTGTTCCAGAAGGGGGCGGTCGAACCCGACTTTGGCAAGCGCAAGGCGCTGTATGACCAAGTGCAGAATCTGCTTTGGGAAGAAGCACCCATGATGTGGGTCGTCCAGCTCGCCCCGGCGATGATCTACAACGCCAAGCTGATCAATCCGCCGTTAACCGGATGGGGTCAATACGGTCCTTTCGACAACATCTACTGGAGCGGCGGGGCCAAGTAGCCCCGGGTGCGCGATGGCCTGCCGGGCGGGAGCAGCTTTTCCCCGCCCGGTGCTATCGGGTCGACCGAGAGCGCTTCCCTCCCGGCTCCGAGGGGCCGGCCCACATTGAAGAGAACGCCCACTATGTTTGATTTCCTGATTCTCAACGGCATGGTCTACGATGGAAGTGGCTCGCCAGGCCGCAAGACGGACATCGGAATTAAAGATGGCTGCATCGCAGCCATCGATGATCTGTCCGATGCACTCGCCACGGAACAGATCGACGTGGCTGGCTTGGCCGTGGCGCCGGGCTTCATCGACTTGCACACCCACTCGGACTTCACCCTTGTCGTCGATGGGCAGGCACAGAGCCAGGTGCACCAGGGCGTGACGACCGAAGTCATTGGCCAATGCGGACACAGCTGCGCACCGATGCGCGACCCGAAACTCCGGTCCCCAATGGGGGCGGGACATGCGTCCGATGCCATCGGCGACAAGCGCTGGCAGACCTTTGGCGAGTATCTGGACGTGCTCGAGCAATCTCCGCTCGGCGTGAACGTCGCTGCGTTTGTGGGGCATGGCACGGTCCATAGCGCGGTGCTGGGCGATGCGCTCACGGCTGGCGACGACGAGGACATCGCCCGCATGAAAAGGTTGGTCGAGGAATCGCTGGACCAGGGAGCGGCTGGCTTTTCGACGGGGCTGGAATACTGGCCCGGGATCTTGGCGGCGCCGGAGCATCTGGTGCCGTTGTGCGAGGCTGCCGCGGTGCGCGGCAAGCTCTACGCAACCCATGTGCGTAATCGAGATAGATTCTACGACCTGGGGTTCACTGAGGCCATCGCGGCATCCCGCGAGTCGGGCGCGCGCCTGCAGATATCGCATATCCAGACAAAGTTCGGGGCGCCGGACCATGCCATGGAGCACACGCTCGAGATGATCGATGCTGCGCGTCGGCATGGGCAGGATATTGCGTTCGACGTCATCCCGCACGACTGGAACAACACCTCGGTGATGTCGATCCTACCGAAGTGGGCGCGCGAAGGTGGCGTCCAGTCGACGCTCAAGCGGATGAAAGACCCCGACGTCCGGGAGAAGGTCAAGCGCAATCCGGCACCGATGCTGCTGATCGTGAAGGCGCGGCGATGGGACGACGTGGTCCTGCTCAATGCCGTCACCAACAGGCATCTCGTCGGCATGAGTTTTGCCGAGATTGGCAAGATGCGCGGAGTCGATCCCTACGACGCCCTGATGGACATGCTGATAGAGGAGGATGACGCGGCCGGACGGATGATGTGGGCAACCCGCAGCTTCCGGGACGACGACATCGAGATGGCGATGCGCGATGCCTCCTGCGCCGTGATTTCCGATACCGCGGCGCTCTCGCCGGAAGGCAGGCTGGGCGAGCAGCTTTTCTCTCTCAGCGGTTATGGATGGGCTCCGCGCTTCTTGCAGTATTACGTGCGTGATCGCAACGTGCTGGATCTGCCAGAGGCGATCCGGCGTATCACTTCATTGCCGGCGTCGCGAATCGGCATCAAGGACCGGGGCCTCTTGGCGAAAGGCATGCACGCCGATCTCGTGGTCTTCGATGCGCAGGAGATCGCGAGCAAGGTCACCATCAAGAAGCCGCGACAGCACCCGGTCGGCATCGCGCACGTCATGGTCAACGGTGCGTTCGCGATGCGCGACGGCCGTCGCACCCCCAGCAATACGGGCAAAGTACTTCGGAACATCGGCACCCGTTGAACGTCTCGGCGACGATCGAAACAGGAAAAGGCTATGACAGTCGAATACTTGAAGAAATCCGATCCCCCCTCCGCGGCGGTAGACAACGCGACGGCAGAGACGGTTCACCGCATGCTCGAGGACATCCGCAAGAACGGGCGCGCAGCCGTCGAGCGTTATGCCCGGGATCTCGATGGCTGGGCTGGCGACATCGTCTGCACGAATGATGACTTTGTGCGGGCGAGTGCCAGCCTGTCGCAAGGGGTCCGGGACGATATCGACTTTGCCTACCGCCGGATCAGGGACTTCGCGCTGCGCCAACGCGAGTCGATGCTGGAGTTCGAGACCGAACTGGTCGATGGCTTGCACGCGGGACAACGGCTCATTCCGGTGAACCGGGCCGGGTGCTACGTTCCCGGCGGACGCTACGCCCATGCGGCCTCAGCCATCATGAGTGTTTGCACGGCGAAGGTCGCTGGCGTGCCGGGCATCGTCGCAGCATCGCCTCCGCATCGCAACGACGGCATCCACCCCGCCATCTTGCACACCA
Source organism: Pseudomonadota bacterium (assembly GCA_020160995.1). Lineage (GTDB taxonomy): Bacteria > Pseudomonadota > Alphaproteobacteria > Reyranellales > Reyranellaceae > Reyranella. The sequence goes on along the minus strand of JAIUOY010000192.1, from coordinate 47,718 downwards.
TGCACTTGTGCGGTGCTGGCAAGGTGCTCGCACTGGGCGGTGTCCAGGCAGTTGCTGCGATGGCCTATGGCCTGTACTCCGATGGTCCCGCGGACGTCATCGTGGGGCCGGGCAATCGCTTCGTTGCCCAGGCCAAGCGGATGCTGTTTGGCGAAGTCGGGATCGACGTGCTGGCCGGGCCCACGGAGTCGGCGATCATTGCCGACGAGACTGCCGATGCGGATGTCATTGCGGCGGATCTGGCGGGGCAGGCCGAGCACGGCCCGGATTCGCCGGTTTGGCTGTTCACAACCTCGCGCGAGTTGGGCTTGAAGGTCATCGAAAAGATGCCGGCCGTGATCGCTGCGTTGCCTCCGTCGGCGCGTAGCGCGGCGCAGGCCGCCTGGCGCGATTTCGCGGACGTGGTCTTGCTCTCCACGCGCGAAGAGGTCTGCGAGATCAGCGATCGTTACGCGCCGGAGCACTTGCAGGTCCTGGCGGCCGATCTCGACTGGTGGTTGTCCCGGCTGACCAATTACGGTTCGCTGTTCCTCGGTGAGGAGACGACGGTGGCCTATGGAGACAAGTGCTCCGGTCCGAACCATATTCTTCCTACCCGCGGCGCTGCTCGGTATTCAGGTGGCTTGAGTGTCGGCAAGTTCATCAAGACGGTCACCTGGCAGCGCATGAACCGAGCGGCCAGCCGGGAAGTGGGGCAGGTCGCAGCGAGGATTTCTCGACTCGAGGGGATGGAGGGTCACGCGCGAACGGCGGATGTCCGCCTGAAGAAGTACTATCCGTCCGAAACGTTCGATCCTGGCGTGCTCGCTGGCCACGACGGCGGGCGGGGACGGGCATGAACGAGGGCAGTCGCTCGTCCGACGGACTGTGGTTCGGCAAGGACATGAGCCAGGCGGAACCGATACCGGAGCAGACGATCGAACGCGCGGTCGAACTGATGCGCAGCGGCCGTCTGCATCGGTACGGCGAGCAGGGCGACGGTTTTCCCGAGCCATCGTTGCTGGAGGAGGAGTTTGCCGCTTACCTGGGAAGCAGGTACTGCGTGGCCGTCAGCTCGTGTGGCGCCGCCATGTTTCTGGCCTTGAAGGCGCTGGGCGTTAAGCCCGGAGACGACGTGCTGACCAGTAGTTTTACCCTGGCGCCGGTGCCGGGTGCCATCGCGCACGCGGGGGCGCGGCCCGTGCTGGTTGCCACAAGGGCGGACTTCACGACCGATCTGGAGGACTTGGCGGACAAGTTGCGCACCAGCAAGGCCAGGGTGCTGCTGCTGTCGCACATGCGCGGTCACGTCACCGATATGGAGGTGGTGCAAGACCTTTGCCACCGCCACGGTGTTGCGCTGGTGGAGGACTGCGCGCACACGATGGGAGCTTCTTGGGACGGTCGTCCCACTGGAACCTGGGGGCGCGTGGGTTGCTTCAGCACCCAGACCTACAAGCACATCAACTCCGGCGAAGGCGGGTTGTTGGTGACCGACGATGACGACGTGGCCGCACAGGTCATCCTCATGTCGGGTTGCTACATGATGTACGACCAGCATCGGTGCAAGCCGCCCGTGGAGGTGTTCGACCGCTGGAAGTACATCACGCCGAATTTCAGCATGCGCATGTCGAACCTCGCTGCCGCCCTGTTGCGGCCGCAGATCGAATTACTGCCGGAGCGTTCGGCGCGGTGGAACCGCATCTACGCGCGCCTGGAGGTCGAACTCGCTAAAGCACCCAACGTCTCGCTGCCCCGGCGCCATCCCAAGGAAACATTCGTCCCCAGTTCCATCCAGTTCAGCCTTGCGCTGGAGCCTGCGGGGATCGAACGGTTTCTTCAGGAGTGCCAACTGCGGGGGCTGTACGTCAAGTGGTTCGGTTGCCCCGAGCCCACGGCCTTTACCAGCAACTATTCCCACTGGCACTACTTCAAGGCCGAACTCGCGCCCGATCAGTCTATGTCCGTATTGCGTCATCTGATGGACCTGCGATTGCCGATTAACCTGACCGAGGCCGAATGCGACCTAATCGGTCGAATCGTGACTGCGGCGGCCATCGTCGCGGCGCGCGAGCCTTCTCACCAGCCACTTTGCATTTCGACCTCGGAGACAGAGCAGCCATGAAATTGACTCGATTCCCCCGCGTGCGCATCACCCACGCTCCCACACCTCTGGAGTTCATGCCCCGCATGACCGAGGCTCTCGGGGGGCCCAACCTTTACATCAAGCGCGACGACTGCACCGGACTGGCTACGGGTGGCAACAAGACCCGCAAGCTGGAGTTCCTGATGGCCGACGCCGTGAAGCACGGGGCCGACACGATCATCACCCAGGGAGCAACTCAGTCCAACCATGCGCGCCAGACCGTTGCGATCGCAGCCAGGATGGGAATGAAGTGCGAGATTCTCCTGGAGGATCGAACCGGGTCCAAGGTGGACAGCTACAAGCATTCTGGGAACGTTTTTCTGGACCGCATGTATGGCGCCAGGATCCAGGAGGTCCCAGGTGGTACCGACATGAACGCCGCCATGTCCCAACTTGCGGAGGAGCTGCGTGGCAAGGGGCAGAAGCCCTACATAATTCCCGGAGGTGGCTCGAACCCGATCGGCGCGCTGGGCTACGTGGTGTGTGCGCTGGAGCTTGTGGACCAGTTCAACACGCAGGGGCTCGACGTGGGTTGCGTGGTGCACGCCACGGGAAGTGCCGGCACCCAGGCGGGCCTCGTGGCCGGTTTCGAGGGCAGCCGCAGCGACATCCCGGTGCTGGGGATCGGTGTGCGCGCGCCAAGGCAGGCACAGGAAACCAACGTCTACAACCTGGCCGTGAAAACAGCCGAACTCCTGGGGGTTGCCGGCGCGGTGTCTCGTGAAAGAGTACAGGCCAACTGTGATTACGTTGGTGACGGCTACGGAATTCCCACGGCTGGCATGGTGGAGGCGGTCACCATGATGGCGCGGCTGGAAGGCATCCTGCTGGATCCGGTTTATTCTGGTAAGGGGATGGCAGGGCTGATCGATCTGTGCCGCAAGGGACACTTCAGGAAAGGCGACAACGTGGTGTTCCTGCATACCGGCGGCTCCACGGCCCTCTTCGGTTACATGGACGCGTTCGGCGGGTTGACTCCGCTCTGATTCACGCATCGCCGACGCGGGACTCGGGCGGAAGTGTCGGCTTCAAATGAGTTCGGAGAGCACCATGGGAAGACGGCCATGATCGGCGTCCTTGGCGGCATGGGCCCGCTGGCTACGGCCGACTTCTTCTCCAAGGTGATTGCCGCAACTGGCGCGGAACGGGACGAATGTCACGTCCCGTTGCTGATTCAGTCCGACCCCCGCGTGCCGAGTCGGCCGGCGGCGATCCTTTCTGGTGGCGAGTCGCCGCTTCCGGCCTTGTTGGCAGGACGCGACCGGCTCATCGCCGCTGGTGCCATAGCACTGGCCATGCCCTGCAACACGGCGCATTTCTGGATCGCCGAGTTGCGGGACGGCTGCGCCGTGCCCTTCCTCAGTATTGTCGATGCCTCGTGCGGCGAGGCCGCAGCGCAGCTCGAACCGGGTTCGTGCATCGGCCTGATTGCTACCGGCGCTACGCTGGCCACGCATCTGTTCGACGATCGCCTCCAAGCCGACGGCTTTCGGCCCATCTTGCCGGATGTTGCCGACATGGAAGCGCGGGTGCTTCCGGCGATCGAGCTGGTGAAGGCCGGGCGTCCGCGCGAAGGGGGGCCCCTAATAGAACAGGCAGTGCAAGCATTGCTGCACCGCGGCGCAACGAGAGTGATTCTCGCCTGCACAGAAACCCCTCTGGCGCTGGACGCGGTCGGATCGGACCTCCGAAGTGTGTGCGTGGATAGCACCGGCGCACTTGCGCGCAGTTGCGTGCGATGGTGGCAAGAGCACAGTCCACCTACGACGCCTTAGTGTGAATGGCCACAAATTCCCTGAGGGAACGACGCAGTAGAAAAAAAGGCCATTCAACCTGAGTGCCAACATCAGCAAATGGTGGTTGCCCATCTCATGCCTTCTCACTGGGCATCGTTGTCATCGAGCAGTGACGTAGGCGCGTGCCGTGTACGATCGGTTGTGAAGAAACCAGCACACTGGTCCTTGATGGAGCACATCGTACATGTAGGAAGGTACCCTTGCTTCCGGTTGCCGATCGATTTGCGTGCCAGATACCAACCTCTCGCTCGACGTGATCGCCTCTTAATCCGCCAACTTCGCAGATAGCGATCTTGCAACCTTGGGAATCAACTCAGTGCAAAAGTGTCATTCAACACTGAGTTTGATCAGCACTAGTGCTCTGGGCCAGCATTAGTGTCGGCCCTGCTGCCAAGGCGGATCGGCTTTAGCTCGAGCCGTCGGACGCGAATGTAAGAGGCGGCCTCGGGACTTGCGGTCCCGCAACCACCTTAATGACTAGTTGCGCGACGCATCTTCGAGACAGATGTCATCCCCCAGTACGATATTGCCTCGCGGAGGCGGGACGTACTTGACTTTCTTCTGAGCAGTTATGTGGCTGACGAGACGAATAAGCATGATGAGGACTGTATCCTCGGACAGACGCGACAGGCAGTCGGAGCGCAGCAGACGGCCGCCTCTCGGAGCTGAGGCGTCGCACCTCGCGGTGCACCATTGCGCCGATGTCGTTTTGATAAAGCCAAAGGCTGTTGGCTTGGCCTTCGAAGTTTGGTTCGCCACCCATGTATGCGGGCAAACGGTACCCCGTGCCGAGCCCGATGCCGAACACACTGTCGAGTGCCCGGCCATCTCCCAACAGTAAGCGGCAATCATCGCCGACAGCCACGCTGCCAGTGTCCGCGCTGAGCGCAACAGGTGCTCCGCTCGGGTCCAGCACGGGCAACGTGCTCGAGTTGTAGCCGAAGCAGGGAACCACGAGCGCAGCCTGTTCTAGCAAGGCCCGCAGTTGGCCGGCTGGCTGATTAAGGAACCGCGTGGTGACGCGTGGGTCGGGAACGGTGCCCGGCCGGTGCGCCAACTGCCGCCACATCTCGCGCCCGAAACCGCGCAGCCCTCCCATACGGTGCACGCGGCCGGTCCGCGGGCAGATATCGCCAGGCCCAGTCAAATACTGGTCTGCTGCGGCAGCTTCAGCATCGGGGTAAAATATTCTGGGCGGCCGCCGTTGCAGAATTTCAATCTGCCCTTCGGCGAGGCCGGCGGCCGCAGGTAAGTGTGTTAATGCCCAAGCAGCAGCATAGGCGCTATGCGAGCCGCCTAGGATGAGGATACGACGGCCACCAGCATGCGCGATGATCTCACTAGCCGCCGCCAGCCCCGACGTTTGTAGCAGGCTGTCCGACGGCATGACGCGTCGCAGGCTGCAATCCTTTAGCGTGAAGCCGGGTACAAGCTCGCGCTCTTGCCAGTGCTGCCGTCCGCCCAAGGCGATCACCGCGGAGTGTGCGGTCAGCATAGTGGTCTCGCCGTCGCGCTCGACCTCGACCGTAACCGAGCCCTCGGCCTGCAGGCGCGCGCGCGTAGCGTTGGTGCCCCGGTAGAGACGCGAGACAGGGTGATTGTCGAACATTGCGGAAAGTCCTCCGCCGAGCAGGCGCATGTAGCGATCGACCAGCGCGAGCGGTGGAAACCCGTACCGGTAGGTCTCCATCTCGCGCGCAACCGCATGGTCGCGCAGTGGCCGGAGCGGCGGGGAAAGTTTCACCGCCTCGAGACACTCCAGGTACGAGGAACCGAGAGAATCCGAAGCGATGCCGAAGCGGCCAAGGCTGCCGCCAAGGTGCTCGGTGCGCTCAATCAGGGCAACGCCGGCGTCAAGCCAGCCTTCGAGTGTGCCTTGCTGGGCGGCGGCCAGGAGCGGTCCGAGGCCGCCCGGCCCGCCACCGACAATGATGGTCGCAAAGGTCGGCATGTTGCACTTTCACGCAAGAACAGCGCGAAACACTGCGGCAACACGATCGACCACCTGGTCATCGACGCCGCGCTGCGTCGGCAGGCAAATGCCGGTCGCGGCAAGCCGGGCGCTGTGTTGGTAGTCGCGGGCGTATTTCTCGTAGAGCGGTAGCGAGGAGAGTGTATGGAAAAATGGCCGCATCTCGAGCCGGGCCTCCAGCGCACGCGACAAGATCTCGTCGCGGGCCGTCTCCGGCACCTGGACGCAAGTGAGCCATACGACAGGCATTGACTTTGAATCCATCTGTGGCGGAAAGCGGACGCCAGGAATGTCCCTCATCGCCACCTCGTACAGCCGCGCGATGGTGCTGTTGCGCGCTAGGATGCTCTCAATGCGCCAGAGCTGGGCCTGCCCGATAGCGGCCTGCAAGTTGGTGATGCGATAGTTGAAACCCACTCGCTCATGCCAGTAGGAGCGGCTCGGCGTCATTCCGTGGTCGCGCAGGATGCGTAGCGACTTTGCGATGGCTGGATCGCTGGTCAGGCACATGCCGCCCTCGCCGGTGGTCACGATCTTGTTCGCGTAGAAGGAAAAGCAACCAATATCGCCGAACTGACCAACCGGCCGGCCCTCGTAGCGCGCGCCATGTGCCTCGGCGCAATCCTCGATCACAAAAATCCCACGCTCGCGTGCGCACTGCACGATCGGCCCGATCTCGGCCGGCCGCCCATAGAGATGAACGGGAATGATAGCCCTTGTGCGAGGTGTGCAGGCGGCTTTGACTGTCGCGAGGCTCATGCACCAGGTGACCGGGTCGACATCGACGATCACCGGCGTCGCACCGCAGTAGAGCACCGCGTTAATGGTGGCAGCGAAGGTGAGGTCGGGCACGATTACCTCGTGTCCCGGCCCAATGCCCAATGCTACGAGCGCGAGATGAAGCGCCACCGTTCCGTTCGTTACGGCAACTCCGTGCGCGGAGCCGACGAACCTCCGAAACTCGTCCTCGAACCTCTCGACATAGGGCCCCTTGCTGGAGATCCACGACGAAAGGAAAGCGTCGAGTACTGCGCGGAACTCAAGGTGGCTCATATCGGGCCGCGCGACCTGCACGAATTCGTCGGAGCGCTCGATGCTTACGCCGAGAAGGTGGCCGTAATCATCCACTATCGGGCGCAACACGTCCTTTTTTCGTGAAACGTCGTTGCGACGCCGGTCCGCGAAGGTCGCCATGAAGTGGTCGAGGCCGGGCTTAAGGAGCGCACCGCCGTGGACTGCGCGGGCGATGTCATCGAGGGAGATGCGGCCGACCAGCCGCTTACCTTCGACGACGAGGCAGCTGCCAAGACCATTGTCCAAGCACTTTTCGATCGCAGCGAAGAGGGTCTCCGATGTATTGCAGATAAAGTCGTCCTCGTCGGCTGACGATGCGATGTCGTCCCCACTCGACATCGGCATCGCAGGTTCGGACAGAAACATAAGAGAACCTCCTTCACGGAATTGCCCGAGATGAGCTCTATCGCCCGGTTTCGGGAGCGGTGCATATCTCAACGTGTCGGGTGCATGAAGAGCCAGTGGTAAGACTGTGATCCGGGCATCAACGCGAGTGGCGTTGCACAAATGCATCGGCGGTTCGACGGCGGTCCGTCGTCACGCCTTGATCACTGGCTGGACTTTCGGCGCGCGATCATCGTGAGACCATGCGCCTGCTCTGGCTGACTCTTGCCGATCCTTGTCCTCCCACGAATGGCCAGCTCATCTATTCTCGCGGCCTGATCGCTTCGGCTGTTCGGGAGGGTGCTCGGCTGGACGTGATCGGCTTGGCGCGCGGCGAGAGGGTCACGGGACCCAAGGACGAGCCTGGCCTGCATTGGAGCCTGCATCCCCGGGTAGTTCATCCGCTTCCCCGAAAGATCGTGTCGCCACTGCCCGAGGTCGCGCTCTACGCCTGGTCGGAGCAGGCGGGCGCCGCGCTCGACGGCGCGCTGTTGCGGCATGATTGGGATGCCATTGTCTTCGACAGCATTTCCGGCGGCTGGGCGTTGGACCCCGTGCTTCGTCATTGTCGCCTGAGCAGGCAACCTCCGGCGCTGATCCACCTTGCGCACAACCACGAGACCACTGTGGCACGCCGCATCGCCGAGGCGGCGACCGGGCTTCGGCGTGCCTATCGTGCACTGGATGCCGCAAAGGTAGGCTGGCTCGAGCGCCGTCTGGTGCGGGTGTCTAAGCTCGTGACCTCGAACACGCCCGAGGATGCCGAGACCTTCGAAACGATGAAGCGCGCCCAGGTGCTGTTTCTCCCACCGGGCTACGACGGGCCGCGCATTGAGCGACGCACGATCGATAGGAGCGTACCGCGTCGCGCTGTTTTGGTCGGCAGCTACGACTGGCCTCCCAAGCGTATCAGCTTGGAAAAGTTTCTTGACGCAAGCGCGCTCCGCCTCGCTTCGGCGGCTGTCGACCTGCAGATTGTGGGCACGGCCGAGCCTGCCTATATCGATGCACTGCGGCAGCGCTACCCGGGCGTTACCTTCACGGGACCAGTTGACGACGTGCGGCCGTTCATGGCTGCCGCGCGGGTCGCGCTGGTGCCGGATCTGCTAGGCGGCTTCAAGCTCAAAGGCTTGGACTACGTCTTCAATCGCTTGCCGATCTGCGCCATGCGCGCGGCACTCCCGGGAATGCCGCTCGTGGACGGAAGCAGCGTCTGCCTTTCCGACAGCCACGAGGCAATGACCGACGGCGTGCTCGCGCTGATCGACGAATTTGCAACCTTGAACGCCTACCAGGAGCGTGCCTGGACTGCCTGCGTCGATACTTTTGACTGGTCGCGCATCGGCCGGCGCCTCGTCGACGCGATTGGAAAGGTGGCCGAACCTTGTCGGCATCAACCAAAGAGACGTTCGTATCACCTCGAGAAAAGCGAGGGATGCTGACTTAGCCAAAGTGAACGCTTCTCCGCATCGGGATGACAATCTGCTTTCTTCAGAGCGTTCTGAGGTGGGCCGAGATGCGTTGGACGGTGGATGTAGGCTCTTCGGCCGGAAGAAAGATGAAGTTGTAGATGTAGGCACCAAAGCGTTTGCGTTCGGTGAGCGGTGCTGTGAGGTCTGGCAGCCTATCGGGCCGTTGCATCTCCTCGACGGAAAAAGTGCTGATAGGCTCAAGCTTGCCTTTGCGCACGTAGTGGCCCGTATAGCCCAGGCTGTCGAAATAGGTGCGGGCGCGCGCCAGCCCGCCGGGTGAGAGCCGGTCGTCGATCTCGACCAGCACGCGAGGACGGCAGCGGCGGATCGTCTGCAGGGCGCCGTCGAGCACGGCCTGTTCGTGGCCCTCGACGTCGATCTTGATGAAGCCTGCACGTCCCTTGTAGACGGTGTCGAGCCGGTCCATCGACACATTAATCGCTTGCGTAGCGGGGTAGGTGCCAGAGGCGTCGATCGAAATGGTCGAGCAGCCAGTGACGACGATGCCGTCCACCACCGGCATGTGCAATTCGACTGTATCGGCACGGTCGGACAGTGCGACCTGCTCGATCACTACTTCGCCCCCTGGGAATTTTTTGCGCAGGGCACTGGCCAGCACAGGCATCGGCTCGAAGGCCACAACCTTGTGCGCATGCCTGCGAAGGTAATGGACGTAGGACCCATCGTTTGCGCCAACATCAATGGCGTCGGCGTCGCGACGGCAGAGGAATTTCAGAAGATGCAGCTCGACTTCGCCGTAACGACCGTAGAATTTCGCTTCTCGCCAGTTCAGCAGGGATTGGGGCAGGACCATACGGAGAGCCCGGCGCGCTTCGAAAGGAAGAATGGCCTGCACGTCCATGTCGGAACCTCTTGGAAAGTTTGGTCGGTGACTTTAGGCCTTTCTGCAATGTTGCAAGCGTGATTAGGTCGTGATCGGCTGCATCCAGGTGGCGGCTTTGCCTATCCGTTCAAGTTGGAAAAGGGGGCATGTCTCCTGTCTCATGCCGGCCATGAGGAGGCGAGTATCCGAATCGCCACCAACTCCAGCGCCTCTCGAGGCAAGCCGCGGGCGCGAGGAGATAAAGGAAGGTTTTTAAGAGAAGCTATCTGCTCTCCAGACATACCCAAACGCCGCGTAGTTTTCGATGCGGTCGAAGTTCGGTTGGAAGGCACGTAGCTTACTGCGAAGTCTCTTGATCGCTGAGCGTACGTTGGTGCGATAGCCTAGCGAGCCAGAGCCGGCGTGGAAGCCACGATAGTGCAGTTGGTCGTAGATGTCGCGATAGGTGACGTGACAGCCCGCGTTGGACACGAGCAGCTCCAGTATCTTGTACTCACCGAGCGTGAGCCCGAGATCGCGGCCTTGCCAGTAGGCGCGACTCACGTGGAGCTTCAACACAAGATCACCAACTTCAAGTTGGCGCGCTACGATAGATACCTTGCCTGTTGGCTGCGCAATTTTGCGCAGGCGGCAGAGCAGTACGGCGATGCCGCGGGCCTTATCTATGAAATCCGTGGCGCCACTCTCGAACGCCTTCAATTCGTCTGAGGCGAATGAACGCCCTGTCAGGAAGATGATGGGGAAGTGAATACCCCTCTGTCGGATTTGTGGCACCAAGTCGAGCCCGCAGGATTCCTCAAGCGTCCAGTCGAGCAGGATCGCGTCGGCATCCTCGATACCCGAGAGGGCTTGGAGGAAGGAATGGGCATCGGGGAAGGCATCTACACTGTAGCCGTGCTCCGCAAGTTCATTGGTGAGCGTGGCCCTGAAGAAAGCGTCATCGTCAACGGCCACGATGCGGTGTACCGCACACGGCGGTGCAAGTTGAATGCTGGGCGTCGTAGTGCTGGCGAGCGTCGTTAACATTGCAGAATTCCCTTCCCTAATCATTCCCAAGCGACGTTCCAAACAAACCAGAAGCGCGAGCTTCGTCTGCTGATCGGCAATCACCCCACGGTTTAGAAACAGGCGCCCAATCGCCCGTCTCAAAGGGCCGACGTGCCGGACTATAGACAGTGATTTTGTGAAGACGCGCGAAAGGCGCTCGATTTTCGCTTCAGCCACCAGATGATCACGGGCCAGGAATCGGCGTAATCAAACGAACAATCGAGGTTGGGAAGCCAGCTCATTTAAGAGAGAAGCCATTCACGCACTTGGCGCCTCATCAAAGCCGAATACGTCCGTTCTCTTTGGAATGCAACTATAGGTAGCATGCCGAATTCGGCGGACCCTTTCTCTCGGTCCTAAGTGACGGCGCGGGAGCCATTCCGAGGCACTGATGGTGGTGACCCGCGTCCATCGCTTCCCGCAATTACTCTCCTACGCCGACACCGTCTTATTGGGCGTGGCGCAACGTAACGACACGAAGCTCGTTATGCATGCCCGATCGTGGGGACTTCGTCCAAGCAAGCATCCTCACCCCTGCGCCGCGTATCGCTGGACGTCCGACTTGGTCGGCGATTCGAGAAGCCGCGCGCGTTCGGCAATTTACGGGCACCGGGCTGGAAGACGATGCACCATCAGACGCCGGGATCAAACATCCTAGGCACCAAGTTTCCCTGACAGCAGCTCCTGGCGGCGTCGCGTCACTCCCTGCGGAAGGTCGCGCGGTTCGACGGTGCGCAGATGGGCCAGGGCCTTGCGGCGATTGGGCCGCAAGGCGGCGGCTCCCTTGGCGGGTGCAAAGCGCTCCATCCATCCCAGCGCCGCCACGTAGCGGAGATAAGCCTTGGTGGTGTTGGCATCATCGTCGGGCAGCAATCGAAGCTGTTCGTCGACCAGCCGACGCCAGGAATCGAGGGCAACGAGGGGCTGCCGACAGTAGATCGCCCGCATCAGCGCATTGTCGTCCCAGGTCGAGATCGCGACCAGTTCTTCGGCACGCGTCGGATGGAGGACGCGCACAAAGGACGGCGGTGATGTCAGGGTGACGCCGTCGATGCCGGTGAAGGTCGCCTCCAGGCGGTATCGCCCGGGCACGTCGAAAATCGCGCCGTCGGCGTCGAAAGAGGCGAGGATGCCGTCGAAGCTGAGACCGCTGCGCGCGCCGAGCGTTACCCTGGGCGCACACTGGCAGAGCGTCGCCGGTGGGCGCAACGTACGCTGCCGACCCGAAGGCGTCTCGATCCGAATGGAAACAAACCCGTCACTGGGGTCGAGTGCTTTCGCGACCGACAGCTTCCGACGGCCGTTGTTGGTCACGGCGAGCTTCAGGAAGATCGGCTCGCCATAAACATAGGTCGATTTCAGAGGCGTCACCGTCAGCGCGGCCTTCACCGTCGCTGGATCGACCGCCTTCGGCGCCTTCTTCGTTCTGAGCGCCGGATCGGTACCACCAGACAGGAAGGAACTGCGGCGCTGGGCATAGTCGTTCTGACCGGGCGCGATGTCCGAAAAGGGCGCGTGGTGGAGAAAGGCCAGCTCCGATGCGTCGAAGGTCTCCTTGAAAGCGTTCCAGAAACCGCTGGCGCCGATCTCCAGGCGGCCGGGATAGTTCATCCAGGTCAAGGATTGGGCGCGGTTGTTCTCGAAGGCGTGCGGCAGGTTGAGGGCATGGCCGATCTCGTGCACCAGGGTGAACAGCACCTCGCGCCGCCAGTCGTCGCCATTGACCGGCGTGCAGGCCTTGATGGTCTCGCTGTTCAGAAAGACGGCGAGGCCCTGTCGCGAGGGGCGCCTCTGTGATTCAACATCGTACATCAGACCGCTGACTTGTGCCTCGTTGCGGCCGCCGCTGTATTGGCCAGCGAACAGGACATGCACTCTCCAGGCTTGGCCGATATCGGTCGGCGGCCGATTCCATTCGTCCATCCAGCTGTGCAATTCCCCCATCGTCAGCTTCTGCGGGGTGGGCCCGTTGTCCGAATAGGGCCTGAACGGTCGAACGGTCACGTTTGCGGCGATCGACGCGCGCTTGAACGCCGAGACAAGATCCCTGCCGGCCGGATCCCCATCGAAAATGCGCGTCTGCGGCGTCGGCAGGCCGGCAAGCCCGTCGATATCGATCTGCACGCTACGCAGCTCCGAACTCGCGTGCGACAAGGTCACGGACACGTCACCGGCCCCTATGTCCAATGTCAGGGTGATATTGGTTGCGTCCTGGCCGACGAGGGTGAAGCGGCTGCCCATACGTGTGAGCGTTCCCTCGGAAAAGAACGACAGGCGTCCCGAAACACGGCCGTCGACTTCGACAGGCGATGTGGGAGTGCCGACGAATGACAGGATGTGCGCCGTCGACGAGAAGATGTCGCCGCTCACATTGTCGAGTCGATCGTCGTCGCGCCGGGAGATACGCAGCGTGACGGTCTGGTCATTTTCCGTGAGCCGTCCCTCGTAACGTCCCTCCGCCATGTGCGCCATGTCGACATTCCTTCGCTCGAGCAGAAATCATCGGAAACATTGAAGGACTTCGTGAGGAATCTGCCGCAACTCCCGCGAGTGCCAACCGGAATTGTCCACTTGCTCATTTCTCGGCTCGCCATCTGATCTCGTCAACTTGTCGTTGCAGTCGGACAGCGTTAGTGTCGGGGTCTGCAACTTCTGTGCTGTCGTATAGCTCAGCAAGGTAGGTCGGCATGACACCGATTTGGATGTTGCCAATCAAGCTTTTTCCCAAGGCGGGTGATTGGACCAATCGGTGCGGCTTGCGGATGTCCTCGATGGTGCTGGCGGGCGGTCTGCTGGGATTGGCGAATGGCCTTGCCGTTTCGACGGCCCGGGCCGAGACGCCGCGGATCGTCCACGCTGATGTCGTCGCTCTGGACCACCTCTTGGTCTACAACCGTTTCGGGTCCTTTAATCCGTTCGGCATGATCTTCGCGCTGCGGCGTGACGTGACGGCAATGACCGAAGCGACGCCGCGCCCGTCTGCGGACCTCTGCGCAGAGCAGACAGGTGCGGAGGCCGGCTTGGGCAAGCTGGAGCCGGGCGAGGTGAGGTTGCGCGATTGCAAACGCCCGCGGCCTCTGGTGCTGCGCGCCAATGCCGGCGACATTCTCGAGATCACCCTGACAAACCTTCTGCGCCCAGATCAACCGGGCGTCAGCAGCGCCTTTGCCGTCCCACCCGACAAGGCCGGCACCGGGTTCTGCGAAGAGAAAGGTGCTGCCGATGGCCGGGCCGAGGCGCCGGTGCGGCCCGACATCCGCACCTCCTTCGGCAACGTGCAGTGCACCAAAACGGCAGAGGAGCTTGCTGAAGAGACCAAGGCGGGACCGCGCGCCGGCACCGATTGGCCGCTGACGCGCGGCTTGTCGCTGGTCATTCCCGGTCTCGAACCGATCCCGGTCGACGGAGCGAAGACGATCCACGGCGCGTGCACCGGCCTCAACGCGATCAAGCCGGGCGAAAGTGTGACCTGCCGCTGGCAGCTGCTGCGCGAGGGCACGCACCTCTTCTCCAGTCTGGCCGCACCGGCCGGCGGGGAGGGCGACGCGGGATCGCTGGGCCATGGCCTGTTCGGTGCGCTGATCGTCGAGCCGACCGGCAGCCGGGCATTTCGCAGCCAAGTCAGCCGCACCGCCTTCGAACGCGTCTGGCCGAGCCGACCGGGCGCGGTCCGGCACGCCCGTGCCGACAGCGTCGACTTCAATCTCGTGGTTCCGGACGGTGAAGTGGCTGGTCGCGCGCCGAAGCCGGTCAACGGCACCGAATTCGCCTGCGGCGGCGAGACGACAATCCCGATTCTGTCGATGCGCCGGCCTTGTGCGCCGCGCGGTGGCAAAGCCGTCGAGGAGATCGTCCATGGCGATCTCAACGCCATCATCGTGCCGCCCGCCGGCACGTTGAAGGAAATCGGAGAGTCCACCTCCGAGAAGGAGCGGCGGGAATGGCGGCAGGCACACGAGGCGCAGCAGCCCTTCCGTGAATTCACCGCGATCTTCCATGACGAGCTCAAGACCTACTATGCCGACGACTTCAAGCAGCTTGGCATGTTCGGTCAGCTTTCGGGTGTACGTGACGGCTTCGGCATCAACTACGGCGCCAGCGGTGTCGGCTCGGCGATGCTCGCCAACCGGCTTGGCATAGGCCCGGCGGCGAGCTGCGCCGAGTGCCTCTACGAAGAATTCTTTCTCGAAAGTTGGGCGAACGGCGATCCGGCACTGCTCGAGGTCTTCCCCGATGATCCCTCGAACGTTCACCATTCCTACCTGAACGACAAGATCGTCTTCCGGAACTTCCATGCCGGCAAGGAGACCCACGTCTTCCATCTGCACAGCCACCAGTGGTTTGCCGGCAACGATGCGGGGCGTGGTGCCTATCTCGACAGTCAGACGATCGGGCCGCAGCAGGGCTTTACCTATCGCATTTATCACGGCGGGCTGGAGCGCTTCGCCGGGGAGCGCACCGGCTCGGCGGCGCCGCGCGGCTGGTGGGATTCGCTGGGCTCGGGCAATCGCAACCGTACGCCGGGCGACGCCATCTTCCACTGCCATCTTTATCCGCATTTCGCGCAAGGCATGTGGGCCTTGTGGCGGGTCCACGACGTGCTCGAAGACGGCACGCGTCTGCTGCCCGACGGGCAGGCGACGGCATCGCTTTCCGTGCGGCCCAATCCCGACAAGGAGAAGGTCAGGGCGGGCAGCATCGGCGGCGCCGGGGAATGGTTGGCGCCGCCCGGCGGCAAGGCGTCTGAACAGGGCACGCCCGTTCCCGGCCTGATTCCGCTGCCCGGCCAGGGCCTGCCGATGCTGCCGACCTATTCGGAGCCGGCCGCCGCTGTTGCCGTGAACAATGGTCAGCCGCTCGTCACCG
Source organism: Pseudomonadota bacterium (assembly GCA_020160995.1). GTDB lineage: Bacteria > Pseudomonadota > Alphaproteobacteria > Reyranellales > Reyranellaceae > Reyranella. The sequence goes on along the minus strand of JAIUOY010000192.1, from coordinate 32,138 downwards.
ACGCCATGCCGGGGTACCCGTTCTATGTCGCGGGCAAGCCGGGCCGCCGCTCGCCGCAGCCGCCGCTCGATATGGCGCGCGCCGTCAAGAACGAGACGGCCGGCATCGGCGACGGTCAGATCGCCGCGTTGGGCGGTCGAGCCTATCTCGATGGCGGCTTGCCGCGCCATGTCGTGGCAGGGGGCGAGGCGGTGCCCACGGTCCTCAAGGGATTGCCGGCGGCCGAGCAGCAGAAGATCAAGGACAAGAAGGGTGTGCTGGCGCGCATGCTGGCGCTGGGCGACGTGACGTCGGAATTCGAGTTCCTGAAGCTCGAGCTTCTGCCTCAGGTCGGTACGGTACTCGAGCGCAATGCCATGGCGTTCCACGGTACCGGCAGCGGCGTGCGGCTGTTCGATGCGACGGGCCGCGAGCCGGCGGAGCGAACGGTGACGCTGCAGGGGCACGCGTCGGCGCCGGCCTTGCCGGAGTTGAAGACCCGGCTCGATCCCGACACCGCGGCCTACCCGGTGAAGTCCATTCCGCTCGATACTATCCGCTCGGGCACCGCCGGTGCCGTGACTCTGGTCGATGACGCGCGCTTTGCCGTAAACGGCTCGCCGGGTGCCGCTGGTGCACCCTATGCCGACCCCTGTTCGGCGCCGCTGGTCTTTTCCCGAGAGAATGGACCCCATATTCGCAAGTTCGATGCTGCCAGGCGTGTGTGGCAGGCAGAGCCGGATTCGTTCCGCTTCCAGATCGATCCCTTCACGGCGGCTCACGGCACGCCCAACAGCATCGTGCCCGATCCGGCATTGATCGGTTTCCGTCGCTTCGACGTCTCCGCCGTCGAGTTGAAGATGATCGTCAATCGAGCCGGCTGGCACGATCCGCAAGCGCGCATCAATGTGCTGTCGACCGAGGCCGGCAACTACAAGAACAAGTGGCGGTCCGACGCCGAGCCGTTCTTCTTCCGGGCCTTCTCGGGCGAATGCATCGAGTTCCATCATACCAACGAGACGCCGAAGAAGCTGAAGCTCGACGATTTTCAGCTTGCTGTGCCGACCGACACGATCGGTCAGCACATCCATCTCGTGAAGTTCGACGTCACCTCTTCGGACGGCAGCGGGAACGGTTTCAACTACGAGGACGGCACCTTCGCGCCCGACGAAGTGCTGGAACGTCTCTGCAAGTCGCGAGCGGCGGTCGGTGGCACTGTGACCAACCGACCCGGCGAGATCGTGGCCGAGGAAGCTGCGGTCCGGTCGGATGCCGAATGTAAGAAGGATTTCATCGAGCAGGTCTCGACGTTGCCGCGTCTCTCCGGCGACAACATCAAGTATTTCCAGACGACGGTGCAGCGCTGGTTCGCGGATCCGATCCTGTCGGATGATGGTCAGAGTCAAGCCGCCGGCCAGGGCGTCGCCGATCGCACCATGCGTACGGTGTTCACGCACGACCATTTCGCTCCCTCGAACATCCAGCAGCATGGCTTCTATTCGGCGCTGCTGATCGAACCCTCGACCCACGCGGTCTGTGCGATGGCCGAGACCAATTCGACACAGCACGAGGGCAAGGCTTGTGCCAGTGGTCCGGCGGTGGAGCGCCAGCCGGACAAGCCGTACAAGCTCGCCGCCACGCCGCCGCGCGATCTGGTGGGGACACGGGCCAACGTATTCCAGTTGCGCGATCCGGCGAACGCCCGCATCGCGGGTGATCCCATCCATATCGATTCGCGGGAGTACGCCATCGCCATTGCCGACTTCGCGCTGCTCTACGATGGCAGGAAGAACGCCGGTACCGTGGCCAACGGTGAGTCGAACGGGCTCGATCGCCTTGTCTACGAGGCTGCCAATGCCAATCCCGGACCCAGTGCCGAAGACGAGCCCGATGAGACGGCACCGGCCCGCTTCCTGTACGAGCAGCAGATCGCACCTTCGGCCGACGATCAGACAAGGTTGCGGCAGCGGCGCGACCAGATCCGCGAGGCCTACGGCAGCCCGATCGCGCCGCCGCCTCGGCCCGAGGCAATCTCGCAGCGCCACCACGATCCCTACCTCGTGAACTATCGCAACGAGCCGATCCCGCTGCGTGTCGGTGGCAAGGCAGACGGTAGCTCGCCGTCCTTTCTTGCCAATCCCTGCAGAGTGCTGGGACCGCAAGACAGCCCCTTTGCCGACACCGAGCATGGCGAGAGCATCGCTCGCCAACGTCCGCTCACCGACAAGGGCGACCTCTCCGACGTCTTCCGGTCCGAGGTGCATGGCGATCCCTGTACGCCGATCCTCGAAGGCCTGTCGGGTGACCGCATCGTGGTGCGCATGATCCAGGGCGCGCAGGAAGTGCAGCACACCTTCGTGGTCGAAGGCCGGCCCGGCCGACGCAACGTCGATCAGCCCTTCCCCAGCGAACGGCCGCTCGGTTTCGACCGGCCCGACGCCGACGTCTCGCGTGCCGCACGCTGTGCCAGCAACGCCTTCGCACGCTCGGGCAAGCCGCACGGCTTCGTCGAGTGGGCGACCGAGGCCACGGGCACCGCCGCCAACGATCCCTTCTGGAAGGACTTCGCCGAGCTGGTTGCTGGCTGCGACAATCCGATGGGCTTCGTGCCGGCGCAGGAGATCGGCATCTCCGAGCATTTCGAAGTGGGGTCGTTGTTTTCCGCCACCGGCATGCAGCAGCCGCCAGCCCTCGAGACCGGAGCAGGCGGCGATGATCGTCCGCGCCCGATCGTTCGCGCCGGCAAGCATCCGGCGAGTGGTCGACCGTCGCTCGACTATCTCTATCATTTCGGATCGACCGACGCTCTTTGGAACGGAGCTTGGGGGCTGGTCCGCAGCTACGATGCCCCGACCTCGCCCGACCTCGCGGCCTGTCTCGGCAAGGCGCCGTCGGCCACCGACTTCAAGGCTTGCCTCGCCGGGACCGGACAGGAGGCGATCGGCAAGCGCCTGGAATCTTTTGCCGATCTGCGCCGCAAGGCTCGCGCGCCGGCTGCTGCCTCAGTGGCAGCGGCGCTGGACGTCGTCGAAACCCTGCCGCCCCTTGTGTCGAAGCTTGCCGAGTCCTGCCCCGTCGGGGCGCCGCATGTCGAAGCGATCGCCGTCGCCATCCGCGCCGGCAAGGCGCTCGACAAGTCGACGACGTGGCTACCGGGCACGATCTACGACCGGGCCGGCCTCTTCAACCGCGACGGGCTGCTGCTGGTGCCGGTGGAGAAGGCGGATATCGGTCTCGACAAGCCGCTGATGGCCTATCAGGCGGGCGCTGCGCTGCCCAAGTCGATCCCGCAAATCCAGGCGATCGTGTTCAACAAGCTGAAGCAGGCCGGTGATACTGCCGGCACGCCTTTCGTGCTGCGTGTGCGCGCCGGCGACTGCGTCGACCTGATGGTGATCAACGCGCTGCCGGGCAGCGGCCAGCCATGGGATACGCCGGGCGACGCGCCGATGCCCCGAATCGTGCCGCTGAACGTCGACGGTGACGCACGGCAGTATGGCAGCGTCAGGAGCTTCAGCGAATGGAAGCAGGAGAGCCCCAAGTTCCGGGACGAGATCGATCCGTCACGCAAGGTGGCGCTCTCTCTGCCGCTTCCTTCGGTGTCGATCAAGCCGGCGGGTACCTTGCCGGTCGGTGTGAACGATACGAAGGCGATCGGACCGGAGGGATCTGGCGGCGGTGTATTCGGCGTCAGCCGTCACTATGCCGGTTTCTACTGGATCAGCGATGGCGCTCTGCATCGCAAGGCAGAGGAGATGGCTGCTCTACCCGCGGTCCGAGCGGAGATCGCCGCGCTGGTGCCGAATGGCCGCCTGGTCTTCGCGCGGATGCAGGAGAAGCCCTGCACGCTCGAGCGGCAGGCCGTCGTCCATGGGGTTGCGATCTGCCTCGACGTCGTCGATCCCGTCAACAATCCTATCGCCATCTCCAGCCAGGTTCGGGGAAGGCTGCAGGAGATCGTGCAACGTCAGCTCGATTCCTTCTTTGCAACTGAGACGGTGCGGAAGGCCGTGACACGGGTGATTCCCTATGCCTTCGGCACCCTGCCAATCCGCTCGATCAGCGATGTCGTCTCGCACGGCACGCGTGGGTTGATCGGCACAATCGTGGTCGAACCGTCCGCCATCGACGACGGCAATAGTCCGGTCGGACCATCGCCCGCGCAGGTTTTTGCCTGGCGCCATGGCGTTACAGCAGCCGTTGCCGTACCTCAGCTTGGCCTCAAGGTCGACAACAGCACGCCGGAGATCGTCCTGCCCGCAGGTTCGTTCCGCGAGCATGTGTTGCTCTGGCAGGACGGCCTCAATCTGTGGCGGCGGCCGCATCCGTCGGACAACTATCTCGGCTTCACCGATCGTCCGGCGCCCGATTGCCGAGTCTGCGACGATTCCTACGATCTGGGCGAGCGGGGAGTCAGCTATCGCTCGGCGCCCTTTACGATGCGTCTGGCCGGACAGAACGGCGTGTCTGCTGATTTCGGCCTGCGCACCTATCCGCGCGACGAAGATGATCTCAACACCGTGGTGTTCCCGCCGAACTTCTTTGCAGCGCCGTTGTCGACACCGCAGTTGCAGGTGAAGCCCGGGGAAGAGATCGCGATAAGAGTTGCCCACCCTGAAGGGCGGGCACGCCAGCGCGCGTTCGTGGCAACCACCATCGGCTATGACGATCTCTTCCCCGGCTTCGGCTCCGGTCACACGACCTTGCTGGCGCCGGGCAAGGCGATGACCGCCTGGGGCTGCGCCCCGCGCACGGCCGGCGACTATCTCTGGCGAGACGGGCCCCAGCCGATCTTCGCGGCAGGTGTCTGGGGGCATCTCAGCGTCGGCGACAAGGCGGGGGGCAGTGTGACCGCATGCAATTTGCCCGGAATCGACTGATCCGAGCCGCTCGCTTGTCCGGCCTCTGCAGCCTGCTGGCTGCGGCGGCGATGCCGCATCCGGCGGCCTTGGCGCAAGGCGGCGGCTTTGCCAGCGGCGGCAGCGGCCTAGTCGTCAAGGCGGGTATCGTCGATGCGGCGGACGCACCGTTGGAGCGTGCCGTGGCGGGTGCCGACTTCAAGGTCGTGCTGAACTTCACCGAAGCCTTGCAGGGCAGGCCGGCGGCCGGCCTCAAGCCCGTAACGTGGGTACGCCGCATCGCGCCGGGCGGCACGAGTTGCACCAACGCCGCCTGGATCGTGCGTGCCACCGGCGCTATTGCGTCCGACGACATCGCGCTCGAACGCTCGTTCCTGGTCGCTGTCGGCGCCGATGCCGTGGCGGCCTCGAGCGCAGAAGATCGTTTGCGTATCCTCGATCTCGATCACCGGCTGAAGAGCGCCAACCAGTTAAGCGTGACGCCGCTTGGTGGGCCGATCCTCGCTTTGCTGGTCCATCCGACGAGTCCACGTGCCTTCGTGCTGCGGGCCGGCGCCGACGACGTCGTTGCCGTCGACCTGCCCTGGGGGGGATTGCAGCTCGTTGCCGCAGGATTCGATCGGCCGCATCTCCTCTCCACGCTGGGAGGCAATCTCGTGGTTGCGGACCGTCGCGATGGCGGCCGACTGGTGGAGGTCGACCCTGCCGGGATAGTTCGTGCCCAAACGGCGACGGGATCGCAGGTGCGGACGCTGGCCAAGCCGGCCGACGATACGCTGCTCGGTGTGCTGGCGGATGGTTCGGCGCTCCTGCTCGGACCGGGAGAGAAGGCAACGAAGCGCTTCGCTCCCGGCAGCTTCCCGGGGAGTGTTGCTGCGGGGGGCGGGCTGATCGTTGCGGCGATGGCGGACCGTGGGCTGATGGTCCGCTGGCAGGATGATCCGGACCGCGCTGTGCCGTTGCCGCTGGACTTTGCTGCCGATGGCCTCTTTGTCCGCGACGATGGCCGCTATGCCGTCGCCTGGTCGACCGCGGCACCGAAGGCCGTGGTCGTCGATCTTGCGAGGGCGCGTGTTGTTGCGGCGCCTGCCGTGCCCGATATCGTGCACGAAGTCGCGAGTGCCGGTGCCGCACTGTTTCTGACGCATGGATCGGTGCCCGTGGTGACGGTCGTGGATCTCGCGCCGCTCGCCGCCGAGGCTTCGCCTGTCGAACGGCGTGTCCGGCTGCCGCTGCCCGACAGGCCGGTAACGGGGCTGCCAAACGCCGGGCGCCTGGTGGCGACGCCCGCGACTGCCAGTGTGCTTGCCATCCGGCCCGGTTCCAATGTCGCCTTCGCTGTTGCCGCGGGCGGCGGGCTCAGCGATGCGCCGATGTCGGCTGTGACCATCCGCGGCGACCTGCCAAAGATGATCGCGCGTTTCGACCGTCGCCTCGCCGAAACCGCACCTGGCCAGTTCGAGGCGCCGCTGCGGCTGGCACGCGGCGGGACCTACGAAATCGTGACCACCACGGGCGTCGGCGGCACGACGGCCTGTGCCAGCTTCCGCGTCGACGGGCCGGGGGCGGATGAAAAGCCGCCGGCGGCGCTGCGGGTGCTGGCGGAGCCACCTCGTGCAGCGGAGCCGGGCAAGCTCGTGTTGGCGCTGGAGAACCGGCCGGACTGGCTGGCCGATGGGCCGCTGGTGATGAGGATCGACGATCTCGCCTTCGGTTGGTCGCAGCGTTTCCGGATATCCGTCCGCAAGGATGCACCGATCGAGCTCGACGTCGTCTTTCCACGGCAGGGGCGATATGCCGTATCGGTCGAAAGCAGCGGCGGCCGCATCGTCCCTCTGACGGTGGATGTCGATTGATGAAGAGTCTCGTCGGCGTCGTCGGCTTCGCGCTGTTCGTCCTGTCGGGGGCCACGGCCGGCGCGCAGGATCTCAAGATGGAGCAGCAGCCGCGGGTGGCGCGGGTACTCGACCGACCGCTGCTTACCAGCAAAGGCCAGCGCGTGCGCTTTCTGGCCGATATCGTGGCGCCCCAGCCTGTGCTCTTGTCCTTCACGTTCACAGGCTGCGTGCAGCTTTGTCCTCCGAGCGATATCGTGATGGATATGCTCGCCGAGCGTCTGGCCGAGGCCGGCCGAAAAGACATCAGGCTGGTGACGCTTACCCTCGATCCCTTGACCGATACACCGCAGGTACTGCATCGCAAGCGTGCCGAAGCGATGCATGCCGACCGGCTCTTCCTCACTGGTCGGCCGAGCGATGTCTGGGCGGTGCTTGACGGGCTCGGTGTCCAGCCTGGACCGAACCAGGACCACGAGATCCAGTTCCTGCTGGTCGATACCGGCGGGCGCAAGGTGACGGCGTTCCTCGGCTTGCCCGATCCGGAGGCGCTGTTCGGCGCGGTGTCGGCGGCGCGATGAGGAAACAGCTGGCGGTGATCGTCGCGGCGATCGCGGTGTCGACCGCGACGTCGCCGCGCGCCGAGGAGCAGGGGCAGGCGCTCTACTTCGGGCGCGCCACCGATCTGTCGCCGGCCCGGATCGGCAAGATCGAGCAGCGTGGTCTCACCTGCGCCGGCTGTCATGGTCGCGATGCCCGCGGTGGCGGCGAGGGGCGCTCGCGCATTCCGGCGATCCATGGTGCAGCCCTGGGGACGACGACCGCGGTACGGCCGGCCTACGATGCCGCGCGCTTCCATGGTGCGCTCGTTGAGGGCCACGACAGCGGTGGCCGGACAATGTCGATCGCCATGCCGCGCTTCGCCGTGTCCGCGGTGCAGGCCGAAGCGCTCTGGCGCTTCCTAGCGACCGTTAGCGATCGCGAACGCACTGGTGTGTCGGCCAATCGCATACGGATCGGCGTCGCTGCAACGGCCGGTGATGGGCAGGCGGCCCAGCGGAACCTCGACAGCTTGTCGGCGGCCTGGAAGGCGCGCGGTCGGCCGGCCATCCATGGCCGCGACGTCGACTTCGTTGCGGTGGCAGTGGACTCCCTGCCGCCAGCCTCGAGTGATGCCACGCTGCAGCCCTTCTTGTTAGTAGCGCCGATGCTCGATCGCGATGGCAAGACGACTATGCGGCTGCAGCAGGCAGGTCTGCCGGTGCTGGCGCCGTACGGCGCCCTCCCGGCTGACGGGATGCCGGCCGAGATCGTCTCACTGCGCGCCGGGGACGGGGAGGTCACTGCCGCTCTGCTGGCGCTGGCCGGACCGCGGACGTCGATCGTCGCCGATGCGCCACTGCAAGGCGGGCAGATCGAGGCGCTGTCTGTCCTGACGCCCGACGCACCGCTGCCGGCCGAGACCCAGCGGATCGTCTTGTTGCTCGGGGAGGCGGGGCTCCACTCGTTTGCTGCCGTGCACCGTTCGCATCTCGCGGGACGCACGCTCGTTCTGCCGCTGTCGATGGTCGAAGCCCAGCCGGCGCTGGTTGGCGATCTGCTGGCTGTCGCGGCCGATGTCATTGCGGCACGTCCGGTCGGCGACTTGCTGGATATGCCGGCGACGGCTGCGGCTCTGGAGGCGGCTTTGATCGCAGCCGGCCGCGACCTTACGCGTGCCACCATTCTCGAAGCTCTGCGCACGAGACGGCAACAATCCGCCAGGGTCGAGTTCGTCCGCGTGCAGCGTTAGGAAGGCATGCTGGGCCAACTGTCTGAGAACGGCCTGTTTGAGCGTCTCTGAATGCTCGTGCTTGTGTGATTCGAGGTTGACCATTAGAAGTGCCTCGATGAGATCCAGGCGGGAAGCAGTGTCTAGAGTGCTTTTGATCGACCACAGAATGATCGGGTATTGCAAACGCGCCATCGGCACGCGGCTGTACCGTAAGAAGTAGGCTCATTTCGACTACTTAGAATTCTAGAAGCCGCTTCTCCAAAGTGAATCCCATGTCTGCATTTGAGGACGACAGCAACGGACTCCTGTCCGAGGTCGAGCGCGTGTGCCCAGCCTCCAACATGGAGATGTACGTCAATGTGCAATGTCTGGCGGAGCGAACTCGCGCGTTGAGAGGGCGGACCAGCAAGTGAAGCGTGTTGCCATCCCTCTGACTGTCCGACCGTATCAGGTCACTGCGATACCAGGTCGTGGCCTAGGGCTCACCGCTTGCTCGATCATTGATCTGCGCACCAAGATCGACGACTGCTTCACTTGGGAGCTGCCTAGGCGGGACATCAAGTACGTCACCGAGACAGTCCTGAACGGCAACTACTTTGACCATCCTCTCTGCTCTCAACGCGGCCTTGTCGCTATCGGTCACATCTCCCTGATCAATCACGATCCCGAGCCGAACTGTGAATGGCGGATGGTCCAGGTCCACGACCGCTGGATGGTCGAGGTATGGTCTATTCGTCGCCTCGCTAGAGGCGAGGAGCTGACCTTCGACTACGGCTACGATCCAACCGCGAAAGGGTGAACATGAGTTGGCCTTGTCGCTGAGAAGCCTTGCCTGCATGTGGATTGACCAGGGTGTGGGGAGCCGCTCACCTGGCCAGCCTGCTGCTTCGTCGATCTTGAAGTATGCCGCCTCTTGATCGGTACTACTGAACAAGCCCCCGCCGCGAACGACACAGAAGCGGCGCATACAGCACAGCGAAGCCGACGAATGCGGCCGTCCAGCAGAAAGCGGCCACAATCAGCAGGGGAGCACGCCACTCAAGAACCACGTCTGCCCCGATACGCGTGATCGTGGCCGTCATAGCTGCAAGATAGACCATCTGCAGAGCAGGCGAGGCCATAAGGGGACGTCCGGTATGACCGAGGCTTGCGCGGCTCATGACGGCGAGCGTCATGAGTCCCATGGCGCCGGTCGTCCAGGCGTGGATGCCTGCGCTCGGGATGACGTTGTCGAAGGTAGCGAGGCCGCCGAGGAGGAATCCCAACGGCACAAAGGCGTAGCCGACATGCAGCACCAGCACCAGACGATCGGCCAGGGTGCGGTCACCCGCCCAGCGCGCGAGCCGCACCGCGTTGGCGACGGCGGCGGCGATCAGCGCTATGCCCGTAACCGCAGCTTCGGGGACGACACACCACGCAGCCAGGCTGGCGCCGCTCAACACCAGGCATGCCGTGTCGAAGGGACCGAATACGGCGGGCAGACGGCCCGGTTCTCGCCTCAGGAGCCAATTGCGCGTGAAGCTCGGGATGATTCGCCCGCCGACCACCATCACCAGCATCAACACCACGGCGATGCCGAGGCGCGCTGAGTAGACGGCAGCTCCTTCGATATGCGCTTCCAGATGGAAACCCAGGTTGCCGACACCCAACAGGCCGAGCAGGGCGGCGATCTTGAGATTGCGCCAGTTCTTGCCGGCGACTATTTCCCGCACGACGGCGCCCGTCATCAACGCGAGAAATGCGACGTCGACGACCATGGCACCCAGCCAGCCGATCCTGTCAGAGAAAGTGATGACATAGCGTCCTGCCAGCCAGGTCAGCACCAGGAAGGCGAGCGGACCGCCTTGCAGCGGAAGGCGTCCGGTCCAGTTCGGGATGGCCGTCAGCAGGAATCCCGCGATAACGGCGGGTAGATAGGCATACAGCAACTCGTGGACGTGCCAGTCTCGTGCGGAGAACGCCGTAGGGATCGTCATGTCGCCATAGAGAACCGGCAGCCAAACGAGGACTTCGAGACCGGCCCATAGTGAACCGAGCAGGAAGAACGGACGAAAGCCATACGACAACAACGCTGGACCTGAGTATGGCTTGAGGCGCGGAGTGGCGGACATGGTCATGCCTTCGGCTGACGAAGCTGATGCACACTATCCGCAATCGGCGCCTCGGCGGATTGATCTGGCGCAAAAGTACTCTTCGAAACGCTATCGGCGGCCCAAGAGATCGGGCAAGACGCCACCTCCACCAAACTGTCGCAGACGTGCAGGATCGCTGATCGATACGTTGCGGCCGCTGCCGGTGACCCCGAGGGGGCGCAACGCAGCGAAGGCGCGCGACAGGCTTTGCGGCGTAACGCCCAGTCTGCCGGCTATAAGACGTCGCCCGCCAGGTAGCGTGACCGTGACGCTGCCGGTCTGGCGAGGAGCCAGCGCCAGCAGGAATGCCGAAAGCCTCTCTATCGCCGAAAGTAGCTTGAGGTCTTTGATCTGCCCGATAAGCGCACGCCAGTAGCTGGACAGGAGAAGGGTGGCGCCGTAGGCGAGTGAGCCGTTGACCCGCATCTGTGCCCGGAAGGCCGCAGCGGGCCAAAACAGGAGGCGGCTCTCTTCGAGCAAGCGCGCCGTCATCAGATAGGGCGAGTCGAGCATCACGGCTGGCAGAATGAAGGCATCGCCAGGTCCGAAGAACTCGATCAGTGCTGCTTCTCGGGGGCTCTCACCGAAAAGTCCAACCCGGCCGGACAACACGACGTGAAGAAACTCCGGCTTCTCCCCTTGTTGGCAGGGCGTGGTGCTCTTGGGGAGGGACTGGACGAAGCAGGTGGCGAGCAGGGCCGCGAGATCCTGTTCGGACGCTAGCGCAAAGAGCCGCGAACGGCGGATGAACGGCAAGTCGGCAGCGCGCATCGCTTTCCCTCCCTTCTACTCCAATAGCCAAAGGCCCACTCGCGGGACTTGACCTACCTCAAGGCCGTGGCTGTCATTACCAAATGTGAAGACTTAGTATTCACATATGTGAACAAAGCCGACAAAGGGGCGGCCTCGCTAGTCCGGCTTGATCCACGTCAAGCGCATCTCGCTCAGTCCGAGTGACTCTCTGGCCACTCGACGAGAGCAGGAAGATGCCGAATCAACACGACACGCTGACAGTGCCAAGCCGGGACCGGATCACTGCCCTTGGCATGAGTACCCTGGCTTTCACGGTCTGCTTCGCCGTTTGGACGATCTTCTCGATCATCGGCATCCAGATCAAACAGGACCTTGGGCTCACCGACACGCAGTTCGGACTGCTCGTGGGCACGCCGATCCTCACGGGCTCGCTGATCCGCCTGATCCTGGGAATATGGGCCGATCAATACGGTGGTCGCATTGTCTATACGGGCGTGATGATTGCCGCGGCGGTGGCAACCTGGTTGCTCACCTACGCCTACGATTATCCGACCTTCCTGTTGGCGGCGCTGGGTGTCGGCATCGCGGGCGGGGCGTTCGCTGTCGGCATTGCCTATGTGTCGCCCTGGTTCGAAGCGGACAAGCAGGGTACGGCGCTTGGCATCTTCGGCGCTGGCAATGTCGGTGCCGCCGTCACCAAGTTTGCCGCGCCTTTCGTGATGGTGGCGGCAGGCTGGAAGAGTGTCGCGGAGATTTGGGCCGGTGCGCTCGTCGTCATGGCCGTTCTGTTCTGGGTGACGACGAAGGACGATCCGCAGCTTGCGGCACGGCGCAAAGCCGGCATCAAGCCCGAGCCTGTCTCGGCGATGATCGCGCCGCTGCGCAACCTGCAGGTCTGGCGGTTTTCGCTCTACTATTTCTTCGTCTTCGGTGGCTTCGTGGCTCTGGCGCTGTGGCTGCCGCGCTATCTGATCGGCGTCTATGGGTTGGACATCGTGACCGCCGGTCTGCTCGGTGCGGCCTACTCTATCCCGGCGAGCGTGTTCCGCATCTATGGCGGGGTGCTGTCCGATCGGTTCGGCGCACGACGCGTCATGTACTGGACCTTCGGCGTCTCGGTCGCGGCCTGCTTCGTGATGTCCTATCCGCCGACCCAGTACATCGTGAAGGGCATCAACGGCCCCATGTCCTTCACCCTGGAGATGGGTCTGGCGCCGTTCGTCGCCGTGGCGTTCGTGCTCGGCTTCTTCATGAGCCTGGGTAAGGCGGCGGTCTACAAGCATATCCCGGTCTACTACCCCAAGCATGTCGGTGCGGTCGGCGGCGTGGTCGGACTGGTCGGCGGGCTGGGCGGCTTCGTGTTGCCGATCGCCTTCGGTGTGTTGAACGACCTCACGGGCGTCTGGACGAGCTGCTTTATGCTCCTGTTCCTGATCGCCGGTGCCTCCCTTGCCTGGATGCATGCCTCGATCCGGGTCATGGAGCGCGAGAAGGCCGGCGAAGCCCTCGCGCGCCTGCCCGAACTGCCCGAAATGCAGGAGATCCACGGACCTCAGCATGTCGGGAAGTTGTCGGGCGCGACGCTCGAGGATTGGCGGCCCGAGGACAAGGCATTCTGGGAGCAGACCGGCCGACGCATCGCCCGTCGCAACCTTGCGATCTCCATCCCCGCGCTCCTGCTGTCCTTCGCGGTCTGGATGGTGTGGTCGGTGGTCGTAGCGAAGCTGCCGTCGATCGGCTTCCGCTACACGACCGATCAGCTGTTCTGGCTGGCTGCGTTGCCCGGCGTCTCCGGCGCGACCCTGCGCATCTTCTATGCCTTCGTGGTGCCGATCTTCGGTGGGCGTCTGTGGACGACGGTGGCGACATGGTCGCTGATGATCCCGGCGGTCGGCATCGGCTACGCGGTGCAGAACCCGGCGACACCCTATTGGATGTTCCTCGCGCTGGCGCTGCTGTGCGGCTTCGGCGGCGGCAATTTTGCCTCCTCGATGTCGAACATCTCGTTCTTCTTTCCCAAGGCGGAAAAGGGCAACGCGCTCGCGCTCAACGCCGGCCTCGGCAACCTCGGCGTCAGCGTCGTGCAGTTCGTGGTGCCCATGGCGATCACCGCCGGTATTTTCGGGTGGCTGGGCGGCGAACCGCAGATCGCCAGGGAGGCAGCGGGCGAGAGCCGGCTGTGGTTGCAAAACGCTGGTTTCATCTGGGTTCCGTTCATCGCCGCTTCGGCCTTTGCCGCCTGGTTCGGCATGAACGATATCGCCTCGGCCAGAGCCTCCTTCGCCGAACAGTCGGTGATCTTCCAGCGCCGCCACAACTGGGTGATGTGCTGGCTCTACACGGGCACGTTCGGCTCCTTCATCGGCTACTCGGCCGGCTTCCCGCTGCTTACCAAGATCCAGTTTCCTGAAATCAATGCGCTGCAGTACGCCTTCCTGGGGCCGCTGGTCGGAGCGCTGTCGCGCTCTCTGACGGGATGGGTCGCCGATCGCTGGGGCGGCGGCCGCGTCACGTTCTGGGTCTTCGTGCTGATGGTTATCGGCGCACTGGGCGTCGTCTATTTCCTGGGTGAGCGCGACTTCAACGGCTTCTTCGCGATGTTCCTGTTGCTGTTCTTTGCCAGCGGTGTGGGCAACGCATCGACCTTCCAGATGATCCCCGCGATCATGCGAAAGGACATGGACCGGCTGATGCCGGAGGTGGCGCCGGAAACACGCCGCATGCAGGCCGAGAAGGAGTCGGCCGCCATCATCGGATTTACCTCGGCGATCGCGGCCTATGGCGCCTTCTTCATCCCGAAGAGCTTCGGATCGTCGATCGCGATCACCGGCGACGCGGCGTTCGCGCTGTACGGCTTCATCGCCTTCTATCTGAGCTGCATTGCCATCACCTGGTTTTTCTACACCCGAAAAGGCGGTCTGTTGTTCGACGTGGAACGTAGCCGCCCGCCCGGGGCGGCGCCGGCTGCGACGCCCGTCCGTTGATCCCCTTCGCCGCCGTTTCACAGGGAGAGTTGTCGTGTCCCACTTCCTCGATCGCCTGACCTTCTTCAAGAAGGTCAACGAGCCCTTCGCCGACGGCCACGGTATCACCACGACCGAGGATCGCGGCTGGGAGGACGCCTATCGCAAGCGTTGGCAGCACGACAAAATCGTGCGCTCGACGCATGGCGCGAACTGCACCGGCTCCTGTTCCTGGAAGATCTACGTCAAGGGCGGGATCGTCACCTGGGAGACGCAGCAAACCGACTACCCGCGCACGCGGTCCGACCTGCCCAACCACGAGCCGCGCGGCTGTTCGCGTGGCGCGAGCTACAGCTGGTATCTCTATTCCGGGAACAGGGTGAAGTACCCGCTGGCGCGGTCGCGTCTGCTCAGGCTGTGGCGCGAGGCGCGGGCTACCTTGAGCCCCGTGGCCGCCTGGGCATCCATCGTCGAGGATCCTAAGAAGCGGGCTGCCTACACCAGCAAGCGCGGCCACGGCGGTTTCGTGCGCGTCGGCTGGGAGGAGGCGACAGAGATCGTCGCTGCCGCCAACGCCTATACGGCGAAGACGCACGGCCCCGACCGCATCATGGGCTTCTCGCCGATCCCCGCGATGTCGATGGTCTCCTATGCCGCGGGATCGCGCTACCTGTCGCTGATCGGCGGCGTGTGCATGTCGTTCTACGATTGGTACTGCGACCTGCCGCCGGCCTCGCCGCAAACCTGGGGCGAGCAGACCGACGTGCCGGAATCCGCCGATTGGTACAATGCGGGCTTCGTGATTCTGTGGGGCTCCAACGTGCCGCAGACGCGCACGCCCGACGCGCATTTCTACACCGAGGCGCGCTACCGCGGCATGAAGAGCGCAGTGATCTGCCCGGACTATTCGGAGGCCGCCAAGTTCGGCGATGTCTGGCTGTCGGTGAAAGCGGGAACCGATTCAGCGCTCGCCATGGCGATGGGCCATGTGATCCTCAAGGAGTATCACGTCGACCGCCAGGTGAAGTATTTCCGCGACTACGTACGGCAGTACACCGATCTGCCCATGCTGGTGCGGCTCACCCGGCGCGACGGCATGTACGTGCCCGACCGTTTCGTGCGCGCCGCCGACTTCGATGCCGCTCTCGGCGAGCAGAACAACCCGGAATGGAAGACCGTGGCCATCGACGAGACGACCGGCTCGATCGTCGCGCCGCGCGGTTCGATCGGCTTCCGCTGGGGCGAGGCCGGCAAGTGGAACCTCGAGGAGAGGGAGTCCTCCGGGCGCGAAACGACGCTGCTTCTGTCGCTTGCAGATAGGCGTGACAACGTGGTCGAGGTCGGCTTCCCCTACTTCGGCAATGCCGAGCACGAGCATTTTGCCGCGACGGGGCATGAGTCGATCCTCAAGCGCCATGTCCCGGTGCGCAAGCTGAAGCTCGCGGACGGCGAAGCGCTGGTCGCCACCGTTCACGACATCTTCCTCGCGAACTACGGCGTCGATACCGGCCTGGGCGGCGCCAATGTGGCGGCGTCGTTCGACGACGACGTGCCCTATACGCCGGCCTGGGCAGAGAAGATCACCGGCGTGCCGCGTGACAAGATCATCCAGGTGGCACGCGAGTTCGCGTCCAATGCCGAGAAGACCAACGGCCGCTCCATGGTGATCATCGGCGCGGCGATGAACCACTGGTATCACGCCGACATGAACTATCGCGGCGTGATCAACATGCTCGCGATGTGCGGCTGCATCGGTCAGTCGGGCGGCGGCTGGGCGCACTATGTCGGCCAGGAGAAGCTCAGGCCGCAGGCCGGCTGGGCGCCGCTCGCCTTTGCGCTCGATTGGGGACGGCCGCCGCGTCAGCAGAACTCGACCTCGGCCTTTTATGCCCATACCGACCAATGGCGTTACGAGACGATCAACGTCGGCGACATCGTCTCGCCGACGGCGCCGCCGGGATCATGGGATGGTTCCATCATCGACTACAACGTCCGCGCCGAACGCATGGGCTGGCTGCCGTCGGCGCCGCAGCTCGAAGACAATCCGCTGGGTATTGCGCGTGCCGCAGCGGCCGCCGGCATGGAGGTGAAGGACTATGTCGCGCAGAAGCTCAAGAGCGGTGAGCTCCGGATGTCGTGCGAGGACCCGGACAATCCGAAGAACTGGCCGCGCAACATGTTCGTCTGGCGTTCCAACCTCCTGGGCTCCTCGGGCAAGGGTCACGAGTATTTTCTGAAGCATCTGCTGGGCACTACCCATGGCGTCATGGGCAAGGATCTCGGCGAGGAGGGCAGGGCCAAGCCGACCGAGGTGACGTGGCGCGACGAAGCCCCGAAGGGCAAGCTCGACCTCCTGGTCACGCTCGATTTCCGCATGTCCACGACCTGCGTCTATTCCGATATCGTGCTGCCGACCGCGACTTGGTACGAGAAGAACGACCTCAACACCTCGGACATGCACCCCTTCATCCATCCGCTGACTTCCGCGGTGGATCCCGTCTGGGAGGCGAAGAGCGACTGGGAAATCTACAAGGCGATCGCCAAGGCCTTCTCCCGCGTCGCGCCGGAGGTGCTGGGGGTCGAGAAGGACGTGGTCCTGACGCCGATCATGCACGACAGTCCGGGCGAGATTGCCCAGGCGATCGACGTCAAGGAGTGGAAGAAGGGTGAGATCGCGCCGATTCCGGGCAAGACCATGCCGGCCGTCACCGTGGTCGAGCGCGACTATCCCAATACCTACCAGCGCTTCACCTCGCTCGGACCGCTGATGGAGAAGGTCGGCAACGGCATCAAGGGGATCGCGTGGCAGACCGGCCACGAAGTCGACCATCTCAAGAACCTGAACGGCGTCGTCGCCGATGGCCCGACCAAGGGGCTGGCCCGCATCGAAACCGATATCGACGCCGCCGAGGTGTTGCTGATGCTGGCGCCCGAGACCAACGGCGAGGTCGCGGTGCGGTCGTGGGAGGCGCTCTCGCGTGCGACCGGCCGCGAGCATGCCCATCTCGCGCTCCCGAAGGAGGACGAGAAGATCCGCTTCCGTGACGTCATCGCCCAGCCGCGCAAGATCATCTCGGCACCGA
The DNA here is from genome assembly GCA_020160995.1 of Pseudomonadota bacterium. Lineage (GTDB taxonomy): Bacteria > Pseudomonadota > Alphaproteobacteria > Reyranellales > Reyranellaceae > Reyranella. The sequence goes on along the minus strand of JAIUOY010000192.1, from coordinate 14,760 downwards.
CCTGGTCGGGGTTGGAGAGTGAGAAGGTCTGCTACAACGCGGGCTACACCAACGTTCACGAGCTGATCCCGTGGCGCACGTTGACCGGGCGCCAGCAGCTTTACTAGGATCATCGCTGGATGCTGGCATTCGGCGAGGGGCTGTGCGTCTATCGTCCGCCCATCGATCTTCGAGCCACACGGCCGGTCATCGGCAGCAAGCCCAACGGCCAGAAGCAGATCGTCCTGAACTTCATCACGCCCCATCAGAAGTGGGGTATCCACTCCACCTACACCGACAATCTCATGATGCTGACCTTGTCGCGCGGCGGCCCGATTGTGTGGTTGAGCGAGATCGATGCGGCCAAGGCCGGCATCGTCGACAACGACTGGGTGGAGGCCTTCAATGTCAACGGCGCGCTGGTTGCGCGCGCCGTCGTCTCCCAGCGCATGAAGGAGGGAACTCTCTTCATGTACCACGCCCAGGAGAAGATCGTGAACGTGCCGGGATCCGAGATGACCGGCAATCGCGGCGGCATCCACAACTCGGTGACGCGCGCCGTGCTGAAGCCGACGCATATGATCGGCGGCTACGCCCAGCTGTCCTATGGCTTCAATTACTACGGCACCATCGGCACCAACCGCGACGAGTTCGTCGTCGTGCGCAAACTGGTGAAGGTGGATTGGCTCGAAAAGCCCCATCGCGACGCCGTGGCCAAGTGAACGGGAGAACCGACATGAAGATCCGCGCGCAGATCGCGATGGTCCTGAACCTCGACAAGTGCATCGGGTGCCACACCTGTTCGGTCACCTGCAAGAACGTATGGACCAATCGCGAGGGCATGGAATACGCCTGGTTCAACAACGTCGAGACCAAGCCCGGCGTCGGCTATCCCAAGGATTGGGAGAACCAGAAGCGCTGGAATGGCGGCTGGGTGCGCAAGAGGAACGGCCGCATCCAACCCCGTATCGGCTCGAAGTGGCGCATCCTCGCCAATATCTTCGCCAACCCCGATCTGCCGGAGATCGACGACTACTACGAGCCGTTCACCTTCGATTACGAACATCTGCAGAAGGCGCCCGAGCTTGAAGCCTTCCCCACGGCGAGGCCGCGTTCGCTGATTACCGGCCAGCGCATGGAGAAGATCGAGTGGGGGCCAAACTGGGAGGAGATTCTCGGTGGCGAGTTCTCCAAGCGCTCGGCCGATGTCAACTTCGAGGGGGTGCAGAAGGAGATCTACGGCCAGTTCGAGAACACCTTCATGATGTACCTGCCGCGGCTCTGCGAGCACTGCCTCAACCCGGCATGCGTCGCGGCCTGCCCGTCGGGGGCCATCTACAAGCGTGAGGAGGACGGCATCGTCCTGATCGATCAGGACAAGTGCCGCGGCTGGCGCATGTGCGTCTCGGGATGCCCCTACAAGAAGATCTATTTCAACTGGTCTTCGGGCAAGTCGGAGAAGTGCATCTTCTGCTATCCGCGCATCGAGGCGGGCCAGCCGACTGTCTGTTCCGAGACCTGCGTTGGCCGCATCCGCTATCTCGGTGTCATGCTCTACGATGCCGACCGCATCGAACAGGCCGCCTCTGTCCCCGACGAGAAGCAGCTGTACGACGCGCAGATGGGCGTGTTCCTCGATCCCAACGATGAAAGTGTGATTGCGCAGGCCCGTCGCGACGGCGTGCCCGATGCTTGGCTGGAGGCGGCGCGCCGCTCGCCGGTGTGGAAGATGGCGATGGAATGGAAGGTCGCCTTCCCGCTGCACCCTGAGTACCGCACCCTGCCCATGGTCTGGTACGTGCCGCCGCTGTCGCCGATCCAGTCGGCGGCCGAAGCCGGGAAGATGGGAGTCGATGGCGCCATGCCCGACGTCCGTTCGCTGCGTATCCCGCTGCGCTATCTCGCCAACATGCTGACGGCCGGCGACGAAGAGCCGGTAGCGAAGGGCTTGGAGCGGATGCTTGCCATGCGCGCCTATATGCGCGCCAAGACCGTGGACGGCGTGATCGACGGGGCAGTGGCCCGTCGCGTCGGCCTCGAACCGAGCCAGATCGAGGAAATGTACCACGTAATGGCGATTGCCAACTACGAGGACCGCTTCGTCATCCCGACCGCCCATCGCGAGACCTCCGAAGATGCCTACCTGGCGCGAGGCGGCTGCGGTTTCAGCTTCGGCAATGGCTGTTCGCCCGACGACGGCAGCGGAAACCTGTTCGGCGGCGGCAAGCTCAAGCCGCGTGCCAAGAACCCGATGGAGGTCGCGTGATGAAGACCCTGCGCGCGCTCGCCGCTCTTCTGTCCTATCCCACCGCCGATCTGGTCGATGCAGCCAATGAGATCCGCAGCGTACTCGATTGCGAGGCGCTGCTTCCCCGCGCCGAACGGGCCGGCCTCGACAGGTTGATTGGGGAACTGGCCCAAGGCGACCTGTACGACCTGCAGGAACGATACGGCCTGCTGTTCGACCGCACACGTTCCTTGTCGCTGCATCTCTTCGAGCATGTGCACGGCGAGAGCCGCGACCGCGGTCAGGCGATGGTCGACCTGCTGAAGCTCTACGAGGAAAGCGGGTACACGCCGGTCGCCAGCGAACTGCCGGATTTCCTGCCGCTGTTCCTAGAATACGCCTCCACGCGCGAACCACGCGCGGCACTCGAACTGATCGGCCAGCCGGCCCACGTGCTGGCAGCATTGCGCGAGCGTCTCGCCAAGCGCAGCTCTCCCTACGAGGCCGTGATGGCCGCTCTGCTAGTGCTGTCCAAGGCACGCCTCGATCGGGCCACGCTCGATATCCTGCGTGCCGAGCCAGATCCGGAGCCCGACGACCTGGAAGCGCTGGATGCCGCCTGGGTCGATCAGGAAGTCACCTTTGGCCCCGGCACAGCGGGCGGCGGTTGCGCTGTCGACGGCCTGGCGGACCGCTTGCGTGCCGCCTCACGTCCGGCCGACGGCACCGTTCCGCCGCTCACCCGCAGTCGCGCCACCGTTCGTCAGGGAGCCGGATCATGAAGGACTGGATCTTCCATGTGCTGTTCGCCTGGTATCCCTATGTCTGCTTCACGGTCTTTCTGTTAGGCAGCCTGATCCGTTTCGACCGCGAGCCCTACACCTGGCGCGCCGCTTCGAGCCAGATCCTGCGCAAGCGTCAATTGCGCTGGGGTTCCAACCTGTTCCATTTCGGAATCCTGTTCCTGCTGGGCGGTCACACCGTGGGCCTGCTGACGCCGACGCCGCTCTACACTTTGTTCATCACCGTCGAGCAGAAGCAATTGGCCGCCGTCACCGCCGGCGGCATCGCCGGGGCAGCCTGCTTCGTCGGCCTCACCATGCTGCTGCATCGCCGCCTGTTCGACGTCCGCATCCGGCGCACCAGCTCGGCGATGGACATTGCCATCCTGTCGATCCTGTGGCTGCAGCTCTGCCTCGGTTTGAGCACTCTGCCGTTCTCGCTCGCCCATTCCGACGGCTCCGACATGTTGATCCTGTCGCATTGGGCGCAGGGGATCGTCATTCTGAATCCCGTGGACACGAGGGAGCTGCAGAATCTGCCCTGGCCGTTTCTCGCGCACCTGGTGCTGGGCATGACCTTGTTCTTCGTCTTCCCGTTCAGCCGGCTGGTCCACATCTGGTCGGCGCCGGTCTGGTACCTCGGCCGCCGCGGCTACCAGGTCGTGCGTACGCGCCGGCATCTGCCGGCATCGCGCCAGCCGGCGGAGTGATGGCCATGGTCGTTGCCACGACACCCACCCGCCGCCGCGTCGGTCGCCCCGTGCCGGTCAGCGTCAACGGTGTGGCGATCAAGAGCGCCGACATTGCCCGTGAGACGCAGCACCATACTTCGGCCGATCCCGACGAGGCCTGGAACCTCGCGGCCCGGGCCCTCGCGATCCGGGAGCTGTTGCGCCAGGAGGCTGAGCGCCTGGGCGTCGAAGCGCAACCGATCGAGGACGAGGAGGGCCGCCGCGAGACGCCGGCCGAGGCACGCGATCGCGCTCTGATCGAACGCGAGGTGGTTGTCCCAGAGGCCGACGACGCGGCCTGCCGGCGCTACTTTGAACAGAACCGGCGCCGTTTCCGGACGCCTGACCTCTACGAGGTGGCACATATCCTGCTGCCGGCAGCGCCAGGCGATGCGGCCGCCCGCCAGGCCGCCCGTGATGCGGCCGAAGTCTTGATTGGTGAGCTGCGCGAGCGACCCGCAGACTTCGCTGCGATGGCCGCCCGACACTCCGCCTGTCCCTCCTCGGCGCAGGGTGGAAACCTTGGCCAGATCGGACCGGGCCAGACCGTAGCCGAGTTCGAGGCGGCGCTTCAAACCATGCAGCCAGGGGCCAACCATCCACAGCCGGTCGAGACGCGCTACGGCTTGCACATCGTGCGCCTCGAGCGGCGCATCGACGGCCGCGAACTGCCTTACGAAGCCGTGCGCCAACGAATCGCCGACTATCTCGACGAGGCCGTGCATCGCCGGGCGCTGCGCCAATACGTGACCATGTTGGCCGGTCGCGCTGTCGTCACGGGCGTCGATCTCGGTGGCTCGGCCGGACAGCTGGTTCAGTAGGAGGTCACGATGCTGCTGGGCCAAATGATCGAACGCCTCGCCGACGATGCCTTTGCGGCCGAGGCATTGCTGTCGCTCGAAGATCTTCCGTTGCTCGTCGACGTCGAGGCGGCCGGCCGCGAGCAGGGTGAAAGCGCTGCGACCTATGCCGCGGCAGCGGCACGGCACTTTGCCGACCATGCTTCCGACGAGGACTGGCTCGCGCTGATGACCGCATTGGAGCGCGCCGCCGATCCGGGGGCGGCCTGTCTGCGGCAAATGCTCGTCTGGTCGCTACGCAAGGAATCCGCCAGCTGCACCTGCGCTGGCGGCAGTACGGGAGAGTGTCATGACTGAGCTTGCCATCGCCGCCATCGTCTACGCCGACGGCATCTATCCCGACCGCGTCATCGCGCGCGCGATCGAACCGCTGCGCGCGGCCGGTTTGCCTCTGGCGGGCGCGCTTCAACGCGAAGCGGTGGCGGCCGGCCGTCATCCCTGTGACCTCCTGCTGGAGGATCTCGCCAGCGGCGTCGTTCATGCCATCGCCGAGCATCGCGGCCATGAAGCGAGTGGCTGCCGCCTCGATGTCGGGCTGCTGACGGAGATCGGCGAGGCGGTGCTGCAGAGCCTGCATGACGAGCAACCGCGCCTCCTGGTCGTCAACAAGTTCGGCAAGATCGAGGCCGACGGCGGCGGGTTGCGCCAGGCGGTGGCCGAAGCGGTCGAACTCGGCATTCCTGTGCTGGTGGGCGTGCCGGCGCGCAATCTCGACCGCTGGCGCGCCTTCGTCGGGCCGCTGGCGGTCGAGCTGCCGGCCGACCATGTTGCGCTCTCCCGTTGGCTCGCTGCCCAGGGGTTGATCCCTGACCCGGCTTCCGTGCCGGATGCGGTGGCCGGCTCATGGATGACTTGACCATTGCACGCGCTATCCATGTCCTGTCGATTGTCCATTGGATCGGCGGCATGTCGTTCGTCACCCTGGTCGTCCTTCCCCTGGCGCGCCGCTGGGCTGTTGCCGGGCAGCGGCTAACCCTGTTCGAAGCAGCCGAACGGCGATTCTCGACGCAGGTGAGGCTCTCTGTTCCGCTGGCCGGCGCCAGCGGCCTCTACATGATGGCGCGGCTCGACGCCTGGCATCTACTCGTCCAGCCGGCGCAATGGTGGCTTGGAGCCATGGCACTGCTCTGGCTGGCCTTCATGGCGATCCTGTTTGTCATCGAACCGGCGATCGGCAGCAAGCTCCTCAAGGCCGGCCATTCCGATCCAGACCGGACCCTATGGCGACTGGAACGCGTGCACTGGTTCCTCCTGGCCGCGAGCGCCGTCGTGGCCGGTGCGGCCGTCCTGGGCGCACACGGAGTCCTGGGCTGAGCAGTGCACTCGACGTCCGATAGGAAGTGTCAGGCGCGGCCGTCGATGTCGGGCGCGATCGTTATCGGACGACTTCCCGATGGAAGATGCAGTTCCGTTTGACCCGGCCGGGATCAGATCGGCCGCTCGAAGTCTGCAGAGCCGCGACGAAGCTGGCCTGGCCCGGATCTACTGGCGACCATAGCTGCTTCCACTCTGTTGCGGACATTCAACTTCTGAAAGACGTTGGTCATGTAGTGCCTGACGGTCTTGTCGCTCAGGCAAAGCCGGGCGCCGATTTCCTTGTTGCTGAGGCCCTGCGCCACCAACGTAAGAATTTCACCTTCGCGATGATTGAGTTTCTCGATCATCTGACCTTTGGTCTTCGTCATGCTGTGGTCGATGTCAGACAAGAGCATGGCGCCGACCGATGGCGTGATATGCCGCTCGCCCCGATGAATGGAGCGCATGGCCTGTATGATTTCCGGGCCACTCGCTCCCTTGATGACATAGCCTCGCGCGCCCAATCGCATCGCTTTGAGGACGTCGGGCCTGTCGACCGAAATGGTCAACATCAGCACCTTCGTCTCGGGAGAACTGGAGGCGATCACCTCAAGGGCATTCAATCCGCCGCCAGGTAAGCCGACATCGAGCACGAGGATGTCGGGCTTCGTGCGGGTGACGATTTCAATCGCCTCCTCGGCGGACGATCCCTCGCCGAGCACGGCGAAGTCGGGGCAGGCACCCAGGACGAAGGTCAAGCCCTCCCGGATGAGAGGGTGGTCGTCGACGATGGCCACTCGTATTGGGCTGTTCATGTCTCCTCCCTTACTTCCCCGTCGGCAGACGTGCCGTCAGTCGTGTGCCCATTCCGGGCGCGCTGGTGATCGTCAGCTCACCGCCGACGCTTTCGAGCCGATTCCTCAGTCCGACGAGGCCAAGTCTCGGACGGTCGTAATTCCGCGGCGAATGCTTGATGCCGGGGCCGTCATCGAGGACTTCCACGACGACGGCGGCGCCGGAGGAGGTCAAAGTCACCTTCTGGCCGGCGCCTCCGGCATGCTTGTAGGAGTTGTTCAGCCCTTCCTGGACGAAGCGGCACAGGCATAGCTTGCTCGCATGCGAGACTTCGATGCTGGCGTGAGGAAATTCGCAGGAGACAGCTGTGCCAGTGCGCCGCTCATGTTCGGCGGCGATCACCATGAGCGCCTGCGTCAATGAAAGATCGTCTACTTCCGGAAGGGCAAGATCGTTGGAGATGTTGCGAATCTCGAGAATGGTTTCCTTCAGCACGCCGCGGATGAGTTCCCTGTCCTTCGATCTGCGCGACCAGGAAACGAAAAGTCCATCGAGGCGCATCAGCAGCACGGCGAGCAACTGAGCAGGTCCATCGTGCAGATCCGAGCCCAGTCTTCGCAGTTGTCGCTCCTCGCTTTCCGTGGAGCGGCGGGAGGCTTCCTGCACGTGTCGGCGCAGCTCCTCGTTCTGTTTCAGGAACGCCTTGTTTTCCTTCAGGAGATCGGAGAGTTCACTCACCCGGCTTGCCAGCGAGGCGCGTTGCACCTGGATCAGCCTGCTTCCGTTCGCGACGATCAGGTATAGTCCACCGATGATTGCCAGGCTGACCAACGCGGTGACGATCCAGGTCTCGGCATTGGCGTGCGATTGTTCGCGCTCCAGCTCGGTGGTGATTTCATAGAATTCGGCAACGGCAATTATTCTGCCGGTTTCCGAGCTCCGAACCGGCACGTAGATTTCCAGCAACGGTTCGTCGACGCCGACGGCGGCGGCAACCTCGGCCGAGTGCGGACCGTTGGATCTGGTCGTAACGTCGCCTTCCCACGCCCCGGCGAGCTCGCGCGATACGGCGAATGTCTTGCCGATCATCTCCTTCTGCGTCGCGTAGAGCATGAGACCGTCGCGCGTCCAGATCTTCGCGGCGACAACGCTCATGCGGAAGGCGTCCTTGGCGATCACCTGGTCGATCGCCCTCGTGCTCTCTGTCGACAGGGTGGGGCGTGACGCCAGTTCCTGAAGATGCGGTGCAACAACGCTTCCCATGTACAGGGCGGTCCGCGCCGCAGCGTGCGCCTTGACGCCGGCCTCAATCCTCGCGGAGACCCACATGCCGAGTATGGCGAAACCCAGCAGGACGAGGGCCGAACTGGCGAGCGTGAACTGTCGGGCGAGACTGAGGGTAGGCCACCACGCACGGGCGTTCGCCACGGGGGTCGTGCAAAGAAGAGCTGACGGCATGGCCATGCGGCCTCAATCCCACGAGTTTCGATCTGCGTTCACCAGCGCTGCTAAAAGTGACCTAGAACCGAGGTCGCAACCCTTGGATTTGGTCGACCTGGATTTTTACTTTGCTGACCCAACGGCAGGCTCGGGCATTGTAGGCCGGGCTCTCAGGCTTTCTCCTACGCGCCCGCAGAACTGCGCCGACGTGCGAAGCAAAGCACAACTGGAGATACTGTTCAGATAAAGTAATACAATCAACAAAGCAGGGCTCGTTTGCTTCGAGTGAGCAATCGAGGCGAGGTGCGGCACTTGCGGGACAAATGTCCGACGCCTCACCAGAAGAGGTCGGAGCGTTGTCCTAGACACCTGTCTGGCACCGTCGGATGCCTGTCCCATGGATGACTGGGACATCTGCCTGATCATTCGTTGGACATCACTCTCTAGTGGCCGAGATCGCTATCGCTACTGTGGCGTGGCGAATTTGAACAACAGTCGGGCGTCAGCGCCCGGGCTCAAAACATACGAACGTCGGCTTCCAGGAGACACCCATGGTTTCGCTCGTAAAGCACGATCTCGAATTCATTCTCGAGCAGATCAAGATCGCCGAAGCACATGCTGCAGGCGGTGATCTCGCGGCACTCGTCGCAGGTTACAACGGAAACGATGGCCTGGCGCAGGCGCACCTGCTGCCCTACGGCCTTCGCACCGTCGACGGCAGCTACAACAACCTTCTGCCGGGGCGCGAGAAGTGGGGTGCTGCCGATCAGAGCTTCCCCGGCATCTTCACGCCGAACTATCTGAACGATGCCGACGGTGATGCGCACGATTTCGGCTCGCACGATCTCAACGGCGACGGCACCCCCGACACGCCGCCCGTTTGGTACACCAACAACGATTACGGCAACGGCGGAACGCGATCGGGGTCAGCGCCCGGGCCGGGCAGCGGCACGGTCATCGACGCCGACCCGCGCATGATCTCCAATCTCGTTGCGGACCAGACGCCGGGCAATCCCGCGGCAATCATGGTCGCACTTCAGCATGCCGGCGTGAGCGGCAGTGGCCTCATGACGGCAGTAAGCGCCATCCGCGATGCCTACGACATCTATCTGGCTTCGCCGAAGGCGGAGGCCGACCTGGCCATGCTGCACGGGGTCGCTGCAACATACGACATCGAGATGGAAGGTTCCTCGATTGTCATCCCCAACGTGTCTCCGGACGAGGGGCTGTCTTCGCCCTTCAATGGCTGGATGACGATCTTCGGACAGTTCTTCGACCATGGCCTCGATCTCGTCGGCAAGGGGGGCAACGGAACGGTGTATGTGCCGCTGCAGCCGGATGACCCCCTCTATGTGCCGGGCAGCCCCACCAACTACATGGTGCTCACGCGCGTGACGGTGGACCCGGGGCAGGATGGCCGGATCGGGACGGCCGACGACGGCAAGGGCCTCGACGGCATTGCCGGGACGGCCGACGACGGCCCCGCGCACCCCGTCAATCTGACGACTCCCTGGGTCGACCAGAACCAGACCTACGCCTCCAGCGCCTCTAAGCAGGTCTTCATGCGCCAGTACGTGGAGGGACCGGACGGCAAGCCGATTGCTACCGGGATGCTGCTGGAAGGCAGCGCTGGCGGCCTCGCGACCTGGGCGGATGTCAAAGCGCAGGCGGCGACGATGCTCGGCATCCAGCTCACGGACGCCGACGTTGGGAACATCCCCCTGATCGCTACCGACCCGTATGGCAATTTCATTCGCGGCGAAAACGGCTATCCGCAGATGGTCAAGGGCTTGGGGCCCGACGGCGAACTGGGTACGGCCGACGACGTTCTGGTCGAAGGCAACCCGGATGCGCCGGTCGGTACCCAGGGTGCTGTCCTGACGGGCCACGCCTTCCTCGACGATATTGCGCACGCGGCTGCTCCCGTTCTCGTGAGTGGAGTGCTGCAAGCCGATACCGACAGTGTCGTGGGCTATGCCAACGTCGACGGCAGCCCGGGCGGCTTCAACGCGAGAGGCGGTCAGACCGCCTACGACAACGAGCTGCTGGACGCGCACTACATCGCCGGCGACGGCCGGGCGAATGAGAATATCGCACTGACGGCTGCCCATCATGTCTTCCATTCGGAGCACAACCGGCTCGTCGAGCACACCAAGGAAGTGGTGCTGGCTTCCAACGATCTCGACTTCCTGAACGAATGGCTCCTGGTCGAGGTCGACGCCATTCCCACGACGGCAGCCGAACTGGCGAATCTCGTCTGGAACGGCGAGCGTCTGTTCCAGGCCGGCCGCTTTACGAACGAGATGGAGTATCAGCACCTCGTCTTCGAGGAGTTCGGTCGCATGATGCAGCCGGACATCGATGCCTTCCTGTTCGAACCCGCGGCCGACATCAATCCGAACATCGCCGCCGAGTTTGCCCATGTCGTGTATCGGTTCGGGCATTCCATGCTCCGCGAGGATATCGCGAGGATCTCGATCGACGAGCACGGCAATCCGCAGCAGACCGACATCTCTCTCTTCGAGGGCTTCCTGAACCCGCTCGAATTCGCGAATGCCGGCGAGGCGGATGTTGCCGCGGGCGCCATCATCCGCGGCATGACCCGGCAGGTCGGCAGCGAGATCGACGAGTTCGTGACGGATGTGCTGCGCAACCAGCTGCTCGGAATCCCACTCGATCTGGCAACCATCAATCTGGCGAGGGGCCGCGATGTCGGCATGCCTTCGCTGAATGCGGCTCGCGAGAAATTCTACAACGAGACCGGGGACACGCTGCTCAAGCCTTACGAGAACTGGGCCGATTTTGCGTTGAATCTCAAGAATCCCGCATCGATCATCAACTTCATCGCAGCGTACGGTACCCACGAGAGCGTCACCAGCGTGGCTTCCGTCGAAGCCAAGCGCGATGCCGCGACGGCGCTCGTTCTCGGCGGGGCAGATGCGCCGGCCGATCGCCTCGACTTCTTGAACGCCACGGGCGCTTACGCAAACGACGCATCCTTGGGCGGTCTTAACACTATCGATTTCTGGATCGGCGGCCTGGCCGAGAAGAAGATGGCGTTCGGCGGCATGCTGGGATCGACCTTCAGCTTCGTTTTCCAGATGACGATGGAGAACCTGCAGGATGCCGATCGGTTCTACTACCTGTCGCGTACGCAGGGATTGAATCTGCTGAACGAGCTTGAGAACAACACGTTCTCGGAGCTGGTGATGCGCAACACGGATCTGGGCAACCCGGACTCCACTGCGCTGCCGGGCAACCTTTTCTCGGCATTCGAAATGCCGACGCTTGAAATGGACATCAGCAAGCAGCTCGGGGCGGATCCGGTTCAGGACGATCCGACGCTGCAGGCCTTTTCTCGTCTCGTCGAGCGCCGCGACGCTGCCGGCAATCTGATCAACGATACGGTTACCGACGCGGCCTACATTCGGATCAACAGCAATGAGCATTTCACCGTCGGTGGAACGGAGAACAACGATACGATCATCTCCGGCGGCGGCGACGATGCCATCTGGGGGAGGGGCGGCGACGACAGGATCGAGGCCGGCTACGGCGTCGACAAGGTCTTCGGCGGTACCGGCGACGACATCATCACCAACGCCGGCACGGACATCGGCGAGGCCGATTTCCTGCATGGCAACGAAGGCAACGACGTTATCCATGGCGGCTCGGGTCTTGCGCTGATCTTCGGCAACCAGGGGAATGACTTCATCGTCACCGGCCCGGACGGCAAGGAAGCCTTTGGCGGTACCGGCGACGACTTCATCCTCGGCGGATCGGGCGGCGATTTCCTGCTCGGCAACGAAGGCAACGACTGGATCGAAGGCGGGCAACGGTTCGATACCCTCGCCGGCGAGAACTCGGAGCTCTTCTTCAATTCGACGATCATCGGTCACGACGTTCTGAATGGTGGCAGCGGCGACACGGACTACGACGCGGAGTCCGGCGACGACATCATGTTCCAGAACGAGGGTATCCAGCGCAGCAACGGCATGGCGGGCTTCGACTGGGCCATCCACAAGGGCAACGCCAACGCCGCCGACTCGGACCTGGGAATCCCGATCTTCGCGACCCAGGAAGCCTTCATCCTGCGAGATCGCTTCGACCTCGTCGAAGGCCTGTCCGGCTGGGAAAAGGACGATACGCTGACCGGCCGTCGCGAGCCGGTGAATACCCGCGCCGAAGCTACGGGCACGGCGGCGATTCCGGGACCGAATTCGCCGCTCGACAGCTACTCCAACGCGCTCCTTGAGAAGAACGTCGATCTGGTCGCGGGCCTGCGGGCACTCGTGGCGCACCTCGATCGCACGACCCAGACGGGCAAGGACGGCGTCGCGGAGCAGGTGGTCATGGACACTGCCGATGCCTCCGACATTCTGCTCGGCGGCGGCGGCGGCGACACGATCAAGGGGTTGGCAGGCAACGACATCATCGATGGCGACAAGTGGCTGAACGTTCGCATCCTGGTGACGCCGCTCGCCGGCCAGACCTGGGCTGCCTTCAGTGTCGACAGCATGACGGAGCTCGCTCCTCGCATGCTGTCCGGCGAGATCAAGCCGGGCCAGCTCTCCATCGTGCGCGAGATCATCGACGGCAATGTCGCCGGGGACATCGACACGGCCGTCTATACGGATGTACGCGAGAACTACACGTTTGGCGTCAATGCCGACGGTAGCCTGGTCGTCGAGCATACCGGCTTCGTCCGGCCGCAGCAGGACGATGACCTTCCCGAAGGGGAGGCCACCCCCAATCCGCTCTCCGATGGTCGCGATACCCTGCGCAACATCGAAAAGCTCAAGTTCACCGACGGCACGGTCAACGTCATCGTCGGTACCAATTCGGGTGAGACACTCAATGGTACGGAAGAGGGAGATCTCATTGTCGGCCTGGGTGGCAACGACACCCTGAATGGCCTGGGCGGTGACGACATCCTGATCGGCGGCGATGGGAACGACACGCTGAACGGTGGTGCTGGCAACGATGTTCTGAACGGCGGCGTCGGCAACGACCAGCTCAACGGCGGGGCTGGCAACGACACCTATACATTCGGCGCGGGCGACGGTTCGGACACGATCACCGAGCCGAGCTCGGGGTCTCAAGCGGCTGGCGGCACCGACCGCATCGCGATCGCCGCGGGCGTGCTGACAGGCCTCGCGGCCTTCGAGGTGACGTCCGGCAGCGGGAACGACAATCTGGTCCTCCAGTACAATGGCAGCCAGATCGCTGTGACAGACCACTTCGATGCGCCGAGCGAGAGCGTCGAGCTCATCAACCTCGATGGCGCGTCGTACGAAGGGTACGAGTTCGACGGTGACTATGCCATCAGTACCGACGACAACGGCGACCGTACGGCGGCAGACAATGTGAACACTCTGCTTGCCGGCACGACAGGGGGCGACGACCTGATCGGCGGTACTGGCGATGACCTGCTTTTCGGCCACGACGGCAATGACGAGCTGGATGGCAGCGATGGCGACGATCTGCTGGTCGGCGGCGCGGGTGCTGACACGATGGTCGGCGGCCTTGGGGCCGACACGATGGTGGGCGGCGCCGGCAACGATACCTACGACGTCGACGACGCCGATGATGTTGTCGTCGAAGGCGCGATTGCAGGTGCCGGGACCGACGAGGTCGAAACCACGCTGGCAACCTATACGCTGACTGCAAATGTGGAGAACCTCACCTACGTGGGCAACGGCACGTTCGCCGGTACGGGCAACGAGCTGGCTAACCGCATCGAAGGTGGCGCCGGTATCGACACGCTGAGCGGCCTGGGCGGCAATGACACCTACGTCGTGACCGCCGGAGACATCATCGTCGAGGCTGCCGCTGGCGGCACCGACACCGTTCTGGCTTCGGCGAGCTACACGCTCGGCGAGAACCTCGAGAACCTGACGTTGGGCGGCAACAACGCCATCAACGGCACGGGCAACAGCCTCGCCAACGTGCTCACGGGCAACGACAGCGACAACCAGCTTTTCGGCGGTGGCGGGAACGACACCCTGAACGGCGGAGCCGGAAATGACCTCCTGGATGGCGGGACCGGAGACGACACCCTGGCGGGAGGCAGCGGCGACAACATCATCATCGGCGGGGCCGGCAACGACACCATCAATCTGACCAGTTCCAACGGTGTCGACGACGTCATTCGCTACACGGCGACCGGCTTCGGAGACGATGTCGTCAACGCCTTCGATGCTAATGCGGCTGGCGGGCAGGACCGCATCGACCTCAGTGCATTGGGGGTCACGAATGCCAACTTCGCGGCCCGTGTCACCATCGAGGGCATCGAAGACGGTGCGGTCGACGACACTCGGATCACGGTTCGAGACGATGCCGGCGCTACGATGGGGACCATCCGCCTCGAAGAGGTCGACGCGACCAACATCTCCGCAGCGGACTTCACGCTGGCGGGGCCGCTAGCGCCTCCGATCGATGGCAATCCCGGCAACAACACCTTGAACGGGACGGCGGCGAACAATGTCATCAACGGCCTTGCCGGCAACGACACGCTGAACGGGCTCGATGGCAACGACGTGCTGACGGGTGGCCTTGGAAACGATGTCGTCAACGGCGGCGGCGACGACGATACGATCATCTGGAACGCCAATACTTCCGGTGCGACCGACGGTCGGGACGTGGTCGACGGC
>JAIUOY010000191.1:0-14115 GCA_020160995.1 Pseudomonadota bacterium | reverse complement strand
GATGTCCGTTCCGTGATGGGCGAGATGGGCAAGGCGATGATGGGCACCGGCGAAGCCGAAGGTCCGGACCGCAGCCGCGTTGCCGCCGAGTCGGCAATCTCCAACCCGCTGCTGGAAGACCATTCGATGAAGGGCGCCAAGGGCGTTCTCATCAACATCACCGGCGGCCTCGACATGACGCTGCACGAAGTCGACGAGGCGGCCAACCGCATCCGCGAGGAAGTCGACGGCGACGCCAACATCATCTTCGGCTCGACCTTCGATGCCACGATGCAAGGCCGGATGCGCGTGTCGGTGGTTGCCACCGGCATCGCCGCCCTGGCCTCGCAGCAGCCGGCGCCGAACTATCTGTCGCTCGACATGAACCGGCCGGCGCAGACCGGCCAGCCGGCGCTCAGCCGTCCGGTCGCACCGCCCGTTGGACGCATCGCCATGCCTGCCGCAGCCATGGCACCCACGCCGGCAATGCCGGCTGCGCCGATGGCGCCGCCGCCGGTCACCGTCGTGCCGCCGCCTCCGCCGCTCGCAGAGCCCGCGCCGATCGCCGCGATGGCACCGCCTGCTCCGGCACCGATGCCCGTGCCTGCGATGGTTGCCGAAGCAACCCCCGTTGAGGCACCTGTGATGTCGGCGCCGGTTGAGGCGCCGGCTGCTCCGGCGCCCGTTCTGGCCCCGGCGCCTGTTCCCGTCGCGGCCGCCCCGGCTCCCGCGCCTGTGCCGGCTCCGGCCCCCGTGGCGGCTCAGCGTCCGTTGGTCGACGAGAACGACTGGCGCGTCAGCCGTCCGTCGCCTGCCAAAGCCCCGACGCGCGCCGAACCCGTCGCGCGACCGATGGCCGCGCGGTCGGGCACGGAAAGCCGGGCGCCGAACCTGTTCCAGCGGATCACCGGCGCCTTCTCGGCCCCGAAGCCTGCGGCAGCGCCGGCGACTGCACCGGCAGCGCCTGTCGAGCCGTCCGTTGCCCGTCCGGTCGCGGAAAATGTCGTTCCGGTGGCTTCCAAGCAGCCTGCAGCCCGTCCGGGCCCGGTGCAGACCTCCATCAGCCTCGACGTCACCGAGCGCACCAAGCCGGCGCGAGATGACGACGACCTGCAAATTCCTGCATTTCTGCGGCGGCAAGCCAACTGACGCAGGTACTGTTAGTCTCTACGCATCTCCTGGAGGGGCCGTTCGGCCCCTCTTTTTTTAGCCGCCGCGTGATATAAACCCGGCCGGCGTAAATGTGACGGATGGGACATGTCGAAAGCGGTTGGATGTAGGACTCTCAGCATCGGTGCAGGACTGGCTCTGGCCATTGCGGGCCTTGGTCTCGCAGGCTGCAGCGGTTCCGACGACAATTCGACCTATGTCGAGCAGCCGGTCGAGCAACTCTACAACCGTGGCCTCGATGATCTGAGCGCCCAGGAATACAAGAGCGCTGCGAAGAACTTCGAGGAAGTCGACCGGCAGCATCCCTATTCGGTGTGGGCGACCAAAGCCCAGATCATGGCGGCGTTCGCCTACTACGAGTCGAACAAGTATGACGAGGCCATCATCGCGCTGGATAGGTTCATCCAGCTCCATCCCGGCCACCGCGACCTCCCTTACGCCTACTACCTGAAGGCGCTCTGTTTCTATGAGCAGATCTCCGACGTCGGCCGCGACCAGCGCGTGACGCAGCAGGCGCTCGATGCCCTTGCCGAGGTCGTGAGCCGCTTTCCCGATTCGCCCTACGCTCGCGACGCGCGCCTGAAGGTCGAGCTCTGCATCGACCATCTCGCCGGCAAGGAAATGTCGGTCGGCCGCTACTACCAGCAGCACCAGCAGTATATCGGCGCCATCAACCGCTACCGTGTCGTGATCGAGCGCTATCAGACGACCACGCACGTCCCCGAGGCGCTGCACCGGCTGGTCGAGAGCTACCTGTCGCTTGGCGTGAAGAGCGAAGCCAAGGAAGCAGCGGCCGTGCTCGGCTACAATTTCCCCGGCAGCGAGTGGTACCAGGACAGCTACTTCCTGATGACGGGCGAAGGCACGCGGCCACCCGACGAGCAGGGCGGCTGGTTCTCGGGTATCTTCTGACCGCATGCTGGCCTCGCTTTCGATCCGCGACTTTGTCCTGATCGAGAAGCTCGACCTCGACTTTAGCCGCAGTGGCAGCGGTGGCCTCGGCGCTCTGACGGGCGAGACAGGCGCCGGCAAGTCGATCCTGATCGATGCGTTGAGTCTGGCGCTCGGCGCGCGAGCCGAATCCGGCGCCGTTCGCCGCGGCGCGACGCAGGCATCGGTGTCGGCCTCGTTCGAT
Source organism: Pseudomonadota bacterium (assembly GCA_020160995.1). Classification (GTDB taxonomy): domain Bacteria; phylum Pseudomonadota; class Alphaproteobacteria; order Reyranellales; family Reyranellaceae; genus Reyranella. The sequence goes on along the minus strand of JAIUOY010000191.1, from coordinate 11,831 downwards.
CTGCCGCGAAACCATCCGGCGCATGTCGTCCTGGGCGAGCAGGGGCTCGACCAGGAAGACGTGCTGACCCTGCGCCGTATGATCGGCGCCGATGGTCGAGGCCGTGCCTTCGTCAACGATCAACCGGCATCGGTCGCGCTGCTGCGGCGACTCGGCGAGACGTTGGTCGAGATCCAGGGGCAGATGGAGCAGCACGGGTTGCTCGATACGGCAACGCATCGCCAGTCGCTCGACGCCTTCGCCGGTCTGGAAAAGACGGCGGCTTCGGTTGCGGCGGCGTGGGCCGCGTGGCGGGCTGCCGAGCAGGCGCATGCCGACGCGCTGACCGCCGCCGAAGCGGCGCGACGCGACGAGGACTTCCTGCGCCATGCGGTGAAGGAACTGGAGGCTCTGGCCCCCAAGGCCGACGACGAAGAAACGTTGGCCGCGGAACGCCAGCTCATGCGTGCCGGCAGCGCCCTGGGCGAGGCGGTGGCGCAGGCGCTCGGCGAACTGGAGCAGGGGCGCGGCGCCGTTGCAGCCTTGCGTTCCGCCCATCGTCATGTCGAACGCCATGTCGACAAGGCCGCGGGACGTCTCGATGCAGCCCTGTCCGCGCTCGACCGGGCCCTGAGCGAGACTACGGAGGCACAGGCGCAGCTCGAGGCGGCACGCGATGCCCTCGACTTCGATCCGTCGCGCCTGGAGAAGATCGAGGAACGACTGTTCGCTCTACGCGCGGCCGCACGGAAGCACCATGTGACGGTCCCCGAACTCGCTGCTCTCGCGGCGAGGTTTGCGGCGCAGATAGCTGCTCTCGACGACGGCGAAGCCGGCCTCAAGAAGCTGGCGTCGGCGGCGAAGGCGGCCCGCGCCGCCTACGTGACCGCAGCCGAGGCTCAGGCAACCGCCCGTCGCAAGGGGGCAGCCCGGCTCGACAAGGCCGTCGCCTCGGAACTCGGCCCGCTCAAGCTCGAACGCGCAAAGTTCGTGACCGAGATCGCTTCCCTGCCGGAAACCGAATGGTCGGCTGCCGGCATCGATCGCGTGCAGTTCACGGTGGCGACCAATCCCGGCGCGCCGCCGGCCCCGATCGCCAAGATTGCCTCGGGTGGCGAGCTGTCGCGCTTCCTGCTGGCGCTCAAGGTCTGCCTGGCCAAGGTGGGCGATGCGCCGACCATCGTCTTCGACGAGGTCGATTCGGGGATTGGCGGCGCGACGGCCGCGGCGGTCGGCGAGCGGCTGAAGCGGCTGGCCAGGGACGTTCAGGTGCTGGTCGTGACGCATTCGCCGCAAGTGGCGGCCATCGCCGACCGGCATTGGCTGATCCGCAAGACCACGACACGCAATGCCGCCAGCACCGACGTGCTGTCGCTCGATTCCAAGGGCCGCCGCGAGGAGATCGCCCGCATGCTGTCGGGCGCCGAAGTCACCGCCGAGGCGCGGGCGGCGGCAGACAAGCTGCTGGCGACCGCGGGCTAGGAGCGAAGATGTCTCGCGCAGCGAAGTTCAAGGCAGCTCTTGCGGTCGACGAGATGACCGAGCGCCAGGCCAGGGCCGAGCACAAGCGCCTGGCCGAGGACATCGCGCATCACGACAAGCTCTATCACGAGAAGGACGCTCCGGAGATTTCGGACGCCGACTACGACAAGCTGCGGCAGCGCCTGAAGGCGATCGAGGAGCGCTTCCCGCAGCTCGTCGACATGTTCAGCCCGACGCAGCGCGTGGCGCCGACGCCGACCACCGCCTTCGCCAAGGTAAAGCATGCACGGCCCATGCTGTCCCTCGACAACGCCTTCGCCGAAGAAGACCTGCAGGCCTTTCTGGAGCGCGTGCACCGGGCGCTGGAACGCGACATCGACCTCGCAGAGGACGCCGAGATCGCCTTGGCCTGCGAGCCCAAGATCGATGGCCTGTCGATCAGCCTGCGCTACGAGGACGGCGAACTGATGGTCGGCGCGACCCGCGGCGACGGCACGACGGGCGAGGACGTCACCGCCAACCTGAGAACGGTCAAGGACATCCCGCACACGCTGAAGGGCAGGCCTCCCAAAGCGATCGACGTGCGGGGCGAGATCTACATGGAGCGCAAGGCGTTCCAGGAGATGAACCGGCGCCAGGAGGAGGCGGGCGAAAAGATCTTCGCCAACCCGCGCAATGCGGCCGCAGGATCGCTGCGCCAGCTTGATTCCTTGATCACGGCGGGCCGTCCGCTGCGCTTCTTCGCCTATGCCTGGGGCGAGGCCGAGCCTCGCACCTGGAAGACGCACAGCGACTATCTGAAGGTCCTCAAGGACTGGGGCTTCCGGGTCAACCCGCTGTCCAAGCTGTGCCGGACCCCTGAACAGGCGCTGGCCTACTATCGCAGGATGGGCGAGGAGCGGCCGTCGCTGCCCTACGACATCGACGGTGTCGTCTACAAGGTCGACCGGATCGACTGGCAGGAGCGGCTGGGGTTCGTGAGCCGCGCGCCGCGCTGGGCGATTGCCCACAAGTTTCCGGCCGAACAGGCGCGGACCCGGTTGAACGACATCCTCATCCAGGTCGGTCGCACCGGCGCCCTGACCCCGGTGGCCGATCTCGAACCAGTCAATGTCGGCGGCGTCATGGTGGCGCGCGCCACCCTGCACAATGCCGACGAAATCGAGCGGCTGGATGTGCGGGTCGGCGACATGGTGATCGTCCAGAGGGCGGGCGACGTCATTCCGCAGGTGCTGGGCTACGTGCCCGAGGAGCGGCCGAAGAAGACCGAGAAGTTCCACTTCCCCACGCACTGCCCCTGTCCGCTGAAGACCAAGGTGGCGAGCGAGGAAGGCGGCGTGGTGCGGCGCTGCTCGGGGGGACTCGAATGCCCCTTCCAGCAGGTCGAGCGCCTGAGGCACTTCGTGTCGCGCAACTGTTTCGACATCGAGGGGCTGGGTGGCACCCACATCGAAAACTTCTTCAACGACGGTCTTTTGAAGGTCCCTGGCGATATTTTCCGCCTGACAGCACATGTTGACACTATCAAGAAGCGCGAAGGATGGGGCGACCTGTCGGCGCGCAACCTGGTCGCTGCAATCGAGGCGCGCCGGACCATCTCCCTCGACAGGCTGATCAATTCCATCGGTATTCCGTTGATCGGTGAGGCCACGGCCAAGATCCTGGCTCAGGAATATGGCGATGCCGACACGTGGCTGGCCGAGATGCTGGCGGCTTCGCGGGAGCGCAAAAAGAATCCTGACGATGTAAAGAAAGAAAAGGCCACCGAAACAGTCGGTCCGAGCTACGGCCGGCTGTGCAATGTCGAGCAGATCGGCGTGACCACGGCGGACGCAATGTGCACCTTCTTCAGCGAAGGCCATACGGTCGAGATCATTCGCGATCTCCTGAAGCAGCTCACCGTCCAGCCGGTCGAACGGCGGGTCGTCGCGGCCGACGCCAAGCTGCGCGACAAGATCGTGGTCTTCACCGGCGAACTTTCCACCCTGACTCGCGACGCCGCCAAGGCGCAGGCCGAGGAGTTGGGCGCCAAGGTGACGGACTCGGTTTCCAAGAAGACCAGCCTGGTGGTGGTCGGCGAGAATGCCGGTTCCAAGGCGCGCAAGGCGGCTGAACTCGGCATCCAGACGATGACCGAGGAGGAGTGGCTGAAGCTCGTCGCCGGCTGAGCTTCGGGAGCGAACTCAGATCGGACGGGTCGCTTCTGCCAGCCAGGCGCGGGTCGCTTCGTCGGCTTCGGGCTCGACCGTTTCGCGCACGCGCCGGTGATAATCGTTGAGCCACCGCCGCTCGGCGTCGGTCAGAAGTTTCGGCTCGACGCAGGCAAGATCGATGGGGGCAAGTGTCAGGGTCTCGAATTCGAGATAGCGCCGGTCGGCGCCCTCGATCTCGGCTTCCGCTACCGCGATCAGGTTCTCGATGCGGATGCCGTATCCGCCGGCCTTGTAGTAACCCGGCTCGTTGCTGACGATCATGCCGGGCTGCAGCGCCACGGTGTTAGGCATCTTGGAGATGCGGTGCGGCCCTTCGTGCACGGAAAGATAGGCGCCGACGCCGTGGCCGGTGCCATGGTCGTAGTCGAGCCCGACCTGCCAGAGCGCATAGCGCGCCAGCGCGTCGAGCTGGGAGCCGGACGTGCCGACCGGGAAGCGCGCCGTCGCCAGCGCGATATGGCCCTTCAACACGCGGGTGAAGCGGTCGCGCATCTCCGGCGTGGGCGTGCCGATCGCCACGGTGCGCGTGATGTCGGTCGTGCCGTCGCGATACTGTCCGCCCGAATCGACCAGATAGAGGCTGCCGGGTTCGAGCATCCGCTCCGTCGCTTCGGAGGCGCGGTAGTGGACGATGGCGCCATTGGGCCCGGCGCCGGAGATCGTGTCGAAGCTGAGGTCGCGCAGCTTGCCGGTTTCCTCACGCAGCGCCTGCAGCCGGTCGGAAACTTCGATTTCCCGCAGTTTGCCGCTCTTCGATTCGCGCGCGAGCCAGCCCAGGAAGCGGCTGACGGCGACCCCGTCGCGGCGATGCGCGCTGCGTATGCCCTCCAGTTCGACCTTGTTCTTGCAGGCCTTGGGCAGCGACACCGGATCGGCATCGCGCACGATGGTGACGCCGGCCGCCTGCAGGCGTGTGGCCGCCCAGTAAGGTGCCGTCGCCGTTTCGATCAGGATGCGTTTGCCCGTCTGTCCGAGAGCGTCGAGCGCGCTGCCCAGTTCCTGGGGCGGCGCCAGGGTGACGGCATTGCCGAGCCAGGCGACGGTACGGTCCGGCACCTTGCGGCGATCCATGTAGAGATCGACATGGCCGTCGGTGTGCAGCACGGCGAAGCCCAGGGGGAAGGGCGTGCGCGGAACGTCGCCGCCGCGCACGTTCAGGAGCCAGGCGATCGAATCGGGAGCCGTGATCAAGGCAGCGTCGGCACCCTTGGCGGCGATGGCCTGGGCGATGCGCGCCCGCTTGGCCTCGCTCGCTTCGCCGGCGAACTCGACCGGCTGCGGCACGACAGGCGCCAGCGGCGCCGGCGCCCGGTCGTGCCAGACCGAGTCGACGGGATTGGAGTCGACGGCGACGAAGCTGCCTCCGGCGCTTTGGCAGGCCCGTGCAAAACGCTCGTAGCCGTCGACCGTCTGCAGCCAGGGATCGAAACCGAGCCTGCCGCCGCGCGGCAGGTTCGCTGCGATCCACTGCTCGGGCGGCTCTTCGGGAACTTGGTGTGGCACGAAGGCTGCGGTATCGACCTGCGCGCGCACAGCGAGCGTGTAGCGACCATCGACGAAGATTGCCGCCTTGTCGGCCAGGACGATGGCGAGGCCGGCGGAGCCCGCGAAGCCCGTGAGCCAGCCCAGACGCTGGGAGCGCCGCGGCACGTACTCGCCCTGATGCTCGTCGGCACGCGGCACGACGAAGCCGTCGAGCCCACGGCGCCTCAGTTCGGCACGCAGGTCTCCGAGGCGGTCGGCTGGCGCCGGCGAGGTGTCGAGACCGTCCCCGGCCTCCGCAATTTCTGCCCGCCATTTGGTCAATGCCCTGGTCAGTTCAGCATCGGCGCCTGGTTCGACCAGCTCGATCCACTCAGGCCCGGCCAGTCCTTCGGGGGCCGCGGCTACGCCGCGCATCAGGGAATCGAGGGCGGCCGGGTCGGGATTGCGCCCGCGCTGGCGGAGGAGGTGAAGAACGTCGTCTGGGGCGGAACTCATGATGAATCAGGACCCTACGCGTCGTGTCGGACACAGGCAAACTAAGCAATATTTGTTCTTTCGCACTTGCGAGATGCAAAAATATCACATGATATGCATTCCATGCATATCGACCCTTCAAGACCAGCACTTATTGTTACGACTCAAGGTTCTATATTTGCTTCGTGCGGTGCAGCATTGAAGAGTGCGCTGCACAAGAAGGAGACTATCATGATGACCCAGCCGATTCGGACCTTTGAAGATCTGACCAGCGAAACTGCGCCGGCGGGGGGAAACGAGATTGCCAAGATCGGCTTCACCTTCGACGACCGCCGCCTGATCGAGCTGCGTGCCCGCTATGCACGCGCCGAGCTGATGGCCAACGTACTGGGTGACGGCCTCCTGTGGCTCGGCCGGCAATACCGCCGCCTCGTCGCAGGCATCAAAGCCGACATGAGGGTGCGGGCCGCCGAGGCCCAGCTGCACCGCATGACTGAACGCGAACTGGCCGATCTCGGCCTGTGCCGTGCGGATATCAGCTTCGCCGTCCGCGAGGCCGCCGAAGGCGTGGCCCCGCAGATCGACGGCGTCACCGGCTTCGTCGTTGCGGCGAACCAGAATCTGCGTCGCGCAGCGTAAAGCTTAGTAGCGTAGCGTAAGCGTAAGCGTCGAAGGGCCGGCTTAGCCGGCCCTTTTTCGTTTAGCCCCGCCGCAGCACCAGCGTACGCCACCAGGCGCCGCCGGTTTCGAGATCGATACGGCGCTCGAAGGTGAAGCCGTGCTGGCCATAGGCCGAGAGGACCTGAGCGGCTTGCTCGACCAACAGCCCGCTCAGCAATACGCGTCCCCCAGGCCTGACCGAGGCGGCGAAGGACCCTGAAAGCTCGACCAGCGGCCCGGCGAGGATGTTCGCCACGACGAGATCGTAAGGCGCTGGCGTCCGCAGCTCGTCGGCGTCGAGGCCAGCCGACACGAAGAAACGACAAAGGTCGGCCACGCCGTTCAGTTCGGCGTTCTCGCGCGCCACGTCGACGGCCTCGGCATCGTTGTCGCCGCCGATTACCGGGCGCTGCCAGAGCTTGGCCATGGCGATGGCGAGGATGCCGCTGCCGCAGCCGACATCGACGGCGTTCGCCGTTTCGCTCGGATCGAGCGTCGCCAGCATCTCCAGGCAGCCGCGCGTCGTGGCATGCGTCCCGGTACCGAAGGCCAGGCCGGCATCGATGCGCAACGGCAGCAATCCACTCGGCATGCCGTCGCTGACATGCGAGGGATGGACCCAGAACGGACCGACGGCGAAGGGCTGGAACGAGCGCTGGTTCTCGGCGACCCAGTCGATGTCGGGAAGGTCCTCCCACTGCCAGTCCGGGCGGGGGGCGCCCAGGGCCCGCGCCGCGGCGACGATCGCGGCCTCGACCGAAGCGGCCTTGCCTTCGCCGAAGATGTCGATGCGCCACGGCCCGTCACGCGAGACTTCGCAGCTCGCGACGATGAAGCCATCTTCGCTCAACCGCTCTTCGAGGAGCGCTTCCCACGCCGCGCGCTCGGTGGCGGGCACGACGAAACCAGCTTTGCGAACTGTACTCATGCGGGCAGGTAGAGCATGCGCTCGGACGGTAAGGCTACTCCCACGATGTCGCCGACGGCCCGCAACTCGTTGCCGGAGTGGAATGGCGTCTCGATCAGGATCTCGTTCTCGCCGATGCGCACGCCGTAGCGCACGGTGGCGCCCAGGAATTCGCGGTGTGTGACCGGACCGTGCAGGGCAGCGCCTTCGGCCGGCGACAGCGTGGCATGCTGCGGCCTGAAGACCAGGCGCTTGCCCGGCGGGACGGCAATGCCGGCGCCTTCCCCGAGAATGTTGGCCGAGCCCAGGAAGCTCGCCACGAAGAGATTGGCCGGCTTCTCGTAAAGTTCCATCGGCGTGCCGACCTGACGAATGACACCCGCCTCCATGACGGCGATGCGGTCGCAGATCGTATTGGCCTCTTCCTGGTCGTGTGTGACGAAGATCGTGGTGAGGCCGAGCCGCTGCTGCAGGGTCCGCAGCTCGCGCCGCACGCTGACCCGCATCTTGGCGTCGAGGTTGCTGAGGGGCTCGTCGAGCAGCAGCACCTTGGGTTCGATGGCGACCGTTCGTGCCACCGCCACGCGCTGCTGCTGGCCGCCCGAGAGCTGGGCAGGGCGCCGTTGGGCATAGTCCGAGAGGCCGACCAATTCGAGCGCCTGGGCGACTCGGCGGTCGATCTCGGCACGCGGCAGGCGTCGCTCCTCCAGGCCGAAGGCAACGTTCTTGGCCACCGTCATGTGGGGCCACAGCGCGTAGCTCTGGAACACCATCCCGACGTCGCGTTTCCACGGCGGCAGGGGCGCCACGTCCCGACCATCGAGCAGCACGCGGCCGGTCTGGGCCTGGGCGAAGCCCGCGATCAGGCGCAGCAGGGTGGTCTTGCCGCAGCCCGAGGGGCCCAGGAAGGCAAAGAACTCGCCGGGCCGGATCGACAGCGCCACGTCCTTCAGCACATGCGTCGATCCGTAGGAGAGGTTGACGCCGCTGATTTCGATGCCCGTTGCCTTCATTGCCTTTGCCGGCTTCGACATGGTCATCCCCGTCATAGTTCGAGGCCGCGCGCACGTTGCGAGCGGTCGGCGGCGAGCTGCGACAGCCACATGCAGACCGCCACGATGATCACTGCGATGACGCCCAATGCGGCGCCGGCGCCGCGACCGGCCGGCGTCTGCATCAATACGTAGAGGCCATAGGCCAGCGGCGCGTCGGAGTTGGACTGCACCAGCATCAGCACGGCCGAGAGTTCGACGGCCGCCGTTGCGAAGCTGGTGACGAAGCCTGCCAGCAGGCCGCCCGTCATCAAGGGCACGACGATGCGGCGCACCGTGCGGGCCTTGGTGGCGCCGAGGTTCTCGGCGGCTTCTTCCAACGATACCGAGATCTGCTGCAGGGCGGCATAAGCGGCGCGCAGCGCATAGGGCAGGCGGCGGATGGCGATGGCCAGCACGATCACGATCCAGAGTGCCGCCAGCGGCGTGCCGTCCGGCAGCTTCACGCCGTAGAAGGCACGCAGATAGCCGATGCCCAGCACCACGCCCGGGACGGCGAGCGCCGTGCTGGCGGCCCAGTCGAGCCATTGCCGTCCGGGCAGGCGGGTGCGCAGGACGAGATAGGCGATGGCTCCGCCGATCACGACGTCGATGGTGGCTGCGAGTCCGGAATAGAGCAGCGTGTTCTTGATGTAGACCGAGCTGTCGCCCAGCACGCGGGCATAGTGGGCGAGGGTGTAGCCGTCGGGCAGCGGGCTGAACGACCAGACGGTGGCGAAGGACAACAGCACCAGTCCGAAATGCGGTGCCAGCACCAGCAGCAGGATCAGGATCACGACCGCGTAAGCCAGAACCTGCTCGCGCGGCTTGAGCTGGCGGCGGGCGAGGCCGCCGCCGCCGCGCTGCGTGGTGGCGTAGTCCTTGCCCTTCATCACCAGCGCCGTCGCCCACATGGTCAACACTGCAACGCCGATCAATACCACCGAGATCACGTAACCCATCGGATCGTCGATGCCGATGGAGGTGATGCGCAGATAGGCCTGCGGCGCCAGCATCTCCTTGACGTTCAGCAGCAACGGCGTCGCGACGTCGTCGAATACCTTCACGAACACCAGGCTGGCACCGGCGATGTAGCCGGGCAGCGCCAGCGGGAGCGCGATGCGGCGGAACAGGCGCAGCCCGTGCGATCCCAGGTTCTGCGCCGCTTCCTCCATGCTGCGGTCAATGTTGCGCAGCGCCGCCGACAGGTTGACCAGGATGAAGGGGAAGTAGTGGATGGCCTGCAGGAAGATGACGCCGTTCAGCCCCTCCATGAAGCCGATCTTGAAGTCGAACCATTCGTCGAGCAGCAGGTTGACCGAACCGTTGCGCCCGAACAGGAGCTGCATCGCCACCGCGCCGACGAAAGGCGGCATGATCAATGGCAGGAAGCCCAACGTCTGGACCAGCATGGCGCCGCGGAACTCGAAGCGCGTCGTGAGATAGGCAAGCGGCAATGCGAGGGCAGAGGCCCACACGACCGTCATGGCCGAGACGTAGACGGAGTTCCAGAAGGAGCGCACGAACAGCTCGGTGCGCGCGAAGTCCACAAAGTTGATCAGCGTAAGCGCGCCGCCACCCTTCTCGGTGAAGGCGACATAGACCACGGTCGCCACCGGCACGACCAGGAACACCCCGAGAAACAGCGCGATCGCCAGCGCGAGAGCGATCTGTCCGGGAGAACGGATGGCGCTCATCTTTCTCCCCCGTCAGCGGGGGAGGTGGCGCGGTCTTCCGCGACGGAGGGGTCATATGGAGCGGCCGCAAACGCGATGACCCCTCCGCCCGCGTGAGACGTGGGCACCTCCCCATGTGAATGGGGAGGCGTCCAAATCGTGCCGAACACTAGCGCGCCAGCTTCAACGCCTCGTCGGCCTTGGCCTTGGCGGCAGCATATTTTTCCTTGGCGAAGGCTGACCATTGCTGTTCGAGTTCGGCCTGGCGCGACGACTTTTCCTTAGCCCCGGTGAAGGCAGCCTTGATCTCGGGCGAGGCTGCCTGCGCGTCCGTGACCGGCATGGCGGCGATCAGGTCGCGCGCCTCCTTGGCAAGCGCTCGCGCCTGGGCATTGTCCTTCTTGGCGAGGGCGGCATCGACCTCGTGCAGTGTCTTGGTGGCGGCCTTCAGCGGTTCGAGCTGGAAGGTGATGAGCTGGTCGAACAAGGTATCGACCGCCGCGGTGCGGCTCTCCGACAGTTCGGCATTGAAGGTCAGGAGACCCTGCAGGTTCTTGTCCTTGAACGGGTTGGGATAGTCGGCGGGTGCCTTGGCGTAGGTCTCCGGCCGGACCGGCAGGCGGCGGATGGTCGGCTCCAGCAGCACTTCCTGGCCGGCCGGCGAGAGCAGGAATTCGATGAAGGCTTCGGCGCCGGCCTTGTTGGGGGCGTTGGCGACGATGCCCACATTGGCGGGGACCAGCGTCGTTACCGACGGATAGACGAACTTCACCGGAAAGCCCGCGCCCTGCGAGGAGAAGGCGAAGAAGTCGATGACGATGCCGTAGCCGACCTGGCCGGAGTTGACGGCTTCGGGGACGCCGAAGGAGCGGTCCGTAACCTGCCGCAGGTTGCCCGCGATGTCCTTGATGGTGCGCCAGCCTTTGTCCCAGCCCTCGCCCTGCAGGATGGTCTCGATCGTGAGATGCGTCGTGCCTGAGCGCGAGGGCGCCGAGATCGACACATGGTCGAAGTAGGGGGCTTTCGCGAGGTCCTGCCATTCCTTGGGCGTCGGCAGCTTCTTGGCCTTCACGTAGCGCTCGTTCCACATGATGCCGTAGCCCGAGGCGGCGAAGCCCGAATAGAAACCGTCCTTGTCGTTCACCGGATAGGAGCCGACTTTTTCGGCGATGCCTGTGGCCTTGGGCTTGTAAGCGGCGAGCAGCTTCTTGCCCTTCAACACCTCGAAGGCGTCGGGCGCGGAAGCCCAGAAGAGATCGACCTGGTTGTTGCCCTTGGTCTCCTCGAGGAACTTCACGCCGGCATTGGTGTTGCGGTTCTGCACTTCCAGCGTGGCGCCCGGGACGGCCTTCTCGAAGGCCTTCTTGATCGGATCGGTGACGTCCTTCGAGAACGACGTGACCACCGTCACCTTGCCGGTCTGGGCGAAGGCGCTTCCCGTGGCGAGAGCGAGGGCCAGGGGGGCGGCGAGGGCGAGGGCTGAGCGGCGGAACATGATGTTTCTCCCCTGAGGTTTCTTTTTGTCAGGCCGCCTCGATGAAGCTGTCGAGCACCTTCTTGGAACCGGCCTTGTCGAATTCGATGTCGAGCTTGTTGCCGTCCACGGCGACGATGCGGCCGTAGCCGAACTTCTGGTGAAAGACGCGCTGGCCGATGCTGAGGTCGACCTTGTCGCCTTCGACGGCGCGCCGGTCGTCGGCTGTTTCGTTGCGCCAGCGCGTACGCCGGCCCGAGGCGACGCCCAGGCTCTCGTAGTCGAAGCCGCTCGCCTGTTCGCGCAGCCCGCCGTGATGGCCGGCGGAGTAGGTGGCGTAGAGGCCGGCGTCGCTGCTTTCCGCGAGCCGGTCGGTCGGCAGCTCGCGCAGGAAGCGCGAGGGGATGGCGGCCTGCCACTGGTTGAACACGCGGCGGTTGGCGGCGAAGG
>JAIUOY010000019.1:0-3773 GCA_020160995.1 Pseudomonadota bacterium | reverse complement strand
TGGATGGGCGTGACCGATGCCGCGGTCGAAGAGGCCACGCGCGTTGCCGGCGATGACTATGTCGTGCTGGTGGCCGATGTCTACGGCAAGGATGTCCGCCCGAAGGACAAGTCCGAAGCCGGGGCGCAGACGCGCAAGGTGTTTGCCGATGGCGGCGTCGCGGTCCGCGAGCGTGCGGCCGCGGCCGTGACTGCGTTGAAGGCGCAGGCGGGCAAGGTTCCGCTCGATCCGGAGCGGATTGCCGCGTTCGGTTATTGCTTCGGCGGCACGGTGGTGCTGGAACTGGCGCGCAGCGGTGCCACGCTGGCCGGAGGCGTCAGCCTGCATGGCGGCCTCGATACCTGGCTGCCGAAGAGCGGGAACCAGGTCACCACGCCGTTGCTGGTGCTCAACGGCGCCGACGACAAGATGGTGACGGCCGAGCACATCGCCGCCTTCGAACAGGAAATGGATGCCTCCGGCGCCGACTGGCAGTTCGTGAACTTCGGCGGTGCGCGCCACTGTTTCAGCCAGATTGAGGATGCGCACAACCCGCCCGACGACAACTGCCGCTACGACGAACGCGCAGCCAGGCGCGCCTACCGGATGATGGACGACTTCTTCGACGAGGTCTTCGACGCGGATTGAACCTGCGCCCTTCGCGCGGGCTTCAGTGCCCGCGTTCGACCGCGTAGCGTGCCAGTCCGCGCAGGGCGGCGACGGCATCGTTCGCCGGCAGGCCATCGAGCGCGGCTTCGGCCGCGGCCGCGTATTCGCGCGCGCGCTCCAGGCTGTAGTCGAGGCTGCCCGCAGCACGGATCGCGGCCAGCACGTCCGGCATCGCGGTGACGTCGCCATGTTCGATCGCCGCACGCAGGCGCGCACGGGTGGCATCGTCGGCTTGCGCCATCGCGTGGATCAGCGGCAGCGTGGCCTTGCCTTCGGCGAGGTCGTCACCAAGGTTCTTGCCCAGCGCAATGGCCTCGCCGCTGTAGTCGAGCACGTCGTCGGCGATCTGGAAGGCGTAACCCAGCTGCAAGCCGTAGTCGAACAGGCGTCGTTGCGTCGCCTCGTCCGCGCCGGAGGCCAGCGCGCCGAGCTGCGTCCCGGCGGCGAACAGCACCGCAGTCTTGCGCTCGATCACGTCGAGGTAGGCGGCCTCGTCGGTGTCCGGATTGCGCACGTGCAGCAGCTGCAGGACTTCGCCTTCGGCGATGCGGTTGGTGGTGTCGGCGAGGATGCGCATGATCTCCATGCGGTCCAGTTCGACCATCAGCTGGAAGCTGCGCGAATACAGGAAATCGCCGACCAGCACGCTCGGCGCGTTGCCCCACAGGGCATTGGCGGTGCTGCGGCCGCGGCGCAGGTCGGATTCGTCGACCACGTCGTCGTGCAGCAGGGTGGAGGTGTGGATGAATTCGATGATCGCGGCGAGCTGGTGGTGCTCGGCGCCAATGCCGCGGTCGCCCGCAGTCGCGCGCCCGGCCAGCGCCACCAGCATCGGCCGCAGGCGCTTGCCGCCGGCGGAGACGATGTGCTCGGCGATCTGGTTGACCAGGACCACGTCCGAGGCGAGCCGGCGGCGGATCAGGCCGTCGATCGCGGCCATGTCGGCGGCGGCCAGGGCCTGGATGGCTGGCAGGTCGAGGCCGGGCGCGGGGGAGGGCGGCATGGAAGGTCCAGTCAGGATGAACGGTCGATTATACGAAGCCCGGCATGACGCCCGCGCGGCGAATTCCTACGCGCCGGCAGGGCATGGCCCGATGCCGCCCGGCCGGCGGGATATAATCCAATGTCCATCGCCGGGTCCCGGCGAATCTGCAAGGAACACATTCCCATGGCTCGTGGCGTCAACAAGGTGATCCTGGTCGGCAATCTCGGCAATGACCCCGACGTGAAGTACACGCAGGGCGGCATGGCGATCACCACGCTGAGCCTGGCCACGACCACGGTGCGCAAGGACCGTGACGGCAATTCGCAGGAAAAGACCGAGTGGCATCGCGTCAAGCTGTTCGGCAAGCTCGGCGAGATCGCCGGTGAATACCTGCGCAAGGGCCGCCAGGTCTACATCGAGGGCCGCCTCGAGTACGGCTCCTACGACAAGGACGGCGTCAAGCACTACACCACCGACATCATCGGCGACGAGATGCAGATGCTCGGTGGCGGCAGCGAAGGCGGCGGCGGTGGCTCCTACGAGCGCGCTCCGCGCCCGCAGCGGCAGGAATACGGTGGCGGTGGCGGCGGCCAGTCTTCGTCGCGTCCCCCGCCTGCGTCGAACCGCCAGCCGGCGGTGCAGGACAACGATTTCTCGGACGACGACATTCCGTTCTAGGACCTACCTCAGAACCATTTGTTGCTTTTTCATCAGGGGCCCGCTTTCTAGCGGGCTTTCTGTTTTTCTATGGCGTGACTTTTTTCAATCAGCTATGCTAGGTTATTGCTACCGTGACTGATTGGTTGCGAATAGAGGTCGCCCATGAGCCAATGTGACTTCTCGATTCCATTTGTCGTTTTTCCCGACGGCGAGCGATTTCCAATGCTGCTCGATGCCATGGGATCTCCAAATTGGTACTCGACGCTATTCGCAACAACACAAATCCGAAACGCCAGCCAAGCCGCCAACACGATTCACGCCGCACTTTCTTCGGTTAGACATCTCCTTGGGTGGGCGGAGCAGAAAGTAATTGATATCGAGGCACGCTTCGCGTCACGTGAGTTTCTGACTGTTGGTGAAATCGAGGCGCTTACAGCACATGCGCAAAGGCTGGCTTCTGAGAAAGAACAAGCTGCTGGTGCAGTGATTCAATTGAATGTCAGCCCCAACCGGGTTGGGTCGCGATTCAATTCACCTGTGAAGCGAGTGTCACCTAAGACGCAATACAACCGCCTCTCATACATGGCGGAATACCTAGAGTGGTTCGCTATATACGTGATCGAACGTGAATCGCGGAACGTTGATGCGAATACTCTAAAAGCAATTAAGCTGATGGGCGACAGGATTCGCGCAAAGCGGCCCAGGAAAAAGAAATCTACCGTCAACGCAAGAAAAGGGTTGAGTAAGGAAAGTCAAACTGAGCTGCGTAACATAACGTGCGTTGGCTCTTACAAGAACCCTTTCACTGACGCTGTCCAATCAAGAAACGAATTGATAGTTCGCTTATTCGCTTTGGGGCTGCGCTCTGGAGAGTTGCTCGCGCTGCAGGTCTCCGATTTTGACTTTCAGAAGAACGAAGTTCTTGTTGCACGGCGGCACGATGATAAGAGTGACCCAAGAGCAAGGCAGCCGGTCGCCAAGACTCGTGACCGATTGCTGCCGATGACGGAGTCGCTCTCTCGTAAAGTCTACGAATATGTCATGAATGTCCGCCGGAGTTTTCCGGCGGCGAAGCGACATAAATTTCTGCTAGTTACGCACCAAGCTGGGCCATATCAGGGTGCCCCATTGTCCGCAAAGGGATTGGGAAAAATCTTCTCTGTTATCAGGAGCGCCAATTCCGATGCATTAAAGGGCCTATCCCCACATGTGCTGCGTCATACCGCAAACGATGAACTCTCTGAGCTAATGGATGAAGCTCAGGTTAAGTCGGCTGATGAAGAGAAAATTCGTTCGTACATGATGGGCTGGCGCGAGGGATCTGGGACCGCGACGACATATACCAGGAGGCACACCCAGAAGAAGGCTCGCGAAGCCTCCCTGAAGTTGCAGCAGAGAATAGGGGGCAAGAATGATTCCGAATAAGGGCAGGGATAAGAGCTCGTTTTTGTCTCGCGAAGGTTACGAGATCAGCCTGGAT
>JAIUOY010000190.1:0-6743 GCA_020160995.1 Pseudomonadota bacterium | reverse complement strand
TTGATCGACACCATGCCGCTTTCGAAGGCAGCGCCGACCTGGGCCATGGTCTTCGAGTTGGTGGTGTAGGCATAGGCCGCCAGACCCCACGGCAGGCGGTTGGCTTCCTTCATCACGCCGTCGAAATCCTTGAACGGCGAGATCGGCGCCAGCGGGCCGAACGGCTCCTCGTTCATGATCCGGGCGTCGAGCGGCACGTCGGTGAGGACGGTCGGCTCGTAGAAGTAGCCCTTGTTGCCCTTGCGCTGGCCGCCGGTCTGGACCTTCGCTCCCTTGGAGATGGCATCGCCGACGAAGCCGTCGATCGCATGCAGGCGGCGCTCGGCGACGAGCGGGCCCATGCGGGTGTCGGCTTCGAGGCCGTTACCGACCTTGATGTTCTTGGCGTAGGCCGTGAACTTCTCCACGAACTCCGGATAGACCTTCTCGTGAACGAGGAAGCGGGTCGGCGCGACGCAGACCTGGCCGGCGTTGCGGAACTTGTTGGCGCCCAGGACATTCACCGCCTGGTCGACGTCGGCGTCCTCGAACACGATGGCCGGCGAATGGCCGCCCAGCTCCATGGTGACGCGCTTCATGTGCGCGCCGGCGAGAGCGGCGAGCTGCTTGCCGACCGGCGTCGAGCCGGTGAACGTCACCTTCTTGATGATCGGATGCGGGATCAGATACTCGCTGATCTCCGACGGCACGCCGTAGACGAGCTGGATGACGCCCGCCGGCACGCCGGCATCGACGAAGGCCTTGATGAGCTGGGCGCACGAGCCGGGCGTATCTTCCGGACCCTTGACGATGATCGAGCAGCCGGTAGCCAGCGCGGCCGAGGCCTTGCGTACCACCTGGTTGATCGGGAAGTTCCACGGTGTAAAGGCGGCGACCGGGCCGACCGGCTCCTTCGTCACGAGCTGGTACACATTCTCGAAGCGCGCCGGAACGATGCGGCCATAGGTGCGGCGACCTTCCTCGGCCATCCACTCGATGATGTCGGCGGCGAGCAGAGTCTCGCCCTTGGCCTCGATCACCGGCTTGCCCTGCTCCATGGTCATGATCGGCGCGATCTCGTCGGCGCGCTGGCGCATCAGCTCGGCGGCCTTGCGCATGATCTTGTAGCGATCGAACGGCGAGACCTTGCGCCACTGCTGAAAGCCCTTCTCGGCGGCGGCGAGCGCGCGATCGAGATCGCTCTTCTCGGCATGCGCCACCTGGCCGATCACTTCTTCCGTCGCCGGGTTGATGACCGGAATCGTCCGGCCCTTGGCACCCTTCGTCCAGGCACCGTCGATCATCAGGGAGACATCGCTATAGGTCATACTTTCCTCCGTTCATCTCAGCTTCCGCGATAGGTCGAATAACTCCAGGGCGTGCAAAGCAGCGGCACGTGATAATGCCCCTCCGGCTCGGCAATGGAAAAGCGCAAAGGGACGATATCGAGAAACGGCGGATCGCTTTGCGCAATGCCCCTGCTGCGAAAGTGGTCACCGACCGCAAACTGCAGTTCGTATCGACCAATGGGCAGTGGCCGACCTCCGATCAAGGGCGCGTCGGTGCGGCCATCTGCATTGGTCACCGCGGTTGCAATCAGATGTGCTTGCCTGCCGGCAAATTCGTAGAGCTCGATGGCAATGCCGACCGCCGGCCGCCCTGCGTGAGTGTCGAGCACATGCGTGCTGAGGCGGCCGTTGACCCTGGGCATGCCCTCGCCCGTCACTTTGGCCGCCATGCGCAGCCGCGTGATGAAGAAGATCTCCTGCAGGGCCGTGGCGAATTCGCCGGCCGCATCGTGACGCAGCCGGCGCTCGAACTGGTCGAGGATCGAATCGCGGGTGTGCCGCCGCACGCAGACGATGAACGGAAAGCCGAACTTCGCCTTGTAAGCATCGTTCAGGCGATGGAATCGTTGAAAATCGGCCTCCGACAGGGAATCGAGGCCCACACTTGCCTGCTCGTGCCGCGAATCATCCGTCAAGGCACCGGCGCGGGCTGCCTTGCCGGCCAGATCGGGATGGCCACGCAGAAATTCGAGCTGGCGCTCGCGCGGTGCGGCGCGCACGACGCCCATCATGGCTTCATGCAGGCCCGTCACAGTGGCGAACGGCCGCTTCGAGGCCACTGTCTCCGCCACCCAGGGCGCCAGCTCGAACGTCTCGCCAACGCCCGCGCAAAAATCCGCGGGAGCGGCATGGTTGAGACCGGCGAGCGTATGCATCATGCCGGCCGACCTAGCACGGCGGCCGGTCCGTCTCTATAGTCCGGCCAGCAAATTCAAAGGGAGGAGCCGCAATGACCGGCCGCAACACATTCACCCGCCGTCGTTTCGGACAGGCAACCTTGGCCGGTACCGCGCTCCTCGGCGCGCCGCTGCCGATCCGTCAGGCATTCGCGCAGGGCGGACCGGCGAACCTCAAGGTCGGCCTGCTGCTGCCGACGTCCGGCCTCCAGGCGCAGATCGGCCAGGCCTGCCGCCGCGGCGCCGACGTCGCCAACGAGGTGTTCGCCGACATGAAGATGCCGGTGAAGATCGACATCGTGAACTACGACACCGAGACCAAGCCCGATGTGGCGCGGACCCAGGCGGAGAAGGCAATCGACGCCGGCTGCCACATGCTGGTCGGCGCCTTCGACTCCGGCCAGACCATCGCCATCGCCCAGGTCTGCGAACAGCGCGGCGTGCCGCTGATCGTGAACATCGCAGCGGCGCCTCAGATCACCGAGCAGGGCTACAAGTTCGTCGTCCGTAACTTCCCGACGGCGCCGATGCTCATCACCGGCGCGCTGGCGCTGCACAAGGAGATCTTCAAGGTCTCGGGCAAGACGCCGAAGACGGCCGTGCTGATGAGCGTGAACGACACGTTCGGTACCTCGATGATGAACGGCATCAAGGCGCTCTTCCCCAAGCTCGACATGCCGTACGAGCTGGTCGACACGATCAGCTACGATCCGGCGGCCAAGGACCTCGCCGTCGAAGTCGGCAAGGCCAAGGCGACCAAGGCCGAGCTGTTGCTGCCGGTGAGCCGCCTCAACGACGCCAAGCTTCTCGTGCAGGAGATGGTGAAGCAGCGCTGGGAGCCGATGGGCGTGCTCAACCCCGGCGCACCCGGCCTCTACGAGCAGGACTTCCTCAAGACCATGGGCAAGTACGGCGAGTTCATGATCTCGAACGTGCCCTGGCTCGATCCGAAGTCGGCCATGACCCAGTCGCTCGAAAAGCGCCACACCGCCAAGTACCCCAACGACCAGCTCGACCTGAACGGCGGCTTCACCTTCGAAGGCATCCTGATCGCCGCCCACGCCTGGCTCGCCGCCAAGTCGACCAAGCCGGGCGACCTGATGGAAGCGCTGCGCAAGAGCAAGATCGACCAGCACGTCATGATCGGCGGCCCGATCCAGTTCGACGCCAAGGGCCAGAACGTCAACATCAAGGCCTCGGCTGTCGAGAACCTGAAGCGCAAGCCCACCGTCGTCCTGCCGCTCGAGTCCGCGGCGGCGCCGCTGGTCTTCCCGATGCCCAGCTGGAACGACAAGCGGCGCACCTGACATCTTGACGTCCGACTTTCTTCTCTCGCTCGCCCAGGCGATCACCAAGGGCCTGTTGACCGGCATGGTCTACGGGCTGATGGCGCTCGGCCTGTCGGTGATCTTCGGCGTCATGCGCGTGGTCAACTTTGCGCATGGCGAGCTGATGGTCGTCGGCATGTATCTCGCCTGGATGGGCTTCGAATATCTGCAGGTCTCGCCGATGCTGAGCCTGCCTCTGATCGCCGTCCTCTTCTTCGGCGCAGGCTACGCGTTGCAGCGCGGCGTCATCTCCCCCTTCATCGGACGGCCCGAGCACCAGCAATTCCTGCTGCTGCTGGCGATCGCCATCCTCCTGGTCAACGCCTCCCTTGCCATCGCCGGCCCCGACGCGCGGGGCGTGCAGATGGAGGCGCAGTTCGATTCCTACGAGCTCGGCCCCCTGGTGTTCGACGCCGTGCGCCTGCATGCGGCGCTGGTTGCGGTTGCGATTGCCGGCCTCCTCTGGCTCTTCTTCACCCGCACCCGCATCGGCAAGTCGATCCGCGCCGCCGCCGACAATCACATGGGTGCCCTCGTCGTCGGCCTTGATGTGAAGCGTCTCTATGCCTTCACCTTCGGCGTCGGCGCCGCCTGCGTGGGCGCGGCCGGCGCGCTGATGATCACCATCATCCCGGTGACGCCCTTCCTTGCCGCGGAATACACCCTGCTCGCCTTCGTGATCGTGATCGTGGGCGGGCTCGGCAGCATGACCGGCGCGCTGCTGGGCGGCCTGCTGATCGGCGTCAGCGAGGCCGTGGCCGGCCTCCTGCTGCAGCCCTCGCTCAAGAGCATGGTGAGCTTCGGCATCCTGATCCTGGTGCTGCTGCTGCGGCCGCAGGGCCTGCTCGGCAAGAACAGCCAATGAACCTGCTGCATCGCCTGACCGACGGCGTGCCGTCTCGCGCGCTCTGGTCGCTCGGCCTGCTGCTCGTGGCCCTGCTGGTCGCTCCGGCCGTCCTGGGCAAATACGGCCTCTCCGTCCTGATCCTGATCCTCTACTTCGCCTATGTCGGTCAGGCCTGGAACATCATGATGGGCTTCGCCGGCCAGCTCTCGCTGGGCCACGCGCTCTACGCCGGACTCGGTGGCTATATCGCGGCCGGCCTGTTCTTCCACTACGGCGTCGGCCCGTGGCTCGGCCTGTTCGCGGCCGTCGCGGCGGCATCTGTTGCTGGCGCCGTCGTCGGCTATCTCGGTTTCCGTTTCTCGCTGGCCGGCGTCTACTTCGCGCTGCTCACCATCGCCTTCAGCGAATTCACCCGCATCGCTTTCGATCACTGGGGCTGGGTCGGCGGCTCGGGCGGCCTGTTCCTCAAGGTCGATGCCACCTCCGACTGGCTCAACCTGCGCGGCGGCCCGATCCTTTTCTACTACGTGATCCTGGCGCTTGCGGTCGGCGCCTTCATCCTGTGCCGCCTCCTGCTGGAGAGCCGGCTCGGCCGCTACTGGCTCGCCATTCGCGAGGATGCCGAGGCGGCCCAGGCCGTCGGCGTGCCGGTGCTTCGCTGCAAGATGATCGCCGTCGTGATCTCGGCCGCGCTGACGGCGCTGGCCGGCGTCTGGAACGCCTTCTACTACAACAACCTCTTCCCCGAGACGGCCTTCGCCATGGGCCGCTCCATCGAGTTCACGCTGGCACCGATCATCGGCGGACTCGGCACGTTGTTCGGCCCTATCGTCGGCGCCGTCGTGCTGACCGGCCTCGGTGAAATCTTCACCGACCTCAGCGAGTTCTTCCACATCTCGGGCATCAAGCAGATCTTCTACGGCCTCGCCCTGCTGATCATCGTCATGTACCGGCCCGCCGGTGTCTGGCCGTGGCTCGCCGACAAGTTCGGCTTCGGGGAGAAGCGGCGGTGAGCGGCGCGCACCTCGAACTTGCCGGCATCGGCAAGAACTTCCGCGGATTGCGCGCCGTCCATGATGTCTCCTTCGCCGTGCCGGCCGGCGCGATCCACGCGCTGATCGGTCCGAACGGCGCGGGCAAGACCACGATCTTCAACATGATTGCCGGCGTCTACCGGCCCGATGCCGGGCAGGTGAACCTGGACGGCAAGAAGATCTCCGGCCAGCGCCCCGACCTCGTGTGCGATGCAGGCGTTGGCCGCACCTTCCAGATCGTGAAGCCGTTCAAGGGGCTGAGCGTTCTGGAGAACGTCACGGTGGGCGCCCTGCATCGCCGGCCGAACCTGAGCGACGCCCGCGCTGCCGCCGCCGACATTCTGCAGGGGCTGGGCCTCCACGATCGACGCAACCAGGCTGCGGAAAGCCTCACCCTGCCCGACCGCAAGCGCCTTGAAGTGGCGCGGGCGCTGGCAACCGAACCCAAGCTGCTGCTGCTCGACGAGGTCATGGCGGGCCTGCGCCCGACCGAAGTCGATGTCATGGTGGCCTTCCTGCGCGACCTCAACGCGCGCACCGGCCTCACCATCCTGCTGATCGAGCATGTGATGCGTGCGGTGATGGCGCTGGCGGCGGAAGTCGTTGTCGTGAGCTATGGCGAGAAGATCGCCCAGGGCACGCCCGCCGAAATCGCCCGAAATCAGGCCGTCCTCGATGTCTATCTCGGCGAGGAGGAAGCGTGAGCCTCCCCCTGCTGCAGGTCGACGGCCTCGACCTCTACTATGGCGACGCCCAGGCCCTGGCTGGCGTGTCACTGACCATCGCGACCGGCGAAATCGTGGCGATCGTCGGCGCCAACGGTGCCGGCAAGAGCTCTCTCATTCGTTCGATTCACGGCATCGAAAGGCCGGCACAGGGCCAGATCCGCTTCGATGGCCAGGACATCACGGGCTGGCCGTCCTATCGGGTCTGCGAGGTGGGCATCGGCCATGTCGCCGAGGGGCGACAGGTCTTCCCCAATCTGTCGGTGCTGGAAAACCTCGAAATGGGCGCGACGCCCCGGCATGCGCGCGCCGCCGAGAAGCAGACCCTGGAAAAAGTGTTCACCCTGTTTCCGAGGCTCGCCGAACGACGCAAGCAGGCCGCCGGTACGCTCTCCGGCGGCGAGCAGCAAATGCTGGCGATCGGCCGCTGCCTGATGGGCCAACCCCGGCTCATCATGTTCGACGAGCCTTCGCTCGGCCTCGCCCCCACGATCGTGCAGGAAGTGTTCCGCATCGTGCGCCGCCTCAACGAGGAGGGCCTCACCATTCTGCTGGTCGAGCAGAATGTCATGGCGTCGCTCAAGA
>JAIUOY010000189.1:0-6243 GCA_020160995.1 Pseudomonadota bacterium | reverse complement strand
TGGCCGGGCTGATCCCCTGTCCGCTGACGCTGTTCGTCATGACCTTCGCCATCTCGCGGGGCGTGCCGCAGGCGGGCGTCGCCTTCGCGGCCGTGATGATGATCGGCGTGGTGCTGGTGCTGGCGGCGGTGGCGCTGGCGGCCGTGCTGTCTCGGCAGCAGCTTCTGCGCCTGTGGAAGCCCGGCCCCGCGTGGTGGACGCCGTCACCCGAACGATCCAGGTGACGGCGGGCCTCATCCTGGTGGCAGTAGCCTGGAACGCGATCGTCGGCTGAGCCTGCCTGACGCGAGCCGCTTCCGGCTCGATGGATTGCGCATGCGGATCGCGGTCTCCTCAAATGGGGGCCTGTTGCGCGGATGCGCGGGATGGGCTGGATGAGGGTCGGGGGGCAGCATTTCGCTTGTCCTGTGGGTTTGGGTTGGGGTTTCTGGCAGGCTTTGCGGCGGCTTTCGCGGATCGCGGACGCAGCTATGGTGTGATCGCCGCCCAGCGCCTCATGTTGAAGGCGATCGCGGCGAGGGTTTGCCGGCCGGCGGCCTTGACCAGCCCCACATTACGGATGCGGGTGAGCCACATGCGGTTCTTCTGCGTGGCGAAGGTCGTCTCCACCGCCGCCCTACGCCGGGCGATCAGGCCGTTGTAGCGCTTGAGCCGCGGCGGCAGTTCGGGGTGATGCTTGTTGGGCCGGGATCGAGCACCGGCGCGGTCGTCTCGTCGGTGAAGAGTTTTGGCGAGGACTTCAGTCTGTCAAGCAGCCGCTCTTGCACCGACGCAGATGCCAGGCGGCGCGGCCGACCCAGTCTGCCAACGTGATCCAGATTCATGCCCTGTCGGGAGTAGATCTGCGTTTCGCGATACAGCGGCAGGTGGTCGGCATATTCGCACGCCAGCACCTGCGCGACCGTGGCCTCGGTCGGCAGCCCGCCTTCGATCAGCCGCGCCGGCGCCGGAGCCTGCACGACCACGTCCTCGCAGGCGCGGCAGGCATATTTGAGCCGGCGCACGACGATCACGCGCAGCTGAGCCGGCACGATGTCGGGCGCCTTTCCGTTTCCGCTGTTTCGGCAGCCGCCTTGCCGCCGGCTCTGACACCGGCGCTGCGACCACCGCCGGAACAAATAGCGCTTCTGGTGCCGACACTTCCGCCAACGGCAGACGCGCGGCCCGACGCCAGGCGAACAATTGCTGCGGGGTCAATGCATATCGCCGGGCCACCGCGCTCACGGTCTCGCCGGCCTCGTAGCTTTCCGCCACGATTCGCGCTTTCTCCTCCGGCAACCATTCGGGCCGCCGGCCGGAACCCGTGAACACCTCGAAACGGCGCGCGGGCTCAGGATCGCTGGATTTAAGCGTAAGCTCTGAAATCGTCATGTGTCGAAACCCTCAAAGGCTCCGATCATCGTGGGTCACGGGCGCGCGCGAAAGGTGCCGCCGGAACAGCGCTTGCGCTCAACCTTCAGACAGCGACGATCAAAGCCACGCTTTGGACGGCGCCATGTCCGGAAAAAGCTCCGGACATTCCCGAGCGCACTTGTTCCTCAGGATGATGTAG
This sequence comes from Pseudomonadota bacterium, assembly GCA_020160995.1. Taxonomy (GTDB): domain Bacteria; phylum Pseudomonadota; class Alphaproteobacteria; order Reyranellales; family Reyranellaceae; genus Reyranella. Next base: position 4,691 of record JAIUOY010000189.1, on the reverse strand, counting down.
ACCAGATGCAAGGTGGCTAGCCCGGCGAGAAGGCAGAAAAACGAAATATAAGCGTAAGTCAGCAAGGTCATATCGATCACCACAACAGCCGCGAGTGACAGCGCGAAGTGGCGCAGATGCAGGTAGTGGGACATGGCGGGGGGCACGATGATCAGCAAGACATAGATCACATTGGTCAGTGTGCGGGGCATCAGGTAATCCAGCCAGATCGACTTTTCATAGGCCAGAGACTGGTTGTTGATCTCGACCACCACCATTTCGGAATGCAGTCCGTGCGGGACATAGAGCAAAATGCCGAACACCAGCCCGATCAGCGAAAAGATCAAGAAAAGCGGTTTGCGCGGGCTCTGAGTGGGCTCAATTACATACATTGAAAACGGCACCCAGATCGGCCACATGAACCAAGTGAAAAAAATGAACCCGAGTGCCCCCCAGAGCACCTGAAACGGATTGTCGCCGGTCATTCCTAGCCAGACATTGCCTTCCATGAATTGCTGTAGTCCCGCAAACAGCGGCATCAGGGCCATCGGCACATAGCGCCAGTTTTTCCGCGCAGCGATGATTGTGATCGCCGTGCCGCCGCCTACCAGAAACACGCTGGCGGTAAAGCTGACCTGAGCTGACAGACACATCCAATTTTCCTCAGTAAATTTTTCAGGTTGGCAGGCCGTGCTTGGTTTCCGTCGCAAGTCTGGCGATAGCGTGCTCGAGCCCGATCAGACCGAACTGCGTGGACGAACAGGCCACCGCTCACTCATAACATGGCGGCGATCCCAACCATACTGAGAACGCGAAGCAAAACCGACATTCCAGTCACCAGACCAGGACTGCCGCTTTGAACAAGCACCTGAAACTTGTGGTCTACGTCGCACCTGAACTTGTGCATCAGCTTCATCCTTCTCGCCCTTTTGGCTCGAGAGAAAGGATGTCTCGCAAGTCCGTCCATTCCTACACCGACAGTTATCCTCTCCGCCACCGCAGCGCCCACTTGCGGATCTCGCCGAGCCAAAGGACGCTGCTGCCCATCGCGCCGCAGACCAGCCACTGTTCGAGCGGCAGGGGGACGGTTCCGAACGCCACGTTCAGCGGGCCGAAATTGACGACCGCAACCTGGAGCAGGACGGAAAGGCCAATCGCCGCCCACAGCCACCGGTTCACAAACAGATGGGTGAATGCGCTGGTGGTTTCGGAGCGCGCGTTGAAGCAATTGAACAACTGGGCAAGAACCAGCACTGTGAACCCGGCCGTGCGGGCCTGATCAAGACTCTGCGAGCCCTCGATCAGCCCGCCGGGCAGGTAGAAATCGAGGGTGAGAAGCGTCGCCAGCGCCATTACTAGGCCGATCTCGATCACGCCGCGCCACATGCGCGCGTCGATGGCGCGCTCGTTTGCCTTGCGCGGCGGACGTGCCATCACATCGTCGGTTTCCGGATCGATGCCCATGGCAAGCGCGGGACCGGAGTCGGTGATCAGGTTGATCCAGAGGATCTGGGTGGCCAGCACTGGCAGCACCAACTCGCCGCCGCCGGTGCCACCCAGCCCAATCACGCCGGCTCCGACGACGCCGAGGAACACGGTCAGAACCTCGCCCATGTTGGAGGACAGCAGATAGCGGAGGAACTTGCGGATATTGTCGAAGATGCCGCGCCCCTCGCGCACCGCCTCGACAATGGTGGCGAAATTGTCGTCGGCCAGGATCATCTTGGCCGCCTCCTTAGTGACTTCGGTGCCGGTGATCCCCATGGCGACGCCGATATCGGCTGCCTTCAACGCTGGGGCGTCATTGACGCCGTCGCCGGTCATCGCCACCACATTGCCGTCGGCCTGCAGCGCATCGACGATGCGCAGCTTGTGCACGGGCGCCACGCGGGCATAGACCGAGGTCGCCCGTACCGCAGCCGCGAAACCAGCATCGTCCATGGCGTCCAGTTCGGCCCCGGTCAGCGCCTTCGTCCCATTCTCGACGATGCCCAGCAGAGCGGCGATGCGCGATGCGGTGCGTGGATGGTCACCGGTGATCATCATCACCCGGATGCCGGCGCGGCGAGCCTCCGCTATCGCGACCGCCGCTTCCTCGCGCGGCGGGTCGATAATGCCCACCGTGCCGACGAAAATCAGGTCGCGCTCCAGCGTCTCGCTGGCTTGTGGGTCTTCGTCGGCCCCCAGCGGCCGATAGGCGACCGCCAGGGTGCGCAACGCCTCGTCCGATAGGCGCTCTACATCGGCGTGCGCGTGTGCTCTCTGCACCTCATCGAACGGGACCACGTCCATGCCAATCCGGATCCGGTTGCAATGCTGCATCAACACGTCGGGCGCGCCCTTTGTGATGAGGATACGTTCGCCGCCATGCTCGTGGTCGCGCTCGATGGTCGACATCATCTTGCGGTCGGAGCTAAACGGGATCTCACCGATACGCTCGAAGCGTCGCCGGCGGCGGTCCTCGACGCCGAGCTTGCGCTCAGCCACAAGAAACGCAGCTTCGGTGGGATCGCCATGGATTTCCCAGGCTCCGTCTTCCGCCTGCCGCAGGGCGGCATTGCCAGCCAGGCTACCTCCGCTCAGGATGACGATCTGCTCTGCGCGAAGCGCTCCTTCCGGCGCTACACCGCCCTCGATCTCCAGGCGGCCCAGCGGTGCATAGCCGACGCCGGTGACGCGGCTGCCGCCCGACGCCGTCATTATCCGCTCGATCGTCATCTCGGAGCGCGTCAGCGTGCCGGTCTTGTCAGAGCAGATGACGGAGGCCGAGCCGAGGGTCTCCACCGACGAGAGGGTCTTGACCACCGCGTTGCGTTTGGCCATGCGCTGCACCCCGAGCGCCAGCACGAGAGACAAGATTGCCGGGAGACCTTCCGGCACCGCCGCAACTGCCAGCGATACCCCCAGCAGCAGCACGGTGATGACGTCCGAAGGGCCTTCTATGTCGGACACCAGCAGCACCGCGGCGACGACGATAACGGCGATGGCGACGACGGCGATGCCGAGCGTGCGGCCGATCAGCGCCACCTCCCTCTGCAACGGCGTCGGCTGCTCCACCGTGGCGCCGAGCATGGTGGCAATAGCGCCTATCTCGGTCTGCATGCCAGTAGCGGTGATGACGGCGCGGCCAGTCCCCTGAACAACCGCAGTGCCCTTGAACACCATACAGGACCGCTCGGCGAGTGGCGCGGGGTCATCCAGGGCGGCCGAGTCCTTCAGAACAGCCTCGCTTTCTCCGGTGAGCGAGGCTTCCTGCAAGCGAAGGCTCGCCGAGAGCAGCAGCCGGCCATCGGCGCCAACGGCGTCGCCTTCCTCCAGCAGCAGGATGTCGCCCGGGACCAACTCGGCGCTCGGGATGCGCCTTCGCTCCCCGTCGCGCAGCACTGAAGAGGTCACAGCCGTCATTCGCGCCAGCGCGGCAACAGCGTTGGCGGCCCTTGCTTCCTGCACGAAGCCGAGAACCGCATTGGCCACAACCACCATGGTGATGACGATCGCATCGATAGGCCAGCCCTCACGGCCCTCGAACAGCCATGCCACAAGGGCGATGACGATCGCGCCGAGCAGCAGATAAACGAGCGGGTCCTGAAACTGCGCGAGTAGGCGGCGCCAAGCGGGCATCGGCGCCACCGCCCGCAGTTCGTTACGGCCAAATTCCGTCAGACGCCGCGTCGCCTCCGGGACGGTCAGACCGCCCTCGGCATCGCTGCCAAAACTCTGCACTACGGCGTCGGCTGCCAGCAGCGAATAGTCATCGAGTGTCGGAGACTGGAGCCGCTCGTTCAAATCACTGTCCTTGCTCTGCGGACTTCACGCCTGCCGGCCGCGTCCCGACCACTATAGCCGACAAGGCCGCGAGAGGCTTCTCGTTCGTCGCGTCGATGCGAGTCCGAGGCGTTCAACCAGGCACTTAGCTTAGCGCTCGGCGTCGCCTCTTTGTTCGAGGCTTTGTCAGGCAGCACGAAGCAGGTCAGACCGCTCGCCGGTGGCGCGAGCCGCCAACATGCCAAGGAACATCGCGAGGAAAGAAATACCAGCGTCCCCGGCTTCCCGAGTCCGAGCGCCGTCAATGCCGGTCCGGACAGAGCCACCAAGACCCCGGCCAATACCGAAGATCGCACGGCCGTCGATGTCTGTCTCTGTCGGGAGGTAGAACATGCCGCCCGTGATCGGGCCATCACGCCGCAGCACCAGCCGATAGCCGACGAATGACACGACCACGGCGCTCCCCATGACGAAGGCGAGCGACGCACCCCGTGTGCCGAAGAGGTCGAGGAAGTTGAGGACTTTGGCCGGAACAAAGGTGCCAGAGATCACAAGACCGAGACTGAAAAGCAGGACGAGCGCGAGATTGACGAGGAAGGACATGATCAGGCTCCGATGATTGTGACCCTGCGGTGAGGACGGTGAGGCGCTAGTGCGCTTTTGAACCCACAATTACTGCACTCGCTGGCCAGAGCCGTATCGGAACGCATGGAGTGCTATTCCTTTGCCTCCCGCCCGGATATCTGCTCGATCGAGATTCGAAAGAAGACGTGCGCCAAATGGTCCGACACCTCAGATTCGACAGGTTTGAGACCGCCCGGCTCCCACCAGTCGAAATGTCTGCTCAATTGCGACCAAGCATGATCCCGCCCGGCACAATCAAGCATTTCCTCATAGCGACCGTCGACAACTACGCTTTTCCATTCGCGCCGTTCGCCCCCCTCGTG
>JAIUOY010000188.1:0-7141 GCA_020160995.1 Pseudomonadota bacterium | reverse complement strand
GACGAGGGCTCGCAGCTCGTGGCGGCGCTGGTCGATGCCAAGCCCGGCATGCAGATCGCCGACTATTGTGCCGGCGCCGGCGGCAAGACGCTGGCGATGGCGGCCGGCATGAACAACAAGGGCCGCGTTGTCGCCATGGACGTGCTGGAGACGCGGCTCGACCGCTCCGCCCAGCGCCTGCGCCGTGCCGGCGCCCACAATGTCGAACGCCGTCCCATCGACGCCGACAATCGCAAGTGGCTGAAGCGCCAGAGCGGCGCCTTCGATCGCGTGCTGGTCGATGCTCCCTGCACCGGAACGGGCACGTGGCGGCGCAATCCCGATGGGCGCTGGACTCTGCGACCGCAGGACCTCGAAGAACTTCTGCCCAAGCAGGCGGCGATCCTCGACGCGGCGGCCCGGCTGGTGAAGCCGGGTGGCGGGCTGATCTACGCGACGTGTTCGGTGCTGCCGGCGGAGAACGAACACCAGATCGACGCCTTCCTCGAACGCCATCCCGATTTCGAGGCGGTGCCGGTGACGGCGATCTGGCGCGACGTGCTGCCGACCGAACCGCCGGGCGATCTCGAAGGTGCACGCTTCCTGCGGCTGTCGCCGTTGAAGCACGGCACCGACGGCTTCTTCGCCGCGACCCTGGTGCGCAAAGACAAGGAGCCGGCGAAGGAAACCGCATCGCCGGAAGAACCAACACCGGAAGCGCCAGCCGTCGAGGAGGGCGCGTGATCCGCATCCGCCGCGCCGCGCGCACCGACGCGGCGGCGATCGGCAGGGTCCATGTCGAGACCTGGCAGGCGACCTATGCCGGCCTGCTGCCGGACGCGATGCTGGTGGCGATGTCGGATGTGCGCCAGTCGGCCTGGTGGTCGCAGCTGCTGGCCGATCCCGGCGAGGCGCGTGGCGTCTTCGTGGCCGACGACCAGGAGGCGGGCGTCGTGGGTTTCGGCAGTTGCGGCCCGATGCGCGATCCGCCCGAGGGGCTCGACGGCCGCGAGATCAGGGTGGGCGAGGTCTACACGCTCTACGTCGAGCCCGACTTCCAGAATCTCGGCCTCGGCCGGCAGCTGCTGGCAGCCCTGTTCCGCCAGCTCAAGGCCGACCGCTGCGATACCGCCGTGCTGTGGATGCTGGCCGAGAACCCGACGCGCTTCTTCTACGAGGGGCTGGGCGGGGAGAGGGTGGGCGAGCGCATCGACACCCTGTCCGGCGTCGATGTCGAGGAAATCGCCTATGCCTGGCGCAATCTCGACGTCCCGCTGGTCCGCCGCCGGCTGGCCGACGACGCCTGAATCAGGCGCACCAATCGGGCACACCAATCAGGCACACCAACCATCCACACCGACAAATGGTTGATGCGGCGGCCCCTCGCGCTTATATCGCCCCATGACCGACCGTTTGCTGATCGTCGATTTCGGTTCCCAAGTTACCCAGCTGATTGCCCGGCGCGTGCGTGAGGCCGGGGTCTACTGCGAAATCCTGCCTTTTCAGGCAGTCGATGACGCGAAAATCAAAGCCTTCGATCCCCGGGGGATCATCCTGTCGGGCGGCCCGGCCTCGGTCACCGAGGGCCAGTCGCCGACCGCCCATCCCGCCATCTTCACCGCCAAGGTGCCGGTCCTCGGCATCTGCTACGGCGAGCAGACCATGGCCAAGGAGCTGGGCGGCTCGGTCGAAGGCGGCCACCATCGCGAGTTCGGCCGCGCCGAGGTCGAGATCAAGGCCTCGACCCGCCTGTTCGACGGCGTCTGGCAGCCAGGCGACCGCAAGCAGGTCTGGATGAGCCACGGCGACCGCGTGACCAAGCTGCCGGCCGGCTTCTCGGTCGTCGCGACCAGCGAGAACGCACCCTTCGCCGCCATCGCCGACGAGAGCCGCGGCTACTACGGCGTGCAGTTCCATCCCGAGGTCGTGCACACGCCCGACGGCGCCAAGCTCCTGCGCAACTTCGCGCTGAACATCGCGGGCGCCAAAGGCGACTGGACGATGGCGGCCTTCCGCGAGCGCGCCATCGCGCAGGTCCGCGCCCAGGTCGGCAAGGGCAAGGTGATCTGCGGCCTGTCGGGCGGCGTCGACTCCTCGGTCGTGGCCGTCCTGCTGCACGAGGCCATCGGCGACCAGCTGCAATGCGTGTTCGTCGATCACGGCCTGCTGCGCCTCAACGAGGGCGAAGAGGTCGTGCGCCTGTTCCGCGACCACTACAACATTCCGCTGATCCACGCCGACGCCTCGAAGGAATTCCTGAAGGCGCTGGAGGGCGTCACCGACCCGGAGAAGAAGCGCAAGACCATCGGCGCGCTGTTCATCGACGTGTTCGAGGCCGAGGCCAAGAAGATCGGCGGCGCCGAGTTCCTGGCGCAGGGCACGCTCTATCCCGACGTGATCGAATCCGTCTCCTTCACCGGCGGACCTTCGGTCACGATCAAGAGCCACCACAATGTCGGCGGCCTGCCGGCGCGCATGAACATGAAGCTGGTGCAGCCGCTGCGCGAGCTGTTCAAGGACGAGGTAAGGGCGCTCGGCCGCGAGCTCGGCCTGCCGGCCGACCTGGTGAACCGCCACCCGTTCCCCGGCCCCGGCCTCGCCATCCGCATCCCCGGCGACATCACCAAGGAAAAGCTCGATCTCCTGCGCAAGGTCGACGCCGTCTATCTCGACGAGATCCGCAAGTCGGGCCTCTACGACGAGATCTGGCAGGCCTTCGCCGTGCTGCTGCCGGTCCGCACCGTCGGCGTGATGGGCGACGGCCGCACCTACGACCAGGCCTGTGCCCTGAGAGCGGTCACCTCGACCGACGGCATGACCGCCGACTACTACCCCTTCGACCACGCCTTCCTCGGCCGCGTCGCCAACCGCATCATCAACGAGGTGCGGGGCGTGAATCGGGTGACGTACGACATTACGAGCAAGCCGCCGGGGACGATCGAGTGGGAGTGAGAGTACGATTGTCGGCTGTCAAAGGTGTTATAAGTCACGCTCATGAATTGGCCGTGGGCTCTTGCAACTATCTGTAAAGACAGAAAAAAGAATCTTTGCGGGGCTGCGTAAGAGCTTTGTGTAAGTTTAGGCCTTCTCGCGATTCGACGTCCTAGTGCTCACGAAAAGCGCCAAACATCGACAGTTTTGCCGACCCACCAAACGCGCTAATCCAATCGTCCCTGCAATCAGAGATTGTTTCGAGGTCGCGGTGACGAATGGCTTCACATTCAGAGGCGACACGTCACAAAAAGGCGCACTGCTCGAACTTCAGGACGCATTCGCCTTGAAGCAGTTTAGCCTTGCTCAACGGTATGCTTCGGGAGCGCCTTCGTCGGCACCGTGAGAACAAGACAAGCATCACCCGTGATCGCGCTTCAGGTCTAATAGTGAAGGATCTACTCATCGTGAAGATTCTGATGCAGGGCGATCGCACGCATGGCCGTCCACATGTGCACATCGAATACGGTGGAAATTGTCGTATGGCCGCCCGTGCCATCGACACGGGCGAGCATCTGGCCGACGGTCTTGACTCTAAGTACGACAATCCAGTTCATGATTGGATCGGCCGGAAGAGGAAGAAGCTTGATAGGACGTGGCGTGCCCTCACCAACGGTCACAATCCCAAGAAGCTTGTCGCGCAGCTTCGCAATGCCGCTTAAGGCCAATAGCAAGAGGAAACTATGCCGAATAAGGCCGAAGAAAAGCTAAGCGACCGTATGGACGCGTTGCTCCTGAAACTCGACAAGGCCCCGCTCGCGCCGACTTCGATCTTCAAGACGGAGGCACAAAAGGAACACTACGAATCTCTTCTGATGTTCGCCTTCAGGAAGCGGCAAGGCGCGCAGTATCACCGAAAGCGCATCGACGTGATTGCGGCGGTTGAGCAGGCGGAAGCGGATAAGATCCTAAAAGCACCGGAGGGGAGCATTGAGCTCAAGCCCAGCAGCATCAAAATGTCGATAAGCAAATCGAACAACGACTATGCGCATGAGCTGTCGGCGTTTTGCGCCGCCATCCGCACGTCGATGGATTTTTTGGCTCGGCTGCTGGCGGAACACACTAAGGCCGTTCAAGTTTTCAGCATTAGCTCATACCTGAGTTGGGCGGAGGAAGGCCGAACCGGGCCGACCGTTGCAGTCATCGCCAAACATGCCAAATGGCTGAGGCACATTCAGAGCTACCGGGATTACCTCATTCACCGACTGGTCTTGAACACGATGAGCGGCCAGGAGCGCGTGTACAGACACGGGACGTGGGCGAATAACGCCTATCCGGTCACTGTCCCGTCGGAAACACTGAAGCATGTCCCGGACACCCGACGGTCTCGGATGATGGATGAACCGGAACAGCGCTTCAACTATTCCACCACTAAGGCATGGCTCACCGACGAAAAAGGAGAATCGACTATCTTCCAGCACTCGATCGAGATATCCCCTCGGGAGGGTGATATCCGCATCGAAGAAATGATGGACCGGGAGTTGAAGGCATTCGACTCCTTCTTTAACGACCTCGTCGAAGTTCTGCTTGTCCTCGACTTCGCGCCAGCTGCCATCGCGCTTCCGAAGGCTGGCGCTTCGCATCTAGTCAAATCAACCTAGGCACGGAATTCGGACCTTACGGCGTTCTTGAATTCTACATGGACAAGCTATAGCCGTCGAAGCGTAGATGGATCGCGAGCACGACGTGCTCGGCGAAGAGCCGGAGGCGAGTTCACGAGATCGGCGCTCTAGGAGCGTGGAAACCTCACCTTGAACAGGGCTCTCAGAACGTCCTCGACCACGGTCTGGTAGTCAGCGACTTCCTTGTCGGTAATTGCGGCGGTCGTCCGCTCATGAATGAGCTTATTTCTTAGTCCGTAGTAGTGGCCGATCTTCCCAAGAATGACAGGTGTCAACGTCACGTGAGGAGTAATTGCCCTGATTACCTCCGTGCGCTTCTGAAACAGCGCCAGGATAGCTGCATCATTGTACTTGTATGGCGGGAAGAGATCCGTGCGGTGGACGATGAATTCCTTAAGTGCAATCTCGAGATTGCTATCTAGCAAGATGAGGGCAACGCGGTTCTTGGTCTCAAGCTTTTGCTTCTGAAGGACATCCAACAGTCCTATGGATTCGATGAGTCCGACTACCCAAGGCTGATCATCCAATAACGTTCTGTTGGCGGCGCGCAACTGTTCGAGACGCGAAGGCCTGCGCGCGCGAGGGATGCGAGGGAGGACTTTCCTCTTCGGCGATAGAGCGACCGTTGAATTCACTTCCTCAATGGTGCCTGTTGTGTATGGGAAGACTTGATCCTCCCACTGTCCCTTCAAGCGCCTGGAGATGGTGCTGTAGTAACTGTTAAAATCAATAACGCGGTTTCGGATTTGCGCGATTGCGGGATGGCTAAAGTTGACACCGCTCTTGCTGCTATTCCACGGCATTACATCAGCCGAACCGTTGAGCTCGATAATGACGCGCGAAAGAGATGCGTCGGGATGGGGTACACCAGCTTCGCCGCTCACGTAACCAACATCGCGAGATTTGAGTTCTTTTACGATCAAGCGCTTGTTGCAGTAGACGTAAACGCCATAGTTTTCCGTTTCGCCTTTGCGATCACGGATTAGTCCAGCTTGGAGCACAACGTCGATCGTAGCGCCGTCGCTTGGTTCAATAGTGAATGCCGCTTGACGTGGTGGAAACTCGCGCGGATAGGCCCATACATCAAAGACAATTGGCTCAACACCAACGCCGTTAAGCGTGATTGTACATCCTTCAATGATAAAAAGAGCGTACGTCTCGCCCAGATGTCGGCGCATCCCGTCGACATTCTCTTGAGTGAAGCCTTGGCGGATCTTGGAAACTTCAACAATCGTCGTGCCTGGCTCGATGTCTGGGATTTCGTATAGTTCCTTGTTCCAATCGTCAGACGCTAACCAATCATTTGTAAAGTCGATTTGGATACTTTTCTCCCGTTTGTAGCGGGTCCGAACTTCGACGTGTTCTCCGAGGGCTACACCAGCACGCTTACCACCTACGCCGAACGTACCGACCTGACCGTCCGTCGGATGTTCGCGCGTGGCACCGGGGGAGACGAGAAGTGCGGCGTCTTTCTGCGCCACGCCACCGGCATTATCTTCAACCGAAATGACCTGACGATCGACATCTAGACTGATTGCAATTTCCAGCGCAGCACTCTTCTTCATTGCGATCCATTGGTCGATCGCATTGTCGATGAGCTCGCAGACCGCAGTCTGGAGGTCGTAATCGCTTATGATCGAATGGAAGAGCCGTTTCCGGGGTGTCCCGTCGATCGTCTCGAGATATCGCTTTTGACTGACACTCACAGTCTGCCCCGCCCGAAGGATTGTTCGGCATTCAACCATAGCGCGAGCCGCAGGCTATTGCATAGTTAGATAGGCGTCTTTGGCTCATCGAAGCTGGGAGCGCACCAGGCGCGCGTCGGAAGGCAGAATGAAGAGACAATCAGCCGCAATACCGTGATCGGGCTGTGGCTTGCGTTACGGCGTCTTTCCGGCCAGCAACGCCCCCATGATTCGTCTCGATAACATCAGCAAGCAGAACGGCCATCAGATCCTGTTCATCGACGCGTCGATGGGCATCCAGAAGGGGGAGAAGGCGGGGCTGGTCGGGCCCAACGGCGCCGGAAAGACCACGCTTTTCCGCATGATCGCCAGCCAGGAGCAGCCCGACGACGGCCAGGTGACGATCGATCCCGGCATGACGATCGGCTATTTCAGCCAGGACGTCGGCGAGATGTCGGGCAAGAGCGCGGTCGCGGCGGTGATGGATGGCGTCGGGCCGGTGAGCGAGCTGGCCGTCGAGATCGCCCGGCTCGAAGCGGCGATGGCCGATCCGGCACAGGCCGACGACATGGATGCCCTCGTCGAGCGCTATGGCGAGGTGCAGGGGCGCTTCGAGGAGCTGGACGGCTATGCGCTCGATGCGCGGGCGCGCGAGGTGCTGGCGGGGCTTTCGTTCAGCCAGGAGCGCATGGATGGCGATGTCGGGCTTTTGTCCGGTGGCTGGAAGATGCGCGTGGCGCTCGCCCGCATCCTGCTGATGCGGCCCGACGTCATGCTGCTCGACGAGCCGAGCAACCATCTCGATCTCGAAAGCCTGATCTGGCTGGAGGACTTCCTCAAGAAGTACGAGGGCGCGTTGCTGAT
>JAIUOY010000187.1:0-42012 GCA_020160995.1 Pseudomonadota bacterium | reverse complement strand
GAGATCGACCGCCGCCTGATCGGCGAACGCATCGTGCGCATCAAGCGCGACCTCGAGGGCGTACGCAAGACACGCGCCGTCAATCGCGCCGGCCGCAAGAAGGCGCGCCTGCCGACGGTCGCGTTGGTTGGCTACACCAACGCCGGCAAGTCGACGCTGTTCAACCGCCTGTCAGGCGCCGAGGTTATGGCCAAGGACCTGCTGTTCGCCACGCTCGATCCGACCATGCGGTCGATCAAGCTGCCGAACGGCAAGGGCTGCGTGATCTCCGATACGGTCGGTTTCGTTTCCGACCTGCCGACCCATCTGGTGGCGGCCTTCCGCGCCACCTTGGAAGAGGTGATCGAGGCGGACCTGATCGTGCATGTGCGCGACATTGCCCATCCCGACAGCGAGCAGCAGCGCGCCGATGTCGAACAGGTGCTGCGCGACCTCGGCGCCTTCGACGAAGGAGCTGGTCGGCCCCTGATCGAGGCGCTGAACAAGATCGATGCGCTGCCGCCGGAAGTTCGCGGCATCCTGGAGAACAGGGCGGCGACCGGCGCCGAGCGGGCCCGGCAATACCCGGTCTCGGCGCTGACGGGAGAAGGGGTCGAGCAGCTCCTGGAGGCTATCGGCGCGTTCCTGAGCCACGCCGGGGAGGCCCGCGAGGTGTCGGTACCGCTCTCCGACGGCGCGACCATCGCCTGGCTCTACCGCCACGGCGAGGTGCGCAGCCGGCGGGACGAGGGCGACATGGCCTGGCTGACCGTGGCGCTGGACGAGGCTGCCGCGGCACAGTTCGAACGGCGTCAGGCGCGCTGACGGCCGCGTTGACACCCGGCAGGCGCGCTACCTATAAGCGCCCAACCCCTGAGACAAAGGAAACACCATGAAATTCAAGCCCTTGCATGACCGACTGCTGCTGAAGCCGGTCGAGGCCGAGACCCGCACCAAGGCCGGCCTGATCATTCCGGACACCGCCCAGGAAAAGCCGATGCAGGGCAAGGTCGTGGCCGTCGGCAAGGGCCGTCGCCTCGAAGACGGCCGCCTGCAGCCGCTCGACGTCAAGGTCGGCGACACGGTTCTGTACGGCAAGTGGTCCGGCACCGAGGTCAAGCTCGGCGGTGCGGATCACGTGATCCTGAAGGAAGAAGATCTGTTCGGCGTCGTCGGCTGAACCGATGCTGACGGACGGCGATTCGCTCCGAGTCGCCGAACTTATCCGCGAAACCGCGGCGGCCGAACTGCTGCCGCGGTTCCGCAACCTCGCCAAGAGCGATATCCGCCAGAAGCGTCCGGGCGATGTCGTGACTGTCGCCGACGAAGCGGCGGAGCAGCGTCTGGCGAGCGGTCTCGCCAAGATCCTGCCCGGCGTACCCGTCGTCGGCGAGGAGGCGGTCGAGAAGGATCCGGGCCTGCTCGACCTGATCGCGCGTCCAGGCGAGAGCTGCTGGATCGTCGACCCGCTCGACGGCACCGCGAACTTCGCCGCGGGCAGGGACCGTTTCGCCATCATCGTCTGCCTGGTGCACGACACCATGCCGGTCGCCGGCTGGATCCTCGACGTGCCGCGTAACCATCTGGCCGAAGCCCACCGTGACGGCGGCGTGACGCTCGACGGTATCTCCGTGGCGGGAGCGCAGCCTGACCGGCCGCTGATCGGCTATGTCGGCTATCGGGTCATCAAGGAATTCGACCGCCAGCTCGGTCGCGAGCAGCGGGCCAAGCTCGGCCGGCTGTCGACCTTGAGCTGCGCCGGCCTCGAATACATCGAACTCCTGTCGGGGCGTGCCGACTTCAATCTCTACCGGATGACCAAGCCCTGGGACCATGCCGCGGGTTCGCTGATGATGCGCGAGGCGGGCGGTGGCTCGGTTCAATTCAACGGCTCGCCCTATGCGCCGACCCAGGGGTTGGCCGCCGGCCTGATCTCTTCGACGTCGAGTGAGGCGCTCGACGAGGCGAGGGCGCTGCTCGAAGCGGTCCAGCTCCCGCTGCTGGTTCCCAAACCTTAGGCTTCCGTCTTCGCTTCCTGCCAGAAGGCTTCCATTTCATCGAGGCTGGCGTCGGCCGGCTTGCGACCTTGCTCGGCCAGACGCTTCTCGATGTAGCGGAAGCGCTTCTCGAACTTGTCGTTGGTCGCCCTGAGGGCCACCTCGGGGTCGACTTTGCAATGCCGCGCCAGGTTGGCGACGGCAAACAGCACGTCGCCCAGTTCGTCGGTCAGGCGGGCCTGGTCGACCGTGCCGGCTTCGATCTCCATGCGCAGTTCGCCCAACTCTTCCTCGATCTTGTCGATGACAGGCCCGGTCGAGGCCCAGTCGAAGCCGACCCGGGCCGCCCGCTTCTGGATCTTCTCGGCGCGCATCAGGGCGGGAAGGGCGCGGGCAATCCCGTCCAGGGCTCCGACAGGCTGGCTGCCGTTCTGGACGCCCTGTTGCCTGGCCGCTCGTTCTGCGGCCTTGCGGGCCTCCCAGGAGATCGTCTGGGCGTCGGCCGTCTTGATGTCGAGGTCGCCGAAGACGTGCGGATGCCGGTCGACCATCTTGTCTGCGATGGCGGCTGCCACGTCGTCGAAATCAAACGCGTTGGCCTCGCTGGCCATCTGGGCGTGATAGACGACCTGCAGCAGCAGGTCGCCGAGTTCCTCCTTGAGAGCGGCCATGTCGTCTCGTTCGATGGCGTCGGCGACCTCGTAGGCTTCCTCGATCGTGTACGGCACGATGGTCTGGAAGGTCTGTTCGATGTCCCAGGGACAGCCATGCTCGCGGTTGCGCAGCCAGGCCATCACGGCCAGCAGGCGCTGGAGCGGTTCCTTGGGCAGCTGGTCGGCGGTGGGGCGTCCGGTTGGCATACGTTTCGATCTTAGGTCTGATTATCGTATAATATATATTATGGAAAATATCTATTGTGGTTTAGATAGAACGAATTGCCAGTCGATCCGCATGTTTTGCTTTAATAGAGCCATCAGATTGAGGCCGCGGCTGGCGTCGCTTGTCGGGACGCCAAGGGTGAGCAGCACGCCTGCCTTGGGGTCCTTCGGGCTCGGCACAACGAGATCGAACACTGTGCGCGTCTCGCTGTCTCCCTGGGCCTTCGGGACGTTCTCGTAGACCACAAGCAGGCTGCCGTCGCTCAGCTTGCGCGCCTGGGCCTGGACGTCGGACCGGCGCGCCTTGATGGAGCCCGCCTTGGTCGCCGCGTAGTGCTCGGCGTCCTTCACGCCCTCGAACTCGAAGTCGACCCGCCAGATGATCACGCGGTAGCGTTTGTCGATGCTGTAGGCGAGACCCCGCTCCCAGTCCTCCGTCGCCAGCCAGCCCATGGGCAGCGTCATCTCGACCTTGATCGACTGGAACTGGACCCGTGCCGACAGCGCATTGCTGTCGAGGCCAATGAGCTTCGTCGACCGTGACCGACCTGCACCCGTGGTGCCGCCGCCAACGCTTTGCTGGCCATGAGAGAAGCTGGCGCCGTTGTCCGCCGTCCCGAAATCACGAAATGTCAGGCCGCCCGTGCTGAGATCGCCGCCTTGTGCCTGAGCCGATGGAGCACGGAACTGCAGGCCGCCGGCCGCAAGTCCGGCAAGCAGGAACAAGCGGCGACCAGGCTCCTTTTGTCTCATATCAAGTCACACATTAACAATATTCCATAATCTATTGTTATGATTAGGAAATATCTATCGCCAATCCATCATAACAAGGGTGGACGTGAGCGGGCGTCACCCGATCGACCTCGGCATAGTCCATGTCGACATGCATGTTGGTCAAGAACGCGCGGCTGGGCTTCACGCGATCTATCCACTCCAGTGCCCGTTCGAGATGGGCGTGTGTCGGGTGCGGTCGATAACGCATGGCATCGACAATCAACACGTCGACGCCCGCCAAAGTCTCCAGAGCTTCGTCCGACAGCATGACGACGTCGTTGGCATAACCCACCTTGCCGAAGCGGAAACCTAGCGACGGAATCGTGCCGTGATCCTGCACGAAGGGCACGACCGGCAGGCCGGCGGCTACGAAGGAGCCCGTGATCAGGCTGTGCCGGTAGATCGGATTGTAGAAGCCGCCGCCCTCGGCCTCGAAGCAGTAGCCGAAGCGCCGCCTCAGCACCCCCCAGGTCCGTTCATCGGACCAGGACTCGATCTGGCCATGACGCAACGCATAGGCGCGCAGGTCGTCGATGCCATGGACCTGGTCGGCATGGTCGTGGGTCCACAGGACGGCGTCGACACGCTCCACCTTGGCGTCCAGAAGCTGGCTACGAACGTCGGGCGAGGTGTCGACCAGGACGGTCTTCCCCTGGTCCTGAACCAGAATCGAGCAGCGTCGCCGACGATTGCGACTGTCGGTAGGATTGGCCGCGCCCCACTCCCCTTGCCCATCCTTGCCGCCGGGCCTTGGAACGCCGCCCGAGGTGCCACAGCCGAGAATGGTCACCCGCACCGGGAACGCTCCGCCTTGGTGAACAGACGGAAGAAATTGTCGGTGGTGGCCGCCTCGAGCTCGGCGATGCCGATGCCCTTTAGTTCGGCCACCTTGGCGGCGGTGTGCGCGACGAAAGCAGGCTCGTTGGTCTTGCCGCGCTTTGGCACCGGCGCCAGATAGGGCGCATCGGTCTCGACCAGCAGCCGATCAAGCGGGATGTCGCGCACGATGGTGCGCAAGCTCTCGGCGGCCTTGAAGGTCACGATGCCCGAGATCGAGATGTAGAGCCCTAGGGCCAATGAGCGGCGCGCCACTTCCGGCCCGGAGCTGAAGCAGTGGATCAGGCCAGGAAAAGCGCCCTTGGCGTACTCGTCTTCGAGGATGTCGCCGGTCTCGGCATCGGCGTCGCGGGTATGGACGATCAGCGGCAGGCCGGTCTGGCGTGCAGCGGCGATATGGGCGCGGAAGCTCTCGGCCTGTTCCTCGCGCGGGCTGTGTTCGTAGTAGAAATCGAGGCCGGTCTCGCCAATGCCCACGACCTTGGAATGGTTTGCCGCTTCGATCAGCCGGTCGGGAGTGCGCTGGCCCTCCTCCTTGGCTTCGTGCGGGTGGACACCGACCGAGCACCAGACATTGTCGTGACGCTCGGCGATCGCGCGGACCCTCTCGAACTGGTCGAGCCGTGTGCCGATGGTCAGCATCCCGGCCACGCCGGCCGTCCGGGCACGCGCCAGCACGGCGTTTTCGTCGCCGGCCAGCTCGGGGAAATCGAGATGGCAGTGACTGTCGATCAGCATGTCAGCTCGCGGCTTTCGCTGGCTCGACGTAGCGCGGGAAGACGCCTTGCGGCTTGGGCAGAGCTGTGCCGGGCACAAGCTCTTGGTCGAAGGCGGTATAGGCCCTCGCCTCTTGCGGTACGGCAAGCTGCTCCAGGATCTTCGAAGCCGAGTCCGGCATGAAGGGCTGAACCAGGAGCGTCACACGCCGGATCGTCTCGGCCAGAACCCACATCACCGTGTCGCGCCGGGCCGGATCGGTCTTCGCAAGGGCCCATGGGGCCTGCGCATCAACATAACGGTTGGCATCGGCAATCACTTCCCAGATCGCGGTCAGGGCGCGATGGAACGCCTGCTCGTCGATCTCGGCGCGAACGGTCGCCAGCAACCCCTGGGCCCGCCCCAGCAGCGCCTTGTCCTCGTCGGTCAGTGCGCCCTTCAGAGGAACGACGGAACCGCAATTCTTCGCGACGATCGAGAGGACGCGCTGGCAGAGATTGCCGTAGGCGTTGGCGAGGTCGGCATTGAGGCGGCCGATCAGAGCGCGGCGCTGGAAGTCGCCGTCGTTGCCGAACGGCACTTCGCGCAACAGGAAGTACCGCACCGGATCGACACCGAACTCCTTGGTCACCGCCACCGGATCGATCGCGTTGCCCAGCGACTTGGAGATCTTCTGGCCTTCGGTCGTCCACCAGCCGGAAGCGAAGACGCGCTTGGGCGGCGCCACGCCGGCCGACATCAGGAAGGCCGGCCAGTAGACGCAGTGGAAGCGGATGATGTCCTTGCCGACGACATGCACGTCGGCCGGCCAGAACCGCCACAGCGGATTGCTCTCGTCGGGATAGCCGCACTCGGTGATGTAGTTGGTGAGCGCGTCCAGCCAGACGTACATGATGTGCTTGGGATCGCCCGGCACCGGCACACCCCAGGAGAAGCTGGTGCGCGACACCGAGAGGTCCTGCAGCCCGCCCTTCACGAAGCTGATGATCTCGTTGCGTCGGCTTTCCGGCGCAATGAAGCCCGGGTTCTTCTCATAGAACTCGAGCAGCCGGTCGCCCCAGGCCGAGAGCTTGAAGAAGTACGACGGCTCCTCGACCCACTCGACCTCGTTGTTGACCGGGCCGGCGCGGCGCTTGCCGTCGGGACCGACCGTGGTCTCGTCCTCGGCATAGAACGCCTCGTCGCGCACGGAGTACCAGCCGGCATACTTGCCGAGATAGATATCGCCGGACGCGACGAGCTTCTCCCACAGCGCCTGGCAGGAGGCGTAGTGGCGCTTCTCCGTCGTGCGGATGAAGTTGTCCGGGCTGTAGTTCATCACGCCCAGCAGGTCGCGAAACGACTGGCTCACCTTGTCGGTGAACGCCTGGGGCGACATGCCCGCGGCCGCGGCAGCCTTCTCCACCTTCTGCCCGTGCTCGTCCGTGCCCGTGAGAAAGTGGACGTCGAAGCCATCCAGGCGCTTGAAGCGGGCCATCACATCGCAGGCCAACGTCGCGTAGGCGTGCCCGATGTGAGGCACATCGTTCACGTAGTAGATCGGCGTGGTGGTGTAGAAGGTTTTACGGCCCGACATGATGACAGAACTCCGAATCCCTGCTCGCCCCTGAGACGCTCCTCCCGGAGCGCCAGGATCAGCGCTTCAGCGCATCGCCGATTGGAGAGCCAGGAAGCTGCCGAGCACCGTCTGCTTGCGGTCGAGATTGACGGCATCGGCACGGGACAACAGGTGGGCGACCTTTTCCCATGCCTCCATCCAACGATCAAGGCTCGCCGCCTCGAGCAGACGGGCCTGCAGGCCACGTTCCGACGGCACGACAGGTGCAGCATTCCTGTCACTTTCCGGCCCCAAAGCGGCGGCGCGGGCCAAACCTTTCAGCCAGCCGTCGAACAGGTAGTTGAGCGAGCGCCAGTCGGCATTCGCCTCCTCGCCGCGGCGCGCAAACCGCTCGGCAAATCCGTGCAGCCGCGGCATGTCGAGATCGGGCAAGGTCGCCAGCACCTCGACCATCTCGCGGTAGAGAGCGAGGCTGCCGGCGCCGGACAGTTCGAGCGCACGGCCGATGCTGCCTTCGGCCAGTTGCGCCAGCGCCGTCCGCTCCTCCGGGTTGCTCTCGGGCGCATAGTCGCCCAGCAGCCTCACCACCGTCTCTTCCGGCAGCGGCTGCAAGGCAAGGCGACGGCAGCGCGAGCGGATCGTCGGCAGCAGGCGGCCCGGCGCGTGGCTCACGATCAGCAGCACCGCCTTGGGCGGCGGCTCTTCGAGGACCTTCAGCACGGCATTGGCGCTGTTGCGGTTCATCTCGTCGGCCGAGTCGACGATGGCCACTCGCCAGTCGCCCATCGCCGGCGTCATATGCATGAAGGCGCCGAGGTCGCGCACATCGTCGACGGCAATCTCGGCCCGCATGCGGCCGGTATCCGGGTTCAGCGCCCGCCGGAGGTGAAAGAGATCGGGGTGCGAGCGCGCGTCGATCAACGAACGGCCGGGCGCATCGGCGGCAACGTCGAGCCCGTCGGGAGCATCCCCGAACAATCCACCCTGCTGCTGCCCGGCCAGCAGGAAGCGCGCAAAGCGCCAGGCAAGCGTCGCCTTGCCGATGCCGCGTGGTCCCGTGAGCAGCCAGGCATGGTGCAGCCGGCCGCTCTGCTGCGCGGCCAGCATGGTCTTCTCGGCGGCTTCGTGATGCAGCAGCCGGTTGTTGCGCCACGGCGGCGGCCAGCCATAGGGCCATTCGAGCTTCTCGAGCTCGGCCGGATCGGAGGGCGTCTTGCCGCGTGCCACGCTCAGGCCTTCAGGCGCCGGGTGACGGCCTCGGCGATTGCCGATGCAACCGCTTCGACGCCGGCTGTCGCATCGATCACCAGGCAGCGATCGGGCTCGGCGGCGGCGATGTCGAGAAAGCCCTTGCGAACCCGCTCGTGGAAATCGCGCGGCAAGGATTCGTAGCGCGTCTCGTTTCCGCGCCGCGCCGCCGCGCGTGCCAGACCAGCCGCGACGGGCAAGTCGAGGATCACCGTAAGGTCGGGACGGAAGTCACCGACGGCGATGCCATAGAGCTTGTCGAGCAGTGCGCGGTCGATGCCGTACCCGCACCCCTGGTAGGCCATCGTTGAATCGGCGAATCGGTCGCTCACCACCCAGTCGCCGCGCTTCAGCGCCGGCCACACGGTGCTGCGCAGATGCTCCCGGCGAGCCGCGAAGTGCAGCAGTGCTTCGGTGACCCCATCCCAGCGCTCGGCCGGTCCTTCGACCAGGAGCTTGCGCACCATCTCCGCGCCTGGAGCGCCGCCCGGTTCGCGGGTCGTCAGGACCGAACGGCCCCGCTTTTCCAGGAACGCCTTGAGGTGGGCGATCTGGGTCGACTTCCCCGCCCCTTCGCCGCCTTCCAGTGTGATGAAGCGTCCTTTTTTCGCCCTCTCCTGGGCACCCGTCACGACAGCCAGCCGAACAGGTAATGCTTGATCATGGCGCCGACGCGGCTGACGACC
The DNA here is from genome assembly GCA_020160995.1 of Pseudomonadota bacterium. Taxonomy (GTDB): domain Bacteria; phylum Pseudomonadota; class Alphaproteobacteria; order Reyranellales; family Reyranellaceae; genus Reyranella. The sequence goes on along the minus strand of JAIUOY010000187.1, from coordinate 33,338 downwards.
CCCATGCGCGGCACGTCGGCGCCGGCCTCGAGCGGGTATTCCAGCGTCTTGCCGTCGGCCAGCGTGATGACGGCAGTGCCGATCTTGGTGCCCTTGGCGATCGGCGCGGGAACTGGCCCTTCAAAGCGTGCGACGACACGCGGCGACGGTGGCTGCCCGGCAGGCGACGTGACCAGCACGGCCTTGGGGATGACCAGCGGAACCTTGTCCTGCGCGCCCAGCCATACCGGCGCTTCGGCGACCGTGTCGCCGGCGCGGAATATGGTGGTGTTCGTCGATTCGCGGAAGCCCCACTCCATCAGTCGCGACGTTTCCTGTGCACGCTCGGCCATCGAGGTAAGACCGTTGACCACCAGGATCAGACGCCGCCCGTCGCGGATCGTCGATGTTGCCTGCCCGTAGCCCCCCTCTTCCGTGTGGCCGGTCTTGAGGCCGTCGGTGCCGGGCGTCTGCTTCAGGAGCCGGTTGCGGTTTGCCTGCCGGATGTTGTTGTAGGTCCAGTTCTGCTCCGCGTAGTAGCGATAGTACTGCGGAAAGTCCTCGATGGTGCGATGCGACAGCACCGCGAGATCGCGGGCCGTCGTGTATTGCCCCTCGTGCGGCCAGCCCGAGGCATCCTTGAAGACGGATTTGGTCAGGCCGAGTTCGCGTGCTCGCTTGGTCATGCGCTCGGCGAAGGCTTCCTCGGTTCCCGAAAGACCTTCGGCGATCACCACACAGGCATCGTTGCCCGACAGCACGATGATGCCCTTGATCAGGTCCTCGACGGTAACGTCGCTGCCGAGTTCGAGGAACATGCGCGAACCGCCCATGGCACGCGCCCGTTCGCTGACCTTGAAGACAGAGTCGAGCTTCAGGCGTCCCGCGGCCAGCTCCTCGAAGACGATGTAGATCGTCATCAGCTTGGCCATCGACGAGGGCGCCATCGGTGTCTCGGCGTCCTTGTAGAGCAGCACGGTCGAGGTCTGCGGATCGACCATGAAGGCGTGACGCGCCAGGGTCCCGATGCCGATCTGCGACGGCGGCAATGCCTCGGGTTTCGTGGCCGTCGGCTTCTCGGGCTTGGTCGCCGTCCCCTGCGAGGGTTTCGGCTTTGCGGCAGGTTTCTGCGACTGGGCCTGCTGGCGGCGCTGCTGCTCCTGCTGCGCGAACGCATCGAGTGAAGGGCCGAGGAGGCCACCGACGAGACCGACGGCCAACAGGGGAGCGAGGGACGCGCGCAGGGCGCGTTTGGGTTCAATCCGCAATGACACGTGCATCACCATAGCCGGAACGCTTCAGCCGGTCGGCAACGATGCCGGCGGCATCCGAAGTGGTATAGGGCCCCAGACGGACGCGATAAACCTCTCGTCCGGAAGTCGCGCCATGCGTCACTTCGGTCGTCCCGTAGCTGCGGACTGCGCTGCGCTGGCGCTCGGCATTTTCAGGCGTCGAGAAGGCACCGACCTGAATGTAGAACCCGCTGGCATGCACGCCGGGCGCACTGGCTGCCGCCACCGGCGTCGCTGCGGCGGGAGGCGTTGCGGCAACATGGACCGCCGCGCTGCGAGGCGGCGGCGGCGCCCCGCCCCACCCGGCCTGGGCGGGCGTCATCGGCTGCGGGGGCGGCGGTGGAGGCGGTGCGGGCTCCGGCTGGACCGCGGCAACGGCCACCGGCTGCGGGGGCGGCACGGCTGCCGGTGCGGCCGCAGGTGCACTGCGTTGGCCCGAAGCGAGCGCGGCCAGCGCCTGGTGCTGCTCGTCCGGCCCGCCGCCGCCGAGGGCCACGTCCTTAACCGCCATGCTCTCCTGCGGGAGCTGCTCCACCCGCACCCGTGCGGTACCCGCACGGATGATGTCGAGTTCCTGCGCCGCCGTGCGGGAAAGGTCGATGATGCGGTTGCGAGCGAACGGCCCGCGATCGTTGATCCGGACCACCGTCGACATGCCGTTTTCGAGGTTGGTCACACGTACGATGGCCGGCATCTGCAGGGTGCGGTGCGCGGCGGTACGATCGGACTGGTCGTAGCGCTCCCCGTTGGCCGTCGCCTTGGTGTGGAACCCCGGCCCGTACCAGGAGGCGACGCCGGTCTCCGTGTAATTGAATTCCTCGCGCGGCGTGTAAGTAGTGCCGTCGATCTTGTAGGGCTTGCCTACCTTGTAGGTTCCGCGCTGGGTGACGCTTGCGCCGCCACCCCCGCCTTTGCTGCCGGACGAGCCGCAGGCTGCGAGACTCGCCAGCAAAGCCGCCAGCCCTGCAAAGCGGACAAGCTTGGCGGCCGAAGATGCTGATATTTCTAAGGTTAGCGCCATTTGTCTCGCATCATACATCATCTTGCAGCACTAGAGGAGCGCCGTTGAAGCATCTCCCGGGCGCACGATCAGGCGGCGATGCGATCCGACAGCAGACCCACGGCCAGCGCGAAGAAATCGGACTGGTTCCAGCGCAGGATTACCTTGAAATTCTCGGTCGTCCGGAAGGTCGGGCCGCCTGCTCCGGCCGGCGTCACGATTCGCCCGCCCCCGCCGGCACCGCTGCCGGCCGACACTTCGTCACCCCAGCGCAGCCCCGGCCGCCAGCCGACCCGCGCGAGGTAGTTCACGATCGAGGCGAAGACGTCGAGCTTGTTGGTCCAGATGTCCTTCCGGCCGTCGCCGTCGCCATCGGCGGCATAGGCCAGGAAGCTGGTCGGAATAAACTGGCACTGTCCCATGGCGCCGGCCCACGAGCCCTTCATGGCGTGCAGGCTGATATGGCCCTGCGACAGGATCTTGAGTGCGGCGATCAGCTGCTGGCGGAAGAACTTGGCGCGGAAGTTATTGAAGGTGAGCGTCGCCAGCGCCGGCACGACCTCGAAATCGCCCAGCCGCTGGCCGTAGTTGCTCTCGATGCCCCACAACGCCACGACGACCTGAGGCGGCAGGCCAGCCGGCCCCGCGAAGCGCTCGATCGCCGCGCGGTTCTCCTTCAGCAGCGCCTTGCCGCGCGCGATGCGCTCGTTCGAGACCACGAGCTCCTGGTAGCGATCCCAGGTCATCTTGAATTCGGGCTGGTTGCGCGCGAGTTCCATGACCCGCGGGATCTCCTGGATGCCCGTCAGCGCCTGGTCGATCGTCGAACTGTCGACGCCGGCGCGCGCCGCTTCCTGTCGCACGCCCTGCAGCCACTGCGCGAACCGGGCTTCGCTCGACTGCGCCTGTGCCGAAAACGGTGAAAGGACGGATACGGGCGCCAGGGCAGCGCCGGCGCACATCATTCTGCGGGTGATCATGATCGAGGGGCCCGTCTGTTGGTTTTGCTTTATCGACGGATACCTGACTGCCGGTAAATCTTGCAAACTCTAAGGCAAGGCGGATAGCGACTTCATCACCTGACTTACCCAGTGCCTTGGCCCAAACGATTAAGATTCAATCTAGATTCCCCCTCGCGCCTGCTGTCTTCATTCATTGCCTGAGCGCGGAAAAGCTCCGGAACGGCATTTCGCATGCGACGGCTGGGTAGCCAACCGCCTAAGCTACCGGCGCGGCTGCTGGTGGGGACTCAGGCGACACTGGCGTCACAGTATCCTCTTTGGCTTTCTCGCGCTCGCGCTCCTTCTCAATTCGTCGCGTCAACTTCCGGAGGGTTCCCGAAGCGGTATCGGCTGCGTCTCCTTCAACGACTTCGCGCTTTAGCACTTCGTCCTTTATCTGCTTCGCGATGAACTGCGGGTCAATCTTTACGCCGGGAAATAGCCGACGGATTTCTCGTCGCACTTGAGTGATCACCGGCTCACTCAACAGTGTTGCCGCAAGCGTGTATCGGCTCGTTGCTTGCATCTGCTCAAGGTAGTCGGAGATTTTCTCCTTGGTCCAACCTTCGCGCGAGAGGCTACCGAAGCAATCGACCAGCGCTTCGTGACGGTATGGATACTTGAGGAGATCGACTTCTGTTACGAGCAGGTTGGTAATAGGTTGACCAAATCCGATCTTATAGACTCGCCAAACGATTCCATTGGTAAGCATGACCCACTCGCAGCCCTTGTTGGCTGCGTAGTCGACAGCTTGCTTGACGTGTGATTCTTTGAGGTCGACGCCGATCGCTTTCACTTCAATGAGAAAGCATAGCTTATCGTCAATTTTTACCGCCAAGTCGCAGTACGTTCCGCGAATTGCAAACTCTGTCGTGATCTCGGTGTACTTGGCATAGCCGAGTACGTCGGCGAGAAAATCAGCGATCATGACCGCGGTGTCCGACTCGCTGACGTCCCTCTTCTTCGCTGCATCGAAAATAGGTTGATAGCGCTTAAGACCCGACAAGAGACGGTCGTGCGCCCGCTTTGGAAGCGACATATATTCCCCCTCCCCACCACTAGGAGTGCCCGTACAGCGTTCACTCTTTATACTAATTACAACCACATCTAGCGCACTGACAGGACACGGGCAAGATTAGGCTGACGCCGAGCAGAATAGGATGACGGCCGAAAGTACTGTACTTGGGCGTGCGTAGCTGCCTTCGCTCATAGCAGCTCGTGACCGGCTGAAAAGTACTACCGAGAGTAAGAACGACTAAGATATCCCATCATACAGTTGGGCATCAGTTCTGCTTTCGTTTGCAATTGGGGCGCAGCCTGAGTAATTGCTCACCCTAAGGATGGGTGGCCGAGTGGTTTAAGGCACCGGTCTTGAAAACCGGCGTGGGTTCACGCTCACCGTGGGTTCGAATCCCACCCCATCCGCCATACCGAGACCCATGCCTTGATGGCAACGGCAATCGCTCCGCCCGTCCCCTGTATCGCCTTCAACACCGGCCGCCACACGATTCGTTTGTCAACGCGTGTGCCAGATGATCGACTGTGCCCGGTTGCGTCGAACGAGTGCGAGCAAGGTCATGGACGGCGAATACGATTACATCATCATCGGTGGCGGGTCGGCAGGTGCGGTGCTGGCGGCGCGGCTCACCGAGGATCCGGCGATCCGCGTGCTGCTGCTGGAAGCCGGGTTCGATTTCCGCACCGCCGAGACGCCGGCGCACCTGCGCATCCCCAACCCGCTGCGCGCCATCGGCGACGACAATTATCGCTGGCCCAAGCTGCTGGCGCGGCGCACCGAGCGGCAGGAGCCGAAGCTCTTGTGGCGTGGCCGGGCGATCGGCGGCAGTTCAACGATCAACGGACAGATCGCCATCCGCGGCGTCCCCGAGGATTTCGCCGACTGGGAAGCCGAGGGCGCGCGCGGCTGGGGCTGGAACGAGGTCCTCCCCTACTTCTGCAAGCTCGAAGGCGACGTGAACTTCGGCGACAAGCCCTATCACGGCAAGGACGGGCCCATCCCCGTCTATCGCGCGCCGATCGACGATTGGGGGCCGGCCGACCGGGCGCTGATGAAGGCGGCAGTCGGCCTCGGCTACGGCTGGTGCGAGGATCACAACGCCCCTGAGGGTACCGGCGCTTCGCCCTATGCCATCAACAGCCGCGCCGGCCTGCGCATCTCGACCAACGACGGCTATCTCGAACCGGCGCGGCATCGCAGCAACCTGACGATCGTTGGTCAGGCGCTCGTCGATACCTTGCAATTCGAGGGCAATCGCCCGCACGTCTCGGGCGTTTCCGTGCGGGTCGGCGGCGAGACGCGGACCGTGCGGGCGCGGCGCGAAGTGATCCTCTCGGCCGGCGCCATCCACTCGCCGGCGATCCTGCAGCGTTCCGGCATTGGCCCGCAGACGGTGTTGCGCCGGCTCGGCATCGAGACCGTGGCCGACCGTCCGGTCGGCGAGCATCTGCTCGACCATCCGATCCTCAGCCTGATGCTCCACCTGCGCGAGGACGCGCGGGTCAGCACCTTGATGCACCGTCACACCAATTGCTGCGTGCGCTATTCTTCCCGCCTCGTGGGCGCCGGCATCAACGACATGATCATGATCGCAGGCAACCTGCGGGCCGAGGCAGACGGCGGCACGGCGCTGGCGCGGCTGGCGGTGTCGGCGTTCCAGGCGTTCAGCGAAGGCACGGTGCGGATCGCGAGCCGCGACCCCGCCATCGATCCGCAGGTCGACGAGCGCATGCTGTCGAGCGAGAGCGACTATCTGCGCATGCGCGACGGCGTGATGCGGTTGCAGGAGATCGCCCGCCATCCCGACGTCCAGGCGATCGCGACCCGCGCCGACTACGGCATGTCGGGCCGATCCATCGACGAGCCGTTCGCACCGAAGGAACTCGAAGATTGGATGTTTGCCGAGTGCTCGGACGCCCAGCACGCCAGCGGCACGTGCCGCATGGGCGCGGCCGACGATCCGCGCGCGGTCGTCGATCCGGAGTGCCGCGTGATCGGCTGCACCGGACTCAGGGTGATCGATGCCTCGGTCATGCCGACCGTCGTGCGCGCCAATACGCATTTCACGACGGTCATGATCGCGGAGAAGATGGCCGACCGGCTGCGGCAGCGCGCAGCCGGTTAGCGTCTCCTTGCTTCAGGCGGCCTTGGCCGTCTTGCTTCCCAGCGCCGCCAGCACCTTGGGCGGCGACATGGGCAGGCTGTAGAAGCGCTGGCCGAGCGCGTTGTAGATCGCGTTCGACACGGCGGCCAGCGGCGGCACCAGCGGCACCTCGCCGACGCCGCGCACCCCTTGCGGATGCTTGGGGTTCGGCACTTCGATGATCACCGTGTCGAGCATCGGCAGGTCGGAGGTCACCGGCATGCGGTAGTCGAGGAAGCTCGGATTATCGAGCTTGCCGTTCTTGTCGTAGATGTATTCCTCGCTGAGCGCCCAGCCGATGCCCTGGGCGGCGCCGCCCTGCATCTGGCCTTCGACATAGCCTGGATGGATGGCGCGGCCGACATCCTGGAACGAGGTGTAGCGCAGCACGCGCACGATGCCGAGTTCGGGATCGACCTCGACGTCGCAGATGTGCGTGGCGAATCCGCCTTCGGCGCCCGTTGTGTTGAGCTGCGTGCCGGCGCCGATCGGGCCGCCGGTGGCATTGGCCTGGGCGGCGAGCTGGCCGAGCGTCATCGGCTCGAACTTGCCGGCATTGTCGCCGGCCGGCCGCGCCTCGCCATTCTCCCAGATCACCGCGTCGGGATCGATCTTCCAGATCTTGGCGGCGCGCGCCTTGAGCTGGCCGATCACGTTCTCGGTCGACTGCGTGACCACCATCGCCGAGGCGTAGGTGACACGGCTGCCGCCGGTCAGGTTGCTGAAGCCGATCACGCTGGTGTCGCCGATCAACACCGAGACCTTGCGATAGTCGATGCCCAGCACCTCGGCCACGATGTTGGCCGTGGAGGCGCGGCTGCCGCCGATGTCGGGATGGCCAGTGATCACCACCACCGTGCCGTCCTCGTTGACGTTCACCTGCGCGCTCGACTCGCCGCCGGCATTGAACCAGAAGCCGCTGGCCACGCCGCGGCCGTGCAGCATGCCGTTCTTCGATTTGGGCAATGGCGTCTTGTAGTGCGCGTGGTCGATCGCCTGTTCGATGGTCTCGACGAAGCCGATCCGCGGATAGGTCGGGCCGTGCGCAGCCTTGGTCCCCTGCTTGGCGGCGTTCTTGAGCCGGAACTTCAGCGGATCCATCTTCAGCGCTTCGGCCAGCTCGTCCATCACGCATTCGACGGCATAGGCGCCGATCGGGGCGCCGGGGGCACGATAGGCCGCGACCTTGGAGCGATTGGACACGACGTCGTAGCCGACCGAGTGGACATTGGGGATGTCGTAGGGCGCGAAGGCGCAGCCCGCGGCGCCGCGGATCGGCGAGCCCGGCAGCGCCCCGGCCTGCAGGTGGTAGGTGCCCTCGGCGGCGACGATCTTGCCGTCCTTGGTCGCGCCGATCTTGACCTTGCTGGAGGAGCCCGAGGTCGGTCCCGAGGCGTGGAACACCTCGGTGCGCGTCATCGCCATCTTCACCGGGCGGCCGGACTTCTTGGCCAGCAGCGTCGCCACGGGTTCGAGATAGACGATGGTCTTGCCGCCGAAGCCGCCGCCGATCTCGGCGGGGATGGCGCGGATGTCGTTCTGCGGGATGCCCGTCAGATAGGCGCACATGGCGCGGACCATGAACTGGCCCTGGCTCGAACTCCAGATCGTGGCCTTGCCGTCGGAGACGCTGACCAGGCAGGCATGCGGCTCGATATAGCCCTGGTGCACGGGCTGGGTACGGAACGAGCGCTCGACGATCACGTCGGCCTTGGCGAAGCCCTCGCCCACGTCGCCAAGCTTGTGCTCCAGCTTGCCGGCAATGTTCGACGGCTTGCCCTCGAAGGTGATGTGGTCGTGCAGGATCGGCGCGCCGGGCTTCATCGCCTCCTCGACGTCGATCACAAAGGGCAGCACCTCGTACTCGACCTCGATCAGCTTGCACGCCTCGGCCGCGATCTTCTCCGAGGTCGCGGCGACCGCGGCCACCGGATGGCCGACGAACAGCGCCTTCTCGCGCGCCATGACGTTACGGCACATCCAGCGCATGTCCTGGATGCCCAGCATCACCGACTTGGCGATCGGGAAGTCGACGACGTCCTTGGCCGTCACCACGGCCTTCACGCCGGGATGGGCTTCCGCCTTGGCGGTGTTGATCGACTTGATGCGCGCATGCGGGTGCGGGCTGCGCAGTACCTTGCCCCAGATCATGCCGGGCATGGTCGTGTCGGCGGCATAGGCGGCGCGGCCCGTCACCTTGTCGGCGCCGTCGGGGCGGATCGTGCTCTTGCCGATCCACTTGTTGTCGCCGCCTGCGGTGGTGCCCGCGGTAGTCGTCGTGGCGGTGCTCATCGTGCGCCTCCCCTCATGTCGGCAGCCGTTTCCATGACGGCGCGGACGATCTTGTCGTAACCCGTGCAGCGGCAGAGATTGCCCGCCAGCCAGAAGCGGACCTCGTGCTCGGTCGGATCGGGATTGCGTTCGAGCAGCGACTTCGCCGCCATCAGCACGCCCGGCGTGCAGATGCCGCACTGGAGCGCCGCCATCTCGAGGAACTTGGTCTGCAGCGGATGAAGCTCCTCGCCCGCCATGCCTTCGATCGTGCCGATCTGCCGGCCCTCGGCTTCGGCCGCCAGCATCAGGCAGGAGCAGACCAGCCGTCCGTCGAGCGTGATCGAACAGGCGCCGCAATCGCCCGACCCGCAGCCCTCCTTGCTGCCGGTGAGGCCGAGCGGCCCGCGCAGCACATCGAGCATGCTTTGGTCGGCATCGCAGAGGAATTCCTGCGGCTCGCCGTTGATGGTGGTGGAAACGTGCAGCTTGGCCATGTTCCTGGTTCCTCGATCTCAGTTGCTCTTGGCGCGCTCGGCGGCAATGGCCGCGGTGCGCTTCAGCAGCACGCCCGCGATCTGGGTGCGGTAGGCGACGGTGCCGCGCTTGTCGTCGATGGGACGGCAGGCGGCGCGGCAGGCATCGGCAGCCTTGTCGAGGGCCGCTTCGTCGAGTTTGGAACCGACGAGCGCCTTGGCGGCGTCCTCGACCAGCAGCACGGTCGGCGCGACCGCGCCCAGCCCGACCCGGGCGGCAATGCAGGTGCCCTTCTCCAGGGTCAGGCTGACGCCACAGCCCACCACGGCAATGTCCATCTCGGTGCGCGGGATCATGCGCAGGTAGGCATCGCTCGATCCTTTGGCGCGCGCCGGCAGCGCAAAGCTGACGACGATCTCGCCGGGTTCGAGGTTGAGCCGGCCCGGCCCCTTGGGGACCGCTTCGACGGGCAGTTCTCGCCGGCCCTTGGGGCCCTGGATCGTGACGACCGCACCCGCCGCGACCATGGCGGGCACGCTGTCGCCCGCCGGCGAGCCGTTGCAAAGATTGCCTCCCGGCGTGGCGCGGCCCTGGATCTGCGTCGAACCGATCAGGTTCGCCGCCTCCACGACCCCCGGCCAGACCTTCTTGAGCCGGGGATGCTCCCGCAATACCGCCCCCGCCACGGCGGCACCGATGCGGAAGCCGCCGCCTGCAGTCTCCTCGATGGCGGTCATCTCGCCGATCTTCTTGATGTCGATGATGGTGTGGGGCGTCACGGTGCCGGCACGCATCTGGACCAGGAGGTCCGTGCCGCCGGCCAGGATACGGCCCTTCCCCGAACTGGCGGCGAAGGCACGCACGGCCTCGTCGAGCGTTTGCGGCGCCAAATACTGGATATCAGTCATGCTGCTGAAGCCCTTTCCATCCCGCGCGCGCTTGTGCACGTCGTTGCGTTCTTGATGGCAGGCTAAGGCGGGACGTCACCCGACGGCAAGCAGCGTGTGCCCTCGGGGCTCGTTTTGAACAGCGATTGGAGGGGCCGAGATGTGAAACCGGGCGATTCCCGAACCGCCCGGTTCCAAACGGAGCAGGCCTCAGACGTCGAGGATCGGGGCAAAGCCACCGTAGATCATGCGCTTGCCGTCGAAAGGCATCGCCCGGCCCTGCAGGCGGGAATCGGCCATCATCTTCTCCCAGCCGGCGTTGCGTACTTCTTTGGAGGGCCATTCGATCCAGGAATAGACGACCTGCTCGTCGCCGGTCGCCTTCACCGCGCCCTTGAAATCGGTGACCTTGCCGTCGGGCACGGCGTCGCCCCAGGCCTCGACGACGCGGACGGCGCCGAATTCCTTGAACATGGCTGCCGTCTTCGTTGCCATGTCGCGATAGGCCTCCTTGTTGCCGGCCGGTACCGGGATCAGGCAGCCGTCGACGTAGCCCGTCTTGCCCGACGCACGCTCGTCGACCAGGGAGGCGAAGCCGCCATAAATCATGCGCTGGCCGTCAAAGGGCATGTTGGTGCCCATATCCTTCATGCGCGGGTCGCTCATCATCTTGGCGTTTGCCGCGTCGTGCGCCTCCTTGTTGGGAAATTCGAGCCAGGAGAAGACGACGACTTCGTCCGGCTTGGCCTTCACGGCCCCCTTGAAGTCGGTGACCTTGCCGTCCGGCACGTCGTCGCCCCAGGCCTCGACCATTCGCGTTGCGCCGAGTTCCTTGAACAGCGGTGCCACCATGGCTGCGTGCTTGCGATAGGCTTCCTTGTTGGCCACGGGCACCGCGGCAACGAATCCGTTCACATAGGACATGCTCTACTCCTGGTTTGGCGATGGGCCTTGACGTAATAAGTTGATATCAACATAAATACACCATGTCAAAGTCCAACACCGTCACATTCGAGACGACGGAATATGTACGCGACCATTGCCTGTGCCTGGCCGCCCAGCGTGCGGCCCGCACCCTGGCGCGCCGTTTCGACGAGGCACTGCGGCCGGTCGCCCTGACCAGCGGGCAGTTCTCGCTCCTGATGTCGCTCAATCAGCCCACCGCGCCCTCGATCGGGTCCATCGCCGCATTGCTGGCAATGGATCGCACGACGCTGACCGCAAATCTGAAGCCGCTGGAGCGGCGCGGCCTGGTCGAGACAAAGGTCGATCCCGTTGACCGGCGTGGACGATTGCTGGTCTTGACAGCGCTCGGCCGCAATTTGCTGCGGAGCGCCCTGCCCATCTGGCAGCGCACCCAGGACGAAGTCGACGGACTTCTGCGCCAGACAGACGCCGGCATCGTGCGCGTGGGCTTGCGTGCGCTGGCCTAGCGCACGCCGTATTTGCCGAACTCGCCGCCAATGCTGGGTTGAATTCCGGTCGCCGTCGTCATGTCGTTGATGCCCGCCGGAGTCTCTCCCTTTCTCGACTTGGCGAAGCCACGACCATAGAGCGCCCGGGCCCGGTTGGGGTCGAGCGTCAGCGATGTATTGTACTCGGCGATCGCCTTGTCGTAGTGCTTTTGCTTCAGGTAGATCAGCCCCATGTTGTCGTGCGTGTAGGGATCATTGGGCTGAAGTGCCAGCGCTTCCTTGCAGTCTGCCAGCGCACCATTGAGGTCCCGGCCCATCACTGCGCGCGTCAGGCAGCGATTGTTCAGAGCCGGCCCCATTTTCGGGTCGAGCTTCAACGCTTCATCGTAGTCGCTGACGGCTTTGGCGTATTCGCCCGTGCTGAAATAGGCGATACCGCGATTGAGGAACAGGTTGGGGTCCTTCGGCCTCAGTCGAATGGCGTGATTGAGGTCGTCGATCGCGTAGTTGTAGTCGCCGAGGTTGCTGTAGAGCGCGGCTCGGCTGGCATAGATACGGGGGTTGTTGGGGTCGGTCCGTAGAGCGTCGCTGTAGTCGCTGATCGCCCTCGCCGTATCGCCGCGAAGCGCCAGCACTTGCGCGCGATAGAGCAGCGCCGTCGCGTTGCCCGGCGAAAGCTTCAGTGCGGCATCGATATCGGCCAGGGCTTTAGGGAAATCCTTCTTCAGACCGTAGGCGAAGCCACGCTGCGTCAGGGCATTGATGTCTTCGGGGCTGAGCTTGAGGGCGCGATCGAAATCCTCGATGGCTTCGTCGTACTTGCTCTTGAAGAGCAGCGCCATGCCGCGATTGATGTAGGTCAGCGGCTCCTTGGGGTCGAGCTTGATTGCCTCGGAGTAGTCGGCAATCGCGTTGTCGTAATCCTCGACACGATGATAGGCGGTGCCGCGCTCGAAATAGACCGAGGCGACGCCAGGCGCGAGTTTGATCGCCCGATCGAGATCGGCCGACGCCTCCTTGGCCCGGTCCATCCTCAGGTAGGCGGCCCCGCGACCAAGATAGGGGCGCGGATCCTTCTCGTTGATCTGCAAGGCCGACTCGAAGTCTTTGACGGCGGCGTCGTAGTCCTGCTTGTCGATCATCGCCATCCCGCGCTGATAGTAGGCGTTGGCAACCTGATCGGCGGTCTGGGCGATTTCGGGGTCCGGTGCGGCGCCGGTCTTGCGGGCCATCCGCAGAATGTCGGCGGTCTGAAGGCCGAGGCGGATGGCTTCGGTGAAATCGGCGATGGCGCGATCGGCATCGTTCTTCTGACGCCACGTGACGCCACGGTTGACCAGCGCGTTGATCTCCTTGGGATTGAGCTTCAATGCCAGATCGAAATCGGCGATCGCCTCATCGAACTTGCCTTTCTTCGTGTAGTAGACGATGCCCCGGTTGACGAGCGGCGCCGGGTCCTTGGGCGTCAGCTCGTGGGCGATCGTGTAGTCTTCCAGCGCATGATCGGCATCGCCGATGCGATGATACGCGATGCCGCGCTGGGCATGGGCGAAAGCCTGCCCCGGCGTCAGCTTGATGCCTGCGCTGAAATCGGCGATCGCGGCATGGATATCGTTCTTGTACATGTAGGACGCGCCGCGGCCGACATATGGGGAAGCGTCCTGCGGATTGAGACGGATCGACTCCGTGAAATCGGCGATGGCCTTGTCATAGTCCGTCTTGTCGTACCAGGCGAGACCACGCTGGAAATAGGCAAAGGCGGCCTGCAAGGCGAGGCGCTTCCTGTTGTCGTCGTTCGTCGGGGCGAGCTGGCTCGACACCGAGTCGGGCACCAGCTTGACGTCCACCGGGTCGATCTTCTCCGGCAGCTGTTTGATCGCCGTGGTGAAATCCTGGATCGCCTTGTCGAGATCGCCTTTGCGGCGATGGACAATGCCGCGATTGATGTAGGCGCTGATCTCCCGCTGATTGATCTTGAGGGCCGCATTGAAATCGGCGATCGCGCCTTCGTTGTTGTCCTTCCTGGTATAGAGGACGACGCCGCGGTTGATCAGCGGCAGGGTTTCGCGCGGTGCCAGTCGGATCGCGTCGCTGTAGTCGAGGATCGCCCGGTCGGCTTCACCGATTGTCTGGTAGACGACACCACGTTGAATGTAGAGCTGGGCGTTGAGCGGCGACGCGTGAATGGCGTCGGTGAAGATCTTGATCGCCTGACGGTAGTCGGCCTTCGAGCGCTTGTCGCTGTCGGGGCCGCTCTCGGCCAGTCCGCGATTGAGGTAGGCGAGAGCCAGGGCACCCCCGCTCAGCGCGCCCTTGGTAATAGCCTCGGTACAGGCGGCGACCTTCGTGGCGGCATCGGCGCCGGTCAGGCCGTAGCAGATATCTGCCGGCGACGGCGCCTTGTTTGCAGCGGCAGGCTGCTGCGGTTGCGGTTTCTGCTGCGCCACCACCGCCGCATTGCCAAATACAAGACCGACGGCGCAGGTGGCGAACACCCACGCCGTCCGATGCGCAATACCCCACATGATCCATCCTCATGCCACTACGGCGCTCCCACAGCTCCGCAGTCGATAGGCGAAAATCGCCAATAAAACGCCTTTTCGGGCATTTGTGTGGAAGTGGCAAGCTGTGTCCGCGGCAACCAGACTGCAGTCGACGGCCGCCGGGCGCCTTGGCAGGCCTCCTACTACCAAAATGCAAAGGGAAGAAACGACCATGACCGACCAAAGGAACACTATCAGACGCCGCACTCTCGTCGCAGGGATCGCCGGTGGCGTGGCCACCGCCGTGTTGAGCGCGCCGGCCATTGTTTCCGCCCAAAGCAGCTATCCCAACAAGTCCGTCCGCTACATCAACCCCTTCCCCGCGGGCGGTGCCACCGACACGCTCTCGCGCATCTTCTGCGCCAAGCTGTCGGAGCTGAGCGGCCAGCAATGGATTGTGGAGAACAAAGGGGGCTCGGGCGGCAATGTCGGCATGGAAGCGCTGATGCAGTCGCCACCCGATGGCTACACGCTGGGTCTGGGCGGCATCGCCAGCCATGCGATCTCGCCGACCCTCTACGCCAAGCTGCCGTTCAATGCGAAGACCGACTTCACCTTCGTCTCGCGGATCTGGCAGCTTCCCAACATGCTGGTGGTCAATCTCGACATCCCGGCGAAGACGGTCGCGGAGTTGATCGCCTTCCTGAAGAAGAACCCCGGCAAATATTCCTATGGCTCGGCCGGCAACGGCACGACCCTCCATCTTTCCGGCGAGTTGTTCAAGATGATGGCGGGTGTCGACATACTGCATGTGCCCTATCGCGGCGCCGCGCCGGCGATGCAGGACCTGCTGGCCGGTCAGATCCACATGATCTTCGACAACATTCCTGGAGCGTTGGCCCAGTCACGTCCGGGCAAGGTGCGAGCGCTCGGTGTCACGTCCAAGGAGCGGACGCCGGTGGTGCCCGACGTTCCGGCGATTGCCGAGACGCTGCCGGGGTTCGACATCAACTCGTGGACCACCCTCACCGGCCCGGCCAAGCTGCCGTCCAACGTCGTCACGCGCCTTTCCGAACTCGCCAAGAAGGCGCTGGAAAGCGACGACCTGAAGGCCAAGTTCCTCGACCTCGCCGCGACTGCAGTCTGGTCTTCGCCGGCCGACACTTTGGCCTATCGCGACTCGGAAGAGGCGCGGCTGGCGCCGATCATCAAGGCTTCGGGCGCGCGCATCGACTAACTGGAGGGAGGCGTCGATCCTGCCGGCGGCGGGGTCGACGAGCCCACAGAAAATGTCCCGGTCCACGGGATCATTTCTCATATGCAGGTGCCGGACGTAGCCTTCGCGGGCATTGACCGGCATGGTTGCTTGCACTTCCACCAAGGGCGGGACTTTCCATGAAGACACTTTCCACGGCGCAAGCTGCCGTCTCGATGCTCGAAGTGAACGGCATCGACACGCTCTTTTGCCTGCCCGGCGTGCAGAACGACGCGTTCTTCGATGCGCTCTACGACCGTACCAATGCCATCCGGCCGATCCACGCCCGCCACGAGCAGGCCTGCGCCTACATGGCACTGGGCTATGCCATGGCGACGGGAAAGCCCTCCGCCTATGTCGTGGTCCCCGGCCCCGGCTTCCTCAACACCACGGCCGCGCTCTCGACCGCCTATGCCGTCAATGCCCCGGTGCTGGCGCTGACCGGCCAGATCCAGCAGGCGATGATCGGGCGCAATGTCGGCTTGCTGCACGAACTGCCGGACCAGCTCGCCATCATGCGCGGCCTCACGAAATGGGCCGACCGTATCCCCTCGCCCGCTGCGGCGCCGGCGTTGATCAACGAGGCCTTTCGCCGTCTGCTCTCGGGCCGCCAGCGTCCGGTAGCGCTCGAATGTGCTCTCGATACCTGGGCACGTCGTGCGCCAGTAGAACTGATCGGCACTCCGGCAGCAGCCGATCCCTGTCCTGTCGACGAGGAGGCCGTCGAACGCGCCGCCAAATTGCTGGGAGGTGCCGAGCGACCGATGATCGTCGTCGGTGGCGGTGCGCAGGGCGCCGGCGAGCATGTCGCCCGCATCGCCGAAATGATCGATGCGCCGGTGATGACCGGCCGCATGGGCCAGGGTGTGATCGACGGCCGGCATCGGCTCTCCGTCACCGCACCGGCCGGCTATCGTTTCTGGGGCGAGGCCGATGTCGTGCTGGCCGTCGGCACGCGCCTGCAGCCGCAACAGCAGAACTGGGGCGTCGATCCCTCCCTGAAGATCATCCGCATCGACGTCGACAGCGAGGAACTGGATCGCCAGCACAAGCCCGAGATCGGCATCGTCGGCGACGCCACCGTCACGTTGAAGGCGCTGGCCAATCAACTGGCCGGGCACAATCGAAAGCGCAACGGCCGTGCCGACGAAGTCGCAGAGACAAAGGCCGCCGCCAGCAAAGTGATCCACGAAACTCTGTCACCGCAGATCGCCTATCTCGAGGCACTCCGCAAAGCGTTGCCCGAAGACGGCATCCTGGTCGATGAGCTGACTCAGATGGGCTATGCGGCGCGCTTCGCCTACCCGACCTACAAGTCGCGCACCTTCCTTTCGCCTGGCTACCAGGGAACCTTGGGATGGGGCTATGCGACTTCGCTCGGCGCCAAGGTGGCCAAGCCGGATACGCCGGTCGTGTCGATCAGCGGCGATGGCGGCTTCATGTTCACGGCCATGGAGATGGCGACGGCGGCGCAGCACGGGATCGGCGTGGTGGCCGTCGTCTTCAGCGATGGCGCCTACGGCAACGTGCGGCGCATCCAGCAGCAGTCCTTCAACAACCGTACCATCGCCTCGGACCTGCGCAATCCGGACTTCGTGAAGCTCGGCGAAAGCTTCGGCATCGACGCGATGCGGGTCAATTCACCGGAGGAACTCGGCACCGCCGTTGCACGCGGCATCGCCAAGGGCGGACCGATGCTGATCGACTGCCCGGTCGGCCAGCTTCCCGACCCGTGGAAGCTCGTCACCCTGCCGCGCAACCGCCCGCGACGCGCCTGATCTACTCGACGCGGCCCTTCCTGAGGATGTCGGTCATCAGCCGCTCGGCATGCCCCTGGTCGGCGATGCGCTTGGACGTAAAGCGCTGGTCGCCGGCCGGGGCGATGCCCAGCAGATGGCCCGCCAGACATGCCGGCAGCGGCGGCGGCTCGGTATCCTCCTCCGGCATCTCGACCTCAGCCATGGCGAAGTAGGTCGACCCATCCTCGCGCCGGAAGAAGTCGATGTCCCAGTGGAAGCGCCCCTCCTCCCAGGAATAGCGTACCTTCTGCAGGCTCTCGATGCGCTGGGTCCACAGCCGCGCGAAATCGATGGCGCTGAGGCCGGTCTCGATCTCGACCACCTGGCCGTCGATCATGCGCTTGTAGGTGAAGAGATGGTCGATCTTGCCGTCCGCCTCGATCGACCGGATGCGCAGGCCCGGCGCATCGAGATAGGCCTGGCGCAGGAAATTGCGCGAGACGCCGGGGCGGGCGGCCAGCAGACCTTCGAGCTTGCCATCGTCTCTGAGGACAAATTTGCGCTCGTTTTCAATCGGCATGTTAGAGTCGTCTCCATGACTTCACATCAGACGATCGACGACCTGCCGACCCCGGCTCTTATTCTCGACCGCGCCATCCTGCGCCGCAACACCAAGCGCATGAGCGAGCGCCTGCGTAACGCAGGTGTCATGCTGCGGCCGCATCTCAAGACCGCGAAGTCGATCCAGGTCGGCCGCCTGGCCGTCGAAGGCCATGACGGCCGCATTACCGTCTCGACTCTGGCCGAGGCACGTTATTTCGCCGACGGCGGCTTCAAGGACATCCTCTATGGCGTCGGCATCGTGCCGTCGAAGCTCGCGGCCGTGAGCGAGCTGCGCCGTCAGGGCGTGAACCTGCGGGTCGTCACCGACAATCTCGCCGTCGCCAAGGCCATTGCCGCTGCGGCGAAGGACGGCGACACGTTTTCCGTCTTCATCGAGATCGACAGCGGCGCCGGTCGCGCCGGTCTGCCCTTCCCTGCCTTGCCGGGCCTGCTCGATATTGGCCGTGTCCTCCACGAAGCGCCGGGTGTCGAGCTTGCGGGCGTGATGACCCATGCCGGCCATTCCTATCACCAGAGCACGCCGGACGGCATCGCCGCCATCGCGGAGCAGGAACGGTTGGCGATCGTCACGGCAGCCGAGAATCTGCGCGCCGCCGGCATTCCCTGCCCCATCGTCTCGGGCGGCTCGACACCGACGGCAATGCTGTCGCGCGATTTCACCGGCATCACCGAGATGCGGCCGGGTGTCTATGTCTTCAACGACCTCGACCAGGAATATATCGGCTCCTGCGGCGCGGGCGACATCGCGCTCTCTGTGCTGGCCTCGGTGATCGGCCACTATCCACACCGCAATCAGCTCCTGATCGATGCCGGGGCGCTCGCCCTTTCCAAGGACATCAGCGCCCAGGAGTTTCAGCCCAAGGTCGGCTATGGCACGATCGTCGATGCGCCGGTGCGCGCCATGGCCGTGGTCGATTGCTCGCAGGAACACGGCTTCGTCGGCGCCGACGATCCGTTGCCCTATGGCAATCTGCCGGTCGGCGCGCGCGTCCGCGTCCTTCCCAACCATGCCTGCATCACCGCGGCAGCCTACGACCGCTACTATGTGGTCGACAGCGACCTCGACGGCGGCAAGTCGGTCGTCGACGTCTACGACCGCATCAACGGCTGGTGACGTAATGGCGAGATGGGTTGCCCTCTTCCGCGACGATCCTGCGGCCGACTGGGTTCGCAAGAAGCATAGTCAGGAACATTTCGACTACCTCGCTGCTCATGGCGACAAGATCAAGATCGGCGGCGGTTTGCGGCCCTCACCCGATGAATGGTTCTGCGGCGGCCTGTGGGTCCTCGAAGTTTCGGACCGGGCGGAAGCCGTCCGCCTGGTCGAAGAAGATCCGTACTTCAAGCTCGGCCTGAGAACGGGCTACGAGCTTTTCGTCTGGGGCAAGGCCCCCTTCTATGGAGCCGTCACGCTCTAAAGCGAGTTCACCGTGTGTCCACCGTCGACGGTGAGCACGCTGCCTGTCATGAAGGCGCCCGCTTCCGACGCCAGGAGGAGCAACGCGCCGTCGAGATGCTCGGGCTGGCCGATGCGGCGCTGCGGGATGCGCTCGATCAGACGCTGACCGCCCGGCGTCTTCCAGAAGTCGCTGTTCATTTCGGTCTCGATATAGCCTGGGCAGATCGCGTTGACGCGGATCTGGTAACGCGCCCACTCCATGGCGAGCGCGCGCGTCAGATGGATCAGGCCGGCCTTCGAGGCATTGTACGGCGCCACCTGGCCGATCGTGCGCAGGCCGAGGATCGAGGCGATGTTGACGATGGCTCCGGGCCGCTTGGCCGCGACCCAGCGCTTCGCTGCCGTCTGGGCGACCAGCCAGGCGCCGCGCAGGTTGGTATCGACGACGGAGTCCCAATCCTGCTCCGGCATTTCCAGCGCAGGCTTCACGATGGAGATGCCGGCATTGTTCACCACGATGTCGACCGGCCCCAACGCTGTCTCGGCCTGATCGAAGGCAGCGGCGACAGCCTCGCCCGACTGCACGTCGAGCGTCACGGCCGCGGCCTTCGCACCGCCTTTCTGCAGTTCCGCCTGTAGAGACGCGAGCCGTTCCGCACGACGCGCGGCGAGGACGACTGCAGCGCCTGCTTCGGCAAGCGTACGCGCAAAATGCACGCCGAGGCCCGAGGATGCGCCGGTGACGAGGGCCACCTTGCCGCTAAGGTCGAATCGCTTGGACATGGCCATGGCTCCGCTGTTTCATGCCGGCCTTATAGGCGAGCGACCCGTTCGGAGGAAACATGGACCTCGGTCTCAAAGGCAAGCGTGTACTGGTAACCGGCGGCACCAAGAGCATCGGTCGCGCTATCGTCGATACTTTCCTGGCCGAAGGCGCCGTGGTGGGTTTTTGCGCGCGCGACGAGAAACTCGTGAAGGAGCGCGAGAAGGACTGGCAGGCCAAGCAAGGCCGCGTCCAGGGCACGGCGCTCGACGTCACCGACGCCAAGGCGCTCAAGAAATGGGTCGACGGTTTTGCGGCCGAAGGCGGCATCGACCACTTCGTGGCGAACGTCAGTGCGCTCGGCACCGATGACAATACCGAAGGCTGGCGCAAGGCCATCGAGATCGATCTCGTCTCGACCGTGGACTCCGTGCATTGCGTGCGGCCGCACCTGGAGAAGCAGGGCGCCGGCTCGACGCTCACGATCATCGGCACGGTATCGCTGCTCGAAGTGTCCGGCCCGACCCTGCCTTATCGCTCGGTGAAAGCCGCACTCGTCCCCTTCGTGAAGTCGCTGGCCATCGACCTCGCGCCCAAGGGCATCCGCGCCAACATGGTGTCGCCCGGCACGATCCTGGAAGACGGCAACACCTGGGGCCGCCAGCGCGACGCGGGCAGCGAGCGCTACAAGCGGTCGCTGGCGCGCAATCCGCTCGGCCGCATGGGAACGCCGCAGGAAGTGGCTAACGCGGTCGTCTTCCTGGCCGGCACGCCGGCATCGTTCGTGACCGGCACGAACTTCATCGTCGATGGCGCCATCACGGCGCGCGTGCAGTACTGAACACGCCGCGGACACCCTGGGCGCTGGTCGGACTGCTCGTCGCAGCAGGCATCGTCGCGGCCTTCCAGGTCGGCAAGGCACCACCCTCCCTGCCCTCGATCCGCGAGGGCCTGGACGCCAGCTTGCGGCAGGCTGGATGGCTGCTGTCGACTGTCAGCCTGATGACGGCGCTGACCGGCATGGCGATCGCCCTCAGCGCCGATCGCCTGGGCCATCGCCGGATGGTGATCTTCGGTACCGCGCTTTGCTGTGTGGCAAGCCTGGCGGGCGCTTTTGCGGTGAGCGTCGACCAGCTTCTGGTCGGTCGTGTCTTCGAGGGGCTGGGGTTCATCGCGGTTACCGCCGCCGCCCCTGCTCTCTTGTTGCGCATCGCACAGCCCCGCGATCAACGCCTCGTCATGGCGCTCTGGACGACCTACATGCCGGCTGGTGCCGGCACGATGATGCTGATCGCGGCGCTCGTCCTGCCCGGCACCTCCTGGCGTGTCGTCTGGCTGGTTGCGGCCGGTGCAGCGGCCCTGATGCTGGCGGCTTTGCTGCTGCGTGCCGTGCCGGCGAAAGAATTCGATCCCATTCCGGCGCGGCGGCACCCGGTGTTGGCGGAGATAGCGGAAGTCGCCACCAGTGGTGGACCGCTCGCCATCGCGCTCTGCTTTGCCGCCTATTCCTGCTGCTGGTTCGCGGTCGTGGGCTTCCTGCCGACCTTGCAGGTCGAGCGCCTGGGCTTCGCGACCTCGACGGCCGCCATCGTGACGGCCCTTGTCACCGTAGTGAATGCCCTGGGCAATCTGTCCGCCGGATGGCTGCTGCATCACCGGGTGCCGCGGGTTGCGATTATTGCCGGTGCTGCCGTCTCGATGGCGTTCTGCGCCGCCGGCATCTTCGTCGATGGCGTGCCGGACCTTCTGCGTCTGGTTCTGGCCGGGGTCTATTCGATGGTCATCGGTGTTGTGCCCGGCGCCCTCTTCACTGCAATCCCGCTCCATGCGCCGCGGCCGGAACTGGCCGGCGCATCGACCGGCCTTTTGATGCAAGGCTCCAATATCGGTGCTTTGCTGGGGCCGCCGATCACCGGCGCGCTGGTGGCCTCCGGTGGCTGGCAAAATGCCGCCTGGCTGACCTCGACGGCCCTGGCCGTTGTCGTTGCCGCCGCGCTCTTCCTGCACTGGCGCGAAAGGCGTAGGCTCGCCGCATGATCTACGTCGACATCGTCTCGGACACGATCTGTCCCTGGTGTTACATCGGCAAGCGCCGCTTCGAGCGCGCGCTGATGCAAAGCGGACGCACCGACATTGCCGTCGCCTGGCGTCCCTTCCAGCTCAACCCTGACATGCCCGCCGAAGGCATGACGCGCGATGATTATGTGCGGGCCAAGTTCGGCGGCGGCGACCGCCCGCGCCAGATCTATCAGGCGATCGCCGAAAGCGGCCGCGAGGCCGGCATCGAGTTCCAGTTCTCGCGCATCAAGCGCACGCCCAACACGGTGCTGTCGCATCGTCTGGTGCACTGGAGCGCCAAGATCGAGCGGCAGGACGAGGTCGTGGCCGAATTGTTCAAGGCCTATTTCGAGGAAGGCCTGGATATTGGCGACCTGGACACCCTGATCGAATGTGCCGTGCGCGCGGGTGTCGAGGAAGAACGCGCCCGCGCCTATCTTGCGAGTGACGAAGGCCGCCAGGAGGTCGTCGCTTCCGACGTCTATGCCCGCCGCCTCGGCATCAACGGCGTGCCTTGCTTCATCGTGAACCGGAAGTATGCCGTCTCGGGTGCGCAGCCGCCCTCGGCCTTCGTCGAGGTCTTCAATCTTGCCGAACGCGATGCCGCCACGAGCGCGGCCCAGTCGACTGCCTGAACTCAAATCTGACCAATGATATGTCAATGATCATATGATATGATCATCGACATATCATGCCGCAAAGCCCCACCCGAAAGGCCCGGACCAGGGCCGAGATCGTCGAACATGCCGCCCGGCTGTTCCGGCTGCGCGGCCATGCCGGAACCAATATCGACGACATCATGCTGGCGGCGGGCCTGACGCGCGGCGCCTTCTATGCCCATTTCACCTCGAAGGACGACCTGTTCGCCGAGATCGTGCGCATGGGGCATGGGCTTCTGCTGAAGCTACGACGCGAACCCGCGGAAGCAGTGCTCGACGCCTATCTCGACCGCGAAGACCTCGCCGCGAATGCACTGGCCTGCACCTTGGCCGCCCTGCCCGGCGACATCACGCGCTCCGGTCTCCCCGCTCGCCTGGCCTACGCCAATGTCCTGCATAGCGCTATCGACGAGCTGGCCAAGGCGCGGGGCCGCAAAGGACTGGATGCCGATGCGACCGCGGCGACCATCCTTACGGTCGGAGCCGTGGTGCTGGCCCGCGCCTCGGGCGATACGCGGCTCAGCGACTGGCTGTTGCGCTGCGCACGCCGCACAGCCAGGTCGTTGATGAAGAAGCCGGCGAAGAAGAAGCCGAAAAAGCCAACGGTCAGGCGGCGAGCTTCGCCAAAGAAGAAACGATCGACGTCACGCCCGAAAGCCGCTGCCGCTCGTCGGCCCAGACGCGCTGCACGATCACGCGGTGATCGGGCCGGAGCTTGACCAGCGGCGCGTTCTTCTGGATCCAGCCGATCAGCCTTTCCGGCTTGGCAAACTTGTTGTCGTGGAAGGAGAAGACGAGCGCCTTCTCGCCCGCGTCGATCTTTTCGACGCCAGCGGCACGGCACAGCAGCTTCAGCGCCACCGTGTTCAACAGGAACTCCGCCTCGACAGGTGTCCTGCCGAAGCGGTCCACCAGCTCGGCCGCGAAGGAATCGATCTCGGCCTGAGTGGTGAGACCGCCGAGCCGGCGATAGAGCCCCATACGTACCGAGAGATCCGGTACATACTCCTCGGGAATGAGTACCGGGATACCAAGGGTGAGCTGGGGCGACCATTCCGCCCGCTCCGCTTCCTGGGAACGGCCGCGCGCGGCGGCCACGGCTTCTTCCAGGAGCTGCTGGTAAAGCTCGATGCCGACTTCGCGGATATGGCCGGACTGCTCCTCGCCCAGGAGGTTGCCGGCGCCGCGGATATCGAGGTCGTGGCTGGCAAGCTGGAAGCCTGCCCCCAATGTATCGAGTGTCTGCATGACTTCGAGGCGCTTCGCCGCCGCTTCGTTCAGCGCACGCCCCGGCGGCACGGTGAGATAGGCATAGGCGCGGGTCTTGCCGCGGCCGATGCGGCCTCGGAGCTGGTAGAGCTGCGCCAGGCCGAACATGTCGGCGCGATGGATGATCATCGTGTTGGCGTTGCGGATGTCGAGGCCGCTTTCCACGATGTTGGTCGCCAGCAGCAGGTCGAACTTGCCCTCGACGAACTCCTGCATGGTGTTCTCGATCTGCGTCGGCGGCAGGCGGCCGTGCGCCATGGCCATGCGGATTTCCGGCACCAGCTCGCGCAGCTCGGCCGACACGGTCGCCAGGTCTTCGATGCGCGGGCAGACGTAGAAGCTCTGGCCGCCGCGGAACTGCTCGCGCAGCAGCGCTTCGCGGATCGTCACGCCATCGAACGGCGTCACGAAGGTGCGGACGGCCAGACGGTCGACCGGCGGCGTGGCGATCAGGCTCATGTCGCGCACGCCGGTCAGGGCAAGCTGCAGAGTGCGCGGGATCGGCGTCGCCGTCAGCGTCAGCACGTGGACGTCGGCACGCAGCTCCTTCAGCCGCTCCTTGTGGCCGACGCCGAAATGCTGCTCTTCGTCGACGATCAGCAGGCCGAGGTCCTTGAACTCGATGCCCTTGGCCAGCAGCGCATGCGTGCCGACCACGATGTCGAGCGTGCCCTCCTTCAGCGCCTCCTTGGTGGCCTTGGCCTCCTTCGCCCCGACGAGCCGCGACAGCCGGCCGATGCGTACGGGCATGCCCTGAAAGCGCTCGACGAAGTTGCGGTGATGCTGGCGGGCCAGCAGGGTCGTCGGGCCGATGACCGCGACCTGCTTGCCCGACAGGGCCGCGACGAAGGCCGCGCGCAGGGCTACCTCGGTCTTGCCGAAGCCGACATCGCCGCAGATCAGCCGGTCCATCGGCTTACCCGACGACAGGTCCTCGATCACGTCTGAGATCGCCTGGAGCTGGTCGTCGGTCTCGGTGTAGGGGAAGCGGGCGCAGAACTCGTCGTAGAGGCCTTCGGGCGGGCTCAACGTCTCGCCACGCCGCACGGCGCGTTCCGCTGCGATCTGGATCAGCCGGTCCGCCATGTCGGCGATGCGCTGCTTCAGCTTCGCCTTGCGCGACTGCCAGGCGACGCCGCCCAGCCGGTCGAGGACGGCCCCCTCTTCCGAAGACCCGTACCGACTCAGCACGTCGATGTTCTCGACGGGGACGAAAAGCTTGTCGCCGCCTTCGTAGGTGAGCCGCAGGCAGTCATGGCGCGCGTTCTGGATCTCCAGCGTCACCAGGCCCTCGTAGCGGCCGACACCGTGCTCGCGATGCACGACGAGATCGCCGTCGCTGAGGGCCGCCGCCTCGGCGATGAACCGCTCGGAAGGCCGGCGCTTCTTGGCCGGACGGGACAGGCGGTCGCCGAGGATGTCTTCCTCGCCGATGACCTCCAGTCCGTCGAGGACGAAGCCGTGCTCCAGCGACCAGACCGCGAGGCCCAGCGCACCGGGCGGCAGGCCCTGCACCATCGCATAGTCGGCAACGGGAACAGGCGTCGTGGCGCCATGCTCCTGCAGGAGATGCTGGAGGCGGCTGCTCGACCCCTCGGTGTAGCCGGCGATCACGACGCGGCGGCCGGCGGCGTTCGCGGCCTTCACATGCTCGGCAACCTTGTCGAAGAGATTGACGCCTTGCGCCGTGCGCGCCTGGGCAAAGCCTTCGTGACGGCGGCCACCAAGGTCGATGGCATTGGGCGTCCCCGGCATCGCGTCGAAGGTGGTGAACTGCGCGGCAGCGTGGCCGTCCAGCAGTCGCTCCCATTCCGACGGCTTGAGGTAGAGCCGTTCTGGCGGCACGGGCTTGTAGTCCGCCCCACCGCTCATGCCGCCCTTGGCGCCGGTCTTCTGGCGCGCGTCGTAATAGTCGGCGATCAGCTCGTGGCGTGCCTGGAAGGCTTCCTTCGCCTCGTGGTCGGCCGTGACCACGGCTTCCGGACAATAGTCGAGCAGCGTCTCCAGCCGCTCGTGGAACAGCGGCAGCCAGTGTTCGACGCCGACATGGCGCTGACCGGCGGAGACCGCTTCGTAGAGCACGTCGTCGCCGGCGACGCTGCCGAACAGTTCGCGATAGCCGCTGCGAAAGCGCGCGATGCTGTCGGGTGTCAGCAGGACCTCGCTCACCGGCAACAGGACGACCTCGTCGCGGTTTCCGGTCGAGAGCTGGCTCATCGGATCGAAGGAGCGGATCGTCTCCAGCGTGTCGCCGAACAGGTCGAGGCGCAGCGGTTCGGCCGTGCCCGGCGGGAAGAGATCGAACAGGCCGCCGCGGACGGCGAACTCGCCGGGCTCCATGACCGTTTCGGCGCGGCCATAACCGTTCTCGCCCAGAAATTTGGTCAGCCAGGCAACGTCGACGGTCTGCCCCTTGCGCAGGATCGTCGCGGCTTCGGCATAGAGGCTGCGCGGCGGCACGCGCTGCAGCGCCGCGCCGACCGAGGCCAGAATGATGCGGCCCGGCGAACCCGGCTTGCGAAGCGCGGCGAGGCGCGACAGCGTCTCCAGCCGCTCGGCCATGATATCGGGGTGCGGCGACAGCCGGTCGTAGGGCAGGCAATCCCAGGCCGGGAAGACCAGCACCTCGCGCTCGGGCGAGAAGAAGCGCAGGCCGTCCTGCAGCCGTTCCAGCCGCTGTCCGTCGCGCGCTATGTGCAGGATGTCGCGGCCGCCGGTGGTGCGTGCAAGCTCTGCCAGCACCAGGGCGTCCGCCCCTTCCGGCAGGCCGGCGATGGTCCATCGCGCCGCCTTGCGGGGAATCGCGGCCAGGAGCTCGGCAAGCGGCGGCGACACTAGAACCTCACGCGAAACGCGAGCAGCTTGCGCACGACGGGTGTGTCACTCTCCGCCGGGACCGCGACCTTGCCGCTGACCCAGTCGTAGATGTCGTTGTCGCTCGCTGCCAGCAGGCGCTCGTACTGATCCAGCTCCGAAGCATCGAAACTCGCGATATGGGCGCGCGCGAACTGGCCAAGAAGGATGTCGTTCTCCTTGTTGCCGCGATAGACGCTGCGGTAGAGCAGACGCTTGCGCCGCGTCTCGAGATCCTCGCCCGACATGTTTTCCCCAGGTCCGGCCCAAAAAGGGGCGTAGCATATAGGCGGCAGCGATGACGAAGTCACGCGGCCGCAGAGCTTATCAACCATGCGCCCGCAGAGTCTCACCCCCCTCTTCGCCCAAGTTACTGCGCTGCCCGGCATTGGCCCGCGGCTGGGCAAGCTCGTGGAGAAACTTGCAGGGCCTCTGGTGGTCGACCTGCTGTGGCACCTGCCGTTCGGCGTGATCGACCGGCGCAACGCCCCCGACGTCGCCGCTGCCAAGGCGGGCGAGGTCGCCACGCTCACCGTCGTCGTCGACGAACACCTGGTCCCGCACAGCCCGCGCCAGCCCTACCGTGTCTGGTGCAGCGACGAGACCGGGCGCCTCTGCCTCACCTACTTCAACGGCCGCGAGGACTATCTGCGGAAACTGCTGCCGCCCGGCGAAACCCGCGTGGTGAGCGGCAAGGTCGAAATCTACCAGGGCGAGGTGCAGATGACGCACCCCGACCATGTCGTGCCGTTGGACCAGCGCGAGTCCGTGCTGCGAGTCGAACCTGTCTATGGGCTGACCGCCGGCCTGACGCAGAGGCCCGTCCAGAAGGCCATTGCCGCCGCCGTCGAGCGCGCACCCGAGCTGCCCGAATGGCAGGACGCCGCCTACCTCGCCAGGCAGCGCTGGCAGAGCTGGCACGGCGCCCTCACCCGTGCCCACGCACCCACGGAAGAAAGCGACCTGTCGCCGATGCATCCGGCGCGGGCACGGCTGGCTTTCGACGAATTACTGGCGAGCCAGCTCGCGATTGCGCTGGTGCGCCATCACAATCGGACGCTCGCAGGACATGCGACTGAGGGCGATGGCCGCCTGCGCAAGGCTGTGCTGGCTTCCCTGCCCTTCGACCTCACGGCGAGCCAGAAGGCGGCCATCGAGGAGATCGCGACCGACATGGGCAAGGCCGAACGCATGATCCGCCTGCTGCAGGGCGATGTCGGCAGCGGCAAGACCCTGGTGGCACTGCTCGCCATGCTGATCTGCGCCGAGGCCGGCGCGCAGGCTGCCCTCATGGCGCCGACGGAACTGCTAGCCCGGCAGCATCACGCAACCATCGCCCCGCTCGCAGCGGCGGCTGGCGTGCGGCTTGCCCTCCTGACGGGACGCGACGGCCAGAAGGTGAAGAAAGAGACCCTGCAGGGCCTGAGCGACGGCACGATCCAGCTCGTCGTCGGCACGCATGCGCTGGTGCAGGAGGACGTGGAATTCGCCGACCTCGCTTTGGCCGTGGTCGACGAGCAGCATCGCTTCGGCGTGCATCAGCGCATGGCGCTTTCGTCCAAGGGCCACGCCGTCGATCTCCTGGTGATGACGGCAACGCCGATCCCTCGGACCCTGATGCTGGCGGCCTACGGCGACCTCGACGTTTCCAAGCTCACCGAAAAGCCCGCCGGCCGACAACCGATCGACACCCGCACCATTCCTCTGGAGCGGATTGGCGAGGTGGCACAAGGCATCGGCCGCCAGATCGCGACCGGCGCGCGCGTCTACTGGGTCTGCCCGCTGATCGAGGAATCGGAGGAAGTCGATCTCGCCAATGTCGAGGAGCGCTTCCGGCTGCTGAGCGAGCGGTTCCCCGGCAAGGTCGGGCTGCTACATGGCCGCCTGAAGAGCGCGGAACGCGAGGCGACGATGGGCGCCTTCGCCGACGGAAGGCTGTCGATCCTGGTGGCGACGACGGTGATCGAGGTCGGCGTCGACGTGCCGGCAGCCACCGTGATGGTGATCGAGCACGCCGAGCGCTTCGGCCTGGCGCAGCTCCATCAGCTCCGGGGGCGCGTCGGCCGCGGCAGCGCCAAGTCGACCTGCCTGCTGCTCTACGCCCAGCCTCTCGGCGAGACGGCCAAGTCACGGCTCGCCATCATGCGCGAAACCGAGGATGGCTTTCGCATCGCCGAAGAGGATCTGCGGCTGCGCGGCGCCGGCGAATTGCTGGGAACGCGACAGAGCGGCCTGCCCGACATGCGCCTCGCCGATCTCGCAGCCCACGGCGAGCTGCTGCAGGCCGCTCGCGACGATGCGCGGCTGGTGATCGATCGCGACCCCGACCTGCAATCCGAGCGCGGCGAGGCGCTGCGCGCCCTGCTCTATTTGTTCCGCCGCGACGATGCCGTCAGGACGTTGCGCGCAGGCTGATCAGCCGAGCGACGCGACGTAGGTCCTGAGCGCCTCGCGTGCCGTTTCGACGCCCTTCTCTGCCTCGCCGCGACGCTTGGCGATCGCCTCAAGCTCGGTCTCCTGCTTGTCGAGCGTGGCGAGATAGCGGCGCTGCAGGTCGCTGTTGGCCGGCACGCGGGCGAGGTTGTCGCGCAGCCGCGCCTGCTCCTGCACGATCTGCTGGCGCTCGCCGTCGACCTGCGTGACCTTGCGCTGGGCCTCGGCGACCGCCTGCTGAAGCTGCAGCACGCGGCTCAAAGCATCGCGCGTCTTGGCGTCGAACTCGCGAGCCTGGGCGTAGACGCGGATCTGGTCGGCAGCGCTTTCGACCAGCCGCACTTCCTGCTGCTGGGTCTGCTCCTGCACGACCTCGAAGGTCTGGGTCTGATCGCCACCTGGAAGCTGGAACGGGATGCGATAGTTGCCTTCGCTCAATTCGACGCCCTTTGCGTCGGGTTTCGAAAGCGTCCAGCCCGGCAGGCGGCGCTGTACGACGATGAGCTGGCGTGGCTCCTTGGCCGGGCCACGCACCCGATACGTCGTGGTCTGGCGCACGACGCGCGACAGACGCAGCGCGCCATTGGCAATGGTGCCGGTCGCGAGCTGGTCGGTCTGCGCGACGTCGCGCTCGATCACGATCTTCTCGTCGAGGGCATAGGCGAGAAGCCGCGTCTCGCCCGTCGGGAAACCTGAGAGACGAGCGTCGCCCACATAGGCGACATAACCCGCCTTGTCGCGCTCATAGATCGTGATGATGCCCGGAGGCAGCCCCGATTCGCCATCGTTGGTCAGGCGAATCGCGGCCAGCGGATTGCGCGCGGCCGTATCGGCCTGATAGAGCGCCAGCCGCAGCGCCGGCACCTGACGGTCGATGATCGGAATCGACAGCGTGCGGCCGTTTTCCACGCTCACGGCGCGCGGGAACTTGAAGACGACCTGCGTCGCTGCATCGCTCGCCGCAATCGGTTCAGCCCCCGCTGCAATCGGAGCCGGCGGCGGCGGAGGTGCCGCCGCAGGCGCGGCGACCGAACGCTCCTGTTGCGCTCGATACTGGGACGGCGCCGGCATGGGCATCGATTTCGCGCGCTGATCGGCTTCCACGCCACCGCGATCGACGCCCGGCATCAGACGGCCCGCCACTTCGACCGGGACTTCGGGCCGCGTCACGTAATAGGCGTTGTAGAGGGCTTGCCGAAACGCGACGGGACGGCCGGACACCAGGGTGAGCTCGACATCCTTCCAGTCCTGACCGCTCAGGTTTTCGACGACGGCCCAGCCCTGCAGCGCCGAGCGCGGTGCGGCGGCATCGGCCGGCAGGGTCAGGCGGTAGGAAGCCTTCCATACGGGCGCTTCGACGATGTAGGCGACACGCACGGTACGCTTGCCGTCGCCACGAGTGGCCAGATCGAGGGTACGCGCATCCTTGGCGCGGTTGCCCTGGATCGCGAGCAGCGCCTGGCCGATCTTGGCGCGCAAAGCGGCGTCAGCGAATTGCAGATTTTCCGCATCCTCCAGAATGAACTGCTGCAAGCCACGGTCGGTGAAAAGCGTCACGCGCGTGCGCTTGGTCGTGCCCTTGTCGCCCGGCAGGGTGACGGTCTCTTCCTCGACAGAGACGACACGGCCCGCAAGAGCACGGCCGCCGCCAACCGTAATCTCCGCTCCTTTGAGGGTGGCCAGCAGCTCGGCCGGAGAGCCCAGCGAATGCTGATCGAACGGCAGATCCTTGAAAGCCTGGGCGAGCGGTTCGCGGCCAGGCAGGCTGAGGCCGCCGACGCCGCCCTTGTCGTCGTAGACGACCAGACTCTTCAGCACGTCGTCGACCTGATCGAGCGACACCGTGAGCTTCAGGGTGGCGTTCCCTTCCACTGTGGCTTCGTACTCGAAGTAGCCGAGACCGCCCGAGGACAGCATGACCCGCTTGAGCGCGAGTTCCTGAGCGAAGGCGAAAGTCGGGAACGCAATCAGGCCCAAGAGGGCCACGACGTTCAGAATGAGGCGCATAGTCTCTCCCGGGCGATGCACGCGCACCGTGAGGGGCGACTGTGACACAACCACGGCGACGACGCGACGAAACTACGAGAGAGCGTCCTTCAAGGCTTCGAAGGGAAGCAACACGCATTCCTGTCGTGATTTGTGCGCGGCGACGGGAGCGAAGGCCGTGAACGGTTCGCGTGGCTCGCCGGCCTCGCGACCGAGGGCACGCTCGGCGTCGTGCCGGACGTCGGCGATGCCCGCGGCGTCGCGGCCGACCGCAACGGCCGACAATGCCGAAGCCGAAGCCTGGCACAGGAGGCAGCCACGCACTTGATGGGCGATCTCCGTGATGCGCCCCTGCCCGTCGAGCTTGATGTCCATCGTGACGCGATCGCCGCACAATGGATTGTCGCGTCGGGCCGACTTGGTCGGTGCGTCGAGCTTGCCGGCGCCGGTCTTGGCCTTGGCAAGGGCGACGATGCGGTCCTGATAGAGCTGGTCGTTCATCGCAAGGTACGTGCGGCATGCGCCACGCCGGCCAGCAGCGCGTCGATATCCGTATTGTCGTTATAAGGCGCCATCGAGACCCGGGTCGTACCGTCGAGATCGAAGCGATCCATCAACGGCTGAGCACAATGATGGCCTGCGCGTACGGCAACGCCGAAAGAGTCGAGCGTCTGGGCGACGTCGTGCGGATGCACGCCTTCGAGCATGAAGGATACGACCGGATAGCGGTTCTGCAGGCTCGCCGGGCCGAACAGCCTGGTGCCATCGACCTTCTGTAACCCGTCCATCAGCCGCTGCACCAAGGCCATCTCGTGATCGTGTGCCGCTGTCCAGTCCAGCGCCTGCATCCAGGTACAGGCGGCCCCCAGGCCGATGGCAGGGCCGATCGCCGGCGTGCCGGCCTCGAAGCGACGCGGCGACGGCGCCCATGTCGTCTCGGCAAAGGTCACTCGTCCGATCATCGAGCCGCCGCCCATGAACGGCGGCATGGCGTCGAGCAGTTCGGGCCTGCCCCAAAGGATGCCAATGCCGTTCGGCCCATAAGCCTTGTGGCCGGCAAAGACATAGAAATCGATGCCGAGCGACGGCAGATCGAGCGGCCCGTGCGGCGCGCGTTGTGCGCCATCGAGCATCACCTTGGCGCCAACCGATTTGGCGGCCGCGACAACAGCGCGGACATCGAGCAGTGCACCCGTCACGTTCGAGACATGAGCCAGCGAGATCAATTTGGTTTTCGACGTCAACAGACGTGGCAGCTCATCGAGATCGATGCGGCCATCCTCCGTCACCGGGATCATGTCGATCTCGATGCCCGAGCGGGCGCGCAGGAGCTGCCAGGGCACGATGTTGGAGTGATGCTCCAGCTCGGAAAGCAGGATGCGATCGCCGGGCTTCAGCAGCGAGCCGTAGGAATAGGCCACCAGATTGATCGCTGCCGTGCAGCCGCCGGTGAAGATCACTTCCAGCGGCTGGACGCCCAGGAACTTGGCAACCTCGGCGCGGGCATTCTCGTAGGCCTCGGTCGCGCGCTCGGCCAGTCGATGCACGCCGCGCAGCACGTTCGCGCGGCTGGTCGTCTCGTAGTGCCGCACCGCGTCGATCACGGCGAGCGGCGTCTGTGCCGAGGCGCCGTTGTCGAGATAGTGAACCGGCAGGCCGTCGATGATTTCGGAGAGAATAGGAAACTGCCGGCGAACAGCGGCGACGTCGAAACTCATGCCGTACTCCGCTCCCGCCAGGCCGCGAGCGCCTCCGGCGTGTCGATGTCGGTGATGGCGGCCTCACCCGTCATCTCGACCTCGCAGACCAGATCGGCGTGCTCGCCGATCAGATGCTTGGCGCCGCTGTCGCCCGAGAGCTTCGCCATCTCCGGGAAGAAGCGCCGGGCCCACAGGACGGGGTTGCCGCGCTTGCCGCCGACCGTCGGCACGCAGATCGTGCGGCCCTCGACCGGACTGAAGGCGGCGATAAGCCGGTCGAGCAGCGGCGCGCCGACACCCGGCATGTCGCCGAGTTGAACGATGGCCGCGTCGATGTTCGAGCCGAGCGTACCGATCCCGGTCTTCACCGAAGTGCTAAGGCCTTCCGCGAAATCCGGATTGACGACGAAGCGCAGTCGAGATTTCGGCGGCACCGCCTTCTCGATCGCCGGCCGTACCTGGTCTTCCATGTGACCCAGCACGACCACGACCTCGACCGCTTGCGATGCCAATGCCGCTTTCACCGCATGCACGACGAGCGGCTCGCCCTTGGCGTCGGCCAGCAGCTTGTTGGGGCCTCCCATCCGCGTCGACCGGCCGGCTGCCAGAACGAGGGCGGCGACACGCGGCGCCT
>JAIUOY010000186.1:0-3525 GCA_020160995.1 Pseudomonadota bacterium | reverse complement strand
GCCATGGCGAGCGCCTTCTTGCCGGTCTTCTTGGCCATGATGACCTCGACCAGCAGCATCTTCTCGACCGGCGAGAAGAAATGGATGCCGATGAAATTCCTCGGCCGCTGGCTGTTCTCGGCGAGGCCGGTGATCGGCAGCGTCGAGGTGTTGGAGCCGAAGATGGTGCGAGGACCGACCACGGCCTCGACCTTGGCGATGACCTCGGCCTTGACCTTCGGGTCCTCGAAGACCGCCTCGACGACGAGGTCGCAGCCCTTGAGATCGGCGTAATCCGCCGAGGCCTTGATGCGGCCGAGCAGCGCGTCGCGATCGGCGGTCTTGGCGCGGCCCTTCATGATCTGGTCGGAGACCAGTTTGTGCGAATAGGCCTTGCCCTTCTCGGCCGCCTCGATGTCGCGGTCGACGAGCACGACCTCAAGGCCGGCATTGGCGGTGACATAGGCGATGCCGGCGCCCATGAAGCCGGCACCGATGACGCCGACCTTCTTGAGCTTGGACGGCGGCACGTCAGCCGGGCGGCGGGCGCCCTTGTTGAGCTCCTGCATCGAGACGAAGAGCGAGCGGATCATCGAGGCCGCCTCCTTCGTCCGCAGAATTTTTGCGAAGTAGCGGCTCTCGACCTTGAGGCCGAGATCGATCGGCAGCTGCAAGCCCTCATAAACCGCGCAGAGGATGGCGCGTGCGGCCGGGTAGTTGTCGTTGGTCTCGCGGCGATAGATCGCGCTGGCCGGCGGCCAGATCTGCATGCCGGCCGGCGAATGCACCTTGTTGGAGGGCAGCTTGAAGCCCTTCTGGTCCCAGGCTTGAGTCGCCTGCGGGTTGGCCTTGAGCCAGTCCTTGGCGTTCTGGACGATGTCGGCACGCGGAGCGACGGCGTGGACGAGGCCGGAATTGCGCGCCGGCAATGCCTTCACCTGCTCGCCCTTGAACATCATCTGGAGCGCGTCGCCGGTCTGCATCAGGCGCGCCACGCGCTGGGTGCCGCCGGCGCCGGGGAAAAGCCCGACCTTGATCTCGGGCAGGCCGACGCGGGTCGAGGCATCGTCAGAGACGACGCGGTACTGGCAGGCGAGCGAGAGCTCGAAGGCGCCGCCGAGGCAGACGCCATGGATCGCC
Source organism: Pseudomonadota bacterium (assembly GCA_020160995.1). Lineage (GTDB taxonomy): Bacteria > Pseudomonadota > Alphaproteobacteria > Reyranellales > Reyranellaceae > Reyranella. The sequence continues at coordinate 2,406 of JAIUOY010000186.1, read as the reverse complement.
GCGGCGAAGGGTTTCCCGCAGGTTTCGAGCTTGCGGTAGAGTTGGCTGAGCTTGCGGCTCTCGTCGAAGAAGCTCTGCATCGCGACCGCCTCGCCCTTCTCCTTGGCGAGCGTCACATAGAGGTCGCGCAGCCCCTGAAGCATGGTGAGGTCGGCGCCGCCGGAGAAGCTCTCCTTGCCGGAGGTGATGACGCAGCCCTTGATGGCTTCATCGCCCGCGACCTTGTCGACGATCTGGTTGAGCTCTTCCATCACCTGCGGGGTGATGACGTTCATCGAGCGGCCCGGCATGTCCCAGGTCGCGACGGCAATGCCGTCGGCGTCGGTCTCGAAGCGGAAATTGGTGAGGTTCATGGACGTTCCCTCCGGTGGGTCGGGTCATCCCGGACGCCGCATCGCGGCGATCCGGGATCGTCATCAGGAAAAGGCGGTGTTCGGGCGTTCTCTCGTCACACGGTCCCGTGTCTGCGCAGCGGCACTGCGTGCCGCAGCGCGCACGGGATGACGCCTGTCACACCCGCTCGATGATGGTGGCGACGCCCATGCCGACGGCGACGCAAAGCGTCACCAAAGCGGTCTGCTTGTCCTGCCGCTCCAGCTCGTCGAGCACGGTACCCAGCACCATCGCGCCGGTCGCGCCGAGTGGGTGGCCCATGGCGATGGCGCCGCCGTTGACGTTCAGGATGGCGTCGTCGATGTCGAGCGCCTGCTGATAGCGCAGCACGACCGAGGAGAAGGCCTCGTTCAATTCGAACAGGTCGATATCCCCAATCGACATGCCGGCCTTCTTCAGCACGCGCTCGGTGACGTCGACCGGGCCGGTCAGCATCAACGCGAGGTCGGAGCCGACGGTCGCGAAGGCCTTGATGCGGGCGCGCGGCTTCAGGCCGGCCACCTTGCCGGCCTTCTTGGAGCCGACGAGCACGGCGGCCGCGCCATCGACGATGCCCGAGGAATTGCCGGCATGGTGGACGTGGTTGACGAACTCGACATCCGGGTGCGCCGCGGTCGCGACCGCATCGAAGCCGCCCATCTCTCCCATCTGGACGAAGGAGGGCTTCAGCGCAGCCAGAGTCTGCATGTCGGTGCCCGGCCGGATCGTCTCGTCGCGGTCGAGGATGACGAGGCCGTTGACGTCGGTGACGGGGATCACCGAGCGCTTGAAGCGCCCTTCGGCCCAGGCCTTTGCGGCGCGCTGGTGCGAGCGCACGGCGAAGGCGTCGACATCGTCGCGCGAGAAGCCGTATTTCGTCGCGATCAGGTCGGCCGAGACGCCCTGCGGCATGAAATAAGTGTCGATGGCAACTGATGGATCGACCGCGATTCCGAAACCGGAAGCGCCCATGCCGACGCGCGACATCGACTCGACGCCGCCGCCGATCGCCATCTCCTTCTGGCCGGACATGACCTGCGCCGCGGCGAGGTTCACCGCGTCGAGGCCCGAGGCGCAGAAGCGGTTGATCTGCACGCCCGGCACCTCCTTGCCGTAGCCGGCCTTGAGCGCGACGGTGCGGGCGATGTCGGCTCCGGCCTCGCCGACCGGGTCTACGCAACCCATCACCACATCCTCGACGAGGAGCGGATCGAGACCGTTGCGGTCCTTGATCGCGCGCAGGGCCTGAGTGCCGAGCTCGATCGCCGTGACTTCGTGAAGCGAGCCGTCGGCCTTGCCCTTCCCGCGCGGCGTCCGGACGTGATCGTAGATGAATGCGTCTGCCATGTTGCTCCTCCCGGAGTGGCCGGTCGTTTTCGGCTCTTCACTCGGCGTCAGACTGAGCCGCTTCGAACCCAGAGTAATCGAAAGAAACGCGCCGTCATCCCGGACGGAGCGAAGCGAAGATCCGGAATCCATCGAAGGGCGCCGGAGCTCGATGATGGATCCCGGATCGCCGCCGCTTCGCAGCTTGTCTGGGATGACGGGTTCAGCTCGGAAAATCCGTCAGAACTGCTCGACGCTGAGCGCCATGGTGGTGTCCGCGCCGGAGGTGATCCGCGCCAGATGGGCGGCGGTTTCCGGCAAGGTGCGCTCCATGAAGAAGCGGGCGGTGACCAGCTTGCCGCTCATGCGCTCGTCGGCACCGGCCTTGAGCTTCTCCTGCGCCGCCTTGGCCATCTTGACCCACATGTAGCCGAGCGAGACGAGACCGAGCAGATGCATGAAATCGGAGGCGCCCGCGCCGGCATTGTCTGGCTTGGCGAGGGCGTTGTTCATGAACCACATCGCCGCCTGCTGGAGATGACCGAGCGAGACCTGGAGCGGCCCGAGCAGCGGCTTCAGCGCTTCGTCCTCGGCATTCTCCTTCAGGAAGGTGCCGACCTCGTTGAAGAAGGCCATGATGCCGCGGCCGCCGTCGCGGCCGAGCTTGCGGCCGACGAGATCCATCGCCTGCACGCCGTTGGCGCCCTC
>JAIUOY010000185.1:0-22773 GCA_020160995.1 Pseudomonadota bacterium | reverse complement strand
GCCGCAGGAATGGTTTTTACTCGCACGCCGTCGACGGTCGCCTCGGCGCAGGATTGGAACGTCACGAGGCTGATCTCCTGCACGTCGATCTCGCGCATCAGGATGATGGTGCCGTCCTCGGTGCGGTAGCCCGACGACGTGTCGATGCCTTCGGCCTCGGCGTCGGCGGCGGAGACTTCCTCGCCACTGATGAGCTGGAAGCCGATCGACAGCCCGTCGATGGCGCCGGCCTTCAGCAGCGCGTGCGCCTCGACGGCCTTGGCGACGTCAAGGATGAGATTGCCGGCACAGCGCAGGCCGGTGTCGTCCTCGGCGACGTCGGACCAAGCACCGATCGGCTGCGTCTGATCGTGCTGCCACAACATTTTAGGGCTGGTGCCCGCTGCCTTGTGGCGTTCCAGCGAGGCGGCAAAGCAGCCGGGCATGGTGACCGTGCCCCAATCGTCGAGCACCTTGAACACCGGCGTGGCCTCGTGGACCAGCAGCGGCTTTCCGATGACGGCTTCGAGATCGAGCGGGCTGCCGGCCAGCAGCTGGTTCAGGAGATGCCGCTTGGAAACCGCTCCCACCAGTTCGTCGATGTTGCCGCGGCTGACGAGGAGCTGCTCGTGCCGGCTTTCGCGGAGCGTCTTCACCACCTCGTCGTGACTGTCGTCGAAGTCGATCCAGTCGACTTCCGTGCGCGGGGTCATGATGTCGCCGACGCGCCGGTTGCCGGCATCGAGGGCGCGCATCACGACCTCCTCCTGGGCGGCCTGCAGAAGGCCGGCATCCTGGCTGGCCGCCACCAGCAGCTTCAGCTCGCTCGCCGAATGCAGCGATCCTTCGCCGGTGCCGGGGCGCAGGCCGCAGAGGCGCAGCACCAGATTGCCGAGCCCGTTCAGCACGAAGATCGCCGGTCGCAGCAGCCAGAGGAAAGCCGTCAGCGGCCGCACCACCCAGAGCGCCGTCCCCTCGCTGCGCTGCAGGGCGAGGCTCTTGGGCGCCAGTTCGCCGAGCACGATGTGAAGCGTGGTGATCACGATGAAAGCGAAGGCGACGGCGACGGTGTAGCTGGTGATCCCGGCCCACGCGCCCATGCCGTCGCCCAGCAGCGGCTGGATCAGGTGAGCCAATGCCGGTTCGCCGACCCAGCCCAGTCCCAGCGAGGAGATGGTGATGCCGAGCTGGGTCGCGGCCAGATTGGCATCGAGGTTGCCCAGCGCCTTGTCGAGGGCTCCGGCGTTCATCCGGCCCTCTGCGATCAGCTCGACGACGCGGCTGCGGCGGACGGCGACGAGGGAGAATTCTGCAGCGACGAAAAATCCGTTGGCGGCAACGAGGACGAAAACGGCGATCAAACCGCCAATGTCGGACATTGTCTGCTCCCGCTCAGGATCGTCTCTATCTAGGTTTGTCGCCGGCCAGCGTGATGCGGTGCATGACGCGGCGGTAGCCGTGATAGTCGTTGATCGGATTGTGCATGGCCGCGCGATTGTCCCAGAAGGCAAGCGACCCCGCTTCCCAGCGGAACCGGCAGGTGAACTCCGGCCGGGTCTGGTGATCCCACAGGAACCTGAGCAGCGGCAGGCTCTCCTTCTCCGTCCAGCCCTTGATGTGCGAGGTGTGGGCGTCCGACGTGTAGAGCGCCTTGCGACCGGTTTCGGGGTGGGTGCGCACGATCGGATGCTCGGCCGTCAGCTCCTTCAGCTCGGCCCCCGCCGCCTTCATGCGGTCCTCGCGGGTCTTCGTGACATCGGCCTTGGCCGAGGAGCTGACCCCGATCAAGCCGTCGAGCGTTGCCCTCAGCCCCTCCGAGAGCGCCTCGTAGGCGAGGTACTGGTTGGCGAACATCGTGTCGCCGCCATAGGGCGGCACTTCGCGCGCCAGCAGCATGCTGCCCATCGGCGGGGCCGGCAGGTAGGTCGTATCGGAATGCCAGATGCCGCCGAAATTGTTGCGCTCGTGTTCGAGCTTCACCACCGGCGTGATCATCGGCGCTTCGGGCAGGCCCTTGAGCTGCGGATATTCGACCGGCTCGCCGAACTTGCGGGCAAAGGCAAGCTGCTGCATCGGCGTCATGGTCTGCCCGCGCAGGAAGATCACGAGATGGTCGAGCAGCGCCTGGCGCATCTCGGCCACGACATCGGCCTCCAGGTCGCGCGAGGCGTCGACGCCGTGGATCTCCACGCCCAGCGCACCGGCGATCGGCCTGACCTCGATGTGGCGATAGTTGCGCATGGTTCTGCCCCCCCTAACCCGTGCTCCCTAACCCCGGCTCCCTAGCCCCGACTCCAAGACGGCGACGCCTTGGCCTTGAAGGCCTTGATGCCTTCGGCCGCCTGCGGCCGCCGCAGCAGGCCGACCAGACTTTCCGCCGCGGCGTCGAGGACCGAACGATCGTCCCGGGTCGCGCACGACAGCACCAGATGCTTGGCGGCCGCGAGGGCCACCGGCTCCATCTTGAGGATATCGTCGAGCAAGGCCTGCAACGTTGCGTCCATCTCCTCCGTCGTCCGGCAGAGGTAGCGTCCGACACCCAACCGACAAGCCTCGGTGGCGTCGACGACACGCCCGGTCACGGCGAGGTCGCGCATCGGCCCCTCGCCCAGGCGTCGCACCAGGAACGGAACGATCTGCGAGGGGATGAAGCCTACTTTCGGTTCCGGCACCCCGAAATGCGCACTTTGATGCAGCACCACGACGTCGGAGCAGCAGGCCATGCCGAAGCCGCCGCCGACGGCCGACCCTTCGACGACGGAGATCGTCGCCTGTGGCAGCGAATCGAGGGCGAGCAGCGCGTTGCCGAATTGCCGATAGGCCGGCAGCAGCGGATCTTCCGCGCCGTTCGACGGCCGTGGCGGCATGTCGGCCATGGCATCGAGGTCGCCGCCGGCACAGAAGTGGCCGCCCGCGCCGCGAATCACCAGCACGCGGCAGGCCGCATCGTCGCGGATGCGCGCGAAGGCATCTTCGAGTTCCAGCATCATGGCGTGTGTCAGGGCATTCCGGCGTTCCGGCCGGTTGAGCGTCAGCCATGCCACGGCGTCGCGACGTTCGAGCTTCAGGAAAGCATAGTCGGCCATGGGCAAAGTCTTAGCGAGCGACTATCCTGCCAACAAGATGATGCGTTTCGTCATTCCGCTGCTCGCGGGCTTGCTTTCGATGGCTGCCGAGGCGGCGGCGAACGACTGGGCCGATGCCGCCACGCCGACGCCCGGCCCGCCCCAGTCCATCGGCTTCTACACTGCAGGTTGTCTGCAGGGGGCCCAGGCGCTGCCGCTCGACGGCCCCGGTTACGAGGCGATTCGCGTCAGCCGCAATCGCTACTGGGGCCAGCCCGTCACAGTCGATTTCATCACCGCGCTCGCCGAAAGGATACGCGCTGCCGGCCAGGCGCATCTCTATATCGGCGATATCGGCCAGCCGCGCGGCGGCCCCGCTCCGTCCGGCCATGCCAGCCATCAGGTCGGCCTCGACGCCGACATCTGGTTCGAGCGCCAGCCCGGCGCGCGGCGGGCGCCCGGCGAGCGCGAGAACCCGCGCCTGCGGTCGCTGGTGCTTGCCAACGACAGCGGCATCGACGACACGGTGTTCACTCAGCAGCACGTCCTGTTGCTGCGCACGGCCGCCGAGATGCCCAACCTCGACCGCATGTTCGTGAACAAGTGGATCAAGCAGCGGATCTGCAACACGGCGACCGGCAACCGGAGCTGGCTGCGCAAGCTGGTGCCCTGGTACGGCCACGACTCGCATTTCCACGTCCGGCTCTACTGCCCGCCCGGCAATCCGCAGTGCCAGCCGCAGGCCGCCTATTCCGACGACGATGGGTGCGGCGAAGCGCTGGAGTCGTGGTTCCGCAAGGCGCCGCCCCCACCGCCGTCGCCGGGCCCGCCCAAGCCCTATCGCCCCAAGCTGCCCGCCGCCTGCCAGGGCGTCCTCAACGCGCGCTAGATGACGGGCTCGTTCAGGATCGCCCGCCTCCGGCCGTCCGACGCCGAGGCGTTCCGCGCCATTCGCCTTGCCGCGCTACAGGCCGCGCCGGAGGCGTTCGGCTCGACCTATGAGATCGAAGTAGCGCGGCCAGTCAGCGCGTTCGCCGACGGGCTCTCCACGTCCGTCGTCTTCGGCGCTTTCGACGACCGACGCATCGTCGGCATGGCCGGGTTCAGGCAGGAAGTCGGCCCGAAGGTCTCTCACAAGGCTGTCGTCTGGGGCTTCTACGTCGAGCCTGCCTGGCAGGGCCGCGGCGCGGGATCGGCGCTCCTCGCCGCACTGATCGAAACGGCGCAAGACGTCGTCGAGCAGCTCACGCTTACGGTCGTCGAAGGCAACGACGCCGCGATCGCGCTCTACACCAAGTTCGGATTCGCCGCCTATGGCGTCGAGCCCCACGCCCTCAGGACGTCAGCGGGCTACGTTAATGAAGTCCTGATGGCGTTGCGCCTGCCGCAGCGATCCTAGGACGTCCCGCCGCAGCGATTGGCGCGCTCGCGGGCCTGCACGTCGAGCCAGTCGAGACCGCCGACGCTGCCCAGCCGCTGCCAGCTCACCTGGATCGTGCCGTCGGGCACGCGACTCACGAGATAGCGCGACTCGGCCTGCGGGGCGCTGCGCGGCACGTAGGAGATCGCGGTGACACCCGGCTGCGGCGACGGCGTCTGAGCGACCACGAAGCCCTCGCCGGCCGGTTGCGACAGGCAGCTCACCATGGCGTCGAGCGGCACGGTGTAGATGTTCGTCCAAGCCGGTTTCGGCGTCGGCGGCGTCTGAGAGGTTGTCGTGACGCAGGCTGCGGCGGCAAGCGCGATCAGGACGGGCAACACAGCATGCTTGGACATCACTCACCTCGATGAACGGTCGACCCTGCTCTACTCCCCCTGTCCCAGCAGCGACCCTGCCCGGCGCGAGGACCGGAAGAACCACTGGAACACCTGGAAGCCTATGATCAGATAGACGATCGACAGGCCGAAGGCGAACGCCATCAGATCCCAGTGCACCGTCCCCTCCGCCAGGATCGACCGCATGCCCTCGAAGACGTAGGAGGTCGGCACGCCCCAGGCGATCGGCTGCAGCCAGTGCGGCAGGACGGAGATCGGATAGTAGACGCCGCTCACCGGCATCAGGATGAAGACGGCGGCCCAGGCGAAGCTCTCCGCGCTCTGGCCGACCCGCATCACCAGCCCCGACATCGCAAGCCCGATCGACCAGGAGAACATCTGCAGGATCACGAAGAAGGCGATCAGCGGCAGGCCGAGCGTGTAGATCGAGTAGCCGAAGAAGGCCCAGGCCAGCAGCGACACCGGCACCATGCCCAGCAGGGTGCGCAGCAGCGCCACGATCACGATGCCTGCCGCCATCTCCCACGACCGGATGGGACTGACGAAGAGATGGCCGAGATTGCGCGACCACATCTCTTCCAGGAAGGCGATGCTGAGCGAGAGGTTGCCACGCACCACCAGCTCCCACAGCAGCAGGCCGGCCAGCAGCACGCCGGCGGCATGGCCGACATACGAAGTCTGGTTCGCCAGGAACTGGGTCAGGAAGCCCCACATCACCATCTGCACGGCCGGCCAGTAGATCGAGTCGACGATGCGCATCACCGACCCGCTCCACAGATGGATGTGGCGCATGACCAGGGCGAAGATCCGCTGCAGCGAACCGCTCATGGCGTTACTCCCGGCTTCTTCAGGGCGTCGAGCCCACGACCGCGACCGCGCGCCATGTCGAGGAACACCTCCTCCATGTCCTCGCGGCCGAACCGCTCGATCAGCTCGCGCGGGCTGCCGCGCTCGAAGACCTTGCCCGACTGCAGCAGGATCACGTCGTCGCAGAGCCGTTCGACCTCGCCCATGTTGTGCGAGGCCAGCAGGATCGTGGCGTGCGTCTCGTGCTGGTACTCTTCGAGATAGCCGCGCACCCAGTCGGCCGTATCCGGATCGAGCGAGGCCGTCGGCTCGTCGAGCAGCAGCACGTCGGGCTTGTTGATCAGCGCCTTGGCCAGCGCCACGCGCGTCTTCTGCCCGGCCGACAGCTTGCCCGCCTGACGGTCGAGGAACGGCTCGACCTGCATCTGGCGCGCCACCTCGATGATCCGCGCCTTGAGGTCCTTCACGCCGTAGAGGCCGCCGTAGAACATCAGGTTCTGCCGCACGGTCAGCCGATGCGGCAGGTCGACGTAGGGCGAGGAGAAGTTCATGCGCGGCAGCGCGGCGTAGCGGCGCTTCAGCATGTCGATGCCGAGGATATTGATGCTGCCGCCCGTCGGTTCGAGCAGGCCGAGCAGCATGGCAATCGTCGTCGTCTTGCCGGCGCCGTTGCCGCCCAGCAGGCCGAGCACCGTGCCGCGCGGCACGGAGAAGGTCAGGTCGTCGACGGCGACGACCTCGCCATACACCTTGCGGAGGTGCTGGACCTCGATGGAAGGAACATTCGCCATGCTGGCATCATGCTGCCTTGATCGCCGCTTCGATGCGATCCAGGCCCTTGCTGAGCCGCTCTGCACTGGACGCGAAGCAGAGGCGTATGTTGCCCTGGCCGCCCGGCCCGAACGCTTCACCCGGTGCGAGACCGACCTTGTACTTCTTCGCCAGCGTCTTGCAGAAGGCGAGCGTGTCCGTCACGCCGTCGACCGAGAAGAAGGCATAGAAGGCCGCCTCCGGCCGCGAGATCGTCACCCGCGGCAAGGCCGAGAGCCGCTGGAACACCAGCTCGCCGCCGGCCCGGCAGCGTTCGACCATCTCGGCGACGAAGGCGTCGCCCTTCTCGACCGCCGCGATGCCGCCCCGCTGCAGGAAGCCCGGTATGCCGGAGGTGTTGATCTGGACCAGCTTGGCGAACTGGTCGCCGAGCTGCGCGGGATGCGTGAGCCAGCCCAGCCGCCAGCCGGTCATCGCCCACGGCTTGGAGAAGCTGTTGAGCACGATCAGCGGATCGTCCGGGCCCGCCTGTTCGAGAAATGACGGAGCGATCTGCCGCCCGTCCGGGCGCTTGCTGTAGATCAGCCGCGCATAGACCTCGTCGGCCATGATCCAGAGGCCACGCTTTTTCGCGAAGTCGAGAAGCGCGCGCTGCTCGTCCGCCGTCATCGTCCAGCCCGTCGGATTGCCCGGCGAGTTGACGAAGATCGCGCGCGTGCGGGCGTCGACGGCATCGAAGACCTTCTGGAGGTCGAGCTTCCAGCCGCCGGTCGGGGTGCGGTCCAGCGCGACATACTTGGGCTCGCCGCCGACCAGCTTGGTGGCGGAGGTGATGTTCGGCCAGATCGGCGAGACGATCACAACGTTGTCACCGGGATCGAGCAGGAGCTGGCAGGTGAGCAGGATCGCCTGCATGCCGCCCGTCGTCACCGTGATGCGGTCGGCCGGGCACTTGATGCGATAGAGCCGCTCCGTATATGCCGAGAGCGAGGCCCGCAGTTCGGGAATGCCGCGCTGCCATGTGTAGAACGTCTCGCCGGCCTGCAGCCCCTTGGCCGCGGCGTCGCGCACGAAATCGGGCGTCACGAGATCGCTTTCGCCGAACCACAGGGGAACGACGTCGGGGTCGCCGAACACGGACATGGATACTTCCGCGATGGGTGTATCGGGCATGCCGGCAGTGGCACCGCTCAGCGAGGCAACGATGCCCGGCGCGACAAATCTGGTCTGATCTTGCATCCTTCCGACCTAGCGCATCGTCTGGAATTGCGCCAGCCATCCACCTGCCCGACAATTGTTGGCGGCCAGACCAAACCTGACTAATCGCTTATGGATGATCGCATATGGAGAAGGAGATGAAGCCCTACATCGCTCCGCTTTCCGCCGTGCTGCTCGCGGCTTTACTGGGCGCCTGCGTACACGGCGACAATGTCGAGCGGCTGCATGCCGGGATGAGCCGCGACCAGGTCCAGGCCGTCCTGGGCCGGTCGGAAAGTTCGGCCTACTCGCCCGGCAAGGAATGCTCCTACTACACCGTCCTCAAGGACTTCTGGCAGCGCACGCCCTGGACCATGTCGGACCGTTATTACGTCTGCTTCACCGACGGAAAGGTCGAAACGTTCGGCCGGGCCGACCAACCCAACGCTGCACAGATGACAGGACAGTGAACGCACGATACCCTGCACCAGGGGAGCAGGAATGCATCACAATCATGTAGACGGCCAGATCGCGACCTGGCTGGGCGAGCGTCAGGCGAGCACCTACGCGGACGGACGCCGCTGCGACGAGATAGGCTATCTGCAGTGCAAGTTGATCCTCAAGCCTGACCGTTTCACGTCCGCACGTGTCTTCAAGGAATTCGCGGCCCTCGTACAGCGCGCCGCCGAGACGACCGGCGTCGGCTTCCAGCATACGCCCAAGTTCATGCAGCGGCCCGAGGTGCGCGAGGTCCTGTTCCTCGATACCGGCGGCTACCATCTCTACAACAATGCCTTCATCGTCCGCCGGCGCATCGCCTACGAGGACGGTTTCGCCATCGGCGATCCCGAGATCGTCTTCAAGTACCGCAGCGACGACATGGCCAAGGCCCAGGCGCTGGACGTGCGGCCGAAGATCGACGGCAAGTACAAGATCAAATTCAAGCTCGAAGTCATGCCGCTCAAGGAGAAGATCGGCGGGCTGCGGCGGCTGCTCTCGCACAATGTCGAGTTCGGCCTGAGCCAGGCTCCGGAGGCGGCACGCACCGTCATGTCGTCGCTCGGCCACATGTCGCTGCCCGAGCTTGCCCAGATCTTCCCGGCGCTGTCGTCGATCTCGTGCGACGGGCCCGACGACGTCTCGCTGGTCAACCAGACCATCGTCGAAGAACTGCTGCAGGACATCTGCACGCTGGACTTCGGACACCGCACGGCCGCTACGGCCAATCTCGGTCTGTGGCGCTCGCGCGGCGACCACCATGCCTTCGTCGGCGAGTTCGCCTTCCAGCTCCGCTTCGCCGGCCCCGACGACATCAGCCACAAGGCGCTGAACCATTGCGAGCGGTTCTTCCTGGAACTGCAGCAGGTCGCCGGCGACTGGCTCGCCCTCACCACCACCAAGACCGGCGCCGTCTATCGCCTCAAGGGCAACCCGCCTCAAGCCCACGAATGAGCGCCGCCCCTCAAGTTGCAGCTCCGCCGTCGCTGGGAAAGCTCTTCTGGGTCTTCCTGGTGATGGGTGCCACCAGCCTGGGCGGCGGCGTGGTCGCCTACCTGCGCACCGGCCTGGTCATCCGCCAGCGCTGGCTCGACGACGTCACCTTCGTCGAGCTGCTGTCGATCAGCCAGACCCTGCCCGGCCTCAACGCCACGAACATGTCGATCCTGGTCGGCGACCGGCTGCGCGGCGGCATGGGCGCGCTGGTCGCCACGCTGGGCATGTGCCTGCCGGGCGCCGTCCTGATGACGGGCGCGGCCTTCGCCTACGGCATCGGCGGCGACGATCCCTGGTCGAAAGCCTTCCTGCACGGGATCGCCGCCGGTGCGGTCGGCCTGATCCTGGTGGTGATGGTGCAGCTCGGCGCCAAGGTGCTGAAGACGCCGGCCGACTATCTGTTCGTTGCCGCAACGGCCGCCGCGGTGGCCTTCTTCAAGGTATCCGTTCCCGTCGCGCTGCTCGTGGCCGGTGCGGTCGCGATCTGGTGGCATCGGCCTCGGGACAAGACTCCGCGATGAAACAGCTCTGGGACCTTACCGTCGTCTTCTCCTACCTGTCGCTGCTGACCATCGGCGGCGGCATGGCGGCCTTCCCCGAACTGAAGGAACTCACGGTCAACACCTACCATTGGGTGACCTTCCCCGAGCTTCTGCATTTCTACAGCCTGGGCCAGCTCTCGCCCGGCCCCAACATGATGATGGTGGCGTCGATCGGCGCCGTGGTGGGGCACATCCCGGGCGCGATCGTCGCCCTGGTGGCGTTCTTCCTGCCGACGGGTCTGCTCACCTTCGCGGTGGGCCGTCTGTGGACGCACCTCGCCACCTGGCGCTGGCGTCCGGCGATCCAGACGGGCCTCGGCTCCGTCGCCGTCGGCCTGGTGCTGGCCGGCGCGATCATCATGGGCATCGGCGCCATCACCGATATCTTCTACGGCGCCATCGGCCTCGCGGTCTTCCTGTTGCTGTGGCGAACCAAGATCAACCCCGCCTACCCGATCGTCGCCGCCGGACTGATCGGGATGGGGATGCACTATTTCGGTTTGGGCTGATTCGGCTTGGGCTGACGGCCTGTTGGCCGGTCTATTTCTTCAGGTCGGCCGTTTCCCGGGGAATGTCCTCGCAGCTTGCGCGGGAAACACCGATGGCGACGACCTTGTCGTCCACGGACAGGCAGCCGTTGCGCCAGTTGCCCGAGAGCGTGACGCCGCCCAGGCTCACCGTACCGGGACCGTTGGGAACGTCGTTGGCGTAGGTGCCCTCGAACCAGTCGGTCGGCGTCCAGCTATAACGCCCGGCGCCCTCGCGACGGCCGTTGCGATAGGTTCCCTCGAAGCGGTCGATGAGCTGGCCGTGCTCCGTCCATTGCACGACGCCTGCCCCTTCCTTCAGGACACCTCGGCAGGAGCCGGTCCAGCTCGCTTTGTCGTCGAGGTCGGGATGCCAGTCCCACATGCGGCAGCCTACGCCCGGCTCGAACAGCCAGTTGCCCTGCTCGCACGGTGCGTCCCAACTGATCTGGACGGGATCGGGTTCGTCGGCAGCACAATCGGCCCTTGCAGCGGCGATTTGTTGAGCCGCGGCCGGAAAAACTGTCAGCGCCAAAGCCGACGATATGAGCACTAGCGAAATTCTCACGATACCCCTCAACGGCCCCCTCGACCGTCGAAATGGAACGCGCTACGCCAGAGACAGTTGCCCTCGTCTGCGGCCGAATCATGGAAACGACGGGGCATTTTCAGGCTGAGGCGCCCCTCGGACCATGACTATTAAGGGTAAGGAAAGTGACAATGAGCGAGGGACAGGCAGCGGCGATCGCCACCGCGATAGGCGACATCTACAGTGAGAAGAACGAAGGCGGCATGCTCTGCTGCACGCTCGAAGCGGTGAATGCCGAAGGCATGGATGTCTCCATCCAGGTCATGGCGGAAACCATCAACCTGGCGCCCTACCCCTACGCCGACGATCCGCTCAGCCGTCTCGAATTGAGCGGTGCGCTCGAGACCTTGCACGATCTCGACCTCGCGCTGGTCGATTGGGATGCCAATGCCTTCGCCACCGTCGGTACGAGCGGCAACCAGCCCGCCGCCATTGCCCGTCTGGTCGACGAGACCTTCCGGAAGGTCATGGGATGCGATCCCGGCTACGCCTTCAAGGCATCGACCGAGGATCTCGGCTGAGACGGCATGCAACGTTGGGAGACGCGCCGCATTATTGAGAGACATCGGTAATGTGGAGAGTGCCTTCGATGAAACCTGTCCTGTTGGCGGCTGCGGCCCTTCTGGCCTCCACTTCCCTGGTGATAGCGCAACCAGGCACACCGCCCGACACCGCGACGACGCCGTCGGTGCCACCGGCCGGCATGCCCGGCACGGCGCAGAGCGCCACCTCGGCGCAGACACAGATCGAAGCCAGCGGCTACACCAACATCAAGGACCTGAAGCGCCAGAACGACGGCAGCTGGCGGGCGCGAGCGACCAAGAACAACGAGGAAGTCGCCGTTTCGGTCGACTCGACCGGGCTCGTCACGCAGATGTCGCAATAGCAAGAGGCATTCAGCCTCGAACGACAAGCCGTGCTAAGACTACGGCATGGTATGGCTCGTTCTCGGTCTCGCTCTCTTCCTCGGCGCCCACACATTCGGCACCCTGCGCAACTCCCGTGCTGCCCTGATCGGCCGGTTGGGCGAAGGTCCCTACAAGGGCCTCTACTCGCTGGTCTCGCTGGCCGGCCTGGTGCTGATCGTGGTGGGCTTCGGCACCTATCGCGGCTCGGGCTACATCCAGGTGTGGAACCCGCCGCGTGCGATCTTCCACCCCATCGCCCTGTTTCTCCTGTGGTTTGCCTTCGTGGCGCTGGTTGCGACTTACTCGCCGCCCAGCCGCATCAAGTCCCTGCTGCGCCACCCCATGCTGGTCGCCGTGAAGGCCTGGGCGCTGTCGCATCTGCTGGTGAATGGCGACCTCGGTTCGATCCTGCTGTTCGGCGGACTGCTGGCCTGGGCGGTCTACGACCGCATTTCCCTGAAGCGACGAGGCGACGTCGGGGCTCCGCAGGTCGGTTGGTCGGGTAACGACGCGCTGGTGGTCGTGCTCGGGACGGCCGCCTATTTCCTCATGTTCTGGCTGCATGATTCCCTGATCGGTGTGACGGCAGCCTGAGGTGGTATTGGTTGACGCCCTTTCTACCCGTGCTAGCGTCGCTTTCCCCACTGTCGAGAGTGTGATCGCGTGCTGAAGAGTTATCGACTGGACAACCCCGCGACGGACGAAGTGCGCGTGCTCGATCGGAGGGCGTATTTCTGGGGCGCGCTGGGCGGCCCGCTCTACCTCGTGGCGAACCGGCTCTATTTTCTGGCCTTCGCGATGCTGTTCATAATGGTCGGCATCGCCGCGGTCGCCGTCGTCGGCCTCGCCTTCTCCGTCCATTTTCTCGATTCCTCCCTGGCGGGCCTGATCACGATGCTCGCCATCGTGATCGGCGCCTTCGTCCTGAACGGCATCGTCGCGGTCCGCCTCTTGCGCTACGGCTACCGGCGCAGGGGCTGGGAGGAATTTCGCGCCTAATGGGCATGGCCGCGATGATGGCCGCCGGCATAACGGTCGATGTGTAGAGGCTGCTTGGCCAGCCCCGGACAGAACGTCCCCACGACCTTCTCCAGCCTGTCGTAGAGCGCCTTCGCCGGCGCGCGTCCCTTGGCGAGCCGCTCGCGCGTCTTCTCGGCCCTCTTGGCAATCTGCGCCAGGTCGACGGTGAGAAGCCTGTGGTTCTCGACCACCATGCGCCCGCCGATCATCACCGAATGCACGGCCGAGCCGTCCTCGGTATGCACGATCTGGTTGGTCGGATCGTTGAACGGGATCCAGTTCACATGGCCGAGATCGAGGAACACGATGTCGGCCTTGTAGCCGGCTTCGAGCTTGCCGATGCGGTCGCCCAGCCCCAGAGCGCGCGCGCTGCCCGCGGTCGCGGCTTCGAGCACTTCCTCCGTCGAGATCCAGTTCTGCCGATCCGGCCCCTGCACCTTGGAGACCATGGAGGCGAGCCGCATGTTCTCGTACATGTTCTGATTGTCCGAGCAGCTCGCGCCGTCGGTGCCGATGCCTACGTTCACCTTGGCGTCGAGCATGCCGCGCATGTCGGCGATGCCGTTGCCCAGCAGCATGTTGGAGCCGGGATTGTGCGAGACCGAGGCGCCGCGATCGCCGAGCAGCTTCATGTCGTCGCCGTCGAGCCACACGCCATGCGCGACGGTGAAGTCGGGTCCGACGAGGCCCAGCGAATCCATGTAGGCGGCGAGCGAACGGCCGTAGAGCTGGTAACCCGCGATCACCTGGACCTTGGACTCCGCCACGTGGCTGTGCAGGCCCGTGCCGTAGTCCTTCGAGAGTTTCAGGCAGGCCAGCAGGAATTCGCGACTGCAGTGATGCGGGATGGTGGGCGCCACGGCGAGCTGCACGCCCTTCGATGCGAGCTTCCAGCCGTGCAGCGCCTTCTTCATCTGCGCCACGCTCGCCTTATAGGGCGCCAGGCGATAGCGCTCGACCTCCTTCCGCAGCGACGGCGGCAGGCGATCCATCAGGCCGGGAATGGCCTCGAAGAAACTGGTGTCGGCCACCATCGGCGCCAGGGTCGCGCGCATGCCGATATCGGCATAGGCCTGGCCGATCGCCGCGAGCCCTTCGGCCGTCGGCATCGGGAACTCGGCCGCGAGATCGTAGGCGGCGGTGCATCCCTTCAGGACCATCTCCGCGGCGCCGATCAGGCTCGACAGATATTTGTCCTCCAGCGTGCGCGCACCGCTCATGTAGGGACTGGCCGTCAGCAGCAGTTCGAGCGTGATGCGGTCCATCATGCCCTTGGCGAGGTTGCCGTGGCTGTGCGTATGGCCGTTGATCAATCCCGGCTGCAGCAATCGGTCGCGCGCATCGATCACCGTTGCCGCGGGCGGTGCGGAAAGACCGGGCCTGCCGATTTCGACGATCGTATCGCCCTTCACCAGGATGTCGGCCTTGGGCGCCGCGTGACGTTTGATGTCGAGCACGCGGCCGCCACGGATCACAGTCATTGCCGCCTTCGCCATGTCGTTCGTCCTCCGTCGTGCAGTGCGCCGTCGAACACTCTCCTAGCACGGGTCGCGCTTCATTCGTCGCCGGCGATTTTCGATGCAACACCTGCGCGCGCGACGACGTTGAGTCCGGGCAGCCCGCCTACCCCTCTCAACCCTCGAAGGAGGACGACCAACATGCGGACCACTTTCGCCACGCTCGCCCTGATCGCAGCCGCTGGCATCGGCAGCGCCGCCTACGCCCAGACGACGACGCAGCCCGGTACCACGCCGAGCGCGCCGGGCGGCACGACGACCATGCCCGGAAGCGGCACGCCGGCCACCAAGCCGGTAGCCGGCGAGGCGGCGGCCAAGGCCGCGCTCGAAGCCAAGGGCTATACCGGCGTGAAGAAGCTCAAGCGCGACAATGCCGGCAACTGGAGCGGCACGGCGATGAAGAACAATGCCGAGGTCGCGGTGATGGTCGACTCGACTGGCAAGATTCGCGAGCAGTAGGCGCCACACCCTCGCTGCCCGCGGATGGCGGGGCGCCCCACTCCGGTGGGGTGCCCCGTTTTCGCGCCTCTGGCGAAGCGGCCGGGACGTCCCATATGATGTCCCATGCGCCTCATTCCAATGTCCGCCACTCTGGTGGCGATGGTCGTGGCCGCGGGGACCGCTTTTGCCCAGCTCCCACCAGGTTCGGCCGGCAATGCCGGTCGAATGCCCGAAACGATGTCGCCCGGCGCCCTGCCGCCGCCGCCCACTCCGCCGCCCGCGCCCGTGATGGCGCCCCCGGCGCCCTATCCCAATACACAATCCATGACCCGCGACCGCATCCAGAGCCAGGACTACAAGGTCCAGCGGCTCCAGCAGCGGCCGGACGGTTCGTGGAAGGCCGACGTCACGCGCGATGCCGTGCCGACACGCCCGCAGGGCGTGCCCAAGAAGGTCACCATCCTGCCCAACGGTCAGATGATCGAGGAGTGGTGATCGGCTCCGGGTCGGCCCGGAAGAGCCGGAATCTGCCGATACCGACTGCCGGCTACTGACCCGGCTTGATGCCGGCGTCCTTGATCACCTTGGCCCATTTCGGGATGTCGGCGGCGATGGCGGCGCGGGTTTCCTCGGGCGTACTGCCGACAAGATCGAGGCCCATGGCGGCGATCTTCTTCTTCAATTCCGGATCGGCCAGGGCCTTCAGCGATTCTGCCCGCACCTTGTCGACGATGGGCTTGGGCAGCCCGGCCGGCCCCATCAGCGCGAACCACGACGTCGCCTCGAATCCCGGAAAGCCCTGCTCCGCCAAGGTCGGCAGATCGGGTGCCGAAGCGGTGCGCTTCAGCGACGTGACGGCAATGCCGCGCACCCGGCCGTCGCGCACCAGCGGCATGGCGGCACCTGCGTTCTGAATACCCACCGGCACGACACCGCTCATCACGTCGGTGAGGTTGGCGCCGCGATACGGGATATGCACCATCTTGATCCCGGCGAGATGGGCGAACAGCTCGCCCGCGATGTGCTGCGGCGTGCCGACGCCCGGCGTCCCATAGGAGAGCTTGCCGGGATTAGCCTTGGCGTAGGCAATCAGCTCGGCAATCGACTTCACCGGCAGGTCGTTGTTGACCACGAAGACCGACGGCATGACCAGCGAGGTCGAGATCGGCGTCAGGTCCTTGAGGGGATCGAAAGGCAGTGCCTGCATGCTGGGCAGGATGGTGATGGCGGCATTGCCCGACCACATCAGCGTGTAGCCGTCGGGCGTCGCCTTGGCGACGCGATCGACGCCGATGGCGCCGGAGTTGCCCGCGATGTTCTCGACCACCACCGGCTGGCCCCAGGCTTCGGTGAATTTCTGCGCGAACAGGCGCGCGGTGACGTCTGTGGCGCTGCCGGCGGTAAAGCCGACCACCAGTTTCACGGGCTTCTCGGGCCAGTTGGTTTGCGCGGCGGCGTGCTGGACGAGACCAAAGGCCAGCAGGCAGCCCGCAAGCATGCGGACGATCGAATGCATCGGTGTTTCCTCCCTGGCGTTATGTATCGCCGTTCGATGTAGGCTATGGGATAGGCAGTCGACGATCCAGCCCGGGAGACGATGACCATGCGCAGAGCGACAGTTCGATCCCTCCTGGCACTGGCCTGCGCCGCTGCCGCCGCCTGCAGCAGTGGTTCTCCGGTCAAACCAGCAGCGGCCGAGCAGCCCGTGGCGACCGTCCGCTACACCTGCGAGCAGAACAAGACGATCGTCGCAACGTATTTCAACGGCCCCACACGTACGGCGCCGAACGGCCAGCCGATTCCCGGCGGCCGTGTCGACATCTCGCTGAGCGACGGGCGGAAACTCAGCCTGCCGCAAACCCTGTCGGGCTCCGGCATCCGCTACACCAACGCCGACGAATCCTTCGTGTTCTGGAGCAAGGGCGACACCGCCTTCGTCGAGGAAGGCAAGGCGACGACCTACACCGGCTGCGTCGCCGCGAAAGGGTAGTGCCCGGCCACGCCGGCGGCGCGTTGCTGTCCCTGTGGGTGTCTTCTAGTCGTTCGGCTTGGGCTTCCGCGGCTCGCATTGCTCATTCGGATGGAAGCGATCGTCCGCTATGAGACGTCTATCGTGAAAGCAGCGGCCGGGCGACCTATCGGCTTTCCAGCCGATCGGCATCTTCATCGCGGTGATCGCCCCAGCAAAGGGCGGCCGAACGACGACTTTCCAGTCCCTCCATTCCGGCGTGTCGACCAGGAGCCCGCGTGGATCGAGCGGAATGATGCTCATGGCAACGCCGTCCTGGACGTTCCCGCCGATGGCGCGCACCGCGTTCGCGTCTTTGTTCACGACCACATCGCAGTGGGCTCTCATCGGCTTGCCCCTCGTCTGACTATTGCCTCTCGGCTCCAGGTAGCTGCCGTAAGCAAAGCGCGACGACTCGCGATTGGCGCAGATCAGATCGCCGACGGCAGGTGACACCACTGCGGCATCGTAGACAAGGAACGGCACACCTTTCTCGCGAAGCCTCTGCTGTCTAGCCATATGCCAGACATACGTCGCATGGCCGTCGTCGGGGCAAAACTGACCTTGCCCATCCCCGCGCTCGATGGTTGCACCGGATTCGACGAATACCCAGGAAATGAAGGCCGCGGACCAAGGATCCTTTTCGCACCGCACGTGCTTGTCGTCGGCAGCCGTTCCAACCGCTCTCCAGTATCTCAGAACGTCCTCGACTGCGTCGATATCGTCGTCCTCGATCTTGCCACGCTTGCTCACCAAGCACCTGCCGCCGGTATAGTCGACGGTCCGATACCCAAATCGCTTCCATTCGGCTTCGAGGTTGTTCCTCACTCGGTCCCAGGAAAGCTCGCCTCGTGGCATACTGTTGAATGGTTTGGCACAGGAGCCTTCGAGGCTATCCCTTTGTTCCTGTGCACCAGCGTCACCAATTAGCGCCACGAACAGCACAAACACCCAAGCAAACAATCGCATTGTCGTGCCCCCAAAAGTTGCTTTCGGTACCAATGCACACGCGACGCGGGTTCCATCCTTTCAGATACAAGCAACTATTGAAACAGCAATGTTCGGACGTCGACGCGCCGCGTCGCCGCGAAGAGCTAGCGGCGACCCGCCAGCGCGCGGTTCTCCAGGCGGCTGAGCAGCCGGACCAGCGGCCACAGGATCAGGAAGTAGATCACCGCGGCCATGACGATCGGCGTTGGATTGTAGGTGACGCTCTGCGCCTGCCGCGCCTCGTAGAGCAGTTCCGGCACGGCGACCACGCTGCCCAGCGAGGTGAGCTTCACCACCTCCAGGGTGTTGGACAGCAGGTCGGGCAGCACGTTGCGCACGGCCTGGGGCAGCACGACGTAGCGCATCGCCTGCATGCGGCTAAGGCCCGTCGAGCGCGCCGCCTCGACCTGGCCGGCGGGTACGGAATCGATGCCGGCGCGGAAGATCTCGCCGTAGTAGGAGCCGGTGTTGAGGAAGAAGGCGATCGCCACGCAGGCAAAGCCGCCCAGTTCCAGCCCGGCAAAAGGCAGGCCGGCGAACAGCAGGACCAGCAGCACCAGCGGCGGGAAGGCGCGGAAAAAGTCGACCCAGGCCATCAGCGGCCAGCGCACCAGCGGATGGCGGATCGAGGCCAGCAACGCCAGGATCAGCCCGCCCAGCAGGCCGAGCGGCACCACGATCAGCGACAGCAAGATCGTGTTCCACAGGCCCGACATCACGATCGGCCAGGCCGCGACGATGATCTCGGGATTGAAGAAGGTCTGGATCATCGCGTCGCCCTCACCGCTTCCAGGCGAACTTGGTTTCGATCCAGCGGGCGGCAACGACCACCGGGAAGAACAGCACGATATAGGCCGCGGCGCCCATCATCAGCGGCGACGGATTGTAGGAGTTCGACACGGCCGAACTCGCCTGCCCCAGAATCTCGGTAACGGCCACGACGGTGCCCAGCGCCGTGCCCTTGGTGATGGCGATGGTGCGGTTGGTGAGCGGCGGGATCGTGAGGCGAAAGGCCTGCGGCAGGATCACGTTGAACAGGGTCTGGCCGTAGGAAAGCCCGGTCGAGCGCGAGGCCTCCCACTGGCCGCGATGGATCGACGTGATGCCGGCCCAGAAGATCTCCTCGGAGAAGGCCATCAGCACCAAAGCGAGCGACAGCCAGGTCGAGACGAAGCCCGACGGCGACGGCCCGGCATAGGGCAGCCCGAAATACATCAGGACGATGATCACCAGCGGCGGCAGCGAGCGGAACAGATCGACGACGAAGATGATCAGCCAGTTCAGCGGCCGGATGCCGAGCGAGCGCAGCAGCGCCAGCGCAAGGCCCGCCGCGAGGCCGGTGACGACGATCAGCAGCGCAAGCTCGATCGTCACCACCATGCCCGACAGGATGTCCGGCAGATACTTCGCCATGACCTTCGCATTGAAGAAGGTCTCGACGAAACGGTCCCAACCACTCATCAGTGTCTCTGGATCTGCCCGATGAACGCCCGCGTGCGCTCGTGGGTCGGGGTCTCGAAGATGGCGGCCGGCGGCCCCTGCTCGACGATCAGGCCGTCGTCCATGAAGACGACGCGATCCGCGGCGTTGCGCGCAAAGCCCATCTCGTGGCTGACGACGATCATGGTCATGCCCGTCTCGCGCAACGACCGCATGACTTCCAGCACCGAGCCCACCAGCTCGGGATCGAGCGCGCTGGTCGGCTCGTCAAACAGCATGACCCGCGGTTCCAGCGCAATGGAGCGCGCGATAGCGACCCGCTGCTGCTGGCCGCCGGAGAGCTGGCCCGGCGTGTGGTCGGCACGGTCGGCAAGCCCGACCCGCTCCAGCGCCTGGCGCCCGAGCGCATCGGCTTCGGCGCGGCTCTTGCCCGCCACCTTGCGCAGCGCCAGCGTGACGTTACCCAGCGCGGTCATGTGCGGATAAAGATTGAACGACTGGAACACCATGCCGATGCGCTGGCGGGCATGGTTGATGTCGGTTCTCGGGTCGAGCATGTCGATGCCGTCGACCACGACCGAACCGGAGGAAGGCTCCTCCAGCCGATTGAGGCAGCGGAGCAAAGTCGACTTGCCCGAGCCCGACGGCCCGATGACGAACACCAGCTCGCGTTCATCCACCTGGAGATCGACCCCCTTCAGGACATGAAGGGGGCCGAAATGTTTGTGGATGCCACGGGCCTCCACGATGTGCTTTTGCGCCATCGGCTCGGATCAGCCGCCGCACTTCAGTTCGTGCGGCGTCGGATCGTAGCCCGGCATGCCCGGCACGCCGTAGCCCGGCGTGATCACCACGGCGAGATCGTCGGCCTCGGGCTTCTTGCCGAACCACTTCTCGGCCAGCTTGGCGATGGTGCCGTCCTTCTTCATGCAATCCAGCGCATCCTGCAGCTCGGCACGAAGCTGCGGATTGTTCTTCGGCACGGGGGCCGCCCAATGCGCGCGCGTCTCCTTGAGTTCGAGGTCGGCAATGAACTGCGGGTTCTTCGACGCGGCATAGACGATCGTGGTGTTGCCGCCCAGGGTGGCGTAGGCGCGGCCCGACAGCACGGCCTGCGTGGCGTCCGGCTGCGTGTCGTAGACCTGGACGGTGAAGCCGTGCTTCTCGCCCATCTCCTTGGCGAGCTTCTCGTAGGGCGTGCCCTTGTTGACGGCGACGGCCTTGCCCTTGAGGTCTTCCCAGCCCTTGATCGGCGCGCTGCCCTTCTTGATGCCGAACTGGAAGGAGGTCCAGATGTAGCCCGCCGTGAACAGCATGTTCTCGGCCCGCTCCTTGGTCACGGTGGTCGGCGCGGCGATGAAGTCGTAGCGGCCGGCCTGCATGCCCGGGATCAGGGTCGAGAAGCTCACGGCGTCGATGACGATCTCGCGCTTCATGCGCTTGGCGACCTCGTTGAACAGGTCGATCTGGAACCCTTCGACGCCGCCGCCCAGCTTGGGCATGGCGTGCGGGGCGAAGGTCCCGTCGACGCCCGTGCGCAGCGGCGGCTTCTTGTCCTGGGCCAGCGCAGGGCTTGCAGCGATCAGCGCAGCAACGGTGAACGCGACCAGACGGCGATGCAACATTTGAAGCCTTCCTTCCCTTTTCCTCGGGCCATTTCCGGCCCATTTTCCCCAGGCCGCGACGTTAGATCAGCCATTGTTGAATAGCAATTTAGAGGCCATCTTCCGCGACATGCCCGAGCCGAAACCCGACCGTATCCTGGTCATCAACCCGAACTCCACCGAAGCCGTGACCAAAGGCATCGATGTCGCGATGGAGCCGCTGCGCATCAATGGCGGCCCCGTCATCGAATGCGTCACCCTGAAGGAGGGTCCGCCCGGCATCGAAAGCCAGGCGCATGCCGAGCAGGTCGTCGGCCCGATTGGCGCGATGGTCAGGAAGCGCGACAACGACTGCTCGGCCTTCGTCATCGCCTGCTATTCCGACCCGGGCCTGCATGCCGCCCGCGAACTGACGCTGAAGCCGGTGCTGGGCATCGCCGAGTGCGGTATCCTGACCGCGCTGACGCTCGGCCAGCGTTTCGGCGTCATCTCCATCCTGCGGAAATCGATTCCACGCCACCTGCGCTATGTCGGTCAGATGGGGCTGAACGACCGCATGGCCGGCGACCGCGCCATTGGCCTGGGCGTCGTCGAACTCAGCGACGAGGCGCGCACCTTCAGCCGCATGGCCGAGGTCGCCGCCGAACTGCGCGACGAGGACGGCGCCGACGTGCTGATCATGGGCTGCGCCGGCATGGCGCGCTACCGCGACCGGCTGCAGCGCCATGTCGGCCTCCCCGTCGTCGAGCCCAGCCAGGCCGCCGTCTCGATGGCGATCGGGCGCACCAGACTGGCCTGGGGCTGATCCCTACTCCGCCGCCTCGGCCTTCACGACCGGCGCCGCGGGGAACTCCATGCGGTCGTCGGTGCGGCAGTAGCGGTCGGCGAACATGCGGCCGACCGGATGGTACTTGTCCATGTGGACGCGCATCGCCTTGGGGTCCCACAGCTCGTCGCGGATGTGGAAGCGCAGCCCCTCGCCGATCACGAGCTGGCGGTCGTCCTTGACGTTGATGACCTGCCAGGTCTTGCACTCCATCGACCACGGCGCATCGGCCAGCCGCGGCACCTCGACGTCGACCGACGGCGCGAGCTTCAGCCCGAGATAGTCGGGCTCGCCGACGTTCGGCGGGAAGTCGCCGCTCGACTCGTGCATCACGCGCGCCAGCGGCTCGTCGGTCAGGTTGACGACGAACTGGCCCGTGCGCTCGATGTTGCTCCAGGTGTCCTTGATCCGCCCGTCCGGCCGCTTGTTGATGGCGAACATGCAGAGCGGCGGGTCTTCGGCGAAGACGTTGAAGAAGCTGAAGGGGGCCGCATTGACGACGCCGGTCGGCCCCAAGGTCGTCACCCAGGCGATGGGACGCGGCAGCACGAAGGCGGTCAGGATCTTGTAGCGGTCGTGGTGGTTAACGTCGTCGACGGCGTATTGCATGTCAGTTGCTCGGCTCCACTTTGACGCCGGCCCGTTCGGCAATGAGCTTGTAGTGCTCCGGCCGGCGGTGCTTGGCGAAGTTGAAGGTGGTGTTGCGGATGTATTCGCCGAGCGCGAGATCGCAGTCGTAGGAGATGACCTCGTCCTCCTCGGTCGTGCCCTTGGCGACGACTTCGCCGGTCGGCGCCACGATCACCGAGCCGCCGTGCAGCCAGAAACCGTCTTCCTTGCCGGCCTTGGCGGTGGCCACGACCCAGATGCCGTTCTGGTAGGCCGCGGCCTGCAGCGACAGCATGTGGTGGAACACGCGCAGATACGGCGGCTCGTGCGGCGCATAGACGTTATCGCTCGGCGTGTTGTAGCCCAGCACCACCATCTCGGCGCCCTTCAGGCCCATGACGCGGAAGGTCTCGGGCCAGCGCCGGTCGTTGCAGATGCACTGGCCGACGATCACGTCCTCCTTGAACATCTTCCAGACGTTGAAACCGAAATCGCCGACCTCGAAGTATTTCTTCTCGAGGTGCTGGTAGGGCGCGGCCGGCCGGTGCTCGGCGTGGCCCGGCAGGTGGACCTTGCGGTACTTGCCGACCAGCCGCCCGTCCGGGCCGACCAGGATCGAGGTGTTGAAGCGGCGGGTCCTGCCCTCCTCCTCGGTCAGCTCGG
>JAIUOY010000184.1:0-21742 GCA_020160995.1 Pseudomonadota bacterium | reverse complement strand
TTCCTCTACTATGCCATCCAGGCAGGCATGGACATGGGCATCGTCAACGCTGGCCAGTTGGAGGTCTACGACCAGATCCCGCAGGAACTGCGCGATGCCTGTGAGGACGTGATCCTCAACCGCAATCCCAATGCGACGGAGCGGCTTCTCGAGCTGGCCCCCAAGTACAAGGGTACCGGCGAAGTCGTCGAGACACAGGATGCGGAATGGCGCAGCTGGCCGGTCGAGAAGCGGCTGGAGCATGCGCTGGTCAAGGGCATGGACCAGTTCGTGGTCGCCGATACGGAAGAGGCGCGTCTGCAGATCGCGCGGCCGATCGAGGTGATCGAAGGCCCGCTGATGGCCGGCATGAACGTCGTCGGCGATCTCTTCGGCGCCGGCAAGATGTTCCTGCCACAGGTGGTCAAGAGCGCCCGCGTCATGAAGAAGGCCGTGGCGCATCTCCTGCCCTATATCGAGGCGGAGAAAACCGAAGGCTCCCGCTCCAAGGGCAAGATCGTCATGGCGACGGTCAAGGGCGACGTCCACGACATCGGCAAGAACATCGTGGGCGTGGTCCTCCAGTGCAACAATTTCGAGGTCATCGACCTCGGCGTCATGGTGCCGTTCCAGGAAATCCTGAAGTCGGCCAACGACAACAAGGCCGACATGATCGGACTCTCCGGCCTGATCACGCCCTCGCTCGACGAGATGGTGACGGTGGCGGAGGAAATGACCCGCCAGGGCTTCAAGGTGCCGCTGCTGATCGGTGGCGCCACGACGTCGAAGGTCCACACGGCGTTGCGCATCGCGCCGCGCTACGACGGCACGACGGTGCATGTGCTCGACGCCTCGCGCGCCGTCGGCGTCTGCCAGGCGCTGGTTTCCGACTCGGGAACCCAGGCCAGCGAGTTCGCCGAGAAGATCGCGGCCGAATACGAAGCGATTCGCGTGGAGCGCGGCGACAAGCAGAAAGACAAGGTCGTGCCGCTCGAAGCGGCGCGCGCCAACAGCTACCAGATCGACTGGTCGGCCTACACGCCGCCCAAGCCTGCGATCACCGGCACGCGTGTCTTCGCCGAATATCCCCTGCATGAGCTGATCGAGCGCATCGACTGGACGCCGTTCTTCCGCGCCTGGGAGCTGGCCGGCACCTATCCTTCGATCCTCGAAGACAAGGTGGTGGGCGAAAGCGCCAAGAAGCTCTATGCCGACGCCCGCAAGATGCTGGACCGCATCGTTCGCGAGAAATGGCTGACTGCCAAGGGTGTCGTCACCTTCTGGCCGTGCCGCCGCGACGGCGACGATGTCGTGCTCTACACCGACGAAAGCCGGACCAAGGAACTGTCGCGCCTCTACTTCCTGCGTCAGCAGATCGAGAAGCGGTCGGGCCGCGCCAACATGTGCCTGGCCGACTTCATCTCGCCTGAAGCCGACTGGATCGGCGGCTTTGCGGTGACGGCCGGCCACGGCATCGAGGAGCACCTCGCCCGCTTCCGGGCCGACCACGACGACTATTCGGACATCCTGTTGAAGGCGCTGGCCGATCGTCTCGCCGAAGCCTTCGCGGAACGTCTGCACGAGCGCGTGCGCAAGACCCTGTGGGGCTATGCGCCCGACGAAGCGCTCGGCAACGACGACCTGATCCGCGAGAAGTATCGCGGCATCCGTCCGGCGCCGGGCTATCCCGCCTGCCCCGACCACAGCCAGAAGCCCGAGCTCTTCCGTCTGCTGAATGCCTGCCAGAACGCCGGCATGACCCTCACCGAGAGCTTCGCCATGATCCCGATCTCGGCGGTCTCGGGCTACTACTTTGCCCATCCCGAAGCGCAGTATTTCGGCGTCGCCCGTATTGGCGCCGATCAGGTCGAGGATTATGCCAAGCGCCGCGGTGTCACGATCGAGCAGGCACAGAAATGGCTGAGGCCGAACATCGGGTACTGATCGTCGCCGGGAGCCTGCTCCCAGGATGTTGACCTACGCCCTCGTCCTTGCGGTCGGACTGGTCGCCGGGATCGTCAGCGGCATCGTCGGCACCGGCGCCACGGTCATCCTGTTGCCGGTTCTGGTGTTCGCCTTCGGTCCGCACGAGGCCGTGCCGATCATGACGGTCGTGGCGCTGATGTCGAACTTCGCCAAGATCACCGCCTGGTGGCGCGAGATCGATTGGCGCGGCTGCGCCGCCTATGCGCTGGGCGGTATTCCGGCGGCGGCACTTGGTGCCCGCACTCTGCTGGTGCTGCCGGAACAGACCGTCGACCTGGCCCTGGGCTTCTTCTTCCTGGCGATGGTTCCAGGGCGTCATTGGCTCGCCGCCCGCAACATCACTCTGGGATATGGCGGCATGGCCCTGGCGGGCGCCGTCATCGGCTTCCTCACCGGCATCGTCGTCTCGACCGGACCACTTAGCGTTCCGGCCTTCGCCGCGCACGGGCTGGTGAAGGGCGCGTTCATCGCGACGGAAGCCGCGGGATCGCTGGCGCTCTACATCAGCAAGGCCGCCACCTTCCAGCACTTCGGCGCCCTGCCGACGGACATCCTGATCAAGGGCCTGATCTCGGGATCGTCCGTCATGGCTGGCACCTACATCGCGCGCATGGTCGTCGAACGGCTGAGCACCAGGGTCTTCCAGCGCCTGCTCGATATCGTCATGGCCGTGGCCGGACTGGTGCTCCTGGCATCGGCATTTCGTTAGGTCCGGAGAGGTCGCCCCTGCGACGTCCGGGGCTTTTCGGCCAATTCGGGGAGCACGGTTGCATATCCCCATCGGCCAGCGCCGATGCGAGCAGCATTACAGCGGCGTTCTGTGCCATAGTCCCGGCCGTAAGGAGACCTCATGAACAGACTCGTAACAGCCGCCACGGCGGTGACTCTCGCATTGGCCGCCGGCGCCTGCATGCAGCAGTCGTCCCCTCAGCAACTCAACACAACCAACGCCAACTCCCGGATCTACATCGGCGCGCTCAGCTGCAACGTGGCCGGCGGCACGGGCTACGTCCTGGGCTCGAGCAAGACCATGGAGTGCGTCTTCCTCAGCAAGGATGGCCAATCGGCCGAATACAGCGGCACGATCAACAAGGTCGGCATCGACATCGGCTACACCAAGGCCGTGCACACCGTGTGGCGCGTCTACTCGCTGGGATCCGACCGGAAGGCGAACCAGCTGAGCGGCACCTATGTCGGCGAGCAGGGCACCGTCGCAGCAAGCAGCCAGGCCGGCGGCAACTGGATCTATGGCGGCCCCAACGCCGAGATCGGCATGGTCGCCTCGGGCATCGTGAAGGATGCGGGTTACAACCTCGCGACCGGCATCGCCGAAATGTCGCTCAAGCTCAAGTAAGCAAGAGCTGGCATTCCCCTAGCGCGTCTGCACCCCGAGCAGCAGCAACGCGATCGACAGCGTGAACACGCTGGCTGCCGTGGAAATGACGACGGCGTTGGTCGCCCGGCCAACGCCGACATTGTACATCTGGGCGATCAGATAGACGTTGGCGCCCGCCGGCAGAGCGGCATTCAGCGTCGCCACCATCAGCCAGAGCGGATCGAGCGGAAAGACATAGCGCCCGATCAGCCAGACCAGCACCGGCAGGACGGCGAGCTTGAGCGCCGCCGCGACGGCGGCCGGCTGCCAATGGCCTTTCAGCCCGACATGCGCGAGCGACGCGCCGACCATGATGAGGCCGCAAGGCGGCGCCGCCGCCGCGAGCGCGGCCAGGATGCGGTCGACGACAGCCGGCGTGGCAAGGCCCGTATGGGTCGTGATCTCGCCCCAGATCAGGCCGGCGAAGATCACCGGGATGACCGGGTGCTTGACCATGGAAAAGGCTGCCCTGCCGAGGCGCGCGGCCAGGTGCCCTCGCGACTCGCCTGGGCGCCCATCCATTTCCATGAGGAAACAGGAGAAAGTGAGCAGGATCAGCGAGTGCACGCTGATGATCATCAGCAGAGGCACAAGCCCCTTCTCGCCGAAGGCGTAGGTGATGAAAGGGATGCCGATACCGACGCCGTTCGAGAAAGTGCCCGACAGCGCGAACATGGCACGGTCGCCTAGGCTCAGTCCCTGCAGCCGGCCGAGCATCAGCATCGCCGCATAGAGCAACAGTACGCCGCCGAAGAAGGCAGCCAGGATCGCGGGCTCGAGCGTCTCGATCCGCACCTTCGCCATGGATCGGAAAAGCAACGCCGGAAACAGGGCGTAGAACGTGACGGCGGTGAACCCGCGCAGGCCCTCGGGACTGAGGAGGCTGCTGCGGCCGATCAACCAGCCGACCAGCACCATGCCGAAGACCGGCACGATGATGTCAACGATGGCACTCATGGATGGCTGGAGGCGCGCCAGCCCTCTGGCACGCCTCCGCAGTCTTTGATCACGCCGCCATGGCGAGGTTGCTGTAGCGGGTCAGGTGATGCTGCTGGTTGCCGAACATCAGGTCGATCATGGTCAGGCGCTTGAAATAGTGGCTGACCGAGAGCTCGTCGGTGACGCCCATGCCACCGTGCATCTGCACCGCACTCTGGCCGCAGAACTTGCCCGACTTGCCGATCTGCACCTTGGCGCCGGACGCCGCCTTGGCACGGACCGTCGGGTCCTTGTCGTCGATCTTGAGCGACGCCATCAGCGTCATCGAGCGCGCTTCCTGGGCGTTGGTGAAGCAATCGACCATGCGATGCTGCAGGACCTGGAACTTGCCGATCGGCACGCCGAACTGCTTGCGGGTCTTGATGTATTCCAGCGTCGCCGCGTTGATGGCGTCCATGCAGCCCGTCGCCTCGGCGCAGAGCGCGACGATGGCGCGATCGACCGCCCCTTCGACGACCGGGAACGCCTCGTCGACCTTGCCCAGCACGGCGTCGGCGCCGACCGAGACCTTGTCGAAGGTGAGCTCCGAGGCGCGCAGCGCATCCTGGGTGGGATAGTCGCGGCGGCTGATGCCCTTGGCCTTGGCGTCGACGATGAAGAGCGTTAGGCCCTTCGGCTCGCGCGCCGAGCCCGCGGTACGGGCGAGCACGATGATATGGTCGGCCGACGGTGCGTTGTAGACGACGCCCTTGTGGCCCGAGAGCGACCAGCCGGCACCTTCCTTGGTGGCCTTCAGCGACACGTCGGCCAGATTGTAGCGCGACTGGCGCTCAAGCCAGGCCAGGGCGAACTGCTTCTTGCCTTCGATCATCGGCGCCAGCAGTGCTTCCTTCTGGGCCTTCGACCCGGCGCTGGCGATCATGCCGCCGCCCAGGACCACCGTCGGCAGGAACGGCTCGAGCACCAGGCCCTTACCGAACTCCTCCATGACGATCATGGTTTCGATCGGGCCGCCGCCGTATCCGCCATCCTCTTCCGAGAACGACATGCCGAGCCAGCCCAGCTCTGCGAACTGCGCCCAGTTCTCCGGCAGCCAACCACGCTCCGTGGCCGCGATCTTGCGACGGTTCTCGAACGTGTACTTGTCACGAACGAAGCGCTCCGCGGCATCCTTCAACTGCTTCTGTTCGTCGGAAAGGGACAGGTCCATTTTAGCTCCTCCGGAATTCTTCCTCGGACTTATAGCCCGAGGACCATCTTCGACACGATGTTCTTCTGAATCTCAGTGCTGCCGCCGTAGATGCTGGTCTTGCGCATGTTGAAATAGCGCGGAGCCGCCGGCGGCGCGTGATCGGGCCCGATCGGCGTTTCGTTCGTGTCCTGAAATAGCATGCCGGGCTGGTACGGCTGGGCATATTCGCCCACCGCTTCCATCGTGAGCTCGGCGATGCGCTGCTGGATTTCCGAACCGCGGACCTTCAGCGTCGAAACTTCGGGGCCGGGCGCGCCGCCCTGCGCCATGGTCGAGAGCACGCGCAGCTCGCTCATTTCCAGCGCCTGCACCTGCAGGTCGATATCGGCGATCTGCGCCGTGAACGCCGGATCATCGGCCAGCGTGCCGCCATCCTGCGGCTCGCTCCGCGCAATCTGACGCAGCACCGAGACACCGCGCTTGGAAGCCGGCACTTCGGCGATGCCGAGCCGCTCGTTCGCCAGCAGGAACTTGGCGCAGGTCCAGCCCTCGTTCTCCTTGCCGATCAGGTTCTCGACGGGGACCTTCACGTTGTCGAGGAACACGTCGTTCACGTGATGGGCGCCGTCGGTCATGATGATCGGCCGCACCGTGACGCCCGGCGTCTTCATGTCGATCAGCAGGAAGGAAATACCCTCCTGCGGCTTGGCATCCGGATTGGTCCGCACCAGGCAGAAGATCCAGTCGCCCCAATGGGCGAACGACGTCCAGGTCTTCTGGCCGTTCACGATGTAATGGTCGCCCTCGCGCACCGCGCGGGTGCGCAGGTTGGCGAGGTCGGAGCCCGCGCCCGGCTCGGAATAGCCCTGGCACCACGAGACTTCGGAAGAACGGATACCGGGCAGAAAGCGCTCCTTCTGCTCGTCCGTGCCGAAGGTGTAGATCACCGGCCCGACCATCTTGGGGCCGAACGGCAGGATGCGCGGCGCCCCTTCCTCGGCCAGCACGTTCTCGAACAGGAAGCGCTGCGTCACGTCCCAGCCCGGACCGCCGTACTTCTTCGGCCAGGTGTAGGCGAGCCAGCCCTTCTTCCCCAGCGCCTGCTGCCAGACCATATGATCGTCGCGGCTGTAGTGCTTGCCGGAGAAGGTCTTCTCGCGCGTCGCGGGAGAGAGGTTCTCGCGCGCGAAGGCGCGGACTTCGTCGGCGAACGCCTTGTGCTCGGGCTTGAGTGCCAGATCCATTACAGCCCCAATACCATTTTGCTGATGATCCCTTTCTGAATCTCGTTGCTGCCGCCGTAGATCGTGGTCTTGCGGGTGTTGAAGTAACGCGGCGCCGCGAGATGGGCGTAGCTCGGCCCGACCGGCTCCTCGTTCGTGCCCTGCCACAGCAGGCCTGGAAGATACGGCGCGGCATACTCGCCGACCGCTTCCATGGTGAGTTCCGTGATGCGCTGCTGGATCTCCGAACCGCGGATCTTGAGACCCGAAACCTCGGGACCGGGCTGGCCGCCCTGCGCCATCTGCGACAGCACGCGCAGCTCGGTGAACTCCAGCGCCGTCACCTGGATCTCGAGATCGGCGATCTTCTCGGCGAAGCTCTGGTTCTCGATCAGCGGCTTGCCGTCTTCCTGTTCGGCGCGGGCAATGTCCTTCAGCGCCTCAACGCCGCGCTTGGACTGCGGCACGGCGGCAATGCCCAGCCGCTCGTTGGCCAGCAGGAACTTGGCGCAGGTCCAGCCCTCGTTCTCCTTGCCCACCAGGTTCTCGACCGGAACCTTCACATTGTCGAAGAAGACTTCGTTCACCTCGTGACCGCCGTCGGCCATGATGATGGGCTTCACGGTGATGCCCGGCGTCTTCATGTCGATCAGCAGGAAGGAGATGCCTTCCTGCGGCTTGGACTTGGGATCGGTGCGAACGAGACAGAAGATCCAGTCGGCCCAGTGGCCCATCGTGTTCCAGGTCTTCGACCCGTTCACAATATAGTGGTCGCCGTTCTTCTCCGCCTTGGTGCGCAGGCTCGCGAGATCGGAACCCGAGCCGGGCTCGGAGTAACCCTGACACCACCACACCGTGCTTTCGCGGATCGCCGGCAGGTACTTCGCCTTCTGCTCATCGGTGCCGAAGGTGTAGATCACCGGCCCGACCATCTTGGTGCCGAACGGGATGATGCCCGGCGCATACTCCTCGGCGCAGATGTTCTCGAAAATGTAACGCTGCGCCGGTGTGAAGCCGGGCCCGCCATGCTTCTTCGGCCACGTATAGACCAGCCAGCCCTTCTTCCCGAGCGCCTGTTGCCAGCGCATGTAGTCGTCGCGGATCAGGTGCTTGCCGTTCTTCACCTTGTCGCGCACATCGGCGGGCAGATTGGCTCGGACAAAGGCACGAACTTCGTCGGCAAATTTCTGTTCTTCAGGCGTGAAAGCGAGGTCCATCTGGCCCTCCCGGGGCGGAATTTGATTTGGCCGGAGTTTAGCGGCGAGCCCCGTTCGGACAAGCAAAACGCAACCGGATAGCGGCTGATTCCGCCGCGAAGCGGAACGCCTTTACGTGGATTTTCCGAGCGTCAACAGCACGGGCAAATCTCAACGCTCAACACCTGCCTGCCCCATTTCCTGCGCTGTGCCTGCCACAAAGGCCACTCCTAGACCCAAGAATTGTCGGCCGACAGCTGGCTGCCACGCCGCACGAAGACGAAATCGCCCTGCCGCAAACGGCCATCGCGCGTGCGACCTGCCAGTCCGACAATGTCGAAAAGGTCGAAGCCCTTCTCGTCGAAGAAGCCGACGATCTCCGGGATCGTCGGCGCGCCCGGCTGAAAGAACGAGACTTCGATCAGGGCGACGTCGATCTTGGGCAGCGAAACTTCAGCCCCTCGCAGCGCCAGCAGCTCATGTCCCTGCAGGTCGAGCTTGAGCAGGGCATGATGCTCCGGGGTGAGGCGTGCACCGAGCAGCGAATCGATCGTGGCGGCCGGGACGTCCACCGTCGCTTCTGCAGTCGTCGCGACATAGGCGCCGGTACTCGGTTTCACGTCGCATGCCATGCGAACCGTGCCGGTGTGATCGCTCAACGCACAGGGGTACAGGAACCAACCTCGCTGGCGGACCAACGCTTCGAGCGGTGCGCGACAGGCCGGCTGCGGCTCGACGAGGTGGATTTCGGCTTCGGGAAAGGTGGCATGCGCCGCCTCGGCGAACGCGCCGAGATGGGCACCGCCGTCGATGATCAGACGCGGCACAAAGCCCAACTCGCGCAAATGCGGGAGGCAGCTGTGGGTCGCGTCGAAGCGGTTCTCGCGCCGACGCGATATCCGATAGGGCGTCAGCGCCATCAGACGCTTTACAAGGGAAGGGATCATCTCGACCTGACGCCAGCTGCCGGCGCTACGGGACGATCAACGCCTTGTCGGCCTTGAGCTTCTCGATGTCGGCATCGCTCAGGCCGGCTTCGCGCAGCACCTCGACGCCGTCGCCGCCGACCCGAGGCGCATGGCGGCGGAACTCGACCTTGGTCTTCTCGAAGTCGAGCGGGCTGGCGAAGGTGGTGATCGGGCCTTCCGTCGGGTGCTCAC
Source organism: Pseudomonadota bacterium (assembly GCA_020160995.1). GTDB lineage: Bacteria > Pseudomonadota > Alphaproteobacteria > Reyranellales > Reyranellaceae > Reyranella. Next base: position 12,692 of record JAIUOY010000184.1, on the reverse strand, counting down.
GTTCCGTGAAGAAGCCGGTCGCTTTCAGGTGCGGGTCGTCCAGCAGTTCCTCCAGCGTGCGCACCGGCATGGCGGGAATGTCGGCCTTGTCGAACATCTCCAGCCACTCCTCGGTCGTGCGATCCTTCAGGAGGGAGTCGAGGATCTGGTAAAGTTCGCTGAAGTGCTTGGCGCGTTCCATGCGGTCGACGAAGCGCTTCTCCTTCGCCAGATCGGGCCGTCCGGCCAGCTCGAAGAAGGTAACCCAGTGCTGGTCGGTATACGGCAGCGCGCAGATATAGCCGTTCTTGGTCGGGAACGGATGGCGGAACTTGTTGATGATGCGGTCGTAGCCCATGCCGCCGCGTTCGGGCTTCCAGGTCGCGCCGAACAGATGCTCGGTCAGCCAGAACGACGCCAGGGTTTCGAGCATGGGCACCTCGATCATCTGCCCCTCGCCCGTCGCCTTGCGGTGATAGAGCGCTCCCAGCACGGCGATGCAGAGGTGAAGCCCCGTCGTCTTGTCGGCGATCAGGCTCGGCATGAAGCGCGGCGGCAGGCCATCGACCCGGCTCTGCAGCGAGGCCGCACCGCTCACGCCCTGCACCAGATCGTCGAAGGCGGGCTTGTGGCCGTAGGGTCCCCTGCGCGCATAGCCCAGCGAATAGGCGTAGATGATCGACGGGTTGATCTTCTTCAGATCTTCGTAGCCCAGGCCCAGACGCTCGATCGCCTGCGGCCGGCTGTTATGGATGAACAGGTCGGCCGTCTTGACCATGTCCTTCAGGACGGCGCAGGCGGCCGGCTTCTTGAGGTCGAGACAGATCGACCGTTTGTTGCGGTTGGCCGCCATGTAGATCGGGCCCATGTCCTTGTCGCGTCCCAGGCTGCCGCCCGAGGCGCGCAACAAGTCGCCTTCCGGCGGCTCGACCTTGATCACGTCGGCGCCCATGTCGGCCAGGTGTTGCGTGGCGAACGGCCCCAACAACACGGCCGTCAAATCGATCACACGTACGCCCTGCAACGGTCCCGGCATTTCCTCGTCCTCGCTCCTCGTTCCCTGAACGACGCACTATGGCATACCCGGGCCGGCTGAGGCATGTTGCCGGCCCTGGACAAAGAGAAGGTGAGCAATGTCTGGAGCGCTGGACGGTCTGCTTGTTGTGAGCGTGGAGCAGGCGGTGGCTGCCCCCTATTGCTCGGCTCGCCTGGCGGATGCCGGCGCGCGGGTGATCAAGATCGAACGGCCCGAGGGCGATTTCGCCCGGGCGTACGACGGCTATGTGCACGGGCTTTCGAGCTATTTCGTCTGGCTGAACCGCGGCAAGCAGTCCCTCACCCTCGACTTCAAGCAGAAGGACGACCTCGCCCTGCTGCATCGGCTGATCGGCAAGGCCGACGTGCTGATCCAGAACCTGGCGCCGGGTGCTGCGGAACGCGCGGGCTTCGGCTCTGCCGCGATGCGGACGGCGCACAAGAAGCTGATCACCGTCGACGTCTCCGGCTATGGCGATCACGGACCCTACAAGGACCGCCGCGCCTACGATCTGCTAGTCCAGGCCGAGAGCGGACTCGCCTCGATTACAGGGACCGAAGAGGGACCGGGCCGGGTCGGCATTTCGGCGACCGACATCGGCACCGGCATGTATGCCCATGCCGCCGTCCTCGAAGCGCTCCTGGCGCGCCACAAGACCGGCGAGGGCCGAGCCATCTCGGTATCGCTCTTCTCGTCGATGGCGGAATGGATGACCGTGCCGCTGCTCGCCATGGACTATTCGGCCTACGAATGGCCGCGGCTCGGGCTCACGCATCCCTTCATCGCGCCCTACGGCGTCTACCAGACGGCCGACAAGGTGCCGGTGCTGATCTCGATCCAGAACGACCGCGAGTTCGAGCGGCTCTGCCATGGCGTGCTCGACCGGCCCGGCCTCGAAAAGGATCCCGACTACGCCACCAACAAGACGCGCAATGCCCGGCGCGACGACACCAACGCCATCGTGCAACAGAGCTTCGGCATGCAGGCTTTCGCGAGCCTGGCCGCCCGGCTCGATGCGGCACAGATCGCCTGGGCGAGGGTCAGCACCATCTCGGACCTCTCCAAGCATCCGCAGCTTCGCCGCACGGGGTTCTCGTCCAGCGGCGGCGACGTCTCGATTCCCGCCCTTGCCGCTTCCTACACCGGCGAGCCCGAACGGCTGGGCGAGGTACCGACGCTCGGCCAACACAGCGACGCGATCCGGCGCGAGTTCGCCATCTGATGCCCAAATGGCTGACGGGCCTCAGGCTCGCGGCCTATGGCGGCGCCTACTTCTTCGCTGCCGGCGCCTTCATGAGCTACTGGCCGGTGTGGCTGCGCGACCGCGGCGTCACCGACACCGAGATCGGCACGCTGTTCATGTCGCGCCAGATCGTGGCCGTCGTTGCCACGCTCTCCGTCGGCTGGATCGCCCACAGGCTGGGCGGCACCCGCGGCGTGATGGTGACCCTGGGCCTGGTCACCGTCGTCATGGTCGGCGTCTACGAACTCTCCACCTCGTTCCTGGCGATCTTCGCCGTCACCATGGTCTGGGGCTTCCTGTGGTCGCCGCCCATGCCGCTCTACGACGGCGTGCTGGTTACCGAGACCCGCAAGCATGGGCTCGACTATGCGCGCGTGCGCATGTGGAGTTCGGTGGCCTTCATCGCCGGCACGTTCATGTGCGGCATTGCCGTCGACCGCTACGGACCGCCCTGGGTGCTCTATGTCGGCCTGGCCAGTATCGTCTTCCTGGCGCCCTTTGCCCTGCTGCTGCCCGCGGCCGAGCCGAAGGCGGCCGTGGCGGCCCGTGGCCATGCCCCGGTTCGCGTCGGCGAGCTGCTGCGCCAGCGGCCGTTCCTTCTCTTCCTGATGGCCTGCGGTCTCTGCCAGGCCAGCCACTCCGTGCTCTACAGCTTCGGCACGCTGACCTGGCGCGGCGCCGGCATCGACGACGTCACCATCAGCCTCCTCTGGGCCGAGAGCGTGGCCATCGAAATCGTGCTGATGCTGTTCGGCGGCTGGCTGCTGCAGCGGCTCGGCGTCTGCGGCCTGATCGCGCTGGGGCTCGGCGCCGGCATGGTGCGCTGGACCGCCATGGCCTTCACGACCGAGCTATGGGCGCTCGTCCTGCTGCAGGCGCTGCATTCCTGCACCTTCGCCGCCTGCCATCTCGGCGCCATGGCCTTCCTGCAACGCGCCCTGCCGCCGCACGGCGCCGCCATCGGCCAGAGCCTCTATTACGCGCTCGGCACCGGCGCGACGCAGGCGCTGGTGTTCCAGTTCTCCGGCCTGCTCTATTCGGAATACGGCCAGCACGCCTTCCTCGGCATGACCGCCGTCAGCGCCCTCGGCATGGGGGCGCTGCTGCTGCTGGCCCGCACCTGGAAGGGCCAGGTGCTCGTGGGTCAGACCTAACGAACGCCCGACAGATCAGCGCGAGCGGCCGCGCCCCGTCACCGGCCAGATCTCGACCAGCGTGTCGCCCTTCACCACGTGGTAGCTCTCGTAGAGATTGACTGTCGGGTCGCAATGCGGCGGCGTCAGGATGACCTGCTCGGCCAGCGCCGGCGCGGCCTGGCCTTCCGGTGCGATCACCGCGAGATGCTCGTCGCCCATGAAGCGTGTGGTCGCGCCATCGACCGCGCCCTTCAGGATCACCGGCGGGCCCTTCTCGGTCGCCATGGCCTTGAGGCCGGCATCGACCGTGGCCATGCCGGGCTTGTTGGCGCTGACCACGCGGGCGTCGATCTGCAGCGCCTGCTCGAAGGTTGGCCGGTCGAGGCCGCGCAGGTCGCAGACATTGTAGTCGTGATCCATGAAGACGTAGGAACCGACCTGCAGCTCCGTGAAGACGCCGAGCTTGGCATCGATGTAATGCGTGCCGGTGCCCGACCCCGTGATGATCGCCGGCTTGAGCTTTGCCACGTCGAGCCTGGCGAGGATGCCCTTCAGATACTCCGTCCGCTCCTCGATCTCGGCCTTGCGCTGGGCGAAGTCGACGATGTGCTGGTGGCGGCCGCAATAGAACTGCACGCCGGCATACTTCAGCGACTTGTGCTTCACGATCTGCTGCACGAGGTCGACAGCGGCGTCGGGGCTGGCCACGCCGGTGCGATGAATGCCGGGATCGATATCGACGACGACGGCCAGCGGCTTGCCGGCCTTGGCCGCGGCGTTCGCGAGTGCCTCGACATTGGCGGGGTGATCGACCACCACCATGAGGTCGGATACTTCGCCGTTCAGCTTCATCAGCCGGTCGATTGCCTGCGGCGTCACCACGGGCGAGGTGATGTGCAGGCTCTGGATGCCCGCCTCGCCCAGCGCCTCGGCCTCGCCCAGCTTGGCGCAGCAAACGCCCAGCGCGCCGGCCGCGATCTGGCGGCGCGCGATATCGGCCGACTTGTGGGTCTTGGAATGCGGACGCAGCTTCACGTTGTGCGCCTTGGCGAAGGCCGCCATCTCCGCAATGTTGCGGTCGAGCATTTCGAGGTCGAGCACCAGCGCGGGCGTATTCAGCGAGCGTCGCGAGCCCTGCTGGCCGATCAGGTGTCCGTGCAGTCGTTGCGCTTCGCTCATTTCCGATTGTCTCCAGGCTGAAGAGTGCGGACGACCATGGCTTCGCCGGTGGTGCCGCGATTGACGCCGGCGCTTTTCATGAAAGTGGCGTCCTTGCCGGTCCCCCAGAGCGCCACGCCCTGGGCCAGCAGGCCGCCATCCACCTTGATGGTCTCGCCGGTGATGAAACGCGCCTCGTCGGAACACAGGAAGGTTGCGACATCGGCGATATGCTCGGGCTCGCCGCGGTCCGGCCAGGGCTGCTGGCCGAACTGCTTCTCGTACTTCTCCGGGCGCCCGCGATGAACAAGCGGCGTGGATATCACACCCGGCGCAATGCCGACCACCCGAATGCGGTCCGGGCCGAGTTCCGCCGCCACATTGTCGATCAGGCTGATGCAGGCCGCCTTGGCCGCCGAATAGGCATGGCTGCCGCCACCGCCGATCATGCCGGCAATCGACGCCGTGACCAGAATTACGCCGCCATCCCCATGCTTCTTCATCGCCAGCGACGCATGCTTCATGCCGAGGAACACGGATCGCGTCAGGACGGCGAACGTGTAGTCCCAGTCCTCGACGCTGGTTTCGGCAATCGGCCCGAACGCACCGCCGACGCCCGCATTGAGATAGGCAATATCGAGCCGGCCGAAGCGCTTTTCCGCCTCGGCCACGATCGCGGCCACGTCGGCTTCCTTCGCGACGTCGCAGCGCACGAAGGCGATGGCGTCGCCATGGCCCTGCGCCTTGGCAACGGCGAGCGTTTCCTTGCCGTTGGCCTCGTTGAGATCGGCGACGACCACCTTCGCGCCTTCGCCCAGGAAACGCATGACGGTCGCGCGGCCCATGCCGCTTGCGCCGCCGGTTACGATCGCAACCTTGCCTGCCAGTCGTTTCATCCGCGTTTCGCCCTCCGATGCCATGGTGGTGTTGCACACGTCGCCGGGCAAGCCTAGCGTTTCGCAAACGCGCGGGAGGACACGATGAAGTTCGGCCTGTTCTACGAGATCTCGATTCCGCGTCCCTGGACGCCGGAGAAAGAGCGCACCGTCTACAACAACTGCCTTGAACAGGTGAAGCTGGCCGACGAGCTGGGCTTCGACCATGTCTGGGCAGTCGAGCACCATTTCCTCGAAGAGTATTCGCACTGCTCCGCCCCGGAGCTGTTCCTGACCGCCTGCGCCGTGCTGACCAAACGCATCCAGGTCGGGCACGGCATCGTCGTCTGCGTCCCGGAGTTCAACCATCCGATCAAGATCGCCGAGCGCACGGCCACGCTCGATCTGCTGTCGGGCGGCCGCCTGCATGTCGGTACCGGACGGTCCGCGACCTGGACCGAGTTGGGCGGCTTCGGCGCCAATCCCGACACGACCAAGAAGAGCTGGGACGAGTTCGTGCGCTGCCTGCCCAAGATGTGGACGCAGGAGACCTTCTCCTATCAGGGCGAGTTCTGGTCGATGCCGGAACGCACCATCCTGCCCAAGCCCTACCGCAAGCCGCATCCGCCGATGTGGGTCGCCGTGACCAGCCCCGGCACCGAGATCGACGCCGCCGACCGTGGATTGGGCAGCCTGGGCCTCTCCTTCGCGGGCTTCGAGGAGCAGGAAAAGAAGATCAAGGAGTATCGCCGCCGCATCCAGAGCTGCGAGCCGGTCGGCGCCTTCGTGAACGAGCAGGTCGCCACCACCAACTTTCTGTTCTGCCACGAGGACGAAAAGACCGGCGTCGAGATGGGCAAGAAGCTCGGCAATACCTTCAACTATCTCGCCACGCAGCTCATCTCGACGCGCGAGGTCTACTCCTCGCCGTCGTACCAGTCGCTCGGCCTGCTGCCGGCGCTGCGCCGTGCCGCCACCGGCCCCGATGCCAGCGAGCAGCAGACCGAAGGCATGGCCTACGGCGATCCCGCCCGCATCATCCGCGCCGTCAAGAAATGGGAATCGCTCGGCGTCGACTGCATCAACTTCATCCTGAACGCCAACGAAGTCGTGCCGCAGGATCAGGTGATGGCCAGCCTGCGCCTGTTCGCCAAGGAAGTGATGCCGCACTTCGCCGGGAAGCCCGGCCAAGTAGCCGCTGCGGCAGGAGAGTAACCATGCCCCTCTATGGATCGCTCGACATCACGCAGTCGCCCGCCCGTCTGCCGACGCTCGCCAATCTCGACACCGAGGCCTGGACCTTGCCCAAGGCCGAGATGATACAGCTTCTGATCGAGGTGCCGCGCACGACGACAGAGAGTCTGTTGCCCAAGGCGATGCATCCGGCGCTGCCTTCCTACGTGGCTCTCGCCGTCACGAAATATCCGGAGAGTCCGGTTGGCCCGTTCAATCTCGCGATGCTGCGTCTCGGCAGCCGGGCCGGCGCCCATCCTCGCGGCTTCCTGCTGGGGGCGATTGCGAGCAGCCCGGCTGCGGCCGAGGCGCTGCGCACGCGCTGGGGTTTCCCGGTCGAGGCCGGCGAAGTGAAATTCCTGCGCCGCCACGACCGCATCATGGGCACGGCGAAGAAGGACGGCCGGACGATCCTCGACTGCGCCCTGGTCGATCCGCAGCCGGTGGCCGGCAGCGACGTGCAGTACATCAACTGGGTGACGGCGGCGAACGCGCCGCTCGATGGCCAGACCCAGCCGATGCTGATCCAGGTCGATCCCAAGTACACATTCTACAAAGCCGAGCGCGGCAAGCCGCAGGTCTCGGCCTTCGACGCCGCGGCATGGCATGCGCCGAACGTAACGCTCGCCGAGCCGATTATCGGCACCTGCTGCACCGTCGACACCGACCTGCCGCGGATCCGCTTCGTGATGGATCCGCTGAAGCCGGTGTTCCAGGGCACGCGCCGCATCCGGGAATCGCGGGCCGACGAATAGTTGTTGAGTCCCGCTTTCTATATCAAGCACTCGCTTCTAGTCAGGATACTCAACGGACATCCAGTTGGCATATGCATTCTGAAAGTCGGCCTTTAGCCCCTTCACTTTGGCCCACTGCTCGACCAGTGGCCCAGTATCCGCTTCGACGAACCGATACCCAATTTTGAGCCTGAGTTCTAAGAACGTAAATACATCGGATATAAGTCGCCCCGCATGAGCGAGTTGAAGCGTATCTCGCTGCTCAACTGAGCGAGATTCACGATCCCATGGCAACGATATGCCGACGTAGTCCGCATGTTGGATGTGACTAGCCAAAGAATAGCTATGCGCGAACCCCGCGAAGCGAACAAAGTCCGGATCCCCTGATCGGGTGAGCTCCGCCAGCAAACCAGCGAAGCCCCAGCGTGCTTCTAGAGATCGTCTTCTCGATTGGTCGTACGCCGAACTAATACGATCTCGCGCAGCATCATCGAGCAGCCGATCTCTGATAGGACGCCACGTCGAATCATCTCGATTAGGAATGACCTTCAATAGTTCTGCTGCCTTACGATGATCTTTCAAAAGTGATATCTCCCAAAGGCAGTCAGAGTACTCTCGATGTCGCTGCTTAAAAGTCGATTTACTTTGCAGGAGGTAACAGAATTTCAATGTTCCTTCCGCGACTGATCTGAGAGTGACCTCAGCATCCCAAAGCTGTCCATATGCTACCAGCAGTATGGTGCTTTCGCTCGAGCGAGCGATCGCTGGAACTAGATACCCTAATGTCCGCAGTTCATCCCTTTCCCAACTCGAATATGTCGAGACGGGTGACATTAGCGGTAGCAGCTCCCGCGTGACCTCTAGACTGCGGCTAGCCCAGAAATGCAACTTAGTTTCGATACCCTTCGAATACATGGCGTCTAGCAACTTCGGATCGCATTCCGCGCTCCATGTTATCGCTTCTTCTAGATCACGATCACGCCGTCCCCGCCGGCATAGAGCTTTTCGACCAGCACCTTGCGACGTTCCAGGGTGGCGCGCTGATTGATATAGCCCTTGTCGGTCATCTCGTTGCCGTCGACGGAGGGCGGCTCGGCCATCAGCAGGACACGCTTGACCTGCATCGAGGAGCCGCCGCCCTCGGCGTTCATCTTCGCAAGCCCGGTCTTGAGCACTCCCACTACGGCAGGATGCACCAACAGATCGGCCGCGGTGAGCCGGGCCTCCGAATCTGCCGCAAGCTGGCGGCAAGCGGCGATGTTGGGGAAGCCCAGCAGGCCGACATACTCACGGTCCTGGCCGCAGACCACGGCATCCTGCAGCACCGGCGAGGCTGCCGCGATCGCGGCCGTGCGCAAGGTGCCGACCAGAACAAACGTGCCGCTCATCAGCTTGAAGTCCTCGACCACGCGGCCATCGAAGATCAGGCCGAGGCTCGGATCGCCGGCATCGACGAAGCGGCCGGCATCGCCGATCTTGTAGAAGCCCTCCTCGTCAAGCATCTGCGCCGTGAGGTCGGGCTGCTTGTGGTAGCCCGGCGTCACGATCACGCTCTTGAGGCGCAGCTCGTAACGGCCCTCCTCGCCGGTCGGCACCATCTTGAGCTGCACCCCGGGAAACGGCAGCCCGACCAGACCGACGCGTTCCGAGGCCCAATGCACCGTGGTCGCCGTGGGCGACGTCTCGGTCGAGCCCCAGCCGGTGACGAAGGGCAGACGGTAGCCGGTATATTTCACGGCCAGCGTTTCCATGCGCTGATAGAGGTCGTCCGGCAGGGTGGCGCCGCCATAGGCGAGCGAGTTCAGGTTCTTGAAGAAGCGCCTGGCCAGCGCGTCGTCGTTCTCCAGCGCCGTCGCCAGCATGGCGTAGCCCGCCGGCACGTTGGCGAAATAGGTCGGCGAAACTTCGCGCAGATTGCGCAACGTCTCCTCGAACAGGCCGGGCAGCGGCTTGCCATCGTCGATATAGGTCGTGCCGCCATCGGCAAGGTTGCCCTGGAAGGTCGCGTTGCCGCCCATCGTGTGGTTCCAGGGCAGCCAGTCGAGCATTACGGCCGGCGGATCGCTGGCCTTGCGGGTACGCGACATCTGCCCCATTGCCAGGTTGGCGCACATCATCTCCTGGGTGTTGATGACGGCCTTGGGCATGCCGGTGCTGCCCGAGGTGAAGAGAAACTTGCCTGTCGTCTTGGGCTCGATCCGCTCGATCGACGCCGCCACGGCTTCGGTCGGCCGGGTGGCGATCAGTTCGCTCCAGGGCAGCGACTGCATCTTGGGCGGCGCCTTGTCGACATGGACCAGCAGCACGCCCTCGAGATCGAGGGCGGCCAGCGCACGGGCGTAGATCTCTCCGTTCTGCACGAAGATCAGGCCCGGCTTGATCAGGTCGAAGACGTAGCGGAGCTTGGCGTGATCCTGGCTCATCACCGAATAGGCCGGCGACACCGGCGCGACCGGCGCACGCGCCTGCATGGCCGCCATGGTGAGCAGCGCAAACTCAATGGAGTTCGACGACAGGATCATCACCGGCCTGTCCGGCCCGAACCCGCGGTCGAGCAGCGCCTGCGTCGCCGCATCGACCTGCTTCTTGGCTTCGGCATAGGTGACCTTCAGCCACTCCCGGTCGGGACCGCGGCGCTGGGCCAGCCAAACCCGGTCCGGCGCCTCGACTGCCCAGCGGGTGAGGAAGGCCGGTACGTGCTTCTCGTAGGGCTTCAGCTTGTGGTTCGACTGCAGCACGATCGTGCCGTCGGCCCGCCGCTCCACCTTTACGTCGCGGCTGAGAAAGTCGATGGGCTTGAACGGTGCTTGCATAATGCTGTCCAACACGCTTCTCCCTAAATCGTCATTAAAGACGATTTAGGGATGCGATGGCGCCATCAGCAAGAGGCATCGTCGCCCGGACAGGCAAGCGGCTCGCTATGCGCGCTGGATCAGCGCCAGCACCTGCTCGAACGCCTGGTCGGCCAGGGCCCGCATTTCGTCGTCGGTGCGATCCTGGATGGGATGCGGGACATAGACCACGCCGGGCTCGAAGCCGAGCGACTGGGCCTGCGCTTCACTGGCTTCCACGAACACCGATGAGGCGACGTAGCCGCCGGGAATGCCTTTGTCGTCGAGGGTCTTGATGTCGTGCAGACTGCACGATGTGCAGGACCCTCAATCGGCGAGGCCTTCGATCACCAGATCGACCTCGCTGGCGATCTTCTGCGAGAGGTCGTTGGGCGCAGGCCGCGTGAAGGTGGGCTTCTTGTAGCGTTTCACCGCCACGCCTTTTTCCGTCAGCCGCTGTTCGATGCGGTCGAGGAAGATGTTGCCGCGCGGCTTGGAAATATCGAGCAGGCCCACGGTCAGGCCGGCGATCTTGTCGGGCGGCGCCTTGCGGGCGCGCCGCACGGGCGAAATCTCCGATGTCGGGTCGAGCAGTTCCATGCTGTTTCCTCCTCAATCCTTGATAGCGACGGTCACCGGCGTGCTGCCGACCGGCCCCGAGGCGCCCCAGCCGGCAATCACGGCCGAGAACATGCCGGCATCGCCGCCGGCCCGCACGATCAGCAGTCCGCCCTTGCGAAACTTCGGAATGGTCTTGCGCTCGCCCAGCGCCGCGGCCGGCACACCTTCGGCGATACCGCCTGCACCGCGGACAATCTCGTCCGCCGGCAGTTCGAGCAGCGAGTCGAGTTCCTGGCGCAACCGCGCCTTGTCCCAGCCCGCGGCCTTGAAGGTGCGTTCGTGTTCGGGGCTCACCACCAGGATGGCATCTGCCCCCTGGGCCAGCTTCCAGTGGTTCACACCGCGCAGGCTGAGGGCAAAGGTGCGCGCCAGCGACTCCGGCGTGCGCGATTGCTGATCGACGATGCCGTGCACGCCGTCGCCCGCGAACAGGGTCACGGTATTGCTGCCCCTGGCGAAGCCGCGCTCGACCGACAGCGGCTCCCAGTACGAGCCTGCCTCGTCTTCGGCGAAACAGAAAGTGTATTTGCCGGGCGTTCCCAGGGTCGAGCGGTCCACACCCTGCGGTCGCCCGCCACCGACATTGCGCACGCAGAGCTGCAACGCGCGGCCGATCGTGGCATTGGCGCGGTTGCCCTGGCCCAGCGCGTTGCCGCGGCCGTTCATGCCGATGGCCCGGGCGATCGGCCCGTTCACGATCACGATGGGCCCGCAGAACATGGTGGTGGCCAGCACGCCATGCATGTTGAAGGGTTCGGAGAGCGCGGCCTCGACGGCCGCGATCACCACCGGCATGTACTCCGGCGCGCAGCCCGCCATGACGGCATTGATGGCAACCTTCTCGACCCTGATCGGCTGCAGATCGGGCGGCAGCAGGCCCAGAACTTCCTTGGGATCGCGGTTTGTGCCTTTAAGCATGCGATGCACGCGCAGTCGCGTCGGCGGCACCGTCGGCAAGCCGTCCGACCAGCCGCGCGAGTACATGGCCTCGAATTCGTCCTCGTGCTCGCCGACCTCCACGCGCCGCGCCTGGAACGGCACTTCGCCATATTTGATTTCGAGTTCGTCGACGATGCCCGGCTCGACCGATTTGGAACCGCAGCCCGGCCGCCACGCCGGCAACCCCTCGCCCAGCAAATTGACGCCGGTGAGCGCCCGCCACTCGTCGCGTTGCCAGCCGACGACACGCTCGACCTCGCGGCCGCCTTCGAAACGGATCAGGGTCGGCACGGTTTCGATGCCGAGCCGGAACGAGACTTCCAGCGCGCGGTCGTCGCGCACGCCGGCCACGCCCTCGGGAAAGGTCGGATCGTCCTGGCTGTAGACTGCGAGCGGCCGCGCTCCGGCAGCCAGCTCGCGCACCACCGGCTGGACCAGCTCGCAGGTCTGGCAGTCGCGCTTGGCGACCAGTACGAAGCCCTCGTTCATCCCGACAAGGTTCACCGGCATTCTCCCTCGGGGGCGGATATTAGCCGGTCTGAGACGTCATGCACTCGCGGTGAGGATCGGCGTCGTCCGCAATCCGAAACCGGCAGCATGTGCGGCGTCGTGGATGGTCCGCCGACCTGAATGCCCGTTCACATTGGCGGCGTTTTCGGCCAGAGTGCGCCGCAGCACAAAGGGAGAAAGAGCGATGGATTTCGAATATTCGGATCGCACCAAGGCGCTTCTGGAGAAGCTCAACAAGTTCATGGACGAGGTCATCTATCCGGCCGAGCCCGTCTACGAAGAGCAGATGGAGAAGGCCAAGGATCGCTGGCAGCTCCCGCCGATCATCGAGGAATGCAAGGCCGAGGCGAAGAAGCGCGGCCTGTGGAACATGTTCCTGCCGGCCGACCGCGAGTCG
>JAIUOY010000018.1:0-11889 GCA_020160995.1 Pseudomonadota bacterium | reverse complement strand
GGCCGACCGCATTGAGTGCGATGGCCGGCCCGCTGAGCGCCAGCGGCACCGCGAGGATCACGCCGAGGGGGGCGATCCAGCTCTCGTACTGGCCGGCGAGGCAGAGATAGACCAGCAGGATGGCCAGCGCGAAGACGTACAGCAGCTGGTTGCCGACGATGTTCTCCTGATAGGCCATGCCGGTCCATTCGTAGCCGGTGCCAGGCGGCAGGATGGCCTTGGCGATCTGGTCCATCAGCTCGATGCCCTCGCCCGAGCTGAACCCCGCCGCAGGCGAACCCACGATCGCAGCCGACGGATAGAGATTGTAGAGGCTGATCAGCGGCGGGCCGAGCGCCGGCTTCAGCTCGGCGATGGCGCCGATCGGCACCATCTGGCCGTCGAGATTCTTCACCTGCAGCTTCAGGATGTCTTCGGGCCGCGTGCGGTACTGCGAGTCGGCCTGGATGTAGACCTGCAGGCTGAGGCCGAACTTGTTGAAGCGATTGACGTAGGACGAACCCATGTAGCTCGACAGGGTCGTGAAGACATCGCCGACCGGAACCCTGAGCGACTCGGCCTTGACGCGATCGACCTCGACCCGGACATGCGGCGCCCCGGCGCGGAACGACGTGACGAGGTTGGTGAGCGCCGACTGCGAGCTCGCATTCTGGATCATCGTGTCGGTCACGGCCTGCAGCTTGGCGTAGTCGAAGCTGCCGTCCTTCTGCTCGACCTGCATCTGGAAGCCGCCGGCATTGCCGATGCCCTGGATGGCGGGCGGGACGATGACGAAGGCGCGGCCATCCTGCAGGACCTTCAGCTTCTCCATCAGACCGAGCGCGATCGAGCGAAGGTCCTGACCGGGTTGTTTCAGACGCGTGTCCCAATCCTTGAGGATGACGTAGGAGACCGCGGCGTTCGCCAGGGCCGAATTGCTGTCGAGAATCGACATACCCCCCAGCGCAACGACGTTCTCGACGCCCGGCGCCGCCATGGCGATCTTGGCCGCCTGGTCGAGCGTTGCGCCGGTGCGTTCGAGCGACGCGCCATCCGGCAGCTGCACGCCGATCATCAGGTAGCCCTGATCCTCGTTGGGAATGAACGCCGTCGGCAGGCGGGCGACGCCCCAGGCGCCGATGCCGGCCGCGACCAGAGCGATCACCACCATGAAGCCTGCCCGGCGGACCATCGCGCCGACCAGCCAGGCGTAGGCGTCCTCGAGCTTGCCGTAGACCTTGTTGAAGCCGCGGAAGAAGATGTTGCGCTTCTCCGGCGGCGTCGCGGCGCGCAGCCACATGGCGCACTGGGTGGGCTTCAGGGTGGCGGCGTTGATGGCGCTGATCAGCGCCGTGGCGGCGATCACCAGGGCGAACTGGGCGAACATCTGGCCAGTGAGGCCGGGCAGGAAGGCAGCCGGCAGAAACACCGACATCAGCACCAGGGTGATGCCGACGACCGGCCCGAACAGCTCGTCCATCGCCTTGATCGACGCATCGTGCGGCGTCATCCCGCGTTCGATGTGGTGGGCGACACCCTCGACAATCACGATCGCGTCGTCGACCACGATGCCGATTGCCAGCACGATGCCGAACATCGTCGTGGTGTTGATGGTGAATCCGAGTGCGGCCATGGCGGCGAAGGCGCCGATGATCGTCACGGGAATGGTGGTCGCCGGGACCAGCATCGCGCGCCAGTCCTGCAGGAAGATCACGATCACGATCAGGACAAGGATGCCGGCCTCGATCAGGGTCATGAAGACCTCGGTGATCGAGGCGTTCACGAAGCGTGTGGTGTCGAACGGCACAGAGTAGGCAAGGCCGGGCGGGAAGGCCTTGGAAAGCTCGGCCATCTTGGCGTTGACGCGCTTGGCGACGTCGAGGGCGTTGGCGTCGGGGAGCTGATAGATCGCAAGGCCCGAGTTGGGCTTGCCGTTGATGTGCGAGGTCTGGGAGTAGACCTGGGCGCCGAGTTCGACCCGGCCGACGTCGCGTACCCGCACGATCCGGCCGCCATTGCCCTGGTCGGCCTTGACGATGATGTTGCCGAACTCTTCGGGCGTGCTCAGGCGCCCGACGACGTCGATCGTGTACTGGAAATCGAGCCCTTTGGGCGCCGGCGGCTGGCCGACCTGGCCTGCCGTCACGTCCTGACTCTGCTGCTGGATGACGCGGCTCACGTCCGCGGGGGTGAGGCCGAACGTATAGAGCTTCTGCGGATCGAGCCAGACGCGCATCGAATATTGGCCGACGCCCAGCACGTTGACATTGCCGACACCCGGCAAGCGCGACAGCTCGTTGACCAGGTTGATGGTCGCGTAGTTGCTGAGATAGAGGCTGTCGTAGCGCTCGTCGGGCGAGGTCAACGATACGATCTGTAGGATCGAGGTCGACTTCTTCTCGACGACGAGGCCTTGGGCCTGCACCGGCATGGGCAACGAGGCGAGCGCGGCGCTGACCCTGTTCTGCACCAGCACCTGCGCGAAATCGAGATCGGTGCCGATCTCGAACGTCACGGTGAGCGTATAGGTGCCTGCGTCCGTGCTGTAGGACTGCATGTAGATCATCTTTTCGACGCCGTTGACCTGCAGCTCGACCGGCAGGGCCACGTCGTTGACGACGACCGCAGCGCTCGCGCCCGGATAGGTCGTTGTGACCTGGACCGTGGGCGGCACGACGTTGGGATATTGAGCGACCGGCAGGGTCGCCAGCGCCACGCCGCCGATCAGCACGATGACGATGGCGAGGACGTTGGCCAGAACCGGCCGGTTGATGAAGAACGCGGAGATCATGGTTGCGTTTCCCGGCCGGTCACTTCGGGGCGGCGGGAGCGCCGTCGGTCGTAACGGGGATGGTCGTCAGTTTGGGCACGATCTTGGCGCCGGGGATTGCGGCACCGTTCAGGTTGAGGACGACCTGATCGTCGGGCTTTAGGCCTGTCGAGATGACGCGCAGGCCGTTGGGGAGAAGCTGCCCGGTAGTGACCCGGGTCTGGGTGACGACATTGTCCTTGTTAACCGTCAGGAGATACTTGCCGGCCTGATCCTCGGCGATGACCCGGTTGGGAACCAGCAGCGAGGCCGCGGGAGCCAGGCCTTTCGGCATCTTCACGCGCACGAAGAAGCCGGGAATGAGAGTACGATTCGGATTGTTGAACAGGGCGCGGACCAGGATCGTGCCGGTCGTCGCGTCGAGCTCCGGCGAGACGTAGTTGAGGAATCCCTTGTGGGGGAAGCCCTCCTCGTTCATCAGGCCGATCTCGACCGGGACCTTGCTCAGCTCCTCGACGTCGATGCGACGCTCTTTCAGGTTCTGGCGGATCTGCAGCACGTCCTGCTCGCTCATGTTGAACGTGACGTATATCGGGTCGAGCTGGACGATCGTGGCGAGCTTGGTGGCAGTGGAGGCGCCGACCAGTTCGCCGACCGAGATCAAGTGCTTGCTGACAATGCCGTCGAACGGCGCAAGGACGGTCGTATAGCCAAGGTTCGTCTGGGCGACCGTAAGGTTGCCCTCGGCGTTCTCGACGTTGGCCCGCGCATTGTCGCGCTTTGCCTTGGCCTGGTCGAAGGTGTTCTGGGCGGAGACGTTCTGGCGCAGCAGGGTCTCCTGGCGGGTGAACTCGGCTTCGGCCTGGACCAGGGTGGCCTTGGCGCCGTCGAGCTGGGCCTCGGCCTCCTTGACCTTGGCCTTGTACATCGTCTGCTCGATGCCGAAGAGCTGCTGGTCCTTCTTGGCCTCGGAGCCGTCGACGTAGTTCTGCGAGGTCAGGAAGCCCTCGACGCGGGCGACGAGATCGACGGTCGCGAAGGCCACCGTATTGCCGGTCAGGACCTCGAAGGGCGCCACCTCCTGCTTCACGGGGACACCGACGCTGATCTCGGCGGGCGGCGGGGGCTGGAACTTGTTCTCGGGCTTGCAGCCGGCCAGCGTGAGGGCCAGTGCCGGAACGGCAGCGGCGCTCAGGAGAATACGATTGAATGCAATTTGTTTAGCTACGCCACTGCGATTCGACATAGGCCCGACGATGCTCCCCGCGGTGTCGAAAATCGTTAGCGCATCCCTTGCAGGAATGCCACCGTGAGGCGGTTCAGGAGCGCCTAAACGCCAGCGTCAGGTTGTTTGCCGGCATTTCGGTAATGACCGGCGGGTCAAAGCCCTGGGCGGCGGCGAGGTCGGCGACGGCCTCGAGGTCGCGCACCCCCCAGGCCGGATTGCGGCACCGTAGATCGAGGTCGAATGCCTCGTTGCTGGGGGCCGTGTGCCGGCCGCCGCGCCGATACGGTCCGTAAAGGAAGAGCAACCCGCCCGGCGCCAGGATGCGCCCGGCGCCAGCCATCAGTCCGAGGGCCGCCTCCCAGGGGGCGATATGGATCATATTGCTGCACAAGATCGCGGAAGCGTGATCGACCGGCCAGGAGGACGAGGTGACGTCGAGGGCCAGCGCCGGCCGGACGTTGGGGAGCCGGAGCGTCGCTACCCAGTCGTCGATGCTGGCCCGCGCGCCGTCGTCGGGGTCGCTGGGCTGGAAAGTGAGGTGGGGGGCGGCGGTCGCAAAGTGCACGACGTGCTCGCCGGTGCCGCTGGCAATCTCCAGTACCAGGCCTTCGGCAGGGAGATGATGCTTCAGCACGTCGAGAATGGGCTGGCGGTTGCGCTGGGCGGCGGGGGCTTCTCGTCTCATTTGACAGCCTCGATTGCCTGCCAGATCCGGGCAGGGGTTGCTGGTCCCTCGAAGGTGCGCACGCCGAGCGGCGCGAGCGCATCGAGGATGGCGTTGGCGATGGCCGGAAAGGCCGCAATGGCGCCGGCTTCGCCACAGCCTTTCACGCCCAACGGATTTGTCGTGCACGGAACACCGTTGAAGCCGAGGTCGAAAGACGGCAGGTCGTCGGCACGGGGCAGGGCATAGTCCATGAACGAGCCCGTCACCATCTGGCCCGATGTGGGATCGTAGACCGCCTGTTCCAGTAGAGCCTGGCCTATGCCCTGTGCCATGGCGCCGTGCGCCTGGCCGGTGGCCACCATGGGATTGACCAGCACGCCATAGTCGTCGACGGCGGTGTAGCGCACGAGATCGACGCAGCCAGTGTCGCAGTCGACCTCGACTTCCACGACATGGGCGCCGTTGGGAAAGGTCATGTGCTCGCGCGTCCAGGCGTGAAAGGTGTCGAGCGGTTTGCCCTTCTCGCGCCCCAGTGCCGCCACCTCGAACAGGCCGATGGCACGGTCGGTACCGGAGACGACGAAGCGTTCTCCCTCGAGCCGAATATCGGCTTCGGCCGCCTCCAGCGCCTCCGCCGCAAGTGCCGTTCCCTTGGCGATGATTTCATCGCAGGCGCGCCAGATCGCCGTGCCGCCCATGTAGGTGGCGCGCGAACTGCCATGACCGCCACCCGCCGGAATGAGATCGGTGTCGCCCTGGATCAGGCGGACGCGCTCGTTCGCCACGCCGAGCCGCGTGGCCAGCATTTGCGGGAACGTGGTTTCGTGCCCCTGGCCGATATGCTGTGTGCCGGTAATCAGCGACACCGTGCCGTCGGCCTCGAACCGGACATCGACATTCTCGTCCGGCGGGCCGCCGGTTCCCTTGATGTGATAGGCGAAACCCAGGCCGCGGAGACGGCCACGTGCCTCGCTTTGCGCCCGCCTCTCGATGAAGCCCGCGCGGTCGGCGCGAGACAGGGCGGCATCGAGAGAATCGGCGAAGTGGCCGCTGTCGACCTGGAAGCCGAAGGCGTTGGTCATGGGCATGGCCTGTGGCGGCACCATGTTGCGGCGGCGGAGTTCGGCGCGGTCGATGCCGGTGCGTCGCGCCGCTTCGTCGATCAGTCGCTCGACGACGTTGATGGCCTCGGCAAAACCCGGCCCCCGCGTCACGCCGATCGGCGCGGTGTTCGTCACGACCGCCACGACGTGCAGCGCGATCGACGGAATGCGATACACCGAACCCTGCAGGTGGACGTACTGGTTCGTGAGCACGCCACCGCCGACGCCGATCATGTAGGCGCCGAGGTTGGCGATGCTGGCGATCCTGAGCGCCAGGAAGCGGCCTTCGGCATCGAGCGCCAGCGAGGCGTCGGCCTGCATGTCGCGGGCTGCATGATCGGACAGGAACACGTCGCTGCGGCTTGCGATCCATTTGACCGCGCGGCCGGTGCGCCGAGCGGCCCACAGCATCAGCGCATGCTCGACATAGGCGAAGTTCTTGGCGCCGAAGCCGCCGCCGACATCGTGCGCCACGAAGCGCACGCTCTTTGCGTCGACACCGAGCGAGCGCGCCACGAAGGTGCGGTTGATATGGATGTTCTGGCTGGAAACGTGGAGCGTGTAGCGTCCCGTCGCATCATCGAACGATCCCACCGCGCCGCGCGGCTCCATCGGATTCGTGACGACGCGATGATTGTCGAGGGCGAGCGAGACGACGTGGACGGCACGCGCGAAGGCGGCATTTGCGCCGGCAATGTCGCCGGTCTGCCAGTCGAGGCAAGTGTTGGCGGGGATCTCGGCGGAGAGTTGCGGCGCGCCGGCGGCCCGGGCGGCTGCCGCCGTAGTAATCGCAGGCAGCGCTTCGTAATCGACGTCGATCAGCTCGGCTGCGTCGAGCGCCTGCGTCTTGGTCTCGGCGACGACCAGGGCGACCGGCTCGCCGACGAACCGGACTTTATCGTAGGCGAGCAGAGGTTGGGGCGCGAAGGCGAAAGGCTCTCCCGTCTGGGTGTTGGTCTCGGCATAGGGCCGGAACGGCTTCAGCCCGTCGGCTGTTGCCTCGGTTGCGGTCAGCACCGCCAGCACGCCGGGGGCGCGCCGCGCCGCTTCGACGTCTATGGAGCGGATCCGTGCATGGGCGTGCGGCGAGCGCAGCACTACCGCCTGCGCGAGCCGGTCGAAGCGAAGATCGTCGAGATAGGCGCCCTGGCCGGTCACGAAGCGCCGATCTTCGCGACGTCTCGGCGACTGGCCGATCGGGTCGACCGTTGCAGCAGGGTCGGTCATGTCCGCAGCGTCTCCGCGTTCCGGGCCTGTCGCTTCTCGTCCCACCAGTCGCTCGCCTGAAGATGCCAGTAGGCAAGCTGGGTGGCGATCCGGCCGATCGGGCCGCCGGCCCAGTTGGTGCCGAAGGGAGCGAACAGCCGCCACTTGGAGGCATCTCCCAGGATGCCTGATGCTACTGCGTCCGCGCCGGCCGCCGTCTGGGCCAAGCCGTGGCCGCCGAAGGCGGAACAGACCCAGAGGCCGGGCTCGATCTCGCCGACCTGGGGCATCTTGTGCGGCGCGTAGCCCATGGTGCCTGGCCAGGCATAGGCGATGCGGAGGTCGCCGAGCTGCGGATAGACGGAGAGAATGTCGCCGCGCATCATCTCGCGCAGCCTCGGCGGCTCTCGTGTGTCGGTGGTGATGCGACCACCCCACAACAGCCGGTCGCCGTCGACGACCCGATAGTAGTCGCCGGCGCGGCGCGTGTCGGAGATCGCACCGGCCCAGCGGATCGCCTCGCCGAGCTTCGGACCGAGCTTCTCCGTCACCGCGACGTAAGTCGCCACGGGCAGCACGGCGCTGGCGATGCGCGGCTGGACGCGGCCGAGATCGGCGTTGCCGGCCAGCACGACATGGCGAGCTGTCGCCGAGCCTTGCGCCGAGTGGAGCAGCCAGCGGTCGCCCTTGCGTTCGAGGCCGGTGGCGTCGGCGCCCTCATGGACGCTGCCGCCAAGCCGTTCGATATCGGCGGCCAGCGCCAATGCGAAGTTCAACGGATGGATGTGGAACGACGTGGGATCGTGGATCGCCTGATAGTAGCGCGTCGTATTGAGCTTCGTGCGGGCCTCGGCCACGCTCCACGGTTCGAAGCTGGCGCCGAGCTGTTCGGCGAGACGGCGGGTCCGGTCGGCGAAATCGGGGCCCTGATCCGTGCGGGAGACGCTAAGCTTGCCCGATCCCATGAGGATGTCGGGACGGCCGAAACCCTGGATCGCCTCGCGCACGATTTCGACGCCGCGCCGCGACTGGGCATAGAGACGTCGCGTGTGGTCGATGCCGAGCTTGTCGATCAGCACGCCCGACCGGGCCGCATAGCCGGGTCCGACGAAGCCGCCGTTGCGTCCCGAAGCGCCCCAGCCAATGCGACGACGTTCGAGCAGCGCCACGCGCTTGCCCTGCAGGGCAAGCAGCCGTGCGGCATGCAGGCCGGCAAACCCACCGCCGACGACCGCGACATCGGCTTCGCCCTGCGCGGCGAGGGGCGGCCGTTCGGGCGCCGCATCTCGCGTGGCGGCATACCAGCTTGCGGGATAGGCGCCGTCGGCCATCGAACCCGTTTCTCCCTTCAATTCCTCGACCGAAGTCGTGGCACAGGAAGGCTTGCGCGGTCACGCCCCCTGTCGCACTAAAGTTGTCCTCAGCTTCACTGTTCCCGGAGGACTCATGTCGGTCGATTTCGATGCGGTGATCATCGGCGCAGGTTTTGGCGGCATGTATATGCTGCACCGGCTGCGTCAGAAGGGCTTCACGGCACACGTCTTCGAGGCCGGCAAGGGTGTCGGCGGCACCTGGTATTGGAACCGCTATCCCGGCGCGCGTTGCGACGTCGAGAGCGTCCAGTATTCCTATCAGTTCTCGCCCGAGCTGGAGCAGGAATGGGAGTGGTCGGAGCGCTACGCCACCCAGCCCGAAATCCTGCGCTACGCCAATCATGTCGCCGACCGCTTCGACCTGCGTCGCGACATGACGTTCGAGACGCGCATCACCAAGGCTGTTTTCGACGAAGCGGCGAATCTCTGGCGGGTCGAGACGGACAAGGGCGACAAGGTCGCGGCACGCTTCGTCATCACGGCGATGGGCTGCCTCTCTTCGCCCAATACGCCCAAGATCCCGGGCCTCGAGGACTTCAAGGGGCCGACCTATCACACCGGCAACTGGCCGCACGAAGGCGTCGACTTCACGGGCAAGACGGTGGGCGTGATCGGCACGGGTTCCTCGGCGATCCAGTCGATCCCGATCATGGCCGAGCAGGCCAAGCATCTCACGGTGTTCCAGCGCACCGCCAACTACACGGTGCCGGCGCACAACAAGCCGCTCGATCCGGCCTATGTGAAGCAGGTCAAGGCAAGCTATCCCGAAATGCGCAAGCGCGCCAAGACCAAGCCCGCCGGCATCGACTTCACCATCAACACCGCATCTGCCGTCGAGACGCCCGAGGCCGAGCGCAATCGCGAGTTCCAGGCCCGCTGGGACTATGGCGGACTAGGCTTCATGGCCTCCTTCGGCGACCTGCTGCTGAGCGACGATTCCAACAAGCTGGCGGCCGATTTCGTGCGCGCCAAGGTTCACGAAGTCGTCAAGGATCCGAAGACGGCCGAGGTGCTGGTGCCCAAGAACATCATCGGCTGCAAGCGGCTGTGCGTCGACACGGGCTATTGGGCGACCTTCAACCGGCCGAATGTCACCCTGGTCGACATCAGCGACGAGCCCATCGAACGCATCACGGCTACCGGCCTGCGGGCCAAGGGGCAGGACTACGCCTTCGATTGTCTCGTGCTGGCGACGGGCTTCGATGCCATGACCGGCGCGCTGCTCAAGGTCGATTTCCGCGGCCGTGGCGGCGTCACCTTGAAGGAGAGGTGGAACGAGGGGCCGAAGACCTATCTCGGGCTCACGGTCGTCGGCTTTCCCAACCTGTTCATGATCACCGGGCCGGGCAGCCCTTCAGTGCTGACCAACATGCTTCCCTCGATCGAGCAGCATGTCGATTTCATCGCCGACTGCCTCGAAGCGGTGCGCGCCAAGGGCAAGACCGTGATCGAACCCGAGCCGCAGGCGCAGGAGGCCTGGGTCGGCCATGTCGGCGACGTCTCGAACATCACCCTGCGTTCGACCTGCAGCTCCTGGTATGTCGGCGCCAACATTCCCGGCAAGCCGCGCGTCTTCATGCCCTATATCGGCGGACTGCCGGCCTACATCCAGGCCTGCGAGACGGTGGTGAAGAACGGCTACGAAGGATTTGCGCTGGCGTAGATCACCCGCGCTGCAGCGTCCTTGAAACGAACGGGGGAAGCCTTTCGGCTTCCCCTTTTTCGTTCCAATCCTCAGGCCGTTTCAGGCCCGGTGTCGCTTCAGGCCGCGGCGAACTTGCCGAATTCCCAGTGGCGGCCGGGCGCGGCGGCGAACAGGGACTTGGTGTAGTCGTGCTTGGGCTGCTCGAAGACCTGCTCGGCG
Source organism: Pseudomonadota bacterium (assembly GCA_020160995.1). GTDB lineage: Bacteria > Pseudomonadota > Alphaproteobacteria > Reyranellales > Reyranellaceae > Reyranella. The sequence continues at coordinate 1,699 of JAIUOY010000018.1, read as the reverse complement.
GCGCCGTACTCGACGACGCGGCCCTGGCTCATCACGGCGACGTAATCGCAGATCTGAGCCGCGACGCGCAGGTCGTGGGTGATGAACAGCACGGCGAGGTTCAGCCGCTTGCGAATCTCGTCGAGCAGTTCCAGCACCTGCTTCTGCACCGACACGTCGAGCGCCGACACCGCCTCGTCGGCGATCAGCAGCTCGGGCTCCATGGCGAGGGCCCGGGCGATGCAGATGCGCTGGCGCTGGCCGCCCGAGAACTGGTGCGGGAAGCGGTCGAGCGCGTTGGGATCGAGGCGCACCGTTTCCATCAGCTTGCGGGCGCGCGCCATCGCCTCGTTGCGGCTTAATCCGAAGTTCATCGGGCCTTCGATGATCGAATCGCCGACGGTGATGCGGGGATTGAGCGAGCGATATGGGTCCTGGAACACGATCTGCACCCGCCGGCGGTGGGGGCGCAGCTTGGCGGCCGAAATCTTGCCGATTTCGGTATTGCCCAGGAACACCTTGCCGTCGGTCGGGTCGATCAGGCGGGCGATGCAGCGCGCCACCGTCGACTTGCCCGAGCCGGACTCGCCCACGATGCCGAGCGTCTCGCCACGACGGATGTCGAGATCGACATCGACCGCCGCCTTGACCACGCGCGCCTTCTGGAAGAAGCCGGAGCCCGAGTAGATCTTGCCGAGCTTCTCGGTGCGCAGCACGGTCTCGCCGTCCTTGCGCCCGCCGCGGTGCGCCGGATGGATCGACGGCACCGAGGAAATCAGCATCTTGGTGTAGGCCTGGACGGGTTTCGACAGGATCTGCTCGGTCGGACCCATCTCGACGAGTTCACCCCAGCGCAACACGGCGACGCGATGGGCGATCTCGGCCACGACGCCGAAATCGTGGGTGATGAACAGCACGCCGGTGCCCTGGCCTTCCTGCAACTCGGCGATCAGCTTCAGGATCTCGGCCTGCGTCGTCACGTCGAGCGCCGTCGTCGGCTCGTCGGCGATCAGCAGCACGGGATCGAGCACCAGCGCCATGGCGATCATGATGCGCTGGCGCTGGCCGCCGGAGAGCTGATGCGGATAGGAGGCGTAGATGCGCTCCGGTTCCGGCAGCTTCACGCGCGCCAGGATGGCGATGATCTTGGCCTTGCGCTGGGCGTTGTCGAGGGTGGTGTGCGTACGCAACACCTCGTCGATCTGCTCGCCGCAGGTCATGACCGGGTTCAGCGCCGTCATCGGCTCCTGGAAGATCATGGACATGCGCGTGCACCTGAGCTCGCGCAGCCGCGTCTCGTCGGCAGTCAGGATGTTCTCGCCCTCGAGCAGGATCTCGCCCGAGGTCGGCTTCAGCGCCTTGGCAAGCAGGCCCATCACCGTGAAGGCGATCACCGACTTGCCCGAGCCCGATTCACCGACGAGGCAGACGATCTCCCCCGGATTGACGGTGAAGTTCACCTTTTCGACGGCATGGACGCGGTCGCCGCCCGCCGGCAGGGCGACACTCAGGTTGCGAACTTCGAGGACCGGCTTCTTTGCTGCTGTCGACATCAGACTTTCTTGCTCATCTTCGGATCGAGCGTGTCGCGCAGACCGTCGCCCATGATGTTGATGGCCAGCACCGTCAAGGCAAGGAAGATGCCGGGATAGAGGATGTTGTGCGGGAACACGCGGAACAGCGTGCGGCCCTCGGCCATGATGTTGCCCCAGCTCGGGAT
>JAIUOY010000183.1:0-3383 GCA_020160995.1 Pseudomonadota bacterium | reverse complement strand
TCCAGGCCATCGCCTTCGACCATCCCGCCTCGGCCGTCGACGGCAATGTCGAGCGTGTGATCGCCCGCCTCTACGCGCTGGAGACGCCGCTCCCCAACGTCAAACCCGAGATCCACGAACGCGCCGCCAGGCTGGTGCCCTCACAACGCGCCGGCGATTATGCCCAGGCGATGATGGATCTCGGCGCCACGGTCTGCGTGCCGCGCGGTCCCCGCTGTGTCATCTGCCCGCTGATCGCCGGCTGCCGGGCGAGCAAGCTCGGCATCGCCGAGGAACTGCCGCGCCGCGCGCCCAAGGCGGAGAAGCCGACACGCAGAGGCCTCGCCTTTGTGCTGATGCGCAAGGACGGCGCGATCCTGCTGCGCAAGCGGCCGCCCAAAGGACTGCTGGGCGGCATGGACGAAGTGCCGTCGAGCCCGTGGCGCGAAGGCAGGCTCGACGAAGGCAAGGCGTTGGAGGATGCGCCCGTTCCGGCCCGCTGGCAGGTGCTGGCGGGACTGGTCCGCCACACCTTCACGCACTTCCACCTGGAACTCACCATCGCGCGTGCCACGTCGACGACGGGGCGATTGGCCGAGCGGGCGCTACCCGGCTCGGTCTGGTGCCCGATCGATGCTCTTACCGAACGCGCCCTGCCGACGGTGATGCGCAAGGTGATCGCGCACGCCGTAAGGGACTAGAGGCCCGCCCTCACCTGCTGGCGCAGATGATCGATCGGCCGTTTCGCGCCGGCGACATCGATATGCCAGAAGGTCCAGCCGTTGCACGCTGGAGCGCCCTGCACCGCCGCGCCGACCTGATGGATCGAGCCGCGATGCTCGCCGAGCGCATTGGCCGCCGACAGAGTGCCATCGGCACGCACGCGCGCATGCACGCGGCCGCTCTGGTCGCTCAGCACTGTGCCGGGCTGCAACAGCCCCGCCTCGATCAGCACGCCGAAAGGAATGCGCGGCTCGCTGCGCTTGCTGGGCTTCGGCGCTACGTCCTCGCCAGCCAGCGGTTGGATCAGGGCAATGCGCTTGCGCGCGATCGCGGCATAGTCGGGATCGCGCTCCAGGCCGATGAAATGCCGGCCGAGACGGCGCGCTACCGCGCCCGTCGTGCCGGTACCGAAGAACGGATCGAGGATCGTGTCGCCGGGATTGGACGCCGACATCAGGCAACGGAACAGTAGCGACTCGGGCTTCTGCGTCGGATGCGCCTTCTTGCCGTCCTCGCCCTTCAGCCGCTCGCCACCCGTGCACAGCGGCAGGAGCCAGTCGGAGCGCATCTGGATGCCCTCGTTCAGCTCCTTCATCGATTCGTAGTTGAAGGTGTAGCGCTTGGCCCGCTTGTCGCGCGCCGCCCAGATCAGCGTCTCGTGCGCGTTGGTGAAGCGCTTGCCGCGGAAGTTCGGCATCGGGTTCGACTTACGCCACACGATGTCGTTCAGCAGCCAGAAGCCGAGATCCTGCAGGGCCGTGCCGATGCGGAAGATGTTGTGGTAGCTGCCGATCACCCAGAGCGTGCCCTCGGGCTTCAGCACGCGCCGCGCCGCGGCGAGCCAGGCGCGCGTGAACTGGTCGTAGCGCGCGAAATCCTCGAACTTGTCCCAGTCGTCGTCGACCGCATCGACCTTGCTGTTGTCGGGGCGCAGCAGGTCCCCGCCCAACTGAAGATTGTAGGGAGGGTCCGCGAAAACCATGTCGACGGAAGCTTCGGGCAGGCTGCGCATCAATTCGATGCAGTCGCCCACCAACACTCGATCCAAATTATCCCCGCTCATCTGTGGAAAATGAATCCACAGAGACGAAGGGTCAAGAAGTCAATTGAATCAACCGTTTAGACACTAGATCGAGTCTTTGTCCGACGCTCCACCCACCAGCCCTAGCGAGGACGCGATAGCCCACGCGCGATCACACCTGACATCTTCTCCTTCTCGAACGGCACTCGGGCGGAGAGGGAAACATGATCGTCGATTGCCACGCCCATGTGTTCACGCATTGGATCGGCGCCTGCGGACATCCGACGCGCGAGATTCACAGGCGCTACCTGCAGCGGGTCGTCACCCGCACGGTCGCCTCGACTTTCCGCCTCCGCGATGGCGCACGCGCCGACACAAAGGCGTTGTTCTGCGCCGGAGACGAGGGATGGACCGGCCTCGCCGACGTCGATTTCCGCGTCGGCCGTTTCGGGCAGCTCGAGTTCACTCACGACGGTGAAGACTATGCCATCCAGTACATGCCCGTGGGCATGCAGGAGATGACCGCGCCGCCGGAACTGATGCTGGCCCAGATGATGAATGCCGGCGTCGATCACTGCCTGCTGCAGGCAGGCGGCGGCTATGGCGCGATGACCGAGATGAACGTGTTCGCCGAGCGGCAGTTTCCCAGAAAGATGACCGGCCTGATGCATGTCGACGAGGCGATGGCGGGGCAGCCGGAGCAGCTTGCCGAGATCGACCGCGCCTTCGACGTGCTGAAGCTGCGCGGACTCTATTTCAATGTCGATTCGCTCAGCCGCCACGGCTTCCCCTGGCCGCTCGACGCGCCGCAGATGGCGGCGTTCTGGGCCAAGATCGCAGAATTGGGACTCGTCCTGTGCCTCGAACTCAGCTCCGGGCCGAGCTACGACATGGCGGGCTACATGGCTCACGTCACAGCCTTCGGCCGGGTGCTCGCGCGACACAGGGACCTGCGCGTGCATCTGGCGATGAGTCCGCCTGTTGCCTACTTCGCCAGGAACGGCCGGTATGAATTTCCCGAAGAACTTTTACGCGTCTACCGCCACGAGCCGTTGGTGCTGGAAGTGGTGTTTCCGATCACCTATGGCGGGATCTGGGACTACCCCTACCCCGAGGCGCAGACGCTGATTGCGGACATGCGCGACCAGCTTGGCGCCGACCGGCTGGTCTGGGGTTCCGACATGCCGAACGTGGAACGGTTCTGTACGTACAGGCAGTCGCTCGACTACATCAGGCGATACTGCCCTTTCCTGACTGCGCGCGAAAAAGACCTGATCCTCGGCGAGGCCTGCGCAGCCTTCTATGGGATCAGGAGGGCAGACACCTGATCGCAGGCGCCGGTCCTTAGCGGATCGGCGGGGCGTATTGCAGGCCGCCCTTGGTCCATAGTTCGTTCTGGCCGCGCTCGACCTTGAGGGCCGAGTCCTTGCCGACATTGCGGTCGAAGCTCTCGCCGTAGTTCCCGACCTGCTTGACGATGTTGTAGACCCACTTCTCGTCGACGCCGAGCGCCTTGCCCATGCCCGGCGTGACGCCGAGGATGCGCTTGATCGCGGGATTCTCGCTCTTCAGCATCTCGTCGACGTTCTTGGACGTGATGCCGTACTCCTCGGCCTCGAGCATCGCGTACTGAGCCCAGCGCACGATGTCGGCAAACTGG
>JAIUOY010000017.1:0-6069 GCA_020160995.1 Pseudomonadota bacterium | reverse complement strand
CGGTTGACCTCGTGCAGGTCGGCATAGCCGCCCTGGGCGAAGGCACGCAGCAGGTTGAGCGTCGCCGCCGACTGGTTGTAGGCCTGCACCATGCGTTCGGGATCGGGCAGGCGCGACGCGGCCGTGAACTCGATGCCATTGACGTTGTCGCCACGGTACGACGGCAGCTCGACGTCGCCCTGCTTCTCGACGTTGGACGAGCGCGGCTTGGCGAACTGGCCGGCGATACGGCCGAGCTTCACCACCGGCATGCCGGCGCCGTAGGTCAGAACGACGGCCATCTGCAGCAGCACGCGGAACGTGTCGCGGATGTTGTTGGCGGTGAAGTCGGCAAAGCTCTCGGCGCAGTCGCCGCCCTGCAGCAGGAAGGCCTCGCCGTTGGCGACCTTGGCGAGAGCGCCCTTGAGCTTGCGCGCCTCGCCGGCAAAGACCAGCGGCGGATAGCGGCGCAGACGCGCCTCGGCATTCGCCAGGACGGCAGCGTCGGGATAGACCGGCATCTGCAAGGCCGGCCGGCTGCGCCAACTGGTCAGCGACCAGTCGGCGGCGCTCGAACTGCGGGACTGCGCTTTCGCGGCCACCTTGGATGGGCCCTGAATCGCGGTCATCGACTCCTCCTGAACCCGGCGACCAGGAACAAAGGGGGCCGCTTCGGGGGTGGTGAACCTATACGCGCTGTGGATAAAAGACCAGCCGGGCTGAAAGGCCCCAAGATCACTCTGCGGCTGCCCTGTTGGGGGTCGAATCAGCCCGCGCGGTGCGCATGGTGACGAATTCCTCGCCGGCCGTCGGGTGGATACCGACGGTGGCGTCGAACTGGGCTTTGGTGGCACCTGCCTTCACGGCCACGGCCAGCCCCTGGATCAGCTCGGCGGCATCGTCGCCGACCATGTGGATACCCACGACCTTGTCGGTCGCCGCCTCGACGATCAGCTTCATGAAGGTCCGCTGGTGCCGGCCGGAGATCGTGTACTTCATCGGCCGGAAGGCGGCCGTGAAGACGCGCAACTCGCCCAGTTGCAGTTTCGCCTGCTCCTCGGTCAGACCGACATTGGCAAGCTCGGGCTGACAGAAGACCGCCGACGGCACGTCGCGATGGTCGGCCTTGCGCGGTTTCTTGCCGAACTCGGTATCGGCGAAGCAATGGCCTTCCATAATGGCGACGGGCGTCAGGTTGATCCGGTCCGTGACGTCGCCCACCGCCCAGATATTCTCCGCCGTCGTCTTCGACCATTCGTCGACGGCGATCGCGCCAGCCTTGTCGAGCTGGACGCCCGCCTTCTCCAGCCCGAGGCCCGAGGTATTGGGCGCGCGTCCCGTCGCGTACAGCACGCAATCGGTTTCGAACATGCCGCCATGCGGGGTGTGGATCTCGAACGGACCGCTCTTGCCATCCGCGCCCTTCGCCACGATGCGGCCGATCTCCATCTCGGTGCGAAGCCGGATACCGCTGTCGCCCAACGCCTGGTGCACGAAAGTGCGGCACTCCTCGTCGAAGCCGCGCAGCACGCGATCGCGCCGCAGCACCAGATCGACCTTGGCGCCCAGACCGTTGAAGATGCCCGCGAACTCCACGGCGATGTAGCCGCCACCGACGATGGTGATTCGCTTGGGGAACTCGGCGAGGTGGAACACTTCGTTCGAGGTTATGGCGTGTTCGCGGCCTGGAATCGGTGGGATCACGGGGTGGCCGCCGGTGGCGATCAGGATCTTGTCGGCGGTGATGGTCTGGTCGCCGACCTGAATCGTGTGGCGATCCATCAGGCGGCCGCGGCCCATATGCAGCTTCACGCCGGCACCGTCGAGCAGCCGCAGGTAGACCGCATTCAGGCGATCCACTTCCCTGTTCACATTGTCCCGCAAGGTCGGCCAGGAGTGGGCAGGCGACGGCACTGTCCAGCCGAAGGCCTCGGCATCCTCGAATTCGTGCGCGAACTTCGACCCGTAGACCAGGAGCTTCTTCGGCACGCAGCCGCGGATCACGCAGGTCCCGCCGACGCGGTAGTCCTCGCAGATTCCGACGCGCGCACCATGGCCCGCCGCAATGCGCGAAGCGCGCACGCCGCCCGAGCCGGCACCGATGACGAAGAGATCGTAGTCGTAGGCCATGGGATATCCCCAGAGGAGAACAAAACCTCAACGCGGCCATAATTCGGTCGCGGGCCGGACTATATCGGGGCTCACAAGGCGCGGTAAGGAGACCAGTGATTGTACAGGTAGTCTCCGATACAACCTAAAGGATAGATATGCTCAAGCTCATCCTTCTCGCCGCGGCCGTGCTCGGCCTGGCCGCCCCTGCCCTCGCCCAGCAATCCCGCAGCAACACCAGTGGCGTCATGCGCTACGACACCAACAAGGATGGTGCGGTCGACCGAGACGAGTGGAATGCAGGCCAGGAAGCCCGTTTCAAGCGGCTCGACACCAATGGCGACGGCAAGTTGAGCCAGGACGAACTCTTTGCCCGCACCCCGGCCGCCGGCAACAGCGTCCTGCCGAGCGACCGTCAGGCCAGCCGCCAGTCGAGCTACTTCCAGCGTCTCGATACGGACAAGGATGGTGTCGTGACGCTCGCGGAGTTCATGGCCCAGGGCGAGCGCAACTTCGTGCGCTGCGACCTCGACAAGGACGGCCGCATCGACGCGGCCGAGTGTCGCCAGGCGCTGCAGCGCAAATAGTCCCTCCGCCCCGCCGCAGCGGGCGATCGGGAGCGGAGGAATCAGGAGATCAGCTGCTTTCGGCGTGCATGACATCGCCGAACAGGTGCCAGGTCTCCCCCTGGAAGCGCTGAAGCTGGACGGCCTGGATCGGATAGAAATCCGTCGGGCTGGTACTGACGGTGATTCCCGGCAGCAGCAGCGGCACTTTGAGCTTCTGGTGATTGGCTGCCTGACGCATGAGGTTCGCGCGCGTCAGGTTGTCACCGCACTTCTTCAGCGTCTCGTGCATCAGGAAGGAGACGGCGTAGGCAAACACGTTCGACGCGTCGGTCAGGTTGCCCTGTGGGTTGGACTTGGCCATCCAGGCCCGCCACGCCTTCATGTCGGCGTTGTCGTCCCACTGTTTGTCCGTGGGATCCATCAGATAGGCCGCGGTGATGATGCCCTGGCTGTTCTCGAAACCTGCCGGCTTCATGGTCGAAGCGACCGAGGCCGACACGTTGTTGAGGTACTGCGCCGGCTTCCAGCCGATATCGGCGGCCTTGCGGATCGCCTGGGCGGCAAACTTCGGCGTCGAGATGTTGAAGAAGACGTTGGCGCCGGAGTCCTTCAGCTGGATCACCTGGCTGTCGACCGTCGGATCCGTCACCTCGTAGGTGACATGCTTGGACACCTTGTTGGCATCCTTGCCCAGGCCTTCCCTGAAGCCTTCCCAGTAGTCCTTGCCGTAGTCGTCGTTCTGCATCAGCACGCCGATCTTCGGATCCTTCACATTCGCCAGAATGTGCTTGGCATAGATCACGCCTTCGGTGTGGTAGTCGGGCTGGAAGCCCATCGTCCAAGGGAACTCCTTGGGCTTGCCCCACTTCGACGCGCCGGTGGCGACGAAGAGCTGCGGCACCTTCTTCTGGTTCATGTACTTGTGGATCGCCGTGTTGGTCGGCGTGCCGAGCGTATTGAAAGTGCAGAGCACCTTCTCCTGCTCGACCAGTTCGCGGATCATCTCGACGGTCTTGGCCGGATTGTAGCCGTCGTCGCGGGTGAGGAACTTGACCATGCGGCCGTTGATGCCGCCCGCCTCGTTCACGCTCTTCCAATAGGCCTCGATCGTCTTGCCGATCACGCCATAGGCCGAGGCCGGTCCGCTGTAGGGATTGGTGTGACCGATCTTGATCTCTTTATCGGTCGCTCCCTCGTCGTATTTCTTCTGGGCAAACGCTACGCCTGACGCGGACAAGACGGCAGCGGTCGATACGCCGCCGAGGAAAGTACGCCTGTTGGTCTTCAACGTTGCCTCCTTGGTTAAACGCGCTTCAACTCCCTGATTTGTGTTTTGTGCAGAACAGGGTTGCGCGAAACTTGAGGCTTGGAAAGCAAAAAACGCGCGAGCTGCTGAGACCATTTGGATGGTGCAGCGCACAAGAAGCGAGAAGGCTATCGACTGGATATCGACGGCCCTTCCTCGCTCCGACATCTGCGTTCAGGCACTCTCGGCGTGCAGCACGTCGCCGAACAGATCCCAGCTCGCGCCCTTGAAGCGGGCGAGCCGCATGGACTGGACGGGGTAGAAATCCGCAGGGCCGGTGTCGACGGTAATGCCCGGCAGCAGCAGCGGCACACGCAGCTTCTGATGACTGGCGGCCTGGCGCATCAGATTCGCGCGCGTGAGGTCGTTGCCGCACTTCTTCAGCGTTTCGTGCATCAGCGAGGTGACCGCATAGGCAAAGACGTAGTTGGCGTCGGCCTGAACGGCGCCCGGCATCCACCTGCTCATCCAGGCCCGCCATGCCGTCATCTCGGGATCGTCGTCCCACTGCGGATCGGTCGGGTCCTTGAGATACTGGGCGGTAATGGTGCCCTGCCCGTTCTCCAGCCCGGCAGGCTTCATCACGGTTCCCACCGACGCCGAGACGATGTTGAGGTAGTGAACGGGCTTCCAGCCGAGATCCGCCGCCTTGCGAATCGCCTGCGCGGCCGCCTTGGGCGTCGTGACGTTGAAGAAGACGTTGGCGCCGGAAGCCGCGAGGTGGATCATCTGGCTGTCGACCGTGGGATCGGCAACCTCGTAGGTCACGTGCTTCACGACCCTGCGGGCGGCATCGCCACCGAGGCCCTTCTTGAAGCCCTCCCAATAGTCTTTGCCGTAGTCGTCGTTTTGCATCAGTACGGCAATGCGCGGGTCCACGACATTGGCCAGGATGTGGCGCGCATAGATCGCCCCTTCGGTGTGGTAGTCGGGCTGAAAGCCCATCGTCCACGGGTATTCCTCGGGCTTGCCCCACTTCGATGCCGCGGAGGCGACGTAAAGCTGCGGCACCTTCTTCTGGTTGAGATATTTGTGGATCGCCGTGTTGCTGGGTGTGCCGAGCGTATCGAACAGGCAGAACACCTTCTCCTGCTCGACGAGCCGGCGCACGAGTTCCACGGTCTTGGCAGGCGAATAGCCATCGTCGAGGGAGATGAAACGGATCTTGCGACCGTTGATGCCGCCCGTGTCGTTCACGCTCTTCCAATAGGCGTCGATGCACTTGCCGATGATACCGAGGGAAGAAGCCGGCCCGCTGTAGGGGCCGGTATGGCCGATCTTGATTTCCGTATCGCTGGCGCCGTCGTCGTATTTCTTCTGGCCGGCCGCCCCCGAAGCAAGAAGCAACGTCGCAGCGGATGCCCCGCCTACGAAACCACGCCTGTGCATGCACATACCCCCGACAAAACCGGGCGCGTGCTTGCCTGCCGAATAGGGCAAAAAAGAGAAGGCCGCCTTTCGGCGGCCTTCCCGGCATTTATCTCTGTGCCTCTCAGGAACCTTCGGCCGACATGATGTCGCCGAACAGATCCCAGCTTTCACCCTTGAAGCGGGCAAGCTGTACCGACTGGATCGGATAGAAATCCGTCGGGCTGGTGTTGATGGTGATGCCCGGCAGAAGCAGCGGCAGCTTGTACTTCTGGAAGTTGGCCGCCTGTCGCATGACGTTCTCGCGCGTCAGCTCGTTGCCGCATTTCTTCAGGGTCTCGTGCATCAGGCTGGCAACCGCGTAGCCGAACACGTGATTGGCGTCGGCTTTGTTGGAGCCCGGCATCCATTTGTCCATCCAGGCGACCCAGGCCTTGAAGTCGTCGGTGTTCTCCCACTGCTTGTCGGTCGGGTCCTTGAGATACTGCGCCGTGATGATGCCCTGGCTGTTCTCGAGGCCCGCGGGCTTCATCACCGAGCCGACCGAGGCCGACACGTTGTTGAGATACTGTACCGGCTTCCAGCCGATATCGGCGGCCTTGCGGATCGCCTGGGCGGCCGCCTTGGGCGTGGCGATGTTGAAGAAGACGTTGGCGCCGGAATCCTTGAGCTGGATGATCTGGCTGTCGACCGTGGGATCGGTGACTTCGAAGGTCACGTGCTTCACGACCTTGTTGG
>JAIUOY010000182.1:0-17693 GCA_020160995.1 Pseudomonadota bacterium | reverse complement strand
GTCTTGTAGGCCTGCGCGGCCTGCTTGATCGTGTTCAGAGCCTGGGCCGACAGGTTCGAGCGGTCCCAATCGAAGAACACCATGTACGACGGCGGCGCGACGGCCGGCGGCGGCGGCGGCGGAGCGGCAGGAGCCGAACCGAACTTGAACTGCAGGCCCAGCATCAGGCTGAAGTTGTTGTTGCTCCAGCTCTGGCTGCCCCAAGCCGTGTTGATGGTCGGGTTCGACGTGCCGTAGTAGCGGCCGTCCAGGTTGACGCGGAAGTTGGTGTCGACGTTCCAGCTCAGGCCGACGATGCCCTGATAGGCGAACACCGTGCTGCCCAGCGAGCTGTTGCTGTCGACGAAGCCGATACCGGCACCGGCGCCGATGTACGGCGTGATCACCGAACCCGGCATGAAGTCGTACAGCAGGTTGGCGAGGATGCCGAGCTGACCGACCTGGGTGTTGGCGGCAGCGCCCGGGATCCAGAGGTTGGTGCCGTTCTGACGGTACACACCCTCGATCTCAACGCGCGGGCCCACGAAGTCGTAACCGATCACACCACCGACTGCCCAGCCCGTCTGCGGCGAAACGTTCACGCCGGCGATGTTGGTGTTCAGCAGCCAGTTCAGGCCGCCTTCCGCACCGATATAGATACCAGGCTGCGGCGACTGCGCCTGCGCCATGACCGGCAGAGCAACTACCGCCGCGGCAGCCAGAAGTGCCTTCTTCATGAGTACTTCCCCTCGTCTTCAAAAACTGGTCGAAACCGATACTTCATTCAGGCGGGCTGGGTTGGAGCCAACCTCACAACCTTTTATACACACCAGCTCTGGTAAGGCGCAACCAAGGCAAAGAGGCCGTCATTCAGTCACGGGAGTCCTGTGGCGGCGGGGCAACAGTCCCTTAATTATCGGGCCTCTAGCAGCACTTGTGAACGTCAGGGATTGCGTGCAGGCCTGCCACTAGATCTTGTAGCAGCCGATGCCCCACTACGGTCGACGGGAATGGGCATCCTGAGGCCGATGACACCGCCGCCCGACTCCCGCCGGCCGAACAGCGTCGGGCCGCTAAGCGACTCGGGCGCCGTCTCGGACCGCTCCGCCAGATCGGGGTGCGGCAAGGGTACATCCGGGTCCGAAGCCCCTGGCGACAGCAACTTACCCACAATCTCGGCGCCGGTCGGCTGCGTCTCGGCGGGCGCCAGGGACGAGCGCGGAGGTGCCTTTGCGGTGGTATTGCCGGCCGGCCAGGTACGTGCAGGCGAGGAAGGTGCGACGCCCGGCACCGACACAACCTGTGGTAAGGACGGCTCTGCCGCCACTGTCGGTGTGACAAGGGCCAAAAATGCGACCACCGCCCCTGCCGTGGTCGCGGCGGCGTGCCTAAAGACTGAAGTTTTCATTTCACCTAGCAGATGGTGCATTTCGCCTGACTTTTCACCGCGGCATTTTGGATGCCCCTGCAACCGAGTTCTGCGGTAAATCGCCATTCACTACTTATTTGGAGGAAATTGCATGGGCCAGTTCAGCAAAGTCGAGACCGACGGCCGCTTGATGATCGTCACGATCAACCGCCCCGAGGTCTACAATGCCTGCCACCCCATGGCGAACCAGGAGCTGGTCGAGGCGTTCGACGAATTCCAGACCAACCCCGACCTGTGGGTCGCCATCATCACCGGCGCCGGCGACAAGGCCTTCTCGGCTGGCAACGACCTCAAGTACCACGCCGAGACCCAGGCCAAGACCGGCAAGCGCCCGGTCCATCCGGGCAAGGGCTTCGGCGGGCTCGCCAATCGCTTCGATCTCGACAAGCCGGTGATCGCTGCCGTGAACGGCGTCGCCATGGGCGGCGGCTTCGAGATTGCGCTGGCTTGCGACATCATCGTTGCGTCGGACAAGGCGACCTTCGCCCTTCCCGAGCCCAAGGTCGGCCTAGCCGCCGGCGCCGGCGGCATGCAGCGCCTGTCGCGCATGATCCCGCTCAAGAAGGCCATGGGCATGATGCTGACTGGCCGTCACGTCTCGGCCAAGGAAGGCTACGATCTGGGCTTCGTCACCGAAGTCGTGCCGCACGCCGAACTGATGGCCTCGGCCAAGCGCTGGGCCAACGACATCCTCGCCTGCTCGCCCATGTCGGTGCGCGCCACCAAGCAGGTCGTGATGCGCTCGCTCGACAACCCGTCGCTCGAGATCTCGATGCGCAACCAGCACTACCCGGCCTTCATCGCGATGGCCCACAGCGAGGACACCGTCGAAGGACCGAAGGCCTTCGCCGAGAAGCGCAAGCCCAACTGGAAGGGTCGCTGAAGCAGCAACGCTTCAGAAATTGCAGAGCGGCCGGGCCGCGTTGACTCGTAAACCTTCATCAATGAAGAAGTTTTCTAAATAAACGCTCATTGATGAAGGGAAACGCCATGTCTTCCAAGCTGCTCGGGCGACGTCAAATCACGATGGGCGCGACGGCGGGCGTAGCAACGCTCGCACTGCCGTCGCTGCTGCGCGCACAGGACCAGTCGATCAAAGTCGGCACGATCTTCCCGCTCTCGGGTCCCGCAGGGCCCAACGGCCAGGCCGTCACCCATGCCGTGAAGATCGCGGCCGACATGATCAACGCCAAGGGCGGTGTGCTGGGCCGCAAGATCGTCCTCGTCAGCAAGGACGACGAAAGCACGCCGGCGGTCGGCGTCACCCGCGCCAACGAGATGGTGGCCGAGAAGGTCGCCGTCGTCATCGAAGGCTGGAACAGCCCGGTGACGCTTGCCATGCAACCCGTGCTGGCGCGCGCCAACGTTCTCGATATCACGGCCGTTTCCAAGGCCGACCCGATCCTGGCCGGCCAGGCTAACCCCTATGCCGTGCGCATCAACAGCTCGAACGGCCAGGATGGTTTGGTGATCGCCGACATCCTGCTGAACAAGCTCAAGGCCAAGCGGATCGGCTTCCTGACGCAGAACGATGCCTACGGCAACGGCGCGCAGGCCGTCATCGAAGCCGAGATGACCAAGCTCGGCAAGCCGTGGGAAAAGGTCGTCACGGAACAGTTCCCGTTCAAGCAAACGGACTTCCGCGTCAGCCTGGCCAACGTGAAGCAGGCCAAGCCGGATGCGGTCGTGGCGATCAACGCCGCCGAATCCTCCGGCATGCCGGCGTTGATCCAGCAGTATCGTCAGGCCGGCATCGAAGGCACGCTGGTCGGCGCCGTCGGCACCATCCTGCCGACCGTCTTCAGGATCGCGGGCGAAGCGATGACAGGCGTGGTCTCCGCCGACATCTACTTCCCCGACCTGCCGCCGTTCGACGGCATCAAGGAGAACATCGAGTTCGTAGCGGCCTACAAGAAGGCGCACAACGAACTGCCGGACAAGGGCGCGGCCCTGGGCGCTGCTGCCCTCGAAGTCTGGGCCAGCGCCGCCAACGCCGCCAAGAGCCTCGACCGCAAGGCTGTCGCCGAAGCGATCCGCGGCAAGACGGTGCCCGGCACCATCCTGGGCAACCTCGCTTTCGCAGCGAACGGCCAGGCGCAGCACAAGGAAACGGTCATCAAGGTCGTCGACGGCAAGACGGCGAAGATCGAGGTCCTGAAGTAGTTGGTTGCCGCGGCGACAAGCAGCGGCGAGCGTCCTCACCTCGCCGTTGAAGGCCTGACCGTGCGCTATGGTGCGCTGACGGCCCTGTCGGACATGAGCTGGCAGGTGTCCGGCGGCGAGGTGCTGGGCATCATCGGACCGAACGGTGCCGGCAAGAGCTCGTGCTTCGCAGCCGTAACGAATGCCGTGCGCCGGCAAGGCAAGGTGCGGCTCGACGGCCGCGATGTCGGCGATTTGCCAACCCATGAACTTGCCCGCCTCGGATTGCGGCGCACCTTCCAGCACAATGCGTTCTTCGGCGAGCTGTCGTTGCTGGAGAATGCAGCCGCATCGATGCTGCGTGAGCATTCAACGTCGCTGGGCCAATCGCTCGCCCTGCCCTGGCGTGAAGCGGCAACTCGTCGGCGCGCCGAAGCTGCCGCTGCCGAGCTGCTCTCGTCGTTCGGCATTCCCGCCTCCGAGCATGGCAAGCGACCGGGCGATATCGCCTATGGCACGCAACGCCTGCTTTCCATCGTCTTGGCCTATGGTGCCGGCGCACGCGCGCTCCTGATCGACGAACCCGCGGCGGGCACCGGCGGCACGGACATGCAGCGCCTTGTCGACCTGCTGGTCGACCTGCGCCGCCGCGGTGTCGCCGTGGTCGTGATCGAGCATCACATGGACCTCATCATGGCGATTGCCGATCGCATCGTGGTGATCGACCAGGGCCGCAAGCTGGCCGAAGGAACGCCGGCGGAGATCCAGCGCAACGAGGCCGTCCTCGAAGCCTATCTGGGACGCGCCGCATGACGGCCGCTCTCGACGCCAAAGGACTCACCGTACGGTACGGCGGCAATCTCGCGGTCGACGGCATCGACGTCACGGTAGGTGCCGGCCGGATGGTTGGCATGGTCGGTGCCAACGGCGCGGGCAAGAGCACGTTGATCAATGCGCTGGCCGGCTGGTCGCGCGGCACGCCGACGGTGCGCGGCACCGTCCGGCTCGGTGAGCAATCGATGGATGGTCTGCCCCCGCATCGCCGCGCCCATCACGGGCTGGTGTTGGTCCCCGAAGGCAAAGGCATCTTCGCCGAGCTGACGGTGATGGAAAATCTCGCGCTGGTACGCCCGCCGGTCGATACGACGGGCCGGCATGCCTTCACGATGGACGACATCTTCGACCTCTTCCCGCGCCTCGCCGAACGCCGCGGCCACAAGGGCCGCATGCTGTCGGGCGGCGAACGGCAGATGGTGGCGGTGAGCCGCGCGCTTAGGGCAGCTCCTAGGGTCCTGCTGCTCGACGAGCCATCGGCAGGCCTCGCCCCCCGACTAGTGCTGGAACTGCTGACAACCATGCGCGGCCTTGTCGATCGTGGCCTGTCGCTGCTGCTGGTCGAGCAGAATGTGCGCGCCACCCTGGAGTTGGTCGACGAACTCTATCTGCTGGAACGCGGCAAGGTGGTCGCCAAGGGCGCTGCCGCCAGCATGAAGAACGACCCGCGCATCCTCGAAGCCTATCTCGGAAGCCTCACCGCATCATGACCCGGCGCCCATGAACCTCGCGCAACAGCTCATCAACGGCCTGGTCCTGGGATCAGGCTACGCGCTGATCGCCATCGGGTGGACGGTGCTGCTGGGCGCGGCCCGGCTCGTCAACTTCGCCCACGGCCAACTCTACATGCTGGGCGCTTTCGTTGCCTGGGCGATCATGCACGAGCTCGGGGTCAGCTACTATCTCGCCGTGCCGCTCGCCGTGCTGACAGTAGGCCTGCTTGGAGTTCTGCTGCAGGTCATTATGCTGCCGCTGGTCATGCAGCAGAACCTCACCAGCCTGATGATCGTCACCTTGGGCTTCGGTTATGTCTTCACCGGCGGCGCCTCGAAGATCTTCGGCGGCGATCCGCAGGCGTTCGTCAGTCCGCTGACGGCGGCCAGCATCCGGTTCGGCGATGTCTGGTTCACCTGGGCCGACGTCGTCACGCTCGTGGGTACGCTGATCCTGTTCGCCGTGTTGTGGCTGGTGCTGAATCGCACGCGCACGGGGGCGATCGTGCGCTCGGTCGCGGAGGATCCGAAGCTCGCGCAGCTTTTCGGCATCAATGCCGCCTTGGTCTATATCGGCGTCTTCGTCTTCGAGTGCGCCGCGGTGGCGCTCGGCGCCGGCCTGGTGGCGCCGCGCAGCCCGATCCTGACCAGCATGGGCTTCGACGAGGTGATCCTGACCTTCGTCATCGTCGTGCTGGGCGGCATCGGCAGTGTGGGTGGCAGTCTCCTCGCCGGCTTCGGGCTCGGCATGTTCACCGCCTTGTTCGGCGCCCTCGTCTCGCCGGCCCACACGACGGCCGCGGCCTTCTTCGTGCTGCTGGCGGTGCTGGTGCTGCGCCCCGGTGGACTGGCGGCAAAATGATCAAGCGCCACTCCACCTCCTTTGCCCTGATCCTGGCCGGGCTCGCCTACTTCGTGCCCACCGTGGCCGGCGGTGCGCCGGCTGCCTACACGGCCTGCACGACGATCGCGATCCTCGCCGTCATGTCCTACGGCGCCGACCTGATCCTCTCCTATCTCGGCGAGGTGAGCCTCGGTCACACCGTGTTCTGGGCCGCCGGCGGCTACGCGGCCGCTCTGCTGTCGGTCAACTATGGCTGGAATGGTTGGGCGACGGCTGGCGGCGCCATCGTGGTGGCGATCATTCTCGCCTGCCTGCTGGGACTGGCAACCTTGCGCACGCGCGAGTTCGTCTTCTCGCTGGTGACCTACGCCGCGGCCGTGGTCGCCATGGAGATCGCCTTCAACTGGTCCTACCTTGGCGGCTCCGATGGCATCGTGGGCATACCGCCGCTCGACCTGCCGCTGTTCGGCTGGAACCTGGGTGGCGGCACCAACGACGAGCTGTGGCCGATCGCCTGGCTGCTGTTGATGATCACCCTGCTCTTCATCCATCGGTTCCGCCGCTCGCGGCTGGGCGTCAGCGCGTTGATGGTGCACATGAACCCCGATCTCGCCACCGCGCTGGGCGTCGACGCGCGCCGCGTCCGGCTGGCGGTGTTCGTGACCTCGGCCCCCATCTCGGCGCTGGCCGGCTGGCTCTATGCCTACCAGCGCGCCTATGTCGGCACCGACATGTTCGAGAGCTACTTCCTGGTGCTGATGCTCACGGCGATCGTCATCGTCGGCCGCCGCATGATCCTTGGCCCCCTGGTCGGCACGGCGCTCATCATCGTGCAGCAGAATTTCTTCTCGATCGGCGGCGACGGCGACAAGATCGTGCTGGGCGCGGTGCTGGCGGCGATCCTGCTGCTCTGGCCCAAAGGCCTGGTCGGCGTCTGGGACCTGCTCGCCAGCCGACGCGCACAAGCGCCGCGCCACAGCACCTGAGGACCGCCAGAGCATCCCGCGCGACCGGGCTTAGGTCGGCGCTTGACTCTATTGGTCGGACCAATAAAAATCCGGACCAATAAGGAATTAGAACAACAAGGAGAGGAAATGCCCGTCGTCCCGCAGAGCTTTGCCATGGGCGAAATGCTGGCCGTGCTGCTGGCGCGAGACATGGCCGACGGCGAGAAGGCGATCGTCGGCACGAACTCCGATATCCAGGTCGCCGCCTGCAATCTGGCACGGGCGCGCCACGCCCCTCACCTCTGGTGGGTGTCGGGTCCGGGCGGCATGACCAATCCGACCGAGGGCATCGTCCGGCCCGCCGCCGACGCCGAGAACATCGCCGTTGCGCAGGCCGTGATGGACCTGCCGCAGATGATCGACTTCATCGACTGGCAGGTTCATTTCTTCGACTTCGCGATCCTGGGCGCACTGCAGACCGACCGCTTCGGCAACATCAACACGGTCTGCGTCGGCGATCACGCCAAGCCGCGGCTGCGCGGCCCCGGCACCGTGGGCATCAGCGCCCTCTGCGGCCTCTCCAAGCGCTTCTACATCATGATGACCCGCCACGACCGCGGGGCCTTCGTGCCGAAGGTCGACTTCGTCTGCGGCGCGGGACACATGACCGGCGGAAGCTCGCGCACCGACGCCGGTCTTCCCGAAGGCGGGCCGCGCCTGGTCGTGACGCCGCTCGGCGTCTTCGACTTCGAGCCGGCGAGCAAGGCGATGCGGGTGCGTTCCCTGCACGACGGCGTGACCATCGACGAGGTGCGCGACAATACCGGCTTCGACCTTCTCGTGCCGGACAAGATCGAGCGCACCCTGGCGCCCGATGCCGAGGAACTCTTCGTCCTGCGCCGCGCGGTCGACACGACCGGCGTCCTGCCCGCCAAGTTTCCCTGGCCCAAAGCCAACTGAGTGCCCCCATGAACAACTATCATTTCGAGGAACACCACCTGCTGCTGCGCGATCAGGTGCGCAAGATGGTGCAAAAGCATGTCGCCCCGATCGCATCGGAGATCGACGAGAACAATCGCTTCCCAGAAGAACTGGTCGAGATCTTCGGCGACATGGGATTGCTGCAGCTCTGGGTGCCGCAGGAGTATGGCGGTCCGGGTGGCGACCTGACCTCCGTCTGTCTGGTCAAGGAGGAGATCGGCAAGGTTTCCGAATCGGCCGCCCTTCTCGCCGCCAACAATTCCTTCGGCCTGATCCTGCCGATCCTGAATTTCGGCACCGAGGAGCAGAAGCGACACTATCTCGGCCTGTCGGCCAAAGGCCGCACGATCACGGCCGTGGCCATCACCGAACCCAATACCGGCTCCGACGTCTCGTCGATGAAGACGCGCGCGGTGAAGGATGGCGAGAGCTGGGTGCTGAACGGCGGCAAGATCTACATCACCTTCGGCTCGGTCGCGCACTTCATCCTGGTGTTCGCGCGCACCAGCGAGGGCAAAGGCGCCAACGGCATCTCCGCCTTCATCGTCGACACCAAGACCAAGGGATTCTCCTTCGGCAAGGAAGACCGCAAGATGGGCATCCGCGGCGTGCCCAACGTGCCGATCTTCTTCGACAATGTCCGCGTGCCGGCCGAGAACATGATCGGACCGGAGGGGCAGGCCTTCAAAACCTGCATGCGCATCCTCGATCTCAATCGCCCGACGGTCGGCGCAACCGCGGTCGGCCTGGCGCAGGGCGCAATCGACGTCGCCACCGACTATGCCCGCCAGCGCCAGCAGTTCGGCCGGCCGATCGGTGAGTTCCAGGGCATCCAGTTCATGCTGGCGGACATGCAGATGCAGACCGAAGCGGCACGCTGCATGCTCTACGACTGCACGCGCATGGCCGACCGTCAGGAATGGGACGGCTTTTCGGCCAAGGCGTCGATGGTGAAGTGCTACGCTAGCGACACCGCCATGAAGGTGACGACCGACGCCGTCCAGATCTTCGGCGGCGCGGGCTACATGCGCGACTTCCCGGTCGAGCGCTTCATGCGCGACGCCAAGATCAACCAGATCTTCGAGGGCACCAACCAGATCCAGCGTCTGGTGATCGCCCGCCACATGCTGCGGACCTGACGCCATGAAGACCTCTTCCGGCAAGATCGTCGACCTCACCACCGCGCTCGCCGCCGTCAAGGACGGCATGACCGTCGGCATCGGCGGCTGGATCTTCCACGGCCAGCCGATGGCGCTGATCCGTGGCCTGATCGCCCGCGGTGTGCGCGACCTCACCCTTGTGCCTGCGCCCGGCAGCGTCGCGCCCGACATGCTGATCGGCGCGGGCTGCGTGAAGGAGACGGCCTGCGTCTTCATCAGCTTCGAGCATCTGGGCCTCGCTCCCAACTTCCGCCGGGCCGCGCAGTCGGGCGCGGTGAAGGTGCTGGAGATGGACGGGCCTGGCATCGCGGGCGGCTTGCGCGCCGGGGCCTGCGACCTGCCCTACGGGCTGATCCCCGATCTCGGCACCGATCTGCCGAAGGTGAACCCCCACGGCTACCGCAAGGCGCGCGTGCAGGAAGGCGGTCGGCCGCTGCTCGAAGTACCGGCGATCAAGCCCGACGTGCTGCTGCTGCACGGCCAGCAGGCCGACGAGGACGGCAACGTGCAGTATTTCGGCGCGGGCTATTTCGACCTGCTGATGGCGCAGGCCGCCAAGCATGTCATCTGCTCGGTCGATCGCATCGTGCCGTCGAGTACGGTGCGGCAGTCGGCGCGCCTCACCAAGATTCCATCGGCCTTCGTCGATGCCATCGTGGTGACGCCGTTCGGCGCCCATCCCGGCTGTAGCCCCGGCCTCTACGATCAGGACGAGGCGCACCTCAAGGCCTATGTCGCGGCAAGCCGCGACCAGAAGTCCTTCGACTCCTATCTCGACACGTTCGTACGCAATGGCGGTGGCGAGCCGGCCTATCGCGACAGGATCGGCGCGCAAGCCCTGGCCGAGCTGACGTCGGGTGGAGCTACCCCGTGACCCAGGCCTTTGCGCCCCTCAAACGCAACCGACTATCCGACCAGGTCCTGACGCAGATCCAGGAGCGCATTGCTTCCGGCGAACTGCGCTCCGGCGACAAGCTCCCGCCGGAGCGCGAGCTGGCGGAGAGCTTCGGCGTCAGCCGCGGCGCCGTGCGCGAGGCGTTGCGCAGCCTCGAACGTACGGGACTGGTCTCGCTGCAGGCCGGCGCCCACGGTGGCGCCTTCATCGGCCAGGGCGATCCCGGCCTGATCGGCGACAGCTTCCGCAACCTCTACCAGTTGGGCAGCGTTTCGCTCGATGCCCTCACCGAGGCGCGGCTGTGGCTGGAAACGACGATCACGCGCATCGCCTGCGCACGCGCCACCGACAAGGACCTCGCCGCCCTCACCGCCAATGTCGACGAGGCGGAACGGCTGCTTCTGGCCAAGCGCTACGACGACAAGATCGACATCCACATCGAATTCCACAATCTGCTGGCCCGCGCCACGCACAACGCCGTCATGGTCATGTTGATGGGGGCCTTGATGGACGTCATGCGCGACTTCGCCCATACGGCCGGCGGCGAGCGCCACGACCTCACCATCAAGGCGCGCCGCCGCTTCCTCGCCAAGCTCGGCGCCCGCGATGCCGACGCTGCCGTCGCCGAGATGACCGAGCATCTGGAAAGCCTCCATGTCCGCTACCGC
The DNA here is from genome assembly GCA_020160995.1 of Pseudomonadota bacterium. Classification (GTDB taxonomy): domain Bacteria; phylum Pseudomonadota; class Alphaproteobacteria; order Reyranellales; family Reyranellaceae; genus Reyranella. The sequence continues at coordinate 7,101 of JAIUOY010000182.1, read as the reverse complement.
GACCGCATGAAGGCACGGCCCCAGAGATGAAGCCTCTTTCCGGCATTCGCGTCCTCGACTTCACCAGCATGATCGCGGGCCCCTATTGCACGCGCCTGCTGGCCGATTGCGGCGCCGAAGTGCTGAAGGTCGAGGAGCCGCACGGCGACCATATGCGCACGCGCCCGCCATTGCGCGAGGGCCACAGCACCTACTTCGGCCATTTGAACGCCGGCAAGAAGAGCGTCGTGCTCGACCTGAAGAGCGACACGGGCCGCGAGGCCGCGCGACGACTGGCAGCCACCAGCGACGTCGTGGTCGAGAACTTCCGGCCCGGCGTCATGAAGCGGCTCGGCCTCGACTATCCGACACTGGCCGCCGCCAAGCCCGACCTCGTCTACTGCTCGATCTCGGGCTTCGGCCAGACCGGCCCGCGCGCCGAGCAGCCGGCCTATGCGCCGGTGGTTCACGCCGCGAGCGGCTTCGACCATGTGCAATTCACCTATCAGGACGGCCAGGAACGGCCGGCCAAGACCGGCATCTTCGTCGCCGACGTGCTGGCCGCGGTCTATGCCTTCGGCGCGGTGCAGACGGCGCTGGTCGGCCGGCTGCGTCACGGCAACGGCCAGTTCATCGACGTTGCCCTGATGGACTCGATGATCAACCTGCTGGTCTTCGAGTGCCAGGAAGCGCAGTTCCCGTCGAAGGATCGCCGGCCGCTCTATGTGCCGATGCGGGCACGCGACGGCTTCGTGATCGTGGCGCCGGTCAACCAGCGTAATTTCGAACAGCTTGCCGACGCCACCGGCCACCCCGAATGGAGGACCGATCCGCGCTTCGCGACCGTCGCGGCGCGCACGACGCATTGGGATGCGTTGATGAATGCGGTCGAAGGCTGGACCTCCGCGCGCCCCGCACGCGAGTGCGAGGACAGGTTGATGAAGGCGGGTGTGCCCTGCTCGCGCTACCTCACCATGGCCGAAGCGATGTCCGATCCGCAGCTTGCCGCACGCGGCTCGCTGGCGACGGTGACGGACGGTGCGGGCGATTTCCGGGTACCCAACCCGCCCTTCAAGTTCGCCGACGGATCGGTGGGCGTCGAACCTTCGGTTCCCGCTCTCGACGCCGACACGAAAGAGGTGCTGACGCGCCTCAAATAACAAGCAAAGGGAGGAAACAATGAGGACGAGACGGAGGACGCTTTTAAGTTTGGCCGCAGCACTGACGCTGCTGCCTGCCGCCGCGATGGCGCAGTATCCCGACAAGCCGATCAAGCTGATCGTGCCCTACTCGCCCGGCGGCACGACCGACATCATGGCGCGCACTCTGCAGGAGCCGTTGTCGAAGGCGCTGGGACAGCCGGTAATCGTCGACAACAAGGCAGGTGCTGCCGGCGCCATCGGCACCAAGCAGGTCGCGACGTCCCCGCCCGATGGCTATACGCTGATCTTCGGCAACAACGGACCGAGCGCCATCGTCCCGCTGATCCAGAAAGACGTGGGCTACGATCCGGTCAAGGATTTCGCCCCTGTCTCGCTGGTCTCGATCGCGCCGCTCACCCTGGTCGTGCATCCGAGCGTGCCCGCGAACAATGTGAAGGAGCTGATCGCCTGGGCGAAGACGCAGCCCGGCGGTGTCGATTATGCCACGGCAGGCGCGGGTTCCCTGGGCCATCTCTCGACGGAGCTGTTCGGCAAGGAAGCCGGGATCAAGCTCAACCACGTGCCCTACAAGGGCCAGGCGCCGTCCACCATGGCGGTGCTGAACGGCGAGGTGAAGCTGCTGCTCACGACCTCGTCGGATACGCAGGATGCGGCGGTCAAGTCGGGCAAGCTCAAGCTGCTGGGCGTTTCCACGCCCAAGCCTTCGCCGCTGATGCCGAGCGCTCCGACCATCGGCCAATCCCTGCCGGGGTACGAAACCGTGGTGTGGTTCGGCATCCTCGCCCCGGCGGGCACGCCGGCGCCGGTCATCAATCGCCTGAATGCCGCGATCCGCGAAGTGCTGGCGGATCCGCAGATCCAGCAAAAATTTGTGGGTTACGGCTGCATTGCAACGGCCAGCACGCCGCAGGAGTTCGCGGCGATGATCGCGGCCGAAGTACCGAAATGGAAGAGCATCGTCGCGACGACAAAGATCACGACGCAGTAGCTCCGATACGCCCGGGCCGGCGTCTCAGGCCCGGCCCCGGGCGTTGTCGTAATCCCAGTCGAGTTCGAAACGCTCGCCGTTCGCCTTCACATAGGCGGCGTGCGGTGGGGCAAAATGCGCAGGCATCAGCAGCGCTCCCTGCTCCGCACAATCCGCCAGCAATGTGTGGCGCGACTTGCGTGCAAGGTCGAGGTCCTCGCAGAAGCGGCTGTTCCACTTCCACAACGGCACCTGCACAGGATTATGCAGGGCGTCGCCGGCAAAGATCGCGCGCCTGTCCCTGGAAGCAAGGTCGACCCTGATCTGGCCAGGGGTGTGGCCGGGCGTCGGCTTCAGTGTCAGGCAGCCACACATGCCGTGCTCGCCCGACACGAATTCCGCCTTCTTCGCCTCGACGATGGGGAGCACCGAATCGTTGTAGGTGTTGACCTGGTAGGCCTCCGTATCGGGCTTCTTGGCCATCGCCGCCCAGTGGTCGTGGTCGATGCGCGACATCACGTACTTGGCGTTGGGAAAGGTCGGCACCCATTTGCCGTTCTCCAGCCGCGTGTTCCAGCCGACGTGATCGACATGGAGGTGCGTGCACATCACGAAGTCGATCTCTTCGGGCTGCACGCCGGCCTCGCGCAGGCGATCGAGATATTTCGTGTCGAGCATGTCGAAGCGCGGCATGCCCGGCCGCGGCTTGTGATTGCCGCTGCAGGCATCGACCAGGATCGTGTACTTGCCCGTGCGCAGCAGCCAGGAGTGGATCGACGCGATCAGCCGTCCACTCTCGGGCTGGAAGTAGCTCGGCGCCAGCCAATGCTGCTCGGCAGCAAAGGTGTCGGCGTCGAACTCGGGAAAGAAGTCCTTGGCCGGAAAGCCCGGCCCCATCTGCTCCTCGATGCGCGTGACGCGAACGTCGCCGATCAGCCGGTCCTGCATGGTCGTCACTTTCCTTTGAAGTTCGCCTTCCGCTTTTCGAGGAAGGCGTTGAGGCCTTCGAAATGGTCCTCGGTCGCCGCGCACGCGGCAAGGCCCTCGGCCTCGCGATGGGAGTGCTCGTCCCAGGAATTGTCGAACGAGTTGCGGATCAGCTTCTTGGCGACGCCCAGCGCGTAGGTCGGGCCGTCGGCGAGCTTGCGGGCCAACTTCTCGGTTTCGGCGACGAGCTGATCCTTCGGCACGACCCAGTTCAGGATGTTGTTGACCTTGGCTTCCTGGGCCGTGAAGCGCTCGCCCAGCAGGGCAATCTCCAGCGCCTTCCGTTCGCCCACGACCCGCGGCAGGAAGTAGGTCGCGCCACCGTCGGCCGAAAGGCCGATATGGCGATAGGCCAGGGTGAAGAACGAATCGTCGCTGGCGATGGCGAGGTCGCAGTTCAGGATCAGCGACAGGCCGAACCCGGCGGCGGCGCCCTGCACCGAGGCCAGCACCGGCTTGTTCATGCGGCGAATCTGGTAGATCGCCTGATGCGCCTTGACGACGCGCATCTCGAAGCCTGCGAGATGGGCCTCCCTCTCCGTCGTCAGCGACTTGTGGAAGCCCCTGATGTCGCCGCCCGCCATGAAATGCGTGCCGGCGCCGCGGATCACCACGCAACGCACCTTCGGGTCCTTCTCGAACGATGCGCTGTGCTCGACCAGCAGGTCGCGCATCTCCATCGACAGCGCGTTCAGCGACTCGGGGCGATTGAGCGTCAGCCAGCCGATGCCGTCTTTGACTTCGGCGAGAACGTGCGGTGCGGACATGCGGATACTTCCTCAAGTGACGATGTCCGGCCAGTTTGCCCCAAATGAGTGTCGAGCCAATCGGCAATTTGATCCCAGGCCCGTCGCGGCATCGACTTGCGGAAGAAGCCGAAATGACCGACGGCATCGGTCTCAAGGTCAGCCGGCGCGAGATGCAGGCGCTCGACGGCAGCATTCGGATAGTAGGGCCGCAGCGCTTCGACAGCGCCCAGCGGCGCAATCGGATCGTCGGTGAAGCTCATCCAGCGCAGGGGAAACGCGACGTCCGCATTGTAGGGCCTGAGCGGCGCTCCCTGTGTGTCGCAGATATAGTGGCGCGACCGCCCCCAGCGCGCCCAGCTCCGTGCTACGCCGCTCGGCAGATCGGCCGTGCCGACCCATGCGCCGGGGAAGCGCCCCGTAAGCAGGGTGAGGCCCGGGATCAGCAGCCACCACAGCGCCAGCATGCGCAGGCGGCGACGGCCGGCCGGCCAGTGCCGCCAATGGCCGCTCTGGCTGCAAATCAGCACGGCAGCATCCAGGCTGCCGATATTGTCGGCAAGGCCCAGCACTTGGCCGCCAAACGAATGGCCGATCACTGCGCGTGGGATGCCGGGCGCCAGCGCCGCGAGGTGATCGATCATCGACGCCTGATCGACCCTGCCCCATTGCTCCATCGTCGCATCGTGCGGTTTGTCCGACCCGCCGAGACCACGATAGTCGTAGGTCAGGACAATGAAGCCACGCTCGGCAAGATGCCGGGCAAAGGTCGCGTAGAACTGGCGCGGAATACCTGTGCCGCTGTTCAACAAGACGGCTCCGCCGTTCGGTGCAGCGGGCTCGAAAAGGCTGGCGGCGAGCTTGACGCCGTCGCGTGCGGCGAGAAGGAGATCCATGCCGCCAGTCCACCGCAACACAACGGCAACAACAAACGCTTTGGCCGGCGCCCGCCGTGAGTGGGATTCAGCCCGGCGTACGGTGCGGTGCGAACAGGATGATGCCGGCCCCCGCCAGGCAGACAAGGGCTCCGATAACGTCCCAGCGATCCGGCCGCGTTTGTTCTACCGCCCACAGCCAGACGATGGTGGCCGCGATGTAGATCCCCCCATAGGCGGCATAGGCACGACCGGCAGCATCGACTTCGATACGGGTCAGCAGCCAGGCAAAGAGCGCAAGGGCAACGACGCCCGGCACCAGCCACCAGGCCGACGCGCCGAGCCGCATCCAGGACCAGAACGCAAAGCAACCGGCGATTTCGAGGAACGCAGCACCGACATAGGCAAAGATCGATTTCATGCTGCCGCCGTCATGGCAGCGATCTCGTCGACAAGCCAGCGGCGCAGGGCGCGGATCGTCGGCACCGAGCGTTCGCGCGACCGGCAGACGAACCAGATCTGTCCCTGCGTCGGCACTTGCGGCCCGACGCGAACCAGCGCGCCCGACGCGATCTCGCTTTCGATCAACGGATCGAAGGCCAGGGCAACGCCCAAGCCATGCATGGCGGCACGCAAGGCCGGGCCCATGCCGTCGACTTGCACGCCTTTGCTGCCGCCGCGGCGTTCGGCGAAACCCGCCGATGCGAGCCCCGCCCCTTCTGCCCATTCGATCCACGACATGCCGAAGGGCGAGACCCGAATCAGCGGGGCGCGCAAAAGATCGATCGGCGTCTTGAGCTTGAGGCGCCGCGCCAGCGCCGGCGACGTCACCGGAACGGCCCGCAATTCCAGAACCTTCTCTGCCGCGACGTCGGGCCAACGGCCGTCGCCGTAGCGAAGGGCGACATCGACCAGTCCCGCCTCCATGTCGGCCATGCGCGGGCTCGCCTCAACCTGCAGTTCGATGGCCGGATGAGCGTCGAGGAACTGGCCGAGACGCGGCAGGAGCCAGTGCGAGGCGAAGATCGGTACGGCCGAGACGCGCAGCCGCCGCGAGCCCTCCCCCTGCTGCACCATCGCCCGAGCCAGCTCGCCGAAGGCCCGGCCCGTCGTGTTCGCGAGTTGCCGACCGGCCGGCGCCAGCACGACGCCGCGCGGGCCGCGCTCGAACAGCTTTTCGCCGAGCTGGCGTTCGAGACCGGCGATGCGATGGCTGACCGCCGAGGCGGTGATGTGCAGCTCCTCGCCCGCCGCCTTGAACGAGCCGGTGCGCGCGGCAAGCTCGAACGCCTGCAGCGCCAGCAACACTCGCGAGGTCAGCACGGCTCGTGGGGACGAGCCCCCCGCATCAGAAGGCCTCGGCCGGCAAAGCCATCAGGGTCGAAGCGCCGGCCTTGATCTGATGGTTCAGTGAGACCGTCTGCGGCAGCACGCGCGCCATGTAGAAACGCGCGGTGACGAGCTTGGCTTCGTAGAAGGCGTTGTCGTTGCCGGCGGCCAGTCCCTTGTGGGCGGCAACCGCGATACGGTTCCACATGAAGGCCATGGCCGTCAGCGCCATCAGGCGCAGCAGGTCGCTCGCCGCACCACCCGCCTCGTCGGGGTTCTTCATGGCGTTCTGCATCAGGAAGAGGGCCGAGTCCTGCACGCGGCCCAGCGCCTTCTCCAGCGGCTCGACGAACTCCTTCATCTTGTCGTCGGCCTTGTGGGCGGCGACGAAGGACGAAATCTCGCCCAGCAGGCGTTGCGCCGCGGCGCCGCCCTTCATCGGCAGCTTGCGGCCAACCAGGTCGAGCGCCTGGATGCCGTTGGTGCCTTCGTAGAGCTGGGTGATGCGGGCATCGCGCACGAGCTGCTCGACGCCGTTCTCGCGGATATAGCCGTGGCCGCCATAGGTCTGCACCGCGAGGTTGGCGCACTCGCTGCCCATGTCGGTGAAGTGAGCCTTGATGATCGGCGTCAGCATCTGGACGAGATCGTCGGCTGCCGCACGCTTGTCGGCGTCGGGATGCGAATGCGCTTCGTCGATCAGCATGCCGACCCACAGCGACAGCGCGCGGGCCGCCTCGGTGAACGACTTCTGGATCATCAGCATGCGCCGCACATCGGGGTGCACGATGATGGGATCGGCCGGGCCGCCGGCATTCTTCGGGCCGGTGAGCGAGCGGCCCTGCAGACGGTCGCGCGCATAGGCGACGGCGCTCTGATAGGACGTCTCGGCAATGCCCAGCCCCTGCATGCCGACGCCGAGGCGCGCGGCATTCATCATCACGAACATGGCCGGCATGCCCTTGTTCAACTCGCCGACCAGCCAGCCGGTCGCACCGTCGAGGTTCATGACGCAGGTCGCGTTGGCCTTGATGCCCATCTTGTGCTCGACGGCG
>JAIUOY010000181.1:0-12404 GCA_020160995.1 Pseudomonadota bacterium | reverse complement strand
GGCGGCGCGCGCGGCGGCGCGGGTCTTCTCCTCCTCGTCGCGCTTGGTCCAGTCGATCGGCAGCACGGGCTTGCCGGTGTGGCTGGCCAAGGCGGCGACCAGGTCGGACTTCTTCGGGCCGGCGGCTTCGACGGCCATCAGGTTGCCGAGCTGCTTCAAGGCATCGAAGCGAAAGCGCCGCAGGAACGCTTCGTCGAGCCGGAACCACTCGATGTTGCTCGCTTCGAGGTCGCGCGCGGCCTCGGCGCTCGGTCGGTACATCAGCTCCATTGAACGCAGCGCCGCGATTCGGACGAGACGCATCACATCGGGCCACGGCATGGCCTCGAACGCCGCGCGATCGGGGAAGCTGTCGTCCTGCAGGACCGGCGGTTCAATCGGTTGGTCCAGGAGCGAGTTCGCTCCCGTCCAATTGACGTGCTTTTCGGTGAGGCCGCACCACGCCGGCGACGCGCCGCGGGCGCCGGTGAGGAGTGGCGACAGGATGGTCTTCAGGGCGAGCCAAGTGTCGCCCTTGTCGATCGCCTCGGCGATGCCGCGAGTCTGCTGGAAGGCAATCATATTCTCCTGCGAACCCGAGAGGCTGTAGCAGTCGGCCGGCGGCACGTCGGCGGCGTCGACCTTGTCGGCGTCGGGACTGTCGCCAAGTTTGATCTTCTTCGCGTCCTTGCGAAGCGCGTAGCCTTCTTCCACGTCGACCCGCCCGGTGGTGACGTTGTAGAGGACATAGGCCACGAACTTGCCGCGCTCGGCTGCGGGGATCTTGGTGTAGATCTGCACGTACTTCTCGGAAAAGTCCGTGGGGGCATCGCTGAAGCGTTCAAACACTTCGCTCCAGCCCTTTCCACGCAGCTTCTCCGCCACCTTGGCGGCAGCCGCACGTTGCAGCTCATGGAACAGCGTGGCGTTCGTCAGGAACACATGGTCGCTGAAGAGGTCGCGAGAGATGCACTCGGCCGGATAGTCGGTCAGTGGGAATATAGCGGCCTTGGCATCGATCTTCTGTCCGGCGAAGTGCGAGCGAATGTAGTGCTCCTGGAGTTTCCACTCCGCCTTGGCGTCGGCGATGTAGGCCTCCTGCTCGGCCTTGCTGGCAACCGTGAAGGCGGCGGCGGCACCGAGGGTGATCCGGCCGTCGCGATACGCGGTTTTCACCTTGGGCGCGAGGCGATCGAGCTTCATGCGCTGCTCCACCCACTGGGCGGTGCGGCCGAAGCGTTGAGCGATTGACTCCGGTGATTCATCCTCGGCGGCAAGTCGCGCGATGGTGCGCGCCTCGTCGAGCGGGTTCATCGGCTCGCGCATCATGTTCTCGGCGGCGCCGATCTCTTCGGGGGTGAGCTTGCCCTTGTAAACATCGGCCTCCAGCTTCTTCAGACCGATGCGCTTGGCGGAGGCGAGGCGTCGGCCGCCGGCGACCACGTCGAACAGTCCCTTACGGGCGCCGGGAATGACGAGCAACGGATGCAGCTGGCCGTGGTTCTTCATCGAAGCGTCCAGGGCGGCGTCGGCCAGCTTGTTGGCCCTGGTCTTGCGCGGGTTCTCGGCCGCGACGCGAAGGTTGGCGATATCTACGAGCATCACACTCTCCAATCGTTGGAACATCGGGAAAGAAAAGGGCGCGACCGACAGGGGATGTACGGTCGCGCCCAAGGATCTCGCCGGTCCGGGGAATCGGTTGCACGGCGAGCGTGACACGCTCATTCATAGCGAGCGGTCTTATGCGGGAGGAGCGCGATCGGCGAAGGCGGGCTTGCCGAACGCGCAAGAGTCATCGCCTCGCGCTCTGTCGAGGCGAGGTGTTGCAACAGCCGAGCGATGCCGGCTGTTGGATTGATCAAATTGTCGAGGGAGTCAGTGCCGCGTCAGAGGACCGACGCTTGCTGCGCTCAGTGCACGAACAATTTCAGCAGAACGCCGATGGTCAGTGCCAAGGTGAAGCCTGCCATCCATTTCAGGACAGCGGTTTCGGATTTCACTTCGGCCTTCAATTCGGCAAGTTGGACGCGGAGTTCGGATTTGGTCACGATCTCCTCGCGCAAGGCGGCGTCGAGGCCTTCGGCCATGGCACGCGCCTTGTCGTCCTCGAAGCCGGCGGCTTTGAGTCTGTCGACGTAAGCGAGTTTGTCGAAGGTCATGGTGGTCATTCTCTACCTCCAATCATATGGGAGCGGTTGGGGGCGCCACAAGGCAGCCGCCAGCCGTCCCGGCAGTTGGTTCGGGCTCTTTGCGAGCACTTCTTGGACACACCTAAAAAGTGGTGTGGCTAAAGTTTTGGCCTGTTCCGCGGACTTACTCGATGGCGCCGATCTTTTCGGTGCGAGCCGTTCATGCCTGTCCTGCTTGAGCCCACAGTGGGGCCGCCGGCCTAGCCGCTCTTCGCCAGAAGTCCTTTGTTGCCGGCAGGTAGTGGGTGGTTGATATGGCTCCCGCCGTTGCAGAGGCAGAGGCCACGCCGCGAGCACGGGGCAATTGACAAACGGTTGCACCTTTCAGGTCGCGTGCCGCATCAGGCGCGCGACCAACCATGGGGTGCGACCGGCTTGTTGATTGCAGGCGCCGCCGGCGCCGGTCCGCGCGCAGCATAGTGGCGTCGTCGCCGTCGCAGGCGGGAGCCATTACCCGCACGGATCTGTCGAGCGTAAGGACGTGTGGAGGGGCTGGGTCGGAACCGAGGATCCTGGGCGTGACGGGCCTGCACGGCTCGTCGAGCGGCGCACGGTGAGGTGAGTCCGCGGGACAGGCCAATCATGAGCGCAGCGATCGAACGCGAGAGGGATGGAAGCCCGTAGGGCGGAGACTGCGTAGCGGGCTCCGTACACGACAGCCCGGCCGGCCTCTGGCAGGCTCGCCCTATCCTGATGATGTCTCAGAAATTCAAAGTCACACATCATGTCGAGCATCACCGCGAAGCCCACGCGCTTTTTCTGTCATCGTGCCACTCGGCAAATCTGGCGGACTAGCCTAATCGACTGGTACTGCGTAAGACGCCAAGCTGCCTGTGGGCCGTAAATGAATGTCCGTAGGAGACACCTGATGAGCGATGACGACTGCCATCGAGACCGCAACTCCGCCGAGGTTATGGAACAGTTTGCGGAAGAGCTGGGCGAGCGGATTCAGTCAGTAGTTTTCGGCGAAATTGACGGCGAAAGTGATTATGACAAGGCGGTACCGAGCCAGAGGCGACTGACCTGGTCAGCCGCGCGGCGATGGTTCGAGAACGAGACAGTGCCGACGGCGGGGCAAGTCTGGTTGGCACGGCCGTTCTACGCCTACACGAGATCATGGGTGATTTTCACGGCACGAGTCGTTCAAAGAGACGACGTGCTTATCTGCCTGCGGGCGGTACCGCGTCACCCTAATTTGGAGGTGCCTATTGAGTTCGGGGGTGTTGAGTTTGAGCCGTAGGGCTCGCGTCATTTCGTTTCTCAACGACGAAAGGGCCGGCTCCCGAAGGAGCCGGCCCCAGGGCGGTTAGCCCTGCTCGTCTTCGCGGGGCTCGTTGACCCGGATCACGATGTTCTGGCCCTGCATCGGCAGCAAGTTCAGCACCACGTCGAAGCCCTTGCCGTCGCCGTGCGCCCAGGCGGCGCCGATGTCGGCCCAAAAGGCCTTGCCGCCCTCTTCCCGAGCTTCGGCCACGGCGAACACGCGGTGGCTGGGGCGATTGCCGGTCTCGGTGTTGGTGCGGCGGTTGGTGTTGTTCTGCTGCTGCTTGGCCATTTTAGTCTCCTGTGTCTGGCGAGAGCGGGATGCCCTCGATAGCGAACCGGCCACGCCATGGGGGTCCTGGCAGGACAAGGGACTGGTGCGGAGGGGGATCGCCCATCTACAGGCGACGCAGTCGCCGAAGACCAGGCCGCGGCATGAGGCGCCCGTAGGGCATGGCCTTGACGGCAGCGCGGCGCGCAGCGCCGATCGCCGTCAAGGCCGCCTCCCCGCCGCGGCCGCAGGCTCGCAGCGAAGCGAGAGCTGGGGATACCGCACCAGGGCGAAGCGCACCCTTGGCCGGTCGGGTCCTGGCGTAGGTTACGCGATGAGAGGGCGACCAATCGCGCCGATCACAGAGAGGTTGGACAAGACGGCGAAGCGACGGCCGCTTGCACCAACACGAGGCATAGCCCCTTCGCCGATAAGTCCGCGTTCGGCGTGACCGGACCGAACGGCGGCAATGGCTGCCTGGGGTTTCTAGGAGCGCGGTCTAACGACGGCGGAAACTGAACGAGTGGTGTTGAACCTGCTGGCGCCTGGGGCAGGCATCCGTGCCCATCGTGGCTACCCCCGCCTTCAGCGTTGCTGGTGGATCAGCAGACCACACGTCTTTCAAATGTAACAGTCGCTGGGCATGCTTACTGAGGCAGCGCATGCCGCGAGGCTTGCTAGATCAAGCCGCGCCGACATGACATCCCTAGGTACCCGGAGAGCAGGCTACTTTCATGCCCCACTACTCCATATCGATGCTGAGCCAATTGTATCGCCTATGAGCCGCATCACAGCGACTCATAAGCGTGATTCTCGCCCCACTAGAATCCTTGAAGAAGGTTAGGAGATGGTCTTGCTCCGCATTCCCGTCCGACCCAATCTGTCGCGTCTGCGTGTACGTTTGGCGAAGTCGCTGCCGCACGTTGAAATACGACTCGGGATGGCACATACCCCAATGCGTAAGGGTAACCCAATTCAGCCCTGTGGGAATGCGCCTGGCAGCACCATCCGATTTGACCCGGTTAAAAAATACTTCGACAGGGAAAGTGATGGATCCAACCTTGGTTGTGCCTAGCCTGAGGCAATCGCTGGATGGTTCTTTACATTCCCCCTCGATGTAGCGCTGTAGCTGCCGCTGAACATCCGGCTTGGACATTCCCCACATGACCCCCTGGGGCAGCAGCGGAATTTGCTCTCGAGAGACAAGCTCGATTCGTTGTATGCGTTGCGACGATTGCGCGTGGGTTTCGTCGGAGCCAAGCGGGACGGCAACAGCGGCCATCGCCACTCTTGCAAACAGTATGTGCCATTTTACCATAGTCGACTCGCTCACAGCTCAGCGCGGATAACGCGGCCGCTTGCTAACAGCCCCTCATACAGGCGTTGTAGTCCCGCTCGCAGCCCCTGCGCCCTTCGTCGGCCCCCTGTTTGCCCGCCCATAAGCCGTTACATACCTGCCGTTGATAATTGCAGTCTCGGCGGCACGAATCGGACTGCGCGAGCATTGACTGCGATGCCAATGGCAAGGAAACGTCGCATTGTCCCGGCTTGGCATTCGAGATTCCAGCGCAAGCGTTGAGCGCCGCCGCAGGAGCTACATTGAGAGTACTCAGAAACGCGACAGCCGCGACGATACCCATCGCGGCCAGAGTGATTGGTTTCCTAACCTGCCAGAAATACCAAGCTGATCGCTTCATAGAACTCTCCACCTTGCGACAGGACATTGGAAGGTTATGTAGCCGACGGTAAATCTTCATCCCCTAAACAGGGGAAAGGAGGCACTAGTTTGCGGGCACCTCTCGGTGGCTTTCGGCGAAGGTCCCGCCGACCGTGGAAACTAGAGGGCGGACAGATCAACCAACAGCCTGACGAGTGCGCTCTGTCGACTAACGTCAGTTTTGACAAATATGCTTTTCAACTGAGATAGCACTGTCGATTTCTTCACCGATAGAAACTCCGAGGCATCCTCGATAGTCCGCCCCCGGTTCAACAGTTCGCATAGTCGAATTTCCGCAGGCGTGAGGCGGTACATTTGGTGTCGGGTGACAGCTAACGACGCGACTATGATTTCAACGATTTCAATGACATGGAAAGACGTTAATTTGCGACTTGTGCCTTTATTCGCGACTTCTGCTGCCCGGAAGAGCTGTTCATCAGATCGACCTTGCTTGCAAGGCGACGGGAAGGTTGGAGAAATAATGGGGTCGGCGGGTCCGATTTTGATGGCATAGTCTGCAATTCGAGTCGCAAATTAGCTGTTAACTTGCGACAAACAGACCAGCTTTGTCGCAAGTTAATGTCAGCACCCCACCTCGTGATGCCCGAGTCGCGCAATTAGCTGTCACCCGACAGAGCTGCTAGAGCTTGCAGCATCCTCCATTCATCTGCGCAGAGAAGCACTGCGAAGCGATATCCACTAAATCACTTGGCGAATGGCGGATCTGCCGCTCAGCACCGAAGTGCAACGGCCCTAATGTCTGCCCTACCGTGTGGTTAACCATAACCCTGAACGTAACAGGGTAGGAACAACCATTTATTGCAAAGAATCTATTCTCTGTCGGCCTCTGCTCTGAAGGCCGATTAACGATTGTTATGCAGTTGGCGGAAAGAGCAGTGCGCGCAGCCGGATCTGGGTTTGTACAGAGATTGCGCTCTGCTCCTTCGCCTGGAAACTCCAGGCTCATCCCGTCCCGGCTATTCAGAACGGCCGAACTCGAATTGCCAAATGTCGAGGTAGATGGAGGAACCGGAATCACCGGAAGGCTTGGCACCGCGAGGGCGCCGGAACCTCTATTAGTCGCTAGTGGTTGAGGTTGAGATGGCTGTGCAGCAGTTCTGTTCTGCTTAGGCGCTTGAGGGCGCCCAGCACAACCGAGAGCGGGGTCACAATCCCGTACCGCATTCGCGCCCTGCGCCTGCGTCGACGTTGGGATAGCTATGCCAAACACAAACAATGCCAGCACTACTATGGCTTGCTGTACCATTGGATTACTTGAGGCGGCTGAACGTAAACACGTGAACGTCATTGCCCACTCTAACGGAAATTCGAATTGGCGGATTGACCAGCCAGCCCCAAGACGCAATCAGCCCAGCTGCCTGTTCGCGCGGCGGGATTAGCACTGGTGTGAGAAACACCTTGGAACTCTCATAGCTAAACTGGTCGGGACTTCCGCCGACTGTCGACAGTGCAGCCATGTTCTGAAGATTGGCCCCGTTCGCCGCGCTGGTCGCCCCGCCTGTAGCCCCCAGTGCAAGGGACATGGCGCCCGCAACATCCGCCATCAATTGTTGGCGCCGGATTTTGACCAAGGCCTCGTCCCGTCCCAGCACTTCAAACTGCTCTCCTCCTTCCGAAATAGCAATGTTCGCAGGGCCGAATTGCACAGTCGAAGGTGACAGATTAGCCACTTTGATATCAAAGGCTGGACCCAGACGCGCCTCGATCGCCTCATCTCTGATCTGGGTGATTGCAACAACTGAAGCCGGCTGCCGTGATTTGACATACCTGACGCCAGTTCTCGAATTCATCTCCACGATCTGCGAAGCTGGATCGTTCACGACCGGCGAAAATGACTGTTCGCAACCCAATAGCGATAGAGCGATCGCGCCTAACCAGAACATCCGCTGCATTGCCGGTCCCCACTCTCATGTCTTCCAGAAGCTGTTGGTGGCGCCGGAGGAACAACGCGGTTTGTGGCACAGCAACCACCACTGGATTTAGCGTATTGCTGGCGGCGGTTAGGTGCATCCCCAATACAGGGGAAGCATCCTGAAGATTAGGCCCTCAAACTGCGCGCGACACTGATTGAGTGCAGACATCTAAGCGGGAGACTACGCCATCGTTGATGGATCGCTCATCCTCAGAATAGGGGAAGAGCACAAACTAAGGTCGACCCGTAAACACGTGGCGTGCCGTTCGCGCAGTCATGCTCAAAGAGCCGCCAAATCGATCAAGAGCCGGGTTAGCGCACTCTGGCGATTAAGGTCAGTCTTGAAAAATATGCTCTTCAACTGGGACAGTACTGTTGAGCGCTTTACCTTCAGAAATTCCGACGCTTCCTCTATCGTTCGGCCCTGGTGTAGCAGCTCGCACAGGCGCGTTTCCGCTGGCGTGAGCCGATATACCTGAGCGAGGCGTTGAGCAAAATCCAGCGGCCGTGCGCTAACAGCGCCAACTACGACAAATGCGCATTTAGGGTTATGCATGCCGCCGCCAACCACAAGAACATGGACGCGGCCAGCGCCTCGCGTGTGGCCAAGGGGCAAGATGCGGCTGTAGGGCCTGCCGGCGGCCGACTTCGATACTTCACCGATAACATCGCGCAGCAGCTCCGAGCCGGTGGCTGCTTGCAGGCGATTGGCTCTCGCTCGGAGATATGTCCCCTCTTGCAACAGGCGCTCCGCAGCTGGCGTATACTTCAGCAGCGTCCCAGAGGCATCGACCAGGAAGATTGCCGCTGAGGCCACATCGAGCATTTCTTTATCGACGCGGCCTACTCGCTGAGCAGAGTGAAGCCTGGCGGCTATGAGCAAGGCGCGCTGAATATGGGGTGCAATGTGTTCGCCAAGGCGGCGCTCATGCTCCGTAAACTCTTTCGCGTTTCGTCCGCGGAACATTGCAAAGGAGACATAGCTTCCCTTAGTGGGCCCCACGAGCGTGACGGCAGTACAAAGCTTATGCATATCCTGTGGGCGCAAGTGATCCGCGTAGAATTCCGACCTCTCAAGGTCGCGCGTTGCGATGAACATGTCTCCCAGGAAACCACCGGCCTGGCCGCCGTAGCGGGCATGATGACCTAGCGTCCAAAGATCAAGATGTTGGTAGTGCGCCGAGTAGCGTTCGACCGCCTCAATTGGAATGTTATGAACATGGAAAAAACCGCCATCCTGCGGTCGCATATCGGGCGTGTATACGATTGCTTTTGAAGCGCCGAAGGAATTTGCGGCTGCATCAAGGACCGCAGGCCAGAGCGTTGAATCTAGAGCTGCATCATAGATTCCCGCAAGGAGCGTATCATAGGTCGCAGGCGATGCGCGGCGCACGCATGAATTGTGGCCGGTCGTATTTGTAAGTCAAGAACGGTCGCCCATGCGGCACGCGTATTACGGGATAGTTGTGAGACAGCGCCACCTAAACGGCCCGTGCCGTGGCCCCATAATGACCAGTACTTGCCAATATAGGTCGAGGCCTTAGGGGGCCGGTGTGGTCGCGGCAGGAGCAGGTACATGGAACAGCCGCGCCACCATTGACGCGGACCAGTGAAGATGACCGCGCGGCGACGGGATCTGCATGGCCTTCAGATGCTCGCCGATCGCCCGCAAGGTAATCGCGGGATTCGTGAGGCGCATGGCAAGCGCTGCCTTCAGGGCGACCGTGTTGCGAGATTTGCGTGGTGCTCGCGCGAGCAGAGCCGGTTCGGCCAGGCGCTCGGTCACGAGCAGCCGCACGGCCCGTTGGAGCCGCTGAACCGTCCAATCTCCTCCTTTGTCGTTCAAAGCCTTCGCGACGGCGTGCCAGTCTTGGTGTGGCCGCAGCTGGCGGACCGTGGGAAGCCAGGCGTCGGCCGAGGCGACGAGCTGCGCGGTATGCCGGGCAGCTCGTGCCTGGGTGATCTTGGCGATGGCCGCGGGGTCGCGAGCGCGAACACCGGGATTTCCCGGTCTGGCGCCACGCGCGACGGCCGCCTTGATGCCGGCGCGCGTGCGCGCGGCGATAAGCTGGCGCTCCAGCTCGGCCACGGCGCCTAGGACCTGAAGCGCGAAGACGCCCTGAGGCGTCGTGGTGTCGATCGGATCGGCCAAGGAACGGAAGCCAGCGCCGCGCGCCCGCAGCTGCTCGATGACCTCCAGGAGGTGGCGGACCGAACGCGCAAGACGATCGAGGCGCACGACAACCAGAACATCCCCTGCCCCGCAGGCGGCGATCGCGCGGCTGAGTTCGGGCCGGTCGCGATCGGCCCCCGACGCATGTTCGGTAAACAGGTCGGTGCATCCGGCGGCGGCCAGCTCGTCGCGCTGCGCGGCCGTCGACTGCTCGTCGGTAGAGACGCGGGCGTAGCCCACGAGACGGCTCACAGGATCCCCCACACTTGATAGCGCCGGCGGCCGGTCAATTCCTTTACCGAGGTACCGAGCTGCTTCAGCAAGCGCCGGAAGCCGGTGTTGGTGAGCTTCAATTCCCGCTGCGCTATCTCCGCGCTGATGAGAGGCCGCGATATGACCATGTCGACAAGAGCGGGGAGGCGTGAGTCGACGTGCTTGCTCTGCGTGACCTGGCCGAGCACCTGAAGCGCGAGACTGAGGCGCTTGAGTTCATCTTGGCCCTGCATCGCACCGACCTTCGCCCAGTCGAGGAAGCCGGCAAGGCGCTGCTCCAACGTCTGCCGCCCGTCGTAGCGGTAACGGGATTTGCGGCCGCCGATACCGAGCGCGAATTGATGATGCAGCGTCAGGCCCCCTGCCCTCATCACTGCGGCGGCCACGAGCGCGGAGCGCCAGGCGCCGCCATGCAGCGGCTCGATTTGGAGCCAAGCATCCCATGCGACGGCGGCTTGCAGCATGACCGGCATCGGCGGCAAGCCGGCGAGGATCTCGCGCCACTGGTCGGCGCGTTCGTCTTCGTCCCATTCAACGTCACCGAGAGCCTTCAGTAGCTCGTCGCGCGTAACGTTGACGAGGCGATCTTCAAATAGTGCCTCGTCGCCCCACGCCCATGCCGGCGGACGGCCAGCAGTTGATCGGCGGGCCTGCAAGACGATGCGAGCCCGTGTAAGCTCGATGGTGGGCAGGCGTATCGGGGAACCGGCGTCGACCAGCACGAGGTCGTCAATCGGCACGAGTTCGCCCGCGATCGCGCGAAGCGCGCACGCCTCCTGATAGTCGCTGCGAGCGCGATAGCCCTCCCCTACCCGACCTAGGCGGGCGACTCGTTCGTCCAGGCGGACGACGGCCGTGCTCGCCGTTTCAAGCGGAAGCGACAGCCGCGAGGCAAGCGCCGCGATGACGGTTTTCGAGTAGGTCGTGGGCTCGATGCTCAAAGCGAAGCGTCAAGCGTGTTGGGCGCTTGTCCTTCGGGCGACACGATCGTGTGGCTCATGTGCGACGGACGATCTTGGTCAAGCCCTGCGTAATGCGGTCAGCCGCGACTCGGGCGATCGAGCGAAGGAACGCGGGGCTGAACGAGCCGAGGGGTTTCGGTGCGGCGACATCGTGGAGGGCGTCGGACGTGGCGAGATTGAGTTCGTCGACGATGACCCACGACGGCGCGCCTAGGCCAGCGCGACGGCGCTCGATGTCGGGGATGGCAACGGCGGCTCGGCCGTGCGGGGCCTGTGTCGTTATTGGAAAGAGGTAGAGCCGTTGTGGATCGCCCCTCGTGGCGATTAGCAGACAGGTTGGCCGCGCCTTGCGGCCCGTCTCCTCCCCTGCTTCAGCCTGACGGCTCCAGAGGTAATGATAGGCGACGATGTCCCCTCGCTTGAACATCACGGGCGCTCAGGGTCTTCGTCAATGATGGCCCTGAGTTCGGCCAGGAGTTCATCGGCAACGTCGGGCGGGAGGTCGTCGACGCTGTAGGCCTTGATCTGCGGCCGCGCCGCGAGGCGGTGATATTCTTCCGCCGGCAGCAACACCAGCCGTTCCTTGCCGCGCTTGGTGAGCGCCACGGGCTCCTTCTGCGCCGTGTCGAGGATGGGGCCGGAGGCCCTGATGAGGTCGGAAAAGCTAAAAGACTTCATATGCAAAAGATATGTATGATTCGAATGTTTTGCAATTGGGGAACGGTTTGCCATGGCCGTCGACCATCACAAGTTATCACTAAACGGTCGGTTAGAAACAGTCGGGGTAATGGACAAGGGCAGACAAAGGCGTGCTGGCGGGGGCTTCCGAGGGTCGAGGAGGTCTCGGACGCCGTCCGCGCCAAGGCTGGCGAGGGCGGGCCGATTGGCACCTCAAAAGCGTTCGTATGATAGACCTAAATGGCCGCTTTAGGTACTTAAGAGACTAAATCAGGCGACACCATAAGGCATTAGACAACACCGGCTGCTTCGGCTGCTTGGGGGCCACGGGCGGACCTTCCGCCCGCCCGCCTCCCCTCGCCTCTTTGACGCCGCGCGCCCGTGGCTGTGCATCGGCGAGGCCCTGTCGGTGTCCCGTTGGCGGGACATGCGGTGCTTTGCATCGATCGTCATGCCGCCCTCGTCCGGGGCAGTCCGGCGGGTAGCTCGGGGCGATGTAATGCATATGCTAGACATGCCATGTACTGTATAGCGCATTACATACGTATGTATATCGCATTACATTCGTATGTAATGTGAATGCCCTATACAATACATTCACAAGTATGGCACTATCACTGTCTTGCATATGCTGACATTTCGGAGGGCGGCTTGCCGGTAATCTCAGTGGCGAACCCGAAGGGTGGCGTTGGAAAATCTACGAGCACTCTGGTGCTCGGCACCTACCTCGCGCGCGAGGGCGGCGCGACCGTCTGCATCATCGATGCGGACCCGAATCAGCCGATCCTTGACTGGCGAGAGGCGGGATCGTCGTCGTCGACGGTCAAGGTAGTAGGGGGTGTCCGCGAGGACTCAATCATGGAGGCGATCAAGTCGGCGGCGATCGAGCATCAGTTCGTGTTCGTCGACCTGGAAGGAACGGCCTCGTTGATGGTGACGAGATCCATGCTGTTCTCGGACCTCGTC
>JAIUOY010000180.1:0-2783 GCA_020160995.1 Pseudomonadota bacterium | reverse complement strand
GTACTATTACACCGGCACGGCAGAGCTCTCCTATCCGCTGCCCTTCGTGCCGAAGGAGGTTGCGCTTCTTGGCAAGGCGTTCATCGATATCGGCTCGTTGTGGGGTGTCCAGACGTCGACGACCAACACGACGTCGGTGCTGGCCAGCCAGCTGATGCGCGTCGCGGCCGGCATCGGCATCCAATGGGTGTCGCCGTTCGGCCCGATCCGAATTGACTATGCCTGGGCAGTCCAATACGAGCCGTGGGACAAGCAACAGAACATACGCTTCAGCTTCGGCACGCGCTTCTGATGGGAGATGTCGCGGTCATGAACGTACAAGCCGACAAGGCCAGCGTCGCCACGGCGACTTCGGTGGACATCAAGCGGATCCTGCAGATGATCCCGCACCGCTATCCGATGCTCATGGTCGACAAGGTCGTCGACATGCAGCTCGACCAGAGCGCTGTCGGCATCAAGAACGTCACCATCAACGAGCCGTTCTTCCAGGGGCACTTTCCTTCCGATCCGGTGATGCCGGGCGTGCTGGTCGTCGAGGCCCTGGCGCAGACTGCCTGTGTCCTGGTTGTTGCGACCTTCGGCGCCTCCTCGGAAGGCAAGCTGGTCTACTTCATGTCGATCGACGGCGTGCGTTTCCGTCGCCCGGTCGTGCCAGGAGACCGCCTCGAGCTGCACGTCCAGAAGGTGCAAAGCCGCGCCAACGTCTGGAAATTCTCGGGCCGGGCAATGGTCGAGGGCAAGGTCGCGGCCGAGGCCACATTCGCCGCCATGATCAGGGACAGATAGGATCAGGGCCAAAGAGGAGAGGGACATGCCTGACGCAGCCGCCAACTATCGCATGCTCCACACGATGATCCGCGTCATGGATCTCGACAAGTCGCTGGCCTTCTACACCGGACCGATGGGCATGAAGCTGCTGCGCAAGCGCGACGTGCCGGACGGCAAGTACAGCCTGGCGTTTGTCGGCTACGGCGACGAACCCGAACATGCGGTCGTCGAGCTGACCCACAATTGGGGACAGGAGAAGCCCTACGAACTCGGCACGGGTTTCGGCCATCTCGCGGTGGGCGTGCCGGACGTTGCGGGCGTCTGCGATCAGGTCGCCAAGGCCGGCGGCAAGGTCACGCGCGCGCCCGGGCCCGTGAAGTTCGGCACGACGGTCATCGCTTTCGTCGAAGACCCCGACGGCTACAAGATCGAGCTGATCGAGCGCAAGTAAGCGCGCCTTGGCGGCTTCGGCCGCTATTGGTTCTGCGTGCCGTCGCCATAGCCGCCGCCGATGCGTTGACCGGGCGCCAACAGGCCTTGGCCGGGGACGTAGTTGACCTCCAGCCGCGTTCCATCGGGATCCTCGAACAGCACCGAGTAGTAACCCAGGGCGAAGGCGTCGTCGCGCGGCGGATGGACGATCGTCGCGCCGATTGATTTCAGGAAGGCGTGCACCTCGTCGATGTCGCCACGCTCCCGCGCGCGCCAGCAATGGTGATGGAGACCGACGGCGCCTTGCCGGAAGCGCTGGCCGGCAATCTCGGCTGTGGGTGCATGGATGCCGAAGCCGGTGCGACCGCCTACGCCGTAGAACGTATTGTGGGTGTCGGCCACGATGGTCATGCCCAGAAACGGCAGGAGCTTGCCGTAGAACTCCCGGGCCGCCGCGAAGTTGCCGGCTGTGATGAAGGTATGGGCGACGCCGTTGATTTGCATGGTGGCTCCCCTGCAGATGCAGGCGGAGTAGGCACCAGCAATGTCAGTGGTTCAAGATGATCGGCCTCGTGATCGCATAAGGCCGGCTCACGAGTGGCGCTCAGAAGAAGCGCCACTCCGCCAGCACGAAGGTCAGGAGAAGGCCGGCAAGGCCCAGCACGACGGCTCGCGTCAACCATCCCGGTTGCCGGAAATTGTCGTTGGCTGGCCGGCCGAGCCGCACGATTCGCGGCATCGGCTTTTGGTGCTCTGAGGCCGTCCAGGTCGTTGCCCGGCGCGGCCCGAATGACGATCTCGCCATGTTCTTCTCGCTTTCCCCCCGGACAGCGAATGTTGTTATCCGCGCATATGGAGCGGCTTGTACGGCCGCTCGGTCTGGCCATTATACAGCTGGCGCGGGCGGCCGATCTTCTGGTCGGGATCTTCGATCATCTCGTTCCACTGCGAGATCCAGCCTACCGTACGCGCCACTGCAAACAGAACGGTGAACATCGATGTCGGGATGCCGATCGCGCGGAAAATGATGCCCGAATAGAAATCGACGTTCGGATAGAGCTTCTTGGAGACGAAGTAGTCGTCCTTCAGCGCGATCTGCTCCATTTCCATGGCCAGTTCGAGCAGCGGGTCGTGCTGGATGCCCAGCGAGGTCAGGACCTCGTGGCAGGTCTGACGCATGACCTTGGCGCGCGGATCGTAGTTCTTGTAGACGCGGTGGCCGAAGCCCATCAGGCGGGTGTGATCGTTCTTGTCCTTAACGCGGGACAGGAAACCCGGGATGTTCTGCTTGCCGCCGATCTCGTTCAGCATGTTGATCACGGCTTCGTTGGCGCCGCCGTGGCTCGGGCCCCAGAGCGAGGCAATGCCGGCGGCGATGCAGGCGAACGGGTTGGCGCCCGAAGAGCCGGCGAGGCGCACCGTCGACGTCGACGCATTCTGTTCGTGATCGGCATGGAGCATCAGGATGCGGTCCATCGCCTTTTCGATCACCGGGTTGACCTCATACTCCTCGGCCGGAACCGAGAACATCATGCGCAGGAAGTTCGCGGCATAGGAGAGGTCGTTGCGCGGATAGACGAATG
>JAIUOY010000179.1:0-6233 GCA_020160995.1 Pseudomonadota bacterium | reverse complement strand
TACTCTATGAGCGGATCGGCGAGCAGCAGTCGTAGGCCGGCGTTTACGCCATGAGCGTAGCCGCCATTGAACGGCGACCTGAGTAGTGTCAGATCACAGGGCATAGCTGGCGCTGCGTCGACGGGCGCATCGACCCAGGCGATCGGCTTAACCACGACCTCCGCGGGAGCAAGAGGACTATCGGCACGGCGGCGGTACGGCACGCGCCCGCTAGCCCAATCAGCTATTACATCGCACGTGGCATCGACTGACGCGTTGTCGACCACCACCACGCGTAAATCTGCTCCCCGAGCGGCAAACAAGCTTTCAAGGCATTCGTCGATGATCGCCGCTGACTGAAAAGCGACGATAACGACACCGATCCTTGGCTCCGCGCTCATTGGCATGGCGTCTGGCCCGGCAAGTTGGGCATACCCGCCACACGATTGCCGCACTGCACGACGTCCGTACCCAGCACCATCAACTTGGCTCGGACGGGGCGGTGCGGTGGTTTGGGCAGAGTCGCGCCTGGAGTCGTGTCGACGACGTTGCCGGTTACCTCGCCCTGCCGCAGTCCGCTCACCGCGATGCCGTTTGGCACGCCTACGCGTACTCGATTGCCGCGGATCACAACGCGATCAAAGCCGCCGTCGTCGATCCCGTCGCGGACATGGTTGCCGAGGAAGATGCCCTGCATAAGTCCATCGGCTTCATTGTCGATAATGGTGAGATCGCTCGTCGGCGGGAAGGCCGGGCGCGACCAGGCCTGAATGCAATCGGCGTGGTCGCCGTCCTTCAGCCGGTTGCCTGCAGCATCGTAGACAGCAGGCGTCGGGCGAAAGTCGCGACAACTATTGCGCTCGATCCTGATCTGTCGCGAATAGGCCACATTGATGCCGTCGGAGATGAGTTCCGTGAGCCTATTCCCGACCAGTGCGATATCCTCGCCTTGGTTCACGACAATCCCACGGTGCGCGCCGCTGATCGTCATGTTTGCGACACGGATATTGCGCGCTTCTCGGATCGACACGCCGTAGCTGCGTCCGCCAGGCCCCACTATCGTCCCGCCATCGATAGTCACACCCGACACCCCTGCGAGTATCAGGCCTGTGAAGCTTGCCTGCTGAGCTTGAATACGGATGGCTGGCGAGTAAATCTTTTGTGGAAAGCGCATCGCGCCATAGTCGCCGGGCGCCAGCACGATAGTCTCCCCACCGCTGGCCGCCTTAAGCATGTTTGATAACGTGGCCGGAGTTGCCAACCCCTCTGCAGGCTGCCCCAGTGCACTGCAACTCGCCATCCCAGCCACCAAAAGCGCTGGGGTGCTCACCGTCCACCAGTTCATCGTCGCTCTCCTCTCACCCGCGTAAACAGCGCGCTTAGAGCCTCGCTATAGGCGTCGAGTAACGACGAGACGCGTGCATTGCCGGCTGACACCTCCATTGCCAGCTCTTCGCGCCGATCCACACGTTCCAGTATGTAACGTGCCGCACCGTCCGCGTCATGACCGGTCTGGTTGAGCGTGTGATGGTAACCTAGCAACTCGTTGAAGAGACCCGCAAATTTGCGGCTATAGGCCACCGGCACGACCGGTATGCCGGCAGAGAAGGCGCCGATGCAGGCGTGCATGCGGGCGGCGACCAACAAGTCGAGGCCGGAAATGTACGACTTTGCCTCCGACGGCCCGGCGAAATCCGGTACCCGGATCGCGTGTGGGTAGCGGGCGGCCAATTCATCGACGATCGTCGCGTCATTATCGGCCGGACGGGTGTGGTCGACGACATGGGTTAGCAAGTGAAGTACCAGGTCCTTGCGCTCCGTCAGTGCGTCGAGCAAGGTGATAGTCATCGCCGCGTAGTCATAGCTGAGGCCGTAGCGGTTACCGGCCTTGCCGCTCTGCGCCCACAGGAGGCCGGACACGTTGATACCGACGTGCGTGCGCCCGTCGTCTGCTGGGATCCTCTTCTTGAACGGCAAGCGGAATGCCACATCGGCGGACAGCAGCCGCTTCGCGCCAGGAGCCAGTTCTCCCGCCACCTCGTAGGACAACGGGTCGCGGGCTACCGTGAGCGTTGCGCCTGACATAATCCTGCCGGCTAGCGCTTTATAGGGCTGACGGGTGAAGGGGCCGATCGTCTGGGGACTGAGCGCCAGTGGAACACCTCGCATGAGCGCCGCTTGCTTGGTGAGCCACATCCAGAAGAAGCGCTTTCCGCCGTAGATGTCGGTAAAGCTATCGCCGGCGGAGATGTCCAGAACACAGTCCAACTGCGCCATCTCCGCCCAATACTCTCGCGAAGTAATGAGCGTACGCCGGTTAATCCGGATCACCACGTCTCCGTCCGCGGTCGTCTCGCGCGCGGTGCCGGCGCCCGGCGCCAAGATCGTGAAGCGCGGTTCCAGGCCCGCGTTGCGAGCGGCGGCCGCGGCAATCGCGCGATTGCTCACCGTCAGCGCATTTACACCATGGTTCCCAGAGTCGAGTGTGTGCCATAGCAAGCCAATGGAGATAGCGCGGTCGCTCATCAGAGGTGCTCGTCTCGTTCTAGCGGCGGTTCTGGACGATGCGGCGCACGGTGCCGAGCCAATTTTTCGCCGTCTCGCTGAACCCGGCGGTGCGTGCCGCTCGCCCGACATCCAGCCCGTTCATGCGCGGCCGCGGCTGAAAAGTCGTTGCACAAGCCGCCAGCCGCGCCGCGACAAGCCGCTTTCGGCGCGCCTGACCTGGCTGCATCAAATCGATCTCGCTGACGGGCAACGGTTCAGCCACGACTGCCCCGGCGGCTTCGGCTGACCGCAGCAACGCGTCCCCTGCGGTCGTACGCGACATGATGAGGCTGCGACCGTCCTGCTCCTCGAACTGCGGGTAGCCGCTCTCGCCACCATACCAGGCATCCGCGCACGCGACGTCGGCAACGCCGCCTATGGCGTCGGGGCATATCTTGCAGCGGAACTGTACTTCTTTGGAAAGCTGTCTGCCCCAACTATCTTCGTAGCGCATTTCCGCCACCCGGCCGTTGTGGGTCTCGGCACGAGTCAGCCCGGGCCAGCCATTTCCGCGATAGCGGAAATGGCGTACGTCGGCTGGTTTGATGCCCATCTCCGCCAGTATTCGTTCGGCGCCATCGTGACTTGGTAGGCCAGCGCAGAAGAACGAAAGCATTAGTGGGACGCGTTCGGCGACACGTGGATCAACCTTGGCAAGTTGTCGCAGGGCCGAAACGTCGCAAGGCTTGCCGACAAACGCAAAGCGAAGCGGCTCGTTCAGCGCCGCATCGATGAAGGACAGAGGCGACGAAGCGGCATAGCGCGATCCCGCGCCCTCAAGCACCTCCTCGCGGCTGTACGACCAGCGCATCCGGTTGCGTGTCGGCTGCGCCGGATCAGCCTCGACATGCAGTACACGGTCGACGTATCCGGTTTCCTGCGCGTGGATCAGCAGGGCGGAAAGCACGCCTCCTGATGAGGCACGGTACCGCACCTCCGCGTCAGTGGCATAGCCGGTGAGGATCCTGAGCCAAGGCCCCCACGACACGTGGCGATTGTCTGCAGCTTGCCATGCTGCGACGACCGCTCCGGGGCAGGCTGCGGCGATCGCCTGCTCAGCCAGAAGCGGCATGGAAGCTCCAGTTGCGGCAGGGCGACTATAACCCGGCGCCACTGATTCCATTACTAAGGCGTCGCCAGACATTCCTGCGCACAGCCCGCAGCCCGTGCACAACTGCCCGGCAAGAACTCGCGACACCGTTGGAGAAATTGTCTTCAAGTGCACGATTCCATCTTGAATTTCTGGAGCCATATAGCTGTTGCCCTTATGGAGGGCTAGCGCGAATGTAACGTCAGCTGATCGAGTTTGCTGATGTAATCCCCGTTTCTTCATGCGTCTGGATCTAGGCTTAGGACCTATTAGTTAGCAATCCGATGTGCTTCAGAGTGCCTTTCGAAGAGGCTTTGAGTGGTCAGCGGGCCATGCCTGCATTTTCGTCGATGCGCTCGCCCGGACGCGGGGATATTGGCGCGCCCCAGAGCCATTCTAATCCGAAGCCTGCCGCGACGACCGTGATCATTCTCTCGTCATCTGGGTCGGGGAGAGGGAAGTTCGGGCCAGCGGTTCGATGCCTCGCTGGTCCTCGGTCCGGCCGGCACGGTCGTTCCGAGCGAGGCCGGCGCAGTCTGATATCTCGGGGTTGGCGTCAGCAAAACGGGGTGATGGTCGCACGCCGGTTCCTGGTGCCGGGATCGCATCGCGCAGCCGTCGAGATCGCGTCGAGTAATGGCTCGCGCGTGGCTGGAACGCGAACCCTCTTCATCGAATGATCGGCGGGGCGTCGCTCCGCCAGTGGCATCCTTATGCGGATAGTATAGTCGCCGCGACGCGTTGTCCGGCTCGGAGCGGAGCGTCCGCAGGCTTGCAGGGCTGGCCAAACCACTGGTGTCATGCGGCTCGCCGACTAGGCGAAGTCCGTAGGGTTTGAAAACATTGACGCTCCATCAGGCGTCAAGCTGATGCTGAATAGAGAATTAAGTTCACGAGGCGGATTTGCGCTAAATGCGAATGCGGTCATCACAATCAATTTTAGAATATCGATGTCATGACTGAGCGTCATGGGGCATGACGAAGAGTTGTCCCACGATATTCATGAGGCGCTCAGGAGTAAATCATGCCTGCCAGTCACGTTGTTGCAGTTTCGAACCAGGCGGAGCTGTCCGCCGCGTTGAAGGGCCGCGGGGCGGACACCGTGATCGTTCTCAAGGAGGGCAATTACGGTGACTTTTCGTTTAATGCGAAGGAAAGCCCGCTTGCTCTCAAGCTCGTTGCCGCCGACCCTTCCAAGCCGCCGGTCTTCAGCTCGCTTTCGATTACAAATGCAAACGGAGTCAGCATCAGCGGCGTGACATTCACCCCCAAGGATGATGTCAAGTTTGCGAATGGCCTGACGTTGCGTGGCTGTGACGATGTGAATCTGACGAACAATACCTTCGTCGGTGGGCCGACCGGCATGGATATGCAGCAGCGTGGCCTGCTGATCGATCGCTCGTCGAACGTCGTCGTCCACGACAACGACTTTTCCGGTCTGATGCGTGGTGCGATCTTCAGCGAGACCCGCGGTATCGAGGTGACCGACAATACGCTCCATGACCTGCGCAGCGAAGGCTTGAACTTCGCCGGCGCCAAGGATGTCGAGATATCCGGCAACGACATGCGGAATTTTCAGCCGGTGGCTGGCGATCACGCCGACTTCATCCAGTTCTGGACTCGGGGCACAAAAACCGTCTCGGAGAACATTCACATCCACGACAATACCATGATCCAGGCCAAGACGGGCCTTTCGGTTCAGGGCATCTTCATGGATAACGATGACAGCATTTCCTATCGGAACGTCGTCATCGAGAACAACGTGATCCAGTCGGGAGCGCCCCGCGGGATCCTGGTCGAGAATGCGATCGGCGCGAAGGTCGCCAACAACGCGGCCCTTGCCGTCGACGGAGCCGACTTCAAGCTCAACATCTCCGTCATCGACTCGTACAACGTGGTCGTCGCCGAGAATACGGCCAATGCCTTCATCCTGAAGGGCAATGCCGGCCAGGTCGACACCGGAAACGCCACGATCCAGAAGACGGTCGACGGCACCAAGTGCCTGACGGCTCAGCAGATCATCGATCTGCGGAACGACGCTCCACTCATCAAGGGAACCGATGCTGACGACAAGTTGAGTGGAACGAACGGCAATGACGTGATGTTGGGCGGCGCCGGAAACGACACGATTGCTGGCGGTCGCGGCGACGATGTCTTGATCGGCGGGGCGGGCAACGACGTCCTGACCGGTGGCACGGGGGCGGACCGTTTTGTATTCACTGCTCCCGGCCGCAGTGCTTACGAGAATGATCGCGTCATGGACCTGTCATTCACGGACGGAGATGTGATCGAACTCGGCGGCTTCGGTGCCAAGATCTTTGGCAAGGCTGCCGGTGTGGGCCTCGCCTCGGACGGCAAGGCGTCTAGCGTTCTGATCGACTCGGTCGCCGATCTCGTCGAATTGTCCAAGCTCGATTCGGTGACGATCTCGCGCAAGGGCAAGACCGATCTCATCACGGTATCGATCCATGATGACAACGGTGGTGTCCTCGATATTCAACTTTCGAACATGTATAATAATTACGCGAGCGTCGGTGGTTCGCTGATCTGAACTTGTGTGAGCCTGGGCTCGATCGTTGAAGTCCGTTGGGCGCTCTTCGGCAAAATGCGACGCACG
>JAIUOY010000178.1:0-2555 GCA_020160995.1 Pseudomonadota bacterium | reverse complement strand
GTGGAATCGATGAGCCGCGTCGGCATGGGCATGTCCGGCGGCGCCTGGTTCATGGACCCGTCGGTCGGTCTGCCGGCCTATTTCGTGCCGCAGGGCGTTTCGGCCGACCTGATCGCGACCAAGTACGGCATGAGCCGCGATGACGTCGACAGCTACGCCGTCGAATCCCAGAGGCGCGCCAAGGCTGCCTGGGATGCCGGCTACTTCAAGAAGTCGATCGTGCCGGTGAGGGACCAGAACGGCATCGAACTGCTGGCGCACGACGAATTCATGCGACCGACCACAACCATGCAGACGCTGGCGGCGCTGGAGCCCAGCTTCAAGATGCAGGGCGAGGTGATGCCGGGCTTCAATGCGGTGGCGCAGCAGCGCTATCCCGAGGTCGAGAAGCTGACGCACGTCCATCATGCCGGCAATTCGTCGGGCATCGTCGACGGCGCCGCCGCGATCCTGCTCGGCACAAAGGAGTTCGGCGAGAAGGCGGGGCTCAAGCCGCGCGCCCGCATCCGCTCCTTCGCCTCGATCGGCTCGGAGCCGGCGATCATGCTGACCGGCCCGGCGCCGGCGTCGGAGAAGGCGCTGAAGCGGGCCGGCATGTCGGTCAAGGACATCGACCTGTTCGAGCTGAACGAGGCCTTCGCGTCGGTCGTGCTGCGCTACATGCAGATCCTCAAGATGCCGCACGACAAGATCAACGTGAACGGCGGCGCCATCGCGATGGGCCATCCGCTCGGCGCCACCGGCGCGATGATCCTGGGCACGGTTCTCGACGAGCTGGAGCGCCGCAACCTCTCGACCGGCCTCGCCACGCTCTGCGTCGGCGGCGGCATGGGCACCGCCACCATCATCGAGCGCGTCTGAGCGACATTGCTGCTGCCCACCCTTCGAGACGCCGCACGCTGTGCGGCTCCTCAGGGTGAGGCGGTGGTGGTTTCGGAAATAACCTCACCCTGAGGAGCGAGCGGAGCGAGCGTCTCGAAGGGTCGGATACAGCAGAAATTCGGAGCTTCACCATGATCAACTACAACGTCGACAGCGACGGCATTGCCACCATCACGTGGGACATGCCCGGCCGCGCCATGAACGTGCTGAACGAAGGCTCGATGACGGCCTATGCCGGCGCGCTCGAAACCGCCCTGAAGGACGACAAGGTCAAGGGCATCGTCCTGACCTCGGGCAAGGACAGCTTCATCGCCGGCGCCGATCTCGAAATGATCCTCGCCCTCGACACGTCCGACGCGTCGAAGCTGATGGAGCAGTTCAGCCAGCTCCAGAAGATGTTTCGCCGCCAGGAGACCGGCGGCAAGCCGATCGTCGCGGCGATCAACGGCACGGCGCTGGGCGGCGGCTTCGAGATGTGCCTCGCCACGCACTATCGCATCGCCGCGGCCAATCCGAAGGCCAAGCTCGGCCAGCCCGAAGTGAAGATCGGCCTGCTGCCGGGCGGCGGCGGCACGCAGCGCATCCCGCGCCTGATC
The DNA here is from genome assembly GCA_020160995.1 of Pseudomonadota bacterium. GTDB lineage: Bacteria > Pseudomonadota > Alphaproteobacteria > Reyranellales > Reyranellaceae > Reyranella. Next base: position 1,077 of record JAIUOY010000178.1, on the reverse strand, counting down.
GGCGTGATGAACGCCGCGCCCATCCTGCTCGAAGGCAAGGACCTCACGGTCGAGGCCGCCCACAAGCTCGGCCTCCTGAACGAGGTCGTGCCGGCGGGCGAGCTGCTGGCCCGCGCCAAGGCGTGGCTGACCGCGCCGGCGACCGAGCAGGTCGTGCCGGAATATGCCGGCAAGGGCGCCAAGGCGATCGACGGCCGCGCCGTGCAGCCGTGGGACCGCAAGGGCTTCAAGACGCCGGGCTTCCCGGGCGGCCAGGTGTGGAGCCCGCCGGGCGTCCAGACCTTCATCGGCGGCGCCGCGATGGTGCGCGGCAAGACCAACGGCGTCTATCCGGCGCCCAAGGCGATCCTGAGCTGCGTCTATGAAGGCCTGCAGCTTCCCATCGACGCCGGCCTCAAGGTCGAGACGCGCTACTTCGTCTCGCTGCTGCGCGATCCGGTCGCCAAGAGCATGATCCGCACGCTGTTCTTCGGCCTGCAGGAAGCCAACAAGCTGGTGCGCCGGCCCAAGGGCGTGCCGAAGCAGGAATACAAGAAGATCGGCGTGCTGGGCGCGGGCCTGATGGGCGCGGGCATCGCCACCGTCTCGGTGCAGGCCGGCCTCGACATCGTGCTGATCGACCGCGACCAGGCCGCGGCCGACAAGGGCAAGGCGCACATCGCCGGCGAACTCGACAAGCTGGTGAAGCGCGGCCGTCTCGACCAGGCCAGGCGCGACGCGATGCTGGCCAAGGTCACGGCGACGCCGGACTTCGGCGCGCTGAAGGACTGCCAGCTCGTGGTCGAAGCGGTGTTCGAGAACCGCGAGGTCAAGGCCGAGGCGACCAAGAAGGCGGAGGCCGCGTTGCCGGCGACCGCAGTGTTCGCGTCGAACACCTCGACCTTGCCGATCACCGGCCTCGCCGAAGCCTCGTCGCGGCCGGACCACTTCATCGGGCTGCACTTCTTCTCGCCGGTCGAGAAGATGCCGCTGGTCGAGATCATCGTCGGCAAGAAGACCTCGCCCGAGACCTTGGCGCGGTCGATGGACTTCGTACAGAAGATCCGCAAGACGCCGATCGTGGTGAACGACAGCCGC
>JAIUOY010000177.1:0-64610 GCA_020160995.1 Pseudomonadota bacterium | reverse complement strand
GACCAGGCGGCTCGGAAGCGCGTGCTGGAGCTCCTCGACGAGGTCGGCATCCGCGACGCCGAGAGCCGGCTCGGAGCCTATCCGCACCAGCTCTCCGGCGGCCAGCGCCAGCGCGTCATGATCGCCATGGCGCTCGCCAACGAGCCCGACCTGCTGATCGCCGACGAACCCACGACCGCACTCGACGTCACCATCCAGGCGCAGATCCTGAAGCTGCTGAAATCGCTGCAGGCGCGCTACGGCATGGCGCTGCTGTTCATCACCCACGACCTCGGCATCGTGCGCAAGATGGCCGACCGCGTCTGCGTGATGACCCAGGGCCGCATCGTCGAGCAGGGCCCGGTGGCCGAGGTCTTCGACAATCCGCAGCACAGCTATACCCAGCACCTGCTCTCGGCCGAGCCCAAGGGCCGGCCGGCGCAAGCCGATCCGTCGGCGCCCGAGATCCTGCGCCTCGACGACCTCAAGGTGCATTTTCCCATCCGGCGCGGCCTGATGCGCCGCACGGTCGGCCATGTGAAGGCAGTCGATGGCGTCAGCATCGCGCTGCGCGAGGGCCACACGATCGGCCTCGTCGGCGAATCGGGATCGGGCAAGACGACTCTGGGCCTCGCTCTGCTGAAGCTGGAGCGCAGCGAGGGCGGCATCCGGTTCGACGGCCGCGAGCTCCAGGGCTTGAGCCAGCGCGAGCTGCGGCCGATGCGCCGCGAGATGCAGATCGTCTTCCAGGATCCGTTCAGCTCGCTCAGCCCGCGCATGTCGGTCGGCGAGATCATCGGCGAGGGGCTGGAGGTCCACAGGATCGGCACACCGGCCGAGCGCGCCGCGATGATCGAGCAGGTGTTGCGCGAGGTCGGGCTCGATCCGGCGAGCCGCGACCGCTACCCGCACGAATTCTCGGGCGGCCAGCGCCAGCGCATCTCGATCGCCCGCGCCCTTGTCCTCAAGCCGCGCCTGATCGTGCTCGACGAGCCGACCTCGGCGCTCGACATGAGCGTCCAGGCCCAGATCGTCGACCTGCTGCGCGACCTGCAGGCCCGCTACAAGCTCGCCTATCTCTTCATCAGCCACGACCTCAAGGTCGTGCGGGCGCTGGCCGACGAAGTCGTCGTGCTGCGCCACGGCAAGGTCGTCGAACGCGGCTCCGCCAGCCAGGTCTTTCAGGCGCCGCAAACGCCCTATACCCAGGCGTTGATCGCCGCCGCTTTCAATCTGGAAGCCATTGGCGCCGACAATCGCGCCGTCGCTACCTGAACGGATCGAATAGACGCACCGACAGGCTTGCGGGGTGCCTGCGACGAACCTATGAGAGGGCGTCGCATGGCAAAAAGCTTTCGTAATCACTGAAAATTAAGGGGGAGGGCCAAGATGACAGGTTTCCGCCGTGGCCTGTGCGCCGCTGCGCTGGCGCTCTCTGCAGTGATGGGGAGCGTGTCAGGGACATCCGCACAGACGAGCCTGGTTCTCGGAACGGCATCGGTCGGCGGCACCTACTATGTCTACGGGGGCGTCGTCGCGCAGATCCTGACCGACAAGGCCAAGCTGCAGATCATCCCGCAGCAGACGCAGGGACCGAACCAGAACCTCATCATGGTCAACGACGGCAAGATAGGCCTCGGCATGACGACGATGGGTGTCGCCTTGCAGGCGATGCACGGATCGGCGGCCTGGACCAAGGGCAAGAAGTATGAGGGCATCCGCGCCCTCTTCCCGATGTACGATACGCCGATGCAATGCGTGTCGCTCGCCAAGTCGGGCATCACGAATTTCAAGCAGCTCGAAGGCAAGACCGTTGGTATCGGGCCCAAGGCCGGCACCGCCGGCACCTATTTCCCGATGATCTTCGATGCGCTGGCGATGAAAGTCTCCGTGCGCAACGGTCAGAGCGTGGACATGAGCAACCAGCTCAAGGACGGGCTGCTCGACGCCTTCTGCTTCGGCGCCGGTGCGCCGGTTCCCGCCTTCTCCGAACTCGACGCCGAGCAGCAGGTCGTCTTTTACACCTGGACACCCGACGAGATCGCCCGCATCCGCAAGGCGATGGTGGAATTCACCGACTCGACGATCCCCAAGGGGACCTACAAGCAGCAGACAACGGACCAGAAGACGGTCGGCCTCTACAATTTCGCGATCGCCAGCAAGGACATGACCGACGACCTTGCCTATCTGGTCACCAAGACCGTGCTGGAGAACAACGCGGCGATGCTGCGGGCCCATGCCGCCGCCAAGGACACGATCGCCGCCAACGCCACGCGCAACACTTTCCTGCCTTTCCATCCGGGCGCCGTGCGCTATTACAAGGAGAAGGGGATCAAGCTCGATCCCGCGACCATCCCGAAATAGAACCATCCCACACAGAGAGGATTTCATGGCCGGCGCTATCGCCTACATCAGCCGCGATACCGACGGCGTTCACTGGAAGAAGGTGCTCGAGGCGGGGCTCGGGCCCGTCGACTTCCGCACCCTCGACAGCCTCGGCAACAAGGAGGATATCGAGGTCGCGCTGGCCTGGAAGCCACCGGCCGGGCTGATCGCCTCCTTTCCCAACGTCAAGCTGATCGTGTCGCTCGGCATGGGTGTCGACCACCTGCTGGCCGACGACCGGCTGCCTGCCGGTGTGCCGATCGTACGCATCATGGACGACGGGCTGGTCGGCCAGATGAGCGAATACGCCATCTACTGGGCGCTGCGGCACCACCGCGAGATCGACAAGTACGCTGCCAGCCAGCGCGCCCGGCAATGGAAACCCGAGGATTTCGTCGACACGATCAACCGCCGCATCGGCGTCATGGGGCTGGGCTCGATCGGCCAGGACACGGCCGGCAAGTTCGCCGCCCTCGGCTTTCCCACCGCAGGCTGGAGCCGCACGGCCAAGAGCCTGCCCGGCATCGAGACCTTCCATGGCGCCGACGGGCTTCAGCGCTTCCTGGCACGCACCGACATTCTGATCGACGTCCTGCCGCTGACGCGCGACACGCGCGGCCTGCTCGACGCCACGGCGTTCGCCGCCCTGCCCAGGGGCGCCTACTTCATCAACATGGCGCGCGGCGGCCATGTCGTGGACGACGCGCTGCTGGCGGCCCTCGAGTCGGGCCAGATCAGCGGCGCGGCACTCGACGTCTTCAACGTCGAGCCGCTGCCGCAGGACCATCCCTACTGGACGCACCCCAAGGTCCATGTGACGCCGCACATCGCCGGCGCCACCAATCCGCGCACCGCCTCGCCGGGCGTGATCGAGAACATCAAGCGGATGCGCGCCGGCCAGGCGCTCATCCACACCGTCGATCCCAAGTCCGGCTACTGATCGGTCAGCCGAACTTCTTCTCGATCGCGGCGAAGATCGCGCGGGCGGCCTGGGCTTCGCCGCCTTCGGGGCGGCCTGGGCGGCTGGTGTTGTTCCAGGCCATCATGTCGAAATGCGCCCACGGTACGTCGTCGGGCACGAACTCCTTGAGATAGAGCGCGGCCGTAATGGCGCCGCCGAAGCCGCCGGCCGACACGTTGTTGATGTCGGCCACCTTGCTGTCGAGCAGACGGCGATAGCCTGCGAACAAGGGCAGGCGCCACATCGGATCGGTCACGGCCTCTCCCTGCTTGAGCAGGTCGCCTGCCAACGCATCGTCGTTGCAGAACAGCGCCGGCAGATCGGTGCCCAGCGCCACGCGCGCCGCGCCGGTCAGGGTGGCGCAATCGATCATCATCGCGGGCTTCTCCGAAGCGCCCTCGAACAAGGCGTCGCACAGGATCAGGCGGCCTTCGGCATCGGTATTGCCGATCTCGACCGTGATGCCCTTGCGCGTCGGCACGACGTCCATCGGCCGGAAGGCATTGCCCGACACCGAGTTCTCGACCGCAGGAATCAGGAGCCGCAGCCGCACCCGCAACTTGGCCGCCATCACCATGGAAGCGACAGCGAGCATGGTCGCCGCGCCGCCCATGTCCTTCTTCATCATGAGCATGCCGGTCGAGGGCTTGAGATCGAGGCCGCCGGTATCGAAGCACACGCCCTTCCCGACCAGCGTAACCTTGGGATCGCGCGCACGCCCCCATACAAGGTCGATCAGGCGCGGCGCACGCGCCGATGCCCGCCCCACCGCATGCACCATGGGAAAGTTCTGCTTCAGGAGGGCATCGCCGGCGATCACCTTCACCCTGGCCTTGTTCTTCTTGCCCACCTGCTGCACGGCGGCGGCCAGTTCGGCCGGCCCCATGTCGGACGACGGTGTGGTGATGAGATCGCGAGCCAGCGAGATGGCCTCGACCATCGCCGTCACGCGCGCCTTGTCGACGCCCTCGGGCCACACGATACGCGGTCCCGCCTTGCCCTTCTTGCTGCGGTAACGTTCGAACCGCCAGGCGCCGAGCCCGATCGCAACGGCGGCATCGGTCGGCGAGACCGGCGCCATGTCGGCAGCGAACCTGCCGGCGAATTTCCACGTGCCGGGCGGCAGTTTGGTCGCCAATGCACCGAAGTCCCAGAGAGTCGGTTTGGCGGAAAGCACAAGGACTGCGCCGGCCGCCTTGCCGTCACCGCCCGGCAACACGACGAGGTCGCCCGGCGCGCCGGCAATGCCAAGGGATTCGATCCAACCGCGCCGAGCAACACTTTGTTCTTTCAGCCATCCTTGCCATGTCGATTGACCCACAAACTGCAGGGGCAAAGAAGAAGAAGAACGGTCGACGAACGGCAACGACATAGCCATGCTCACAATCCTTTAGTGCAACGGTTAAGATTGCCGGCGAAACTCTCGCACTGGCAAGCTCAGTGAGATGGAGGGCGTATGGCCGACTTCACCCTCGTGATCGGCAACAAGAACTATTCGTCATGGTCGCTGCGCGGCTGGCTGATGGCCAAGATCGCAGGTATCGAGTTCGACGAGATCGTGGTGCCGCTCGACCGGCCCGAAACGCAGGCGGCCATCCGAAAGCACTCACCTTCGGGTCGGGTGCCGGTGCTGCTTCATCGCGGGTTGGCCGTGTGGGAATCGCTGGCGATCGCCGAGTATCTCAACGACCTCAAACCCGAAGCGGGCCTCTGGCCGCCTTCGGCGGCGGCACGCGCGCATGCCCGCGCCATCTCCTGCGAGATGCATGCAGGGTTCATGGATCTTCGGAACAACATGCCGATGAACATCCGCGCATCGTTCCCCGGCAAGGGCATGACGCCCGGCGTGCGCGCCGACATCGAACGCATCACCGGCCTTTGGCGCGACTGCCGCAAGCGCTTCGCCGGCGCCTTCCCGAAGGACGACGGCTTCCTGTTCGGCACCTTCGGCGCCGCCGATGCGATGTTCGCACCCGTCGTGACTCGCTTCAAAACCTACAGCGTCACACTCGATTCGGATGCGGACGCCTATTGCGCCGCCGTCCTGGCCCATCCTGCGATGAAGGAATGGACCAACGCTGCCGCGCATGAGCCGTGGCTGATCGACGCCTACGAGCTGTAGGAGGGCCCTTCGGGCCCTGCCAGCCTCAGGAGTTGGGCTTGGGCAGCGCCGTGGGAACGATCCGCAGGATCTTATAGCCCACGTCTGCCAGCTTCACGGCTTCCGCCTCTGCTTCCGCAAGGGTCGAATAGCCGATGCCGATTTCGTTGTTGGTGCGCGGGTCCACCGTCCACACCATATGCTTGCCCAATGTGTCGCTTGCCATGGCCCTCTATATAAGGAGTCGCGGCGCGAATACGATCTTTATCGGCTCATTCCAGCGCAGCTGCGGCATCGAGGGCCGCAAGCGCTGGCGCTGATCGTGCATATTTCCGGCGCAGCGCCTGTCCATCGGCCTTGAGCGTCGTGCATTCGAGCTCGATCAGGGCTCGATTGATCTCCGCACGCCGGGCGTCGTCGTATGGCTCCTCGCCCGCGAAATGCCAGCAGCCTTCGGCGCGATCCATGTAGGCCGCGATTTCCGTCGGCGCCGTTTTCCGCGCGGCGTTGAAGCGCTCCAGGATCGCGTCGAGATCCTGCGCCGGCAGGGCAGCCGGCGCAGCCATCGCAAGCAGGACCGATGCGGCGAGAAGGATCGGCCTCACGACAGGATCGCGGCCCGTCTTCAGCCGTCGACCTTGGCGCCCGATGCCTTGACGATCGGCGCCCAGACCGCGATTTCGCTGACGATGCGGTCATGCAGCCCCTTAGGAGCCATCGGCCAGGGATCGCTGCCGAGAGCGGCGAGCCTCTCCTTCACTTCGGGAGCCTCCAGAGCCTTGGTTCCGGCCGCTGCCAGCTTGTCGACAATCGGCTGAGGCACGCCGGCCGGTCCGCCAAAGCCCATCCAGACCTCGACGACATAGTTCGGCACAAACTCGACGATGGCCGGCACATCGGGCGCGGTCTTGCTGCGCGTGCGGCTCGTGACACCCAGTGCCCGAAGCTTGCCCGCCTGCACATGCGGCCAGCAGCTCGGCATGTTGTCGAACATGATATGGACCTGGCCCGCGATCAGGTCCTGCATCGCGCCGGCGCTGCCCTTGTAGGGCACGTGCACCATGTCGGTGCCGGTCCTCTGCTTGAACATCTCGCCGGCGAGATGGATCGTCGTGCCCGAGCCGGACGAGGCCATGTTGTACTTGCCGGGGTTGGCCTTCAGGAGGGCGATCAGCTCCGGCACGGACTTCGCCGGCAGGCTGGGATGCACGACCAGCATGTTGGGCCACATCGCCATGCCCGCCATCGGCGAGAAATCCTTCACCGGATCATAGGGCAGCTTCGAATAGAGCGCCGGCGCCATGGTGAACATGGACACCGTGATGAGGCCGACCGTGTAGCCGTCGGAGGCCGACTTGGCGATGGCATCGGTGCCGATCGTGCCGCCGCCGCCGGGCTTGTTGTCGATCATGACCTGCTGCCCCAGCAGCTCCGACATCCGGGCGGTGATGATGCGCGAGATATTGTCGGTCGCCCCGCCCGGCGTCCACGGCACGACGAACTTGATCGGCTTGTTCGGATACGAATCCTGGGCACGCGCCAGCGATGGCGCAAGAAGGGCGGCGCCCGCACCGGCAAGCAAACGGCGACGATGAACAGATTTGTTGAACATGTTTCCTCCCAATCCCCGTTGACGCAAAGGCTAACAGCCGCTCGCCAGAGCGTCACGCCAATCGCTTGCCGTCGGCTCGCCACGCGGCTTAGTCTCTCGCCGCCGCACGGGAGAAAGAACGCCATGAACGACAAAGTCGACGTCCTGATCATCGGTTCCGGGGCGTCGGGAGCCGCGGTGGCGTGGAGCCTCGCCGATACCAGGATGCGCATCCTCTGCCTGGAGCAGGGCGACTGGGTGAAGCCGACCGACTATCCCAGCAACGGCCGCGACTGGGAGGCGCGCCTGTTCGGCGACTTCGCCATCAATCCCAACCGGCGGGCGCGCGAGACCGACTATCCGATCAACGACGCCAACTCGCCGATCAAGGTGGTGAACTTCAACGGCGTCGGCGGCAGCACGATCATGTATACGGCGCACTATCCGCGCCTGCATCCCAGCGACTTCAAGGTGAAGACGCTCGACGGCGTCGCCGACGACTGGCCGATCGACTACCAAACCCTGGAGCCGTTCTTCGCCGAGAACGACCGCATGACCGGCGTTTCGGGCCTCGCGGGCGATCCCGCCTATCCGGCCAAGCAGCCGCCCATGCCGCCGATTCCCCTCGGCAAGTCGGGCCAGCGCTTCGGCAAGGCGATGAACAATCTCGGCTGGCACTGGTGGCCGTCGGACACGTCCATCGCCACGGTCGACTACGAAGGCCGCGGCCGCTGCCTCAACCTCGGCCATTGCACGCCGGGCTGTGCGCAGGGCGCCAAGGCCAGCACCGACATCACCTACTGGCCGCTGGCCTTGCGCGCCGGCGTCGAGCTGCGCACCCGCGCCCGCGTGCGCGAGATCACCGTCGACAATAACGGCATGGCGACCGGCGTCGTCTACTACGATGCCGAGGGCAAGGAGCAATTCCAGGCCGCCGAGATGGTGATCGTCGCCTGCAACGGCGTCGGCACGCCGCGGCTGATGCTCAACTCGCAGTCGGGAAAGTTCCCCAACGGCATCGCCAATTCGAGCGGGCTCGTCGGCAAGAACCTGATGTTCCATCCCTATGCCTTCACTTACGGCTATGTCGACGAGCCGCTGGACGGCAACCACGGTCCGCCGCTCTGCCTGTGGAGCCACGAATTCTACGAGACCGACAAGGCGCGCGACTTCGTGCGCGGCTACATCTTCCAGTTCGGCCGCGGCATGGGCTCGATCGTCGAGGCCATCAGCAGCACGGCCGCGGGCCGCCTGCCCTGGGGCGAGGACCATCACAAGGTCTATCGCAGCCTGCTCAACCATCGCATCTACCTCGCCGGCATCTGCGAGGACCTGCCGGAAGAACATAACCGCGTGACGCTCGATCCCGTGCTGAAGGACTCCGACGGCATCCCCGCCCCCAGGATCGACTACACGCTGGGCGAAAACAGCCGGAAGATGCTGGAGCACGCCCACTCCCGCGCCGAGGAGATCCTGAAGGAAGCCGGCGCCCATACTGTCTTCCGCGAGCATGTGCCGAACAGCGGCTGGCACCTGCTCGGCACCGCGCGCATGGGCACCGATCCCGAGCGGTCCGTGGTGAACGAATGGGGTCGCTGCCACGACGTGAAGAACCTGTTCATCGTCGACGGCAGCATCTGGGTCACCAGCGGCGGCGTGAACCCGACCTCGACCATCCAGGCGCTCTCGCTCTACATCGCCGACGCGATCAAGCAGCGCCTCGCCAATGCGACCCTGTTCGAGTGAGCCACGCCATGAAACCCACACCGCAGACCGCCCTCACCGATGCGGAAGCCCGCGACCTGCGTGCCCTCGTCGCCCTGATGATTCCCGCCAGCACGACCTACAAGGTGCCCGGCGCCGACGATGACCTGATCTTTGCCGACATCCTCAGGAGCCTCGAACGCGACACCGACGATGTACGCGCCGCGCTGAAGCAGCTCGCCGCGATGAGCGGCGGCTCCTTCGCCAACCTTGCCGCCGACCGTCGCGCCGAGGTGGCCGCCTCCTTCAAGATCGAAGGCGGCGGCCCGCTGTTCGCGCTCAATCGCGTGGTGCTGCTCTGCTACTACCGCGACGACCGGGTCATGCGTTCGCTGGGCCAGGAACCGCGCTCGCCATTCCCGAAAGGCCATGTCGTCGAGCAGGGTGACTGGTCGCTGCTCGATCCGGTGAAGAAGCGCGCACCGATCTATCGACGAGTTTGAGTCTTCTACCGTGAAATACTCGAATGCTCTGCAAGTCTCATGCACTACGACAACGCTATCGGCACCATCAATCTTTGAAGGGCTAGCCGCTCAAACTCATCGACCGATTTTGTAAACGCCGTGGCCTGCTCATTCAGAAGCCTTATAGCGCCCCGCAAATGCTGAGGAACATTCATGTCATCAAAGCGGTCGGGAAGGGCAGTCGACAGATTGGAGTTCTGTGAATGGACGTAGGTATACACGGCCAGCGCCTCAGCAAGGTCTTTTGCTCGCATTTTGACTTTCGAGAACAGCTCCTCAAGTTCAGGCTCGCCGAATTCATAGCGAGCTCCACTCCAAGCTTCCGCAAGATCAAAAACACCATTCGTACGAGCTCGCAAGAAAGGGCTCCCAAAGTTGTGCGTGCGTAGAAATGCCAAATCTGATTCCGTCAGAATTTCTTGGAATCGCTTGAATAATTCGACGTCGTGCTGCGTTGGTGATTTCGGTTGTTTGCGAATCTGCAGGTTCGCATTGTAACCCGCGACACCCACACCAACACAGATAAGCGAGGCACTTACCCATAGTGGAGTATCTGGAATTACGATCCGGACATTGAAGTAGCCCAGAAGCGCGATGACGACGTACTGGATAATTCCCGTGATTGAGCCGACGCCCAAGAGTGCAATGGTGCCACCCAGTTTGCCGAGACCAGCTCCAAAAACCAAAGCTAGTACTTTGAAGAAATCATCCTTCGTGAAGTTGATGCGAGGAGCGATTCTCAAGTCAGCATCCTACCACCGGCAAGTATTGATCTCACTGAGCACCATTCAACACAAAGGTATCACTCGGGAATGGTGATCTGCAACTTTAGAGAGAAGCTCCCACATTGGCGAATGACGTCATGATTGAGTGTTGGGGGGCTGTGACGCACGGACAACTCGTCGTGGATTGTCCATCTCGACGGCAATGTGCTCGGGCACCCAGGCGTCGCGGCCCGGCACGTAGGCGCGGTTGTTCTGGCGCGGATTGCGGTTGACCAGCGGCCTCGCATACATCGGGTTGCGCAGGCTGCGGACCTCGTGCTCGATCTGGAACAGCGGACGGTTGCCGTCGAGATCGACGATCTGCTCGAAGCGATACTGGTGCTGGTTGCTTTCCTCGGTGATCAGGCCGCGCTCGAGCAGCGCGCGGTGCGGGCCCGAGAAGTTCGCGACATAGACCTGGATGTGATGGCCGTCATAGGCCGGCACTTCGGCTTCGGTCTCGCGGAAGACCAGCTCCTGCCCCATGCCGACCGAGACGCGGGCCGCCGGCGCGGCACCCGCCTCGTCCACGCGCGCCATGGTGTTGAAGGTACGACGGTAGAATTCGGCGATGGGTCCGGCGGCCCCCACTGGCACATCGAACTCGACATAGGTCATGCCGAGGACCATCGGGTCGCCGGGCTTCGGATCGTAGCAGAGGATCGTGTTGCCCCAGGGACAGGTCGCCTCGACATGATCGGCCTGCTCGACGAAGTCGAACCGTGTGCCGCCCAGTGCCTTGCGCATGTTGCCGAGGCGGCGCACCAGGGACTCGCGATCGTCGATCACGAGGCCGACGCGGCCGCGCAGGCGTTGCGCGGGCCCGCCCGTCGGCAGGTGGAACTGGCTGCGCCCGACATTGACCCACATATTGTCGGTGCTGGTCATCATGTAGGGGTCGCGCGTCAGGCCGAGCCCGCTGATGTAGAACAGCGTCGCCAGCCCCTGATCCTCGACCTTCAGATTGACGTGCTCGAGGGCCACGATGTTGCCGACATCCTCGGCGGTGCGGTCGTAAGTCCTGCTCATGGTCAACCTCCCTTGCCGCCGCTAGCTCTGCCCCATCGCAATGGCATGCATGGTCGTGCAATGCCGACTGAGGCTGCGATGTGAGGCGACGAACTGCTTCAGCGGCGTGTCGATATCGTAGAACCAGATGTTGGCGACAAAACCATAGATCGCGCAATCGACGCTGCCGGCCTTCGGGCCATGTACGAATCCGTCGGCAGGAACGAGATTGGCCAACACCCGCAGGTCGTCAAGGCCGCGGGCATAGGCCGCCTCCGGCGTGTAACGGCCGATGCCCTGGAAGTGATAGCGCTGGGCGTTGAACTCCTTCGCCTTCAGGAGCGCCGCTTCGGTCATCTGCGGGTGCTCGCGGCGAAAGGCGGCGATGAAGGCCGGCCAGCAGCGCTCGTCTTTCCAGCGCGAATAGGACATCACCCAGTAGAGATCGTCGAGCAGGCGCGAGACCAGGAGGTTGGTGTCGCGCTGCGCCGCTGTCAGCCCCTTGTCGATCGCGGGGCGATACTTGTCCGCGAGATGGGCGATGATGGCGTCGCTGTCGCCGATCGTCTCGCTATCGTCGACGATGTAGGGGAGCTGGCCACGTGGCGCGGCGGACGCGTCGAACAGATGCCGGTGGGTGAAGGCGATGCCCGCCAGCTTCAGCCAGGCATAGACCTTGAGACCGTAGCCGTTGTTGTCGGCGACGCCGAACAGGCCTGGATAGGAATAGAGCGTGATCACGCCCCAGCTCACCACTGGCCGAAGAAGATGCCGTGCTGGCGGTGCTTGGCCGTGCGGGCATCGACATAGGCGTCGTCGACCGTCACCCGCGTCTTGCGCGCCTTCAGCCAGGCCGCCAGCCGCGCCTCCATCTCGGCGAAGACATGGGCGTAGTTGCCGTTGGCGCCGAGGTCGCGGCGCTCCTTCGGATCGTTCGCCAGGTCGAACAGCATGGGCCGGAAGTCCTGCCACCAGACATACTTCCAGCGGTCGGTGCGGACCATGATGGCGCGACAGTCGGACGGCCGCCGGTTCAGGATCTTGCGCGCCTCGCGGAAGGAATAGTCGAGCTCGGAAAAGACGGCGTCGCGCCAGACCTCGGTCTTCGCGCCACGCAGCAGCGGCAGCAGCGAGCGGCCCTCGACGAGATGGTCGTTGGGCGGCTGGTCGAGCGCCGCGAGAATGGTCGGCACGACGTCGATGGCCTCGACAAAGCGCTCGTCGACCGTGCCGCGCGTTGCATCGGCGGCGGGATCGGGATCGACCACGATGAAGGGCACGCGCAGCGCCTCCTCGTAGAACATTTCCTTTTCGCCCAGCCAGTGGTCGCCCAGGAAGTCGCCGTGATCCGAGGTGAACAGGATCAGCGTGTCGTCGAGCCGGCCCGAGGCCTTCATGTGTGCAAACAGGCGACCGAGCCAATCGTCGAGCTGCCGGATCAAACCCATATAGGCCGGCCGCACGATGCCGGACGCGTCGGGGCGGCTGAAGGAAACCGACTCTTCGTGCTCGCGATAGGCGGCCAGCACGGGATGTTCGCCGACCCGCTCCTGCTCGTCGCGATTCAGCGGCAGGCAATCCTTGGCGCCGTACATATTGTGATACGGCGCCGGCGCCATGTAGGGCCAGTGCGGCTTCACGTAACTCAGGTGCAGGCACCAGGGCTTGTCGCCCATATCGTCGATGAAACGCATGGCCTCGCGCGTCATATAGGCGGTCTCGGAATGCTCCTCGGCAACCTTGGCCGGGAGATGGACATTGCGCATGTGCCAGCCCGAGAGCGTGGTGCCGTCGGGCCCGTCGGCGGCGATGACGTAATCCGTCCAGGGATCGTCGGAGTTGTAACCTTGCTGGCGAAGATAATCGCCATAGCCGCTCTCTTTGCCCGGCGGTGAATGGCCGTCGTAGCGGTCGACCTCCTCGAAGCGGCCGGCGCGCAGCAGCGCGTCGAGTGCGGTGCCGCCTTCGATCCCGTAACGTTCCAGAGCCTCAAGGTCGGGCAGCACGTGGGTCTTGCCGGCCAGCGCGACCTTGATCCCGGCGGGCGTGAGATAGTCGCCCAGGGTCTTCTCGCGCAGGGAGAGCGGCACGCGGTTCCAGGTGGCGCCGTGGCTCGTCACGTAGCGGCCGGTGTAGTAGCTCATGCGCGAGGGACCGCAGACGCCGGACTGAACATAGGCCCGCGGGAAACGCACGCCGCGCCTGGCCAGCGAATCGATGGCCGGCGTCTTCAGATGCGGGTGGCCGGCGCAGGAGAGATGATCCGCGCGCAACTGGTCGCACATGATGAAGAGAACGTTACGGACTTTGCCCACGCGACCAGTTCCTCCCGCCGTTTCGCCAAGCTTAGCAGAAAGTGCGTGCTAGACTGGAGGACATGACTGCAATCTCCTCCATCCGCGACATCCTCGATTTCTGGTTTCTGCCCCTTGGCCATCCCGACCATGGCAAGGAACGCGACATCTGGTTCGACAGCACGCCCGCCTTCGACGCCGAGATCGCCGAGCGTTTCAGCAGCCTCCTGGCCCCGGCCTGCGCCGGCGCCCTCGATCACTGGCGCGAGTCGCCGGACGGCGCACTGGCGCTTACCCTGCTCTGCGATCAGTTCCCGCGGAACATGTTCCGGCGCTCGGCCCGCGCTTTTTCAGGCGATGCCAAGGCAATCGAAACGGCGCGGATCGCGCTGGCCCGCTTCTATCCCGCGGCCTACCCGATCCCGATGCGCGTCTTCTTCTACGTGCCGTTCGAGCACAGCGAACAGCTGGCCGACCAGGAGCTGAGCTGCGCCCTGTTCGCGACCCTGGGCCGGGAGGACTACGACAAGTACGCGATCTCCCACCGCGACATCATTGTCCGCTTCGGTCGCTTCCCGCACCGCAACGAGGTGTTGGGCCGGGCGTGCACGGAGCACGAGCTGGACTATCTCAAGACAGCCGATCGATTCGGGCAATGACGGCGCGGTAGATCTCCGCCATCTCCGCGCCGAAACAGCAGAAGATCACGCGCTCCGGCGCCGCCACCGCCATCACCTCGCGAACGGCGATCGCCGTCGCCGCTTCCTTGGGATAGCCATAGACGCCCGTGGAAATGGCGGGAAAGGCAATGCTCGCGAGTCCGTGCGTCATCGCGAGAGCGAGGCTGTTGCGATAGCAACGCGCCAACAGGTCGGGTTCGGCAGCGGTGCCGCCGCGCCAGATCGGACCGACCGTGTGGATGACGTGCCGCGCCTTCAGCCGATAGCCGCTCGTGATCTTGGCTTCGCCAGTGGGACAGCCACCCAGGGTACCGCATTCGGCGAGAAGCTCGGGCCCGGCGGCGCGGTGAATCGCGCCATCGACGCCACCGCCGCCCAGCAGGCTCTCGTTGGCGGCGTTCACGATGGCATCGACATCGAGGCGCGTAATGTCGCCCTCGATGATTTCGATGCCGCTCATTTCTTACCAGTAGCGAACGGGGCCGGTATCGAGATGGACGAAGCCGGATCGCGGATAGAAGCCGACGCCGCCCATGTTCAGGGAACGCGCGGCCTGGCGGATCTGGAAGACGGGGACGCCCGGGAAGCGGATATCCATGGCATTGCCGTTCATGTGCTGGCTGTCGCGCGCCACGCCGCGGCTGACACTGGCCAGCCAGGCATTGCTCGTGGGCGAGCGATAGGCCGACAGAACCTCGATCGAGCCGCCGAAGCCCACGATGCGCGTCGTGTGCCACAGCACGTCGAACAGCAGCGGGTCCATCTCGGTTTCTGCGCCTTCGCGGCTGTCGCGCAGGAAGTGATTGAGCTGGTTCAGCGCGTCGCGGTGATAGGCACCGTTCGACCAATAGGTGACCGAAATCTCTTCCTTGGTGTTGTAGTTCACCAGGCTGAGACTGCGCGGGCTTGCAAGGTCGAGTTCCGGCGGCGGCAGCTCCTGCTGCGGCGCGAAGCCGCCGTATCGGGACGCCCGAAGCTGTTGTGGCGTGACCGTACGTTTCTGCTGGGCAGCCGGCCTCTGCTGCGCCGCGGCCCTCTGGACGTTCGTACTGGTCGCCCTGGTAGGAGCCGGCGCCTTGGCGCCGACGGGCGTCTTCTTAGAGGTGGCTGTAGTCCCGCGATGTGTGTCTGCGGGCTTGGTCTGGGCGGCGACGGTTCCGGCAAATGCCAGTAACGCCGCCAAGCTCAACACTACGCTGCGCATCCCTGCCCCGAAGTTGTTGCATTTATGTCACAGACATAGATATCAGAGACTCATTCTCGACTCAAAGCGAATTTCTCGGTTCTGGAACGGTCTAGACCAACAACCTCACCTATCACGCAAAGCGTGGGACCGTTGCAGTCTGCCTTATTTGCCCGGCGTTCTATGTTCGCCAACGCACCGACCACGTGATGCTTCCAATCCGTGGTCCCCTTCTCGAGCGAGCGAGGCAACCGGCGTCGAAAACGACAGGCCGCGTGCGACAAGCTGGCTCGGAGTCATACTAAGCGTATTTGCGCCCGTGTAAATGACGACCGTCTGCCGTGGCCGAGCACAAAGGGGGCTCGCCGCCTTTCAGGCGCACGACGCGTCCCGCCTCGACGAGTTGCGGGTGTCCTCGCGACTAAGGCGCCGATTCGACGAGCTTCCCGTCGGTCCACCGGCCCGACTGCATCTTGCCGGCTGCATCGGTAAGCTGGCCGTAGCCGTTGCGCTTGCCGGCCTTAAAGCCGCCTTCATAACGCTCGCGCTCGCCGACACGCTCGACACCCGGGCCTTCGAGCAGGTCGGCATGGAACTCGCCGCCTTGCACGATGTTCGGATCGGAGAGCGTGCGGCGCGTGGCCAGCCCTTCGAGCCGGCCGGCGACGAAGTTGCCCTCGGCACGCTCGGCGCCCGGTTTCTCGCGCACGCCGAGGCCTGTCGACTGGCCGTCGCGCCACTGGCCGGAGTAACGCGAGTCGTCGGCAAGTCGCACGGTGCCGAGACCGTTCAGACGATCGTCGGCCCATTCGCCGGCCTGCCGTTCGCCATTGCCGAGTTCGGCGACACCCAGCCCCTGGCGCTTGCCGTTTGCGACCTGGCCGACATAACTCGCCCCGCCGCCGTAGGTCAGGCGTTCGCTGTTCTCGAGATCGGGCCGCGCCGCGCGAGCGGCCGCGATACGCGCTTCGCCGGCCATTGCACGGGCAGCCTTGGCGGCTTCGTCGGCACGCTCGAACTGCGCCCGAGCCTCGGTCGCCGCCCGCTGCGCCTGGTCGGTCAGCGCCTTCTGCGCCGAACTGGCAGGGTTGGTCTGCGGAGTCGCTGGCGTCGGTGTAGGCGCGGGGCTTGGTGTGGGAGTGGGAGTGGGAGTGGGAGTGGGTGTTGGCGCCGGTGCCGGCGTAACGGGCTGAGCGGCTTCGCTCGACTGGCCGATGGGAATTGGAGCCGGCTGCTCGGCTTGCGGCTCGACCTTGGGGGCGCCGGCAACCAGCTCGCGAATCTGAGGCTGGAAGTTCCACAATCCCACCGCGGCGAGTGCCGCGAAGGCCAGGGTGAGCCCCATGCCGACACGCGACCGTCGCGCCGGCGGCTCCGTGCTCACGGTGCCTGCGCTCGGAAGAGGAAGAAGTTCATCGTTGTTGCGGCTGACGCCGCCGAGGCGGGGCCCATTCGCTTGGGCCGCTTGACCCGCGCCGGGCAAGCGCTCGGTCGGCGCATCTTCGACGATAGGCAGCGCGGCGCCGAACAGAACACGCCAGGCTTCGATCGTCTGCGGCCGCTGGTCCGGTGCGAAGGCCAGTCCGCGATCGACCGCCGTCAGAAGAGACGAATCGAAGCGGTCGGCCTGGGTCACGGCGAGCGGCCGGTACGGATCGGTGCCGACCCGGCTCGCCGCATCGGGTGGCGGGAAGCCCGCGATGGCGTGATGCAGCACGGCGGCTGCCGAATAGATGTCGCTCCAGGCGCCCTGCTTGCCGTCGAGCGCATACTGCTCGATCGGTGCGTATTGCGGCGTCAGAATTCCCGTGAGGGTACGCGTACGGCCGCCGATTGCATGCCGGGCCGCGCCGAAGTCGATCAGGATCGGCACGCCGTCGCGCCGCACGATGATGTTCGACGGCTTGATGTCGCGATGGAGAAAGCCCTGGGCATGGACGGCACCGAGACCGGCCAGCAAGCCGTCTGCCAAGCGGCGCACTTCGTCGGGCTGCATCCGGCGGTTCGGCTGGCGCAGGAGCTGCGCGACGCTGTTGCCGTCCTCGAACTCCATGACGGTATAGGCCGTACCGTTGGCTTCGAAATAGCGCAGCACCGGCACGATATGGACGTGACGGAAGCGCGCCAATGCCCGCGCCTCGTCGAGGAAGCGCTCGCGGCCCCAGGCGAAGTCGTCGGCGAAACGTGACCCGCGCGGCACGACCTGCCCGTCGGGGCGGCGCGTGGCGAACTCGACCGGCAGGTATTCCTTGATGGCGACGAACTTCGCGAGCTGCGTGTCGAACGCACGATAAGTAATGCCGAAGCCACCGTGGCCGATCACCGCATCCAGGCGATAATCACCAAGTCGCGTGCCGACCGGCAGGGCTTGTTCATGTTCTGCTGTCATGGGCACGCGCAACCTTAGCCTCTAGATGCGCGTTCCCGAGCTCTTACACAAGCGCCCTCAGCAGGTGCGGCTGCGACTACTGTGTGCTGACCGATCCAACCGCGGACACACGCATGACCGAATCGCGGGTTTCCGGCACGAATTGCATGATCATGACCAGCAGACAGAGGCAGATCGCCGTCAGCATGGTCGCGGGTCTGGTGTGTAGAAAGGGGCTAGGCGCACGCGCCCGACGTTCGTCCGGCATGGCGGACCACTCCATTATTGCTTCAACAAAACAGCGCGGTTGGAACCCGGGTGACCGGGTGGCCCGAAAATTGGACCAAACCTGCAGAAACATAGGCTGAAATGTGGCAAAATCTCAATAAAAATCTTTTAATCACAATAACTTAATAGATCATGTGATGATTTCAGACGAACACACCATAGATCGTGGCTCGCAGCGAAACCGCGAGGTCGAAACATCGACCGCGAACTGACACGCAAGGCAGAGTAGGATCGCCGGCATGAATGCACCTCTTTCTCGCGACAATGTTCGGACCCTGGTACTGACCGGCGCGAGCCGCGGCATCGGCCACGCCACGGTGAAGAAGTTCAGCGCCAACGGCTGGCGGGTCATCACCATTTCGCGGCAGCCCTTCAGCGCGCTCTGCCCCTGGCCGAGCGGCGGCGAGAACCACGTCCAGCTCGATCTCGCCGATCCAGTCGATATCGGCCGCGGCATCGAACAGATCCGCACGCGGCTTGCCGGCGGCAAGCTCGATGCGCTCGTGAACAACGCAGCAATCTCGCCCAAGGCGCCCGGTGGCACGCGACTCGGCGCCATCGACACGCCGTTCGATCTCTGGCGTCAGGTATTCAACGTCAATTTCTTCGCGCCTGTCGCGCTGGCGCGCGGGCTGGTCGACGAGCTGTCGGCGGCCAAGGGCTGCGTGGTCAACGTAACGTCGATCGCCGGCAGCCGCGTACATCCCTTCGCCGGTTCGGCCTACGCAACATCGAAGGCGGCGCTGGCGGCGCTCACCCGCGAGATGAGCCACGATTTCGGTCCGCGCGGCATTCGCGTGAACGCGATCGCGCCGGGCGAGATCGATACGGCAATTTTGTCGCCAGGTACCGAGAAGATCGTCGAGGAGCAGATCCCGATGCGCCGTCTCGGCACGCCGGACGAAGTGGCCGACGTGATCCACTTCCTCTGCGAGAAGGGATCGAGCTACGTTTCCGGTGCCGAGATCCAGATCAACGGCGGCCAGCACGTTTAGGAGTTCGCCATGGACACGATGACCACTCTCAAAGGCGAAACCGGCCGCGACGCACGTCGGCGCATTCGAGCGGGCGGCCACCGCCTGCCAACCTCGGGCATGGCGCCGGGTTATGTGCAGGGCAACCTCGCGATCCTGCCCAAGGAACTCGCCGCGGACTTCACGCGCTTCTGCATGCTCAACCCCAAGCCCTGCCCCCTGCTCGGCCAGTCCGAGCCCGGCGACTGGCGCCTGCCGACCTTGGGCGAAGACCTCGACATCCGCACCGACATTCCGCTCTACCGCGTCTGGAAGAAGGGCGAGCTGATCGAGGAAGTGACCGACCTCAACAAGGTGTGGCGCGACGATCTCGTCTCCTTCGTGCTGGGCTGCTCCTTCTCCTTCGAAGAAGCGCTGATCGAGAACGGGCTGGAGTTGCGGCACCAGACCTGCAACAGCAACGTCCCGATGTTCCGCACCAACATCGAATGCACGCCGGCCGGGCCTTTCCATGGGCCGATGGTCGTTTCGATGCGGCCCTTCAAACCGGCCGATGCGATCCGCGCCGTGCAAGTGACGACGCGCTTCCCGTCGGTGCACGGCGCGCCGGTGCATCTCGGCAAGCCCGAGATGATCGGCATCAAGGACATCGCCATGCCCGACTACGGCGACGGCGTGCCGGTGCGGGACGACGAGCTGCCGGTCTTCTGGGCTTGCGGCGTCACTCCGCAGTCGGTCGTGGCGACGGTGAAGCCTGAGTTCTGCATCACCCACGCGCCCGGCTACATGCTGGTGACCGATCTCCTGAACTCGCGCCTCGCCGTCCTCTGACGATGGCGCGGCTGGAGTTCGACGGCCACGCCAAGGGCGCGATCGAGAAGGTTGCGGTCGAGATCAAGGATCTGATCATCGCCGGCTGGACCGGCCGCGACGTGACGGCGCTCAATCATCATATCGAAGAGCTGAAAGCGATCGGCGTGCAGCCGCCGTCGCGCGTGCCGATCTACTATCGGGCCTCCGCGCAGATGCTGACGCAGGCCGACCGCATCCAGGTGCTGGGCGACGACAGTTCCGGCGAGGTCGAGCCGGTGCTGATCGGCGCCGACAACCGGCTCTGGGTCACGGTCGGCGCCGACCACACGGATCGCAAGGTCGAGAGCTATGGCATCGCCGTCTCCAAGCAGATGTGCGCCAAGCCGATCGGCCGCACCGCCTGGCGTTTCGAGGAAGTCGAGCCGCACTGGGACAGGCTGATGCTGCGCAGCTTCATCCAGGAAGACGGCAAGAAGGTCCTCTACCAGGAAGGGCCTCTTGTGAAGATTCGCGACCCGCGCGAGCTGATCTTCGGCTGGAGGGACGAGAAGCGCCTGCCCATGGGCGCCGCGATGTTCTGCGGTACGATGCCGGCGATTGGCGCCATCCGGCCCTCACCGCGCTTCGAGATGGAACTCGACGACCCGGTCCTTGGCCGCAAGATCAGCCACGCCTACGAGATCGAGGCGCTGCCGGTCATCTCCTGATCCGAGACGAAATCGACGATGGCCGCCACGACGATAGCCGCCACGACGGCGGGATCGGCCAGAAGCCGATTGTGTCCGAGCCCGCGCGTTACGATCAGCTCCGCGGCCGGCCGACATACTTCTCGACGGGCGCGATGGGCAGGGGGAAGCGCCGCCATGGCAAACCCCAGGCAAGTGTAATTGCACTTATCTGCGCCCCCGCGCCGCACGTCTCAAACGAGCTTGCCTGCGAATTTACGTAACTTTTCTTCATGCATGGCTTGTCTGCAGACGCGGCCTTGCACGATCGGCACTGGTAAACGTACGTTCAGCGCCCTCGGGAGGGATTCAGTGACAATCAAGGGCGCTTTCGACGGCATTACCGTACTCGACTTCACGCAGGGCATTGCGGGACCGCACGCCTCCATGCTGCTCGCGCTGCATGGCGCGGACGTCATCAAGATCGAACCGCCGGAAGGCGATTGGGGCCGCGCTCTGGGCGAGCTGAAGGGCGATCACTGCGCCCACTCCGTCGCGTTCAACCGCGGCAAGCGCTCTATCGCCCTCGATCTCAAATCGCCGGATGGCGCGGCCGTCGTGCAGAAGATTGCCGCCAAGGCCCATGTGATCATGGAAAGCTTCCGGCCCGGCGTGATCTCGCGGCTGGGCTTCGGCTACGAACAGATGAAGAAGCTGAACCCGAGCGTGATCTACTGCTCGGTATCGGGCTTCGGCCAGACCGGCCCCTACAGCAAGCGTCCCACGGTCGACGGGCTGATCCAGGCCTTCAGCGGCATGATGGTGATGAACAAGATGCCCGACGGCACGCCGTGGCGTCAGGGCATGATCGCCGTCGACGTCACGACCGGCCTCTACACCTTCCAGGCCCTGTCGACCGCCCTGATGCGCCAGTTCCGCTACAACGAGGGCTCCTACATCGATTCCAGCCTGATGAAGGCCGCCGCCGCCTTCCAGGGCGCCAAGCTGATGGAATGGGTCTTCTCCAAGGGGGCGCCGCCCGTGCTCTACATGCCGGCGGGCAGCTACAAGTCGAAGAACGGCTACATCATGGTGAGCGCCATGCGGCCGCACCATTTCCGTCTGCTGTTCGAGCTGATCGGCCGCGACGACATCGCCAACGATCCCGACCTGCAGAGCCACGAGGATCGCATCAAGAACGCGCCCAAGATCATCAAGGCGCTGAACGAGACGATGCCCAGCAAGACCACCGAGGAGTGGATCGCGATCCTGCAGCCCAAGGACGTGTTCTGCGAGCGGGTGAACAACTACCAGGACTATCTCGATCATCCGCACGTCAAGGAATCGGGCGCCCTCGACTGGATCGACCAGGACGGCTTCGGCCGCATGCCGGTCGCCAACATCGCGGGCCTGCCGCCAGCCTCGCAGCATGCGCCGCAGCAGCACGCGCCGCATATCGGCGAGGACGGCCCGGATATCCTGCGCGAGCTGGGCTACAGCGCCGGCGACGTCGACGCGATGTTGGCGCGCGGTGGCGTGCGTGCGCCTGCGCCGGCCGTGAAGGCCGCGGACTGACTGCCGCCTCTCCATTCATATGGGGGAGGGGCATGACGCGCCGGTTGACCTGGACCCCGTGAGCGAACGGGTCCTGGTCGTCGACAGAAGTCATCCGCCCCGTCACCAGACGCACTGCGTTGCCACAGGCGTGGCCATCGAGGTGCTGGGAAGTGCGCCATCACCAGGAGGACCGGCCGCGCCTGCGACTGTCCATCCGTAGGAACGCTTTTCGCCACGCTCCGCAATCGTTGCGGTAGGATTGCCACCCCTCCCCATCGAGGAAAGTCGCCAGAAATGCATATCGGCTTGATCGGCGGCATCGGTCCTGCCGCGACGGATTTCTACTACCGCGGCCTGATCGACCGGCACACCAAAGCCGGCACCACCCTCGACCTCACCATCGCCCATGCCGACGCGCGTCAGATGACGGGCAATCTTGCGATCAACGACACCAAAGCCCAGGCCGACATCTTCGCGCGGCTCGTTCACCGGATGGCCGCCGCCGGCGCCGACGCGGCCGCGGTAACCTCGATGGGCGGGCACTTCTGCGTCAAGGACCTCGAAGCGATCTCGCCGCTGCCGCTCGTCAACGCCATTCCCGTGGTGAACGAGGCGCTGCGCGCGCGTGGCCTCAAGCGGATCGGCATCATCGGTACGCGCAACGTCATGGAAAGCGGCCTCTATGGCGGCATCACCTCGGTCGAGGTGGTCCGTCCCGAGGGCGAGAAGCTGGGACAGGTTCACGATGCCTACGTGGCCATGGCCGTTCCCGGTCATGTGACGGAGGCGCAGCGCAGCCTGTTCTTCGAGATCGGCGCGGAGCTTTGCCGCGACCATGGCGCCGAGGCGATCGTGCTGGGCGGCACCGACCTCTTCCTGGCCTTCGCCGGCCAGGATCCGGGCTTCCCCGTCATCGACTGCGCCGACATCCATGTCGACGCAATCTACGCCAGGTCGACAGGCGGCTGACGAACAGAAGGCCGGCGGGCCTGCACTTCGAAGATCGCCACCGGCTGCGTCCTGCCCCTCACCACCACGGTGTCGACGGGGCGCAAAACATAGGTCCGAGGGTCGTCCAGCCGGTCCACAGCGAACTGCGAGACCAGCAAGGGCACACGATAGTCCTTGGTCAGGCTCTCCAGCCTGGCCGCAAGATTGACGGCATCCGAGATCACCGTGCCGTCCATGCGGTGCTGCTCGCCGATCGTGCCCATCATCAGGGAGCCGGAATTGAGGCCGATCCCGACGGCGACCGGCTCGGCGCCGGCCGCCCGCCGCGCCGCGTTGAAACGCTCGAGGGTCTCCAGCATCGCGAGGCCTGCGCGCACGCCGTCATCGGCCTTCTCGAACAGCGCCATGATGCCGTCGCCGATATACTTGTCGATGAAGCCGCCATGCCGGGCGATCACCGGCCCCATCTCCGCCAGATAGGCATTGATGAAGGCGAAGTTCTCGTCCGGCGACATCCGCTCGGACAGGGCGGTGAAGTTTCGGATGTCGGCGAACAGGATGGTCATGTCCTGACGCTTGTTGTCGCCCAGCACGACCGACCGGATGTTCGGCCGGCCGATCTTGGCGAGAAAGGCGCGCGGCACGAACCGCTCGATCGACAGGTTGGTTTCCTTGAGATCCGTGATGGTCGTCCGCACGGCGTCGCGCATGGACGTGAAGCTGCGCGCCAGCTGCCCGATCTCGTCGCGCCGCCCGACATTGGCGATCTGCTGCTTGAGATCGCCCTCCGCAATGGCGCCGGCTTCGCGCCGTAGGGTGAACAGCGGGTCGAGAACCTGCCGCTGCAGCAGCCGCGCGGCGAGCCAATAGATGAGCGGCAACATCACGGCCAGCGCGACCATGGAGCTCACGACCACGTGGACGACCGCCTGGCGCGCAAGGCCGAGATCGAAGACCACCTTGCGGATCATCACCATCGCCCCTGGCCCATCGCCTTTGCCGTCCGGCCCGGCGGCCTTGAAGACACTGTACTGGGTTGCCAGCCGAGTGGACGCCTCGGATGGCCGATAGTGGCCGGCATCGAGGACCTTCTCGGCGACGGCGGGATCGAGTTGTTCGCCGACATGGATCAGGGACCAGGCGCCTGTGCTGCTGACCAGGTAGACATTGACGTCGCGGACATAGGGATTGGAGTCCATGGCGTCGGCGAAGAGTTCCTCGAAGAAGTACCGGGCCATCCAGGCGAAATCGCTCTGCTGCAGCGTCTCGCGGACATCGGTCGAGGCTTCGATGATGTAGTCGCGGTCGGCCGGACCGAAGTAGCTGTAGGTCTTGAGCGTGTGGGTCAACGCCGACAGATCGATGCCGGCGCTCCATACCCTGCCGCTGCCCATCACCCTGTCGAGAAAGTCCGTGAGCCGGCCCTTGGGAAAGACCAGGCCGAGATCCGAAGGCAGGTTGGTCTGAAACACCCGGTGGTCGCGGTCGATGAAGTAGAGGTGGCCGATGCCGTATCGGGTCGCCAGCGCGTCCATCTCGGCCGACGACAAAGTGCGGGGATCGCGGCCGGCCCGTTCGACGTCCGCTGCAATCTGCGGCAGCACCGTCTCCATATGCCGATGATTGCGCCGGTTCTCGCTCTGGAGCATGCGCTCGAACACGGCGAACCGCTCGCTGAGGCTCGCTTCGATCTTGCGCAGTTCTTCGGCCTGCGCGTCCGCGACCAGCCGGTACATGGCCAGCGACGCCACGATCATCGTCGCGAAGCTCGCGATCACCAGCACCGCGAGCAGGAACAAACCGGCCTTGCGCTTCATCCCGACGAGCGCGCGCCTCCTTTAGCGCTTCTAGCTATTCTGCCAGAGCCTCGTCGTATAGGCGCTCTCGACGTTGGCGTCGATCTGAGCGGCCACCTCGGCGCTCTCGCCGATGCGCGGGGCAATGATCTTGCCGAAGGATATGCGCCCCGGCGCTGGCCAAGCCTTGGGATCCCAGAGCTTGGCGCGCACGATCGAACGGGCGCAATGGAAGTAGCAGTGCTTGATGTGCACGCGGGTCGCCAGCAGCGCCGGTTTGCCGAGCGAGCTCAGCGATGCCAGCAGATCGGCATCGTCGTAGAGTTCGGCCGTCCCGGAGATGCGCAGCGTCTCGCCGGTCGCCGGCACCAGCGCAATGATGCCGACCTTGCCGGTCGCCAGGATGTTGCTGAGGCCGAAGGCCAGATTGTTGCCGACCCGCTCTGGGATCAGCAGGGTCCGCGAGTCCTCGATGCGGATGAAGCCCGGCTCGTCGCCCTTGGGCGAGACCTCGATCGTACCGTCGGCCGCCGTCGTGCCGACCAGGGCGAACGGGCACCGTTTCAGGAAGTCGATCGACTGCTCGTCCAGCGCATCGAGAATCTTGCTGCGCGTCGCGGGTCGCGGCTCGGCAATGATGCGGCGAAGATCGTCCATAGAACTCAGGCGCGCCATGAGGCGGGGCTCCCTTTAAGAATCGTTTGCAGCACAATCGGCTACAAGGCGCCGGGTTTCAACCTCGCGCCCTATGGGGACTCTCCAGCGCATCCATGTTGGCGTAGAGTCGGCGCAGCGCACCCCTGAGTTGTTCTGCTTCGTTCGCCGAGAATCCCCGCAACGCCACCTTCTCATAGCGTTCGGCGATGGGCAGGAGCCGCCGGGTCAGGCGACGGCCCGCCGCGGTGACATGCAGGACGACGACGCGGGCATCGGCGGGATCGCGGCGGCGGACCACCAGCCTCTTCTTCTCCATGCTGTCGACCAGCCGCGTCAGCGTCGATACATCGATCGACGTCGTCGCCGAGAGATCGCCCATGCGCTGGCCATCGCGCTCGCGCAGGGCAGCAAGCACACGCCAGATCTGCAAGGTGGCGCCCAGCGGGCGGACCGCCTCGCCGAACGAGGTCGCAATCCGCGCACCGGCACGATTGAGCAAATAGGGCAGATAGGAGTCGAGCGGACCCATCGGCTCAGCCGGCGAAATGCGGCGCGATCTCGCGCATGAAACGCTCCATCTGTTCCTTCACCAGCGCGTGCGGCTTCTGCCCGTAGTTGAAATAGAGGATGACCTCGGCGACGCCGGCCGCCTCGACCTGTTTCAGTGTGTCGACAATATGCTGCGGGCTGCCGCACAGGATCGACTTGTCGGTCAGCTTCTCCGGCCGCATGTCGCGCAGGATGTTCACGATATCGACGAAGTACTTGTAGGTCGGTGGCACCTTCTCGCCCGACGACGAGGGGAAGGCCGCGACCAGCGCATCCTGGAAATAGCGCACCAGCGCTTCCTTGCCGTACTGCTCCTCTTCCGGCGTCGCGGCGATATGCACGAAGTAGGAGCACATGGCGCGCCGCATCGGCCGCTTGAAGCCTGTCTCGCAAGTCTCGCGATAGACACGCACGGCGTCGGCCAGAGAACCGTAGACCATGGCCGCCGCGAAGGGGGCATAGATCACGTTCCAGTCGTTCTTTGCCGCCAGTTCCATCGACGGCCGCGAGAAGCAGGCGACGTAAGGCCGAAGCGGATTTTGCGCCGGCTTCGGCCGCACCTCGACATCCTTGAATTCGTAGAACTTGCCCTTGTGCGACCACTTGCCGGTTTCGGTCCAGGCTCGCCACACGATTTCGAGCCCCTCGGCGAACAGCTCGGACGAGTCCTCGAACGGCGCCTGGAACGGCTCGTACTCCTTGCGGTCGTAGCCGCGGCCGGCGGCGAAATCGACCCGGCCGCCGGAGAGAAGGTCGAGCGTCGCCCATTCCTCGGCGACGTGCAGCGGATGGTGGACCGGCAGCAGTGTAACGGCCGGCGCCAGCCGCAGCTTGGTCGTGGCGCCGGCGAGCTGCGCCAGCATGGCCAGCGGCGAGGCGTTGACGCCCAGCAGATTGAAGTGATGTTCGCCGATCCAGGCCGAGTTCAGCCCGACCCTCTCAGCCCACAGCGCCTCGGCATAGATGTCCTTCAGGAAGTCTTCGGCCGATCGCGTGTTTCCCGGATAGCGGTTGTCGCTCAGCGTGAAGTAGCCGAATTGCATGATCGCCTCCCGTTTCGGCGATCATCCACTCCTCTCAGGTTACTTGCAAATGCAAATAACTTATTCTCATTTAAGTGATCAGGACCCGGCAACCGGCGACGCGACCTCCGAGAGCGACACGACCCAATCGCGGAAAGCCTTGATCTTGCGACGCCGGATCGCCTCGGGCGGGTAGACGAGATAGTAGGCGAAGTCGGAAGACCGCTTGAACTCGAACGGCACGACGAGGCGGCCAGCCTTGAGATCGGGCTCGACCAGCGGGTTTCGGCCGAGCGCGACGCCCAGCCCGTCCATGGCCGCCTGATAGGTCGCGAGCGCAAAGTCGAAGGAGAGGCCGCGCGAGGCATCGACGCCCTTCACACCGGCCGCAGTCAACCAGACCTGCCAGTCGTCGGGGAAGTTGATGCTGTGCAAGAGCGTGAAACGCTTGAGGTCGGCAGGCTTCTTGAGCCCGTTCGGCCCCTTGACCAGCGACGGCGCGCAGACCGGCATCACGTCTTCGTCGACCAGCCGTTCCGCCACCAGATTCGGCCACTGCCCGCGGCCGTAGCGGATGCCGATATCGACGTCCTCGCGGGAGAACTCGACCAGCGACGTTCCGGTCGAGATCCGGACGTCGATCTCCGGATTGGCGCGCTGGAAGCCGCCCAGCCTCGGGACCAGCCACTTCATGGCGAAGGAAGAGGTGGTCGTTACCGTGAGGTGACCGCCGCGATCCTTCTGCAGAAGCTTCTCGGTGGCCTCGTTCAGCTGGTCGAACGCCGACCGCACGGCCGGCAGATAGGCCTGGCCCGCTTCCGACAGCAGAAGCGAGCGATTGCGCCGCACGAATAATTTTAATCCGAGACGCTGCTCGAGGCCCCTCACCTGGTGGCTGATAGCCGCCTGGGTAACGCTCAATTCGTGAGCGGCATCTGTGAAACTCATGTGACGGGCAGCGGCTTCGAAAGCACGCAAGCCGTTGAGCGGCGGAAGGCTTCGCTTCATGGGGTTCCTATCGCATGAGGTATTTTAATCAAAACAGGACAAAGGGTCATTTGTAAAGGGGGGCCGCGAAGCGCACATCACGCCCAGCACACGACAACATTTTTGGGAGAAGTCCCATGGCCAACATCTCGCTTCACTACAGTTCGAACGCCCCGCTTGCCGGCACCTTCGCGGCCTTTGGCATGATCCTCGCCACCTGGCGCCGCCGCGCCAAGGAGCGCCGCGAGCTTGCGCAGGTCGACTCGCGCATTGCGCGTGATCTGGGGATCAGCCCGACGGAAATCCAGTTCGAGGTGAACAAGCCTTTCTGGCGCGGCTGATATCGAAATCCGGAGCGGGCCCGTCTTTACCCTGCGCGGGCCCTTCCCTCTCCGGACACTGGCCGGCGGTCGACCTTCTGCCTCCCTGTCGACCGCCGGCTTTTTCTTTACCGCCGCTTTCTCTTTGACCGCGCCCCGGCCTCTGCTAGAGCCCGCGCGTGGCGCTTTCCGAACAACAAATCCAGACCCTAGGCCGCGAGGCCCTGCAACGAGCTGCGGCGGGCGACTTTGCCGGCGCCGAAGCAGGCTTTGCCCGCATCGTCGACGAACGGCCGAACGGCGGCCAGGCCCTCCATCTCCTGGGGCAGATCCGGCTGAAGCTCGGCCGCTTCGCCGATGCGCGCGAGCCGCTGGAACGCGCCGCCAAGTTCCTGCCGCGCGAAGCGACGGCGCAGACCAATCTCGCCGGCTGCCTGATGCAGCTTGGCCAGTACGAGCCGGCGCTGGGGGCATTGGCGCGGGCCGCGCGGCTGAAGCCGAACGATCCGGCGATCGCCCACAATACCGGCCGCGCACTCGAAGCGCTGGGCCGTGCCGAGGAGGCCGAGCGCGCCTACGATCTCGCGCTTTCCCTCGACAACCGCCTGCTGCCGAGCCTCAGCGCCCGCGCGGCCCTGCTGGCGGCGCGCGGCGAATGGGCCGGCGCCCTGGCCGATCTCGATACTGCGCTGGTCAGCCGGCCGAGCGATCCGCAGCTGCGGCTGCGGCGCGGCGAGTTGCTGCTGCGCCAGGGCGACTGGTGGCGCGGCCTTGCCGATCACGAAGCCCGACTGGAACTTCCAGGCGAGCGCTACACCCCCGCATTGCCCAGCTGGCAGGGCGAACCGCTCGATGGCCGCCTGCTGATCTATCCAGAACAGGCCGATATCGAGAGCGAGGAAGCCCGGCGCGATGTGCTGATGCTCGCGCGCATCGACAGTGTTGCTGGCGGCGTCGTTCAATGTACAGCCGACATCGCACACCATCTGGCCGCACCAACGATCTCCCGCGGCGAATCGCTGGAAGGCTTTGCCGCCGCTGCGCCGCTGCGGAGCCTGCCGCATCTGCTGGGCTGGTCGCTCGACTCCTTGCCGCCGCCGGTCACCTTGAAGGCACAGGCGACGCCCTCTCAACGCATCGGCTGGTTCAGCCGCCGCGAACCGCCGGCTGACCTCGATGTCGAGCGCGATGCCGCGCATGTCGCGAGCTGCCGCCTCGTGGTCGGCGACGACACCTGGCCTGCCCATCTTGCGGCATCGCTCGGGATTAAGACGCTGATCTTCTTGCCGCGTACCGCAGACTGGCTCTGGGGACCGAGCCTCGGAATATCGTCCTGGTATGCGTCTGCCGAACTGCTGCATGACGAGGACAGCGAAGGACTGGCGGCGCGGCTCGCCGGGTGCTGATATCCGCCTCCTGCGGCGGAAACTCAACCCAAAGGCCAACCCCATGGGCAAGACCCTGTTCGACAAGATCTGGGACAGCCACGTCATCACCGACCTCGGCAACGGCTTCGTGCTGTTGCATATCGACCGGCTGCTGCTGCACGACATGTCCGGCGGCAAGGCGCTGAAGGAAGCCATCGAGAAGGGCTACCCCCCTGCACAGCCGCGCCTGGCCTACGGCACGCCCGACCACACCATGTCGACGCAGCCGGGCCGGACCGAGAAGACGCATCCACCGGGCGAGCCGCTGATCCTGTCGATGCGCGAGACCACCCGCGCCTACGGCATCAAGCTGTTCGACCTCGGCCAGGATGGACAGGGCATCGTACACGTCATGGGGCCCGAGCAGGGGCTGACCCTGCCCGGCACGACGCTCGTCTGCGGCGACAGCCACACTTCCACGCATGGCGGCATGGGCTCGCTCGCCTTCGGCATCGGCTCTTCCGAATTGGTGCATGTGATCGCCACGCAAACGATGGTGCAGCGCAAGCCCAAGCGTATGCGTGCCAGCTTCGAGGGCAAGCTGATGCCGGGCGTCACCGCCAAGGACATGATCCTTCACCTGATCGGCGAACTCGGCACCGCGGCCGGCACGGGCTATTCCGTCGAGTATGCAGGCTCGGCCGTGCGGGCCCTGCCTATCGAGGCGCGCCTCACGCTCTGCAACCTCACCATCGAGATGGGCGCACGCACCGGCATGGTGGCGCCCGACGACACGACCTACGAGTACCTGAACGGCCGCGACTATGCGCCGAAGGGCGCGATGTGGGATCGCGCAGTTGCGCACTGGCGCACGCTGCCCTCCGATCCCGATGCGGAGTTCGATCACGAGCACACGGTCGACATGAAGAATGTTGCGCCGCAGATCACCTGGGGCACCAGCCCCGAGCATGTCATCGCCGTCGATCGCGCCATTCCCGATCCCCGCACCGGCCCCGAGGAAAAGCGCGGCGCCTGGGAGGCGGCGCTCAGGTATCAGGGCCTCGAACCCGGCAAGCCCATCGAAGGCACCAAGGTCGACTGGGTATTCATCGGCTCCTGCACAAATTCCCGCATCTCCGACCTGCGCGCCGCGGCCTCCATCGTGAAGGGGCGGCACAAGGCGGATCATGTCACGGCCTGGGTCGTGCCCGGCTCCGTCCGCATCAAGCAGGAAGCCGAGGCCGAGGGACTGGACCGCGTGTTCCTCGACGCCGGCTTCGAATGGCGCGAGCCCGGCTGCTCGATGTGCCTTGCCTCCAACGGCGAACGCGTGCCGCCCGGCAAGCGCAGCGTCTCGACGTCCAACCGCAACTTCGTCGGCCGTCAGGGCCCCGGCGCACGCACCCATCTCGCGAGCCCCGCCATGGCGGCGGCCGCCGCCCTCAAGGGCGCCATCGCCGACGTTCGGAAGATTGGGTAAGGAAGATCTGACCATGGACAAGTTCACCAAGGTGACCGGCGTCGCGACGCCGTTGATGCGCCAGAACGTCGACACCGACCTGATCATCCGCATCGAGCGGCTGGTCGACAACGTGACCCGCGATGGGCTGGGGCCCTATTGCTTCGAGCAGATCCGCTTCAAGCCGGACGGCAGCGAAGACCCGGACTGCATCTTCAACCAGCAACCGTATCGCGATGCGCCGATCATTCTCAGCCGCGAGAATTTCGGCTGCGGCTCCAGCCGCGAGGGTGCAGTGTGGGCACTGAAGGGCATGGGCATCCGCGCGGTGATCGCGCCCTACTTCGGCGACATCTTCAACAACAACTGCTTCCAGAACGGCCTGCTGCCCGTGGCGCTGCCGATCCATGAGATCGAGCAGCTCGCCGACGAGATGAAGGCCTCGCCCGGCAATGCCCGCGTGACGATCGATCTCGAGAACTGCCAGGTCGTCTCGCCCACCGGGCGCGTCATTCCCTTCCAGATCGACGCGCGGCGCCAGCATGCGATGCTGAACGGTCTGGACGACATCGCCCAGACCATGGCGCGCAAGGACGAGATCGCGGCGTGGCAGGCCCAGGACAAGACGGCGCGGCCCTGGGTGTGGCTATAGTCGCTTGACCCCGCTCCACGTCGCGGCGGCGCTCCTCATCGTGGCGATGTGGGGGCTGAACTTTACCGTCATCCGCTTCGGCCTCGACGAGTTCACGCCCTTCACCTTCGCGACCTGGCGCTTCGTGCTGGGCGCGCTGCCGATCCTGTTCGTGCCAAAGCCCGCGATCTCCTGGGGCACCCTGGCCGGCATCGGCGGCTTCATGTTCACCGGCCAGTTCATCTTCCTGTTCTTCGCCATGGAAGCAGGTCTGCCGCCCGGCCTCACCTCCGTGCTGGTGCAGATGCAGGGACCGCTCACGGTCGTGCTGGCTGCGCTCTTCCTGCGCGAGCACGCGACGCGCGGCCAGTGGCTGGGGCTCGCCGTCGCGGTCGTGGGCGTCGCGCTGATCGCCCGGACGGTGGACGGCACAGCCAGCCTCTTCGCCATCGGACTTGCGCTGCTGTCGGCCCTCACCTGGGCGACCGGCAATCTCTTCTTCCGCTCCGCCCGCGGCGTGTCGATGTTCGCGGTGACGGTCTGGGCGAGCGTGCTGCCGCCCCTGCCGCTCGGCATCGCCGCCCTGGTGATCGACGGGCCGACGGCGCTGCTCTCGCCGCTGCTGGCGCCGACCTGGCGTGGCTGGTTCGTGCTTTTCTACACGGTCGTCCCGGCAATGTGGCTGGGCTACCTGATCTGGGGCACGCTGCTCAGGACCTATCCGGCGGCCAAAGTCGGCCCCGTGTCGCTCCTCGTGCCCTGTGCCGCGCTGACCTTCGCCGCCCTGCTGGTCGGCGAGCCGGTGGGAGGCCTGCGCCTGCTCGGCATCATCGTCGTGCTGGGCGGCGTGGCAACGGGAGTTTATGCTTCGGCGCGCCGGATGCGCTGAAGACCACCGGCGGCACTGCGCGGTTGACCACTTCGCGCAGCGCAAAGCTCGATTCGATGCGCGCGACACGCGGCAGCCGCGACAGCTCGGTACGGTGTATGCGCTCGAAATCCTCGATGTCGCGCGCCAGCACCGTGACGATGTAGTCGTCGCTGCCCGACATCAGGAAGCAGCGCACCACCGACGGGCAGTCGATGACGCCCGCCTCGAACGCCTTGAGGGCGTCGTCGCTCTGGCTTTCCAGCGTGATCCTGACGATCACCGTGGTCGCAAGGCCAAACCGGCCAAGGTCGAGCACCGCCTGATAGCCCCGGATGATCCCATCCTCTTCCAGCGCCCGCTGCCGACGCGCGATCGCCGTGCTCGACAGGCCGATGCGGGTCGAAAGATCGACCTGGCTGACGCGCGCGTTGGCCGTCAGTTCCGACAGGATGAGGCCATCGATCCGGTCC
Organism: Pseudomonadota bacterium; assembly: GCA_020160995.1. Classification (GTDB taxonomy): domain Bacteria; phylum Pseudomonadota; class Alphaproteobacteria; order Reyranellales; family Reyranellaceae; genus Reyranella. The sequence goes on along the minus strand of JAIUOY010000177.1, from coordinate 31,691 downwards.
ATGTCGACGGGTTTTGAATTCTGCGCCATCTGCCTCCCAGTCGCTGATATCCGGCGCGACTCTATCATTTCGCCGCAAGATTGCAGAAACCCAAACCAAAACCCTGAGTAAATTGGCACACTGACACAGAAGGACCCATTCGATGCGCGTCGGAGTGCCGAAGGAGATCAAAACGCATGAATATCGCGTCGGGCTGACCCCCGGCGCGGTCAGAGAATATGTCCATGCCGGTCACGAGGTGCTGGTGGAGACGACGGCCGGTTCCGGCATCGGCGCCGACGACGAGGTCTACCGCAGGGCCGGCGCCACCATTGCCAACACAGCCGCCGAGGTCTTCGCCGCCGCCGACATGATCGTGAAGGTGAAGGAGCCGCAGCCCAACGAATGGACCCGCCTGCGGCCCGGCCAGATCCTTTTCACCTACCTGCATTTGGCCGCGGACCCTGATCAGGCACGCGGCCTTCTTGCGTCGGGCTGCACCGCCATCGCCTACGAAACCGTGACCGACGCCCAGGGCGGCCTGCCGCTGCTGGCGCCGATGAGCGAAGTCGCCGGCCGGCTTTCCATCGAGGCTGCCGGCAATGCCCTGCAGCGGCACAGGGGCGGACGCGGGCTGTTGCTGGGAGGTGTGCCCGGCGTGGCGCCGGCCAAGGTCGCGGTTCTGGGTGGCGGCGTGGTCGGCACCCATGCCGCGCGGATGGCCGCGGGCCTCGGCGCCGATGTTTCCGTCCTCGACCGCTCGCTGCCGCGCCTGCGCGAGCTGGACGAGCTGTTCGAGGGCCGCGTGCGCACCCGCTATTCGACTCTGGAAGCCGTCGAGGCCGAAGTGTTCTCGGCCGATGTCGTGATCGGCGCCGTGCTGATCGCCGGCGCCAGCGCGCCGAAGCTGGTGACGCGGGCGATGCTGAAGTCGATGAAGCGCGGCGCGGTGATCGTCGACGTCGCCATCGACCAGGGCGGTTGCTTCGAGACCTCGCATCCGACCACGCACGCCGATCCGACCTTCGAGGTCGATGGCGTCATCCACTACTGTGTTGCCAATATGCCGGGCGCCGTGCCGCTGACGTCGAGCGAGGCGCTGAACAACGCAACGCTGCCCTTCGGCCTCGCCCTGGCACGCAAGGGCCTCGCCGCGGTCGCCGAAAACCCGCATCTCCGCGCCGGCCTCAACATCCATCGCGGCCGCTTCACGCACAGGGCGGCGGCCGAGAGCCTCGGCCTGCCCTTCTCGCCGGCGGACGAAGCGATCGCGGCGTAATCATTCGCCTCCCCCGATGACGGGGGAGGAGGGCTTTACGCCTTCTGCAGGCCGCACCATTCGGCGATGAACAGGGCCGTCGCCTGGGTGATCTTGCGCACCGATTCCAGATTCACGCGTTCGTCGAAGCCGTGAATGTCGTCGGACTGCGGGCCGTAGACCAGCGCCGGGATGCCGGCATAGAGGCCGAAGAAGCGGTTGTCGGCCGTGCCGGTCGAGGTCTTGTCCTCCAGCGCCGCGCCGAACACCGTCTTGTGCGCCTCGGCCAGCACGTCGCGCACCTGTTCGTGGCCCTTCAGCACGAAGGGCTCGGCCTGGAAGCCTTCCCAAGTCACTGACGGCGGGTTGTTGCCGAGGAAGGGATCGTTGGCCGCGGCGTGGCGGATCAGGTCCTCGATCTCCTGCCGGCACTCCTTCAAGTTCTGCGACGGCAGCACGCCCACGCGCATGTCGAAGGTGCACCAGGCCGGCACCGAGCTTGCCCAGTCGCCGCCCGCGATCTTGCCGACATTGAAGTTGACCGGATGGTGGTGGTCGCAGAAGTGCTTGTCGTGCGCCTTCCTGGCGTTCCACTTCTTCTCCAGCTCGCGCAGCTGCTGGATCAGGCGGAACGCCGATTCGATGGCGTTGGAACCGGCATCGGCCTTGTAGACGTGCACCGGGTGGCCGGTGACCTTGACCTGGAACCACATCACGCCGACCTGCGCGATGGTCAGCACGCCCGACGACGGTTCGGGGATCAGGGCCGCATCGGCGCGGTAGCCACGCTGCAGGCAGGCCAGTGCGCCGTTGCCGGTGCATTCCTCCTCGACCACCGACTGCTGGTAGACGTCGGCTGCCGGCTGCCAGCCCAGCGCCTTGAGTGCGCGCAGGGCAAAGACGTTGAGGATCAGGCCCGCCTTCATGTCGCCCGAGCCGCGGCCGTACAGCCAGCCGTCCTTCACCGCGGGCTCGAAGGGGTTGCGGCTCCACATCTCGTGCGGCCCCTCGGGCACCACGTCGATATGGCCGTTGAGGATCAGCGAGCGGCCCTTCGGAGAAGACGGCCGCCAGGCGCCGACCACGTTCCAGGCATCGTCGTAATCCTGGCTGTGCGGCGAGTAGCCCGGCAGGTGCTTGAGATCGTCGATCTTGATCTGCCAGCGGTCGATGCCGAGCCCGTCCTCCTTGAACAGGCGCGCCATCATGTCCTGTGCCGGCGCCTCGCGAAATCGCGTCGACGGGATCTTCACCAGATCGGCCAGTACCTTGGTCTGATCGTCGAACCGACGATCGACCTCGTTCATGATCTTCGTCTTCACGGCAGCATCGAGCATCACTCAACTCCAGAAACGAGCCCTCAATTCCAAGCCAGCTTGCGCGCACGCCGTTGCGAGCGCGACAGCATGGCCGCCGGGACGAGAGCGACGAGGGCCACGACGCCTACAATGATGAAGGTATCGGAGAATGCCAACATCTGGGCTTTGCCGTGCACGATGGCGCCGAGATATTCCAGCGCACCGGCCTTCTGCTGCTGGAAGGGCAGGCCGCTCTTCTGCATCAGCTTCTCAAGCTGGGTAAGGAGATGTTCGGTGGTGCGGTTGCCCCAATCCTGCGTGCCGGTCAGCGCGTCGGCGTGGAAGCGGGTGCGGACCTCGAAGAAGGCCACCATCAGGTTGATGCCGAAGGCGCCGCCAAGCTGCCGCATGAAGTTGGCGACGCCGGCACCCTGCCGCACCTTGTCGGCGGGCAGCGCCTTCAACGAGGAGGCGTTGAGGCTGGGATTGATGAAGCCCAGCCCCAGCCGCGACACCATCACCATGCCGACCAGGGTCCAGAAGGTGGTGTCGATGTCGGCGGCGGCCATCAACACGAACCCCAGCGAGAAGAGCAGCAGCCCACCGATGATCATGGTCGAGGCGGGCATGGCGTCCGACAGGCGGCCGGCCAGCGGAAAGATGAAGGCCAGCATGATGCCGGCCGGCATCATCATCAGGCCCGCCAGCAGCGGCGTGAAACCGATGATGGTCTGCACGAACACCGGCACGATATAGGTCGAGCCCATCATGCCGGCGCCGAAGATGAAGGCGATCAGCGCCGCCGCCGAGAATTCGACGTTGCCGAAGATGCGCACGTCGAGCAGCGCGCGCGGCGTGTAGAGTTCCCAAACGACGAAGGCCACCGTCGCCACGGCGCCGCCGACCAGACGCAGGACGATCGTGTCCGAAGCCCAGCCCTCGCGCTGGCCGTCGGCGATGCCGGTCATCAGCCCGAACAGCGCCAGGCACAGCAGCACGAAGCCCAGCCAGTCGAACGGCGGGATGACCCGCGGGATCGGCCGGGTCGGCATGAACACCAGCCCCATGACGGCGGCGATCACGCAGAAGGGCAGCGAGATGAAGAAGACGTAGCGCCAAGAAAAGTATTCGATCATCAGCCCGCCGAGCGTGGGGCCGATGGCCGGTGCGAAGACGACACCCAGGCCGAACACGCCCATCGCCATGCCGCGGCGGTCCGCGGGAAAGACCGTGAAGATCGTGGCCATGACCAGAGGCTGCGCCACGCCGGCGCTGAAGCCTTGGAGAACGCGGGCGAAAATCAGGGCATCCTCGGTCGGCGCGCTGCCGCCCATCACGGCGCCCAGCGAAAAGAAGAAGAGCGCGCCGACAAAGGTGCGGCGTTCGCCCAGCACGCCGGTCAGCCAGGCGTTGATCAGCATGCCGGCGGTCATCGTCGCCATGTAGGCCGAGGACATCCACTGCGCCTTGTCCTGGCCGATGCCGAAGGCGCCCATGACATCGGGCACCGCGACGTTGACCGTGGTCATCGCCAGCACCATCGAGACGACGCCGACCATGCCGGTGACGGTGACCAGCCAGCGATAGGCCGGCCCGTAACGTTCCGAGAGCGCCGCCGCCGTCTGGAGGGTGCTATCGGATGTCAATTTCGACTTCGACCATCATGCCGGGCGTCAATGGCTTCGGCATCTTGACCATGTCGACCTTGACCGGGACGCGCTGCGTGATCTTGGTGAAGTTGCCCGAGGGATTGGGCGTCGGCAGCAGGGCGAAGCGGGCGGTCGTGGCGCTGCCGATGCGCGCGACCTTGCCCTCGAAAGTGTCGCTGGGATAGGCGTCGACCGAGACGCGTACATATTGGCCGAGCTTTAGTTTGCCGACCTGCGTCTCCTTGATGTTCGCCTCGACCCAGACTTCGTCGGGATTGTGCAACAGCAGGATGCGCTGGCCCGACGCCACGTACTCGCCCGGGAGGACGAAGGTGCGGTCGATCACGGCCGGCACCGGGCTCTTGATGGTTCGGTCCTCGACATCGACGAGCTGCTGGGAAAGCTGTGCTTCGAGGCTGGCTTCCTGATGGGCAAGCGTGGCGATCTGGGCGTCGATGACGCCAAGCTTGTAGCCCTGGCTCTTGGCTTCCTCGAGGCTGCCCGTCGCCTGCTCGTGTTCGGCCCGGAGCTGCTGAAGCTGACTTTCGAGTTTCGACACGGCCGCCTGAGACACCTGGAGCTGGCGCTCGTTGATGACGCGGGTGCTAAACAGCGTCGTGCTGCGCTCCAGCTCCAGGCGCGCCAAGTCGAGATCCGACTTCAATGCCTCGAGCGCCTTCTCGCGCACCATCACGGCCGAGGTGCGCGTGCGGGTGAGCGCGTCCATCTGGCTTTCGTTCAGACGCCATTCGGCGCGCAGCTTGGCACGTTCGGCCTGAACCTCCTGGACCTGCGACTGCAGCGCGCCGACCCGAAGCTTGGCGACCCTGTCGTCGATCTTGACCAGGACCTGACCGGCTTCGACCATCATGCCCTCGCGCACCGCGAGATCGGTCACCCAGCCGTCGGCACGGCTCGATATCGTCACCACGTCGGCCGTGACGCGCGCATCGTACTCGTAGACGTGGGTCAGCCGCAGATGCAGTTCCCGGCCGCCATAGACGAGAGCGATACCGAGCAACGCGGCAATGCCCAGGGAGCGGGGCCGCAGCAGGGCGCGCACGATGCCTGCGCGTCTCCCAGCACTGACGCGGGGCAGGATGCCTACCGGGGGCACGGCACGGGGAACTTGCGAAGCGGGCTGAGGCGTCGACTTGGCGTCGGGCGACGATACCGATTGATCCACGACGCTACTCCGCCGTCCCCAATCGAGATGCGCTGTCAGCCTTTGTCATGAAAAAAGAATAAGGCTGAAACATTCGGCGGGCTATCGTTCTTCAACCTGAAAGCCGCCTTGCAGCACCGCGCTGATTGCATGCCAAGCCGCGCATCCATGCCGCCGTTTCGCTCTCTGGCCCCGGCCGCTTGCCAAATCGGCCGGCCCGACTGACCTTTCTTCCGAGGCCGCCGATACGCCGCTCGCACAGCAAAAATTCAACCCGGGGATGCCACTATGCCCGATGCCTCCCAGAGTCCTGCCCGCCCCGCCCGGCAGCTCGACGTCGCCATCGTCGGCGGCGGACTGGCCGGTCTCTATGCCATCCATCGCCTGCGCGGCCTCGGCCTGAAGGTCCGGGCCTACGAGGCAGGCTCAGGGATCGGCGGAACCTGGTTCTGGAACCGTTATCCCGGCGCCCGCTGCGACGTCGAAAGCCTGGAATATTCCTACAGCTTCTCCAACGAGCTGCAGCAGGAGTGGAAGTGGCCGGAGCGCTATGGCACCCAGCCCGAGATCCTGAAGTACATCAACCATGTCGCCGACCGTTTCGACCTGCGCCGCGACGTACAACTCAACACGCGCATCAAGGCGGCGACCTTCGACAGCAAGGCCAACGAATGGACCCTGCGTACCGAAAACGGTGAGGAGATCTGTGCGCGCTATTGCGTGATGGCCGCGGGCAACCTCTCGACGCCGCGAGTGCCAGATTTCAAGGGGATCGGGAGCTTCAAGGGCAAGTGGTACCATTCGGGCCTGTGGCCGCACGAAGGCGTCGACTTCACCGGCTTGCGCGTCGGCGTGATCGGCACGGGCTCATCGGGTGTGCAGATGATCCCGATCGTCGCCAGCCAGGCCAAGCACCTGCACGTCTTCCAACGCACCGCCAATTTCAGCCTGCCGGCGCGCAACGGACCGATGGAGCCGGAGCGCGAACGCCGCCACAAGGCCGAGTATCCGGCCCGTCGCGCGGCGGCCGCGGAAACACCCTTCGCCATCGCCGGCCATCCCAAGCCCACCCAGTCGGCGCTCGACGTGCCGGACGACGAACGCAACAGGGCCTACGAGTCCAAGTGGCAGCAAGGCGGCAGCATCAGCTACCTCTATGCCTATACCGACCTGCTGGTGAACAAGGAGTCCAACGACACGGCGTCGGAGTTCGTGCGCAACAAGATCCGCGGCACGGTGAAGGACCCGAAGACCGCCGAGCTGCTGGCGCCCAAGGACCATCCGATCGGCACCAAGCGGCTCTGCCTCGATACCAACTATTACGAGACCTACAATCGCGACAACGTCACCCTGGTCGATGTGCGCAGCGCGCCGATCCAGGAGATCACCGAGACGGGTGTGCGTACGGCAGCAGGCGACTACGAACTCGACGCCATCGTCTTTGCCACGGGCTTCGATGCCATGACCGGCGCGCTGCGCGAGATCGACATCCGCACCAGCGACGGCGCGGTGCTGGCCGATCATTGGGCCGGCGGACCGCTCACCTATCTCGGCCTGATGGTCTCGGGCTTTCCCAACATGTTCGTCGTCACCGGCCCCGGCAGCCCCGGCGTGAAGACACAGATGATCGCGTCCATCGAACAGCATGTCGACTGGATCGCCGATGCCATCGACCATCTGCACAAGCACCAGCTCGACCGCATCGCGCCGAGCGCCGACGCCGAGAGCGAGTGGGTGCACCACGTCAATGCCGTGGCCGACTCGACGCTCTATCCGCTGGCCAACTCCTGGTACGTGGGCGCCAACATTCCCGGCAAGCCGCGCGTGTTCATGCCCTATGTCGGCGGCTTCGACCGCTACAAGAAGCGTTGCGACGAAGTCGCAGCCGGCGGCTATCCAGGCTTCACGCTGTCGCGGCACGAGTCCGTCGTCGCGTGACGCCCGCGATCTTCGTCCATCATCGCATCGAGGCAGCGCCGCGAACGTGGCAGGCGCTGGCCGACCGGCTGGCGGGCGAGGGCGCGCGACGCCTCGCTGGGGCAGGCGGCTCGCTCTACGGCGTCTGGCGCAGCCAGATCGGCCGGCCGCGCGACGAACTGCAGGCCATCAGCGTCTGGCCGACTGCCATTACGGCCGCCGCCGCCGAACAGGCGCTGCTCGGCCAGGACTCCGACGTCCGCACCGCCCATAGCGAAGCGATGGTGCCGACCCTTCGGCCCACCGATACGGAGCGTCCGACCCGGCAAGGCAACTACGCCTTCCGCTGGTTCGCGACGCCCGAGCCGCACTGGCCGGAGTTTCTCGACCTCTGCGCAGCTGCCTGGCCCGGTTTCGAGAGCGCCTACGACTCGCAGGTTGTCGGACTCTGGCAGGCCACCGGCGACCGCACGGGCAGGACCGTCGACGAGGCCAGCGGCGCCGGCCGGTTCGGCGGCGTGCGCAGCCTGTTGCTGACCCGCCGGCCCAACCTCGCCATGTGGGAGCGCTCCAAGCTACCGGAAGGCGCAGCGGAGGCGCAGGTTCGCGACAAACTCAGCCGCCGCTACGACCTCTGCGACTGGACCGTGGTCTCTACCGCGACCCTTCTGACAGCCGCCGACCGGCAGGATACCGCCCGCTGGACTTGAGCCGGCGCGACGCCTATCTCACCGCCGCCATGCCGACGCTGCGCTCCCTGGAGGCTCTGGAACGCGAGGGGTTTCTGTCACCCGACCCGCGGCTGGAGGCGGCCGCGCACTCCATGGCGATTGCAGTGACGCCCGAGATGGCGGCCCTGATCGATCGCACAGACCTCGTGCGAGATCCCATCGCCCGCCAGTTCGTGCCGAACGTGGCCGAAACCGAGGTTTCGCCCGAGGAACTTGCCGATCCGATCGGCGACGAGTTCCGCTCGCCCGTGAAGGGCATCGTTCATCGCTATCCCGACCGCGTGCTCTTGAAGCCGCTGCATGTCTGCCCGGTCTACTGCCGCTTCTGCTTCCGCCGCGAGAAGGTGGGGCCGGGCGGCGAGGCGCTGTCGGCCGACGAGCTCGACGCCGCCCTCGCCTATATCCGCGCCAGGCCGGAGATCTGGGAAGTGATCCTGACCGGCGGCGATCCGCTGATGCTGGCGCCACGCCGTCTCGCCGAGCTGCTCGCCGCCCTCGACACCATGCCGCACGTCGCGGTGATCCGCATTCACAGCCGCGTGCCCGTGGCCGACCCTGGTCGAATCACCGAGGAACTGGTTGCCGCCGTTCGGCCGCGCCGCGCCGGCGTCTGGCTGGGTGTGCACTGCAACCACGCCCGCGAACTCACGGCCGAGGCACGCGCCGCCCTCGCGCGGCTCGCCGATGCGGGCCTGCCCCTGATGGCCCAGACGGTGCTGCTGAAAGGCGTGAACGACGACGTCGAAACCCTAGAGCAGCTCATGCGCGCGCTCGTCGCCGCACGCGTGAAGCCCTACTACCTTCATCATCCCGATCTGGTGCGCGGCACCGGCCATTTTCGCGTGTCGATCGCCGAGGGCCAGGCGCTGATGAAGGCCCTGCGTGGCCGGCTCTCGGGTCTCGCACAGCCGACCTATGTGCTCGACGTTCCGGGCGGCCACGGCAAGGTCCCGGTGGGACCGTCCTATCTCGGCGACGACCCGGACGCGCTCACCGTCCAGGATGCGTTCGGCGGCAGCCATTCCTATCCGCCGCGCTGACGCCCCCGAACGAGGCGTCGAGCCCTAGTTTTTCTCGGAGCCCTCCTACCGGCGACCGCCCGCCGCGAGGGCGGGCCGGCTCGACCGGGCCTGGGGGGCTGCCAGCTCCTCGACCAGCCATTCCTCGAACGCCTTGGTCTTCGGACGATTGACCGATGCCGGCGGACAGACGAACCACCATGCCTTGCCGCTGTCGACGATCTGGTCGAACGGCTGGAACAGCCGGCCCTCCGCCAGCTCTTCGCGAAAGAGCTGTGGCGGACCAACGGCCACACCCGCGCCTTCCATCGCCGCTTCGACGGCGATCATCGTCGAGTCGAAGGTCAGCACGCGCTTGGGCTTGAAGTCGCCCATGCCGACCGCACGCAGCCAGATCGGCCATTCGGGATCGTAGGTCATGTCGATGAACGGCACGCGCTTGAGATCGTCGAGCGACTTCAGCTTGTCGCGATAACGCTTGCCGCAAAGCGGCGTCAGCACATCGCTGAAAAGCCGTGTGGCATGGATATCGGCCTCGGGCTGCACCGTGAAGCGGATGGCGCAGTCGACATCCTCGCGCGCGAAGTCGACGCGCTTCTGGCTCGTCGTCATGCGCACTTCGATCTCGGGGTGCTTGGCCTGAAAGCGATGCAACCGCGGCACCAGCCAGCCGAGGGCAAAGGTGGTGACCAGACTGACATTCAGTGTGCCTGAATTGGCCTTGCGCCCGACCCGCTCCAACGCATTGGTCATGCGGTCGAAAGCGTCGCGCAGATCCGGCAGCAACGCCTCGCCTTCGCTGGTGATTTCCAACCCACGCGGGCGGCGCACGAACAGCGCCACGCCGAGCCTTTCCTCGAGCGCCTTTACCTGATGGCTGACGGCAGCCTGGGTAACGTGAAGCTCTTCGGCGGCATGAGTGAAGCTTGCGTGGCGGGCGGCGGCCTCGAAGGCCCGGAGCGCGTTCAGAGGCAATTGAGAACGGCTCATTTAGGGCACCCGTTCATAGAAATTCTATCCCTCCCCCGAGGTTTGATCCTTTGAAATAAAGCCCAGCATACCGCAAATACTGCCTGTAAACGAGGCGGAACCGCCACTCCCGGCATTGGTCGCCTCAAACGGAGCTAAGTCATGTCGACCCTGTCCAGCGTACGGGCATTTGCTCGTGCGGAAGCCCCCTCCTTCTCTGTCGGTCGCGCCGTGTCGCTGCTGGCGGGTGTGGTTGCGGCCGGGATCGAGAAAGCCATGACTCGAACCGAGCTCGCCCGGTCGCGACGCCAACTCTCCCAGTTGGATGAGAGGCTCTTGCGGGATATCGGCATCGACCGAGCCACCGCACGCTTCGAAGCCAACAAGGGTTACTGGAGCTAGCGCGCCTCCCGGGCATCCCTGGAAAACACGCCATCGATCGTCGGAGGAATGACCCCTTTTCTCCGGTGATCTTTGCGTGTTGCCGGGCCCTTCAATAAATCGGGCAAGCCTGTCGGCTTCCGGATCGGTCGTTCGTCCTAAGGGCATTCGATCGCAATTCCGGAGTGCCGAGATGCTGAAACACGTCCTTTTCATGGCCGCCGCTCTGCTCGCGCCCATGGCTGCGCTTGCCCAGAGCAAGCCCGGTAATGGCAAATACGCCGATATCGGAAGCCTCAAGCTCTACTATCAGCTCCACGGGCAGGCGCAGCCTCAATCCAAGAGCCGGCCCCTGCTGGTGCTGCATGGCGGTTTCATGACGATCGAGGCCATGGGCCCGATCCTGCCGGCATTGGCCAAGGGCCGGCAGGTGATCGCGGTCGACCTCGAAGGTCACGGCCGCACCGTCGATCTCGACCGCCCGCTCAGCCTCGACCAGATGGCCACCGACGTCACGGCCCTCCTGAAGCAGCTCGGCGTCGAAAAAGCCGATGTGCTGGGCTTCAGCATGGGCGGCGGCGTGGCGCTGCGCATCGCGGCAGCAGAGCCTCAACTTGTCGCCAAGCTGGTGGTCATCTCCTCGCACCACAGGATGGATGCCTATTACCCGTCGATCCGGGCCATGTGGCCGGGCATGACGGTCCAGGGCTTCACCGGGACGCCGATGGAGAAGGCCTATCTTGAGACCGCGCCCGACCCGAAGCGCTGGCCGATCTTTGTCGAAAAGATGAAGCAGATGATGCTGTCGTCGACCGACTGGCCCGACGCCAAGGTCCAGTCGATCAAGGCACCCACCCTGCTGATCGCCGGCGATGCCGACCTGTTTCGACCGGAATCCATGGTCGACCTGTTCCGGTTGCTGGGCGGCGCCCGGCCGGACGGCGGCATGGCGGGCCTGCCGGCCTCCCAGCTTGCCATTCTGCCGGGGGCAACCCATTTCGGCATCCTTTACCGTACCGACCTTCTGCTGCCGATCATCGTGCCGTTCCTGGAGTCCTGACGGTCTCCTGCAAGGGAATTGCCGGCCGGCGCCGGATAGAGCAGGTTGGGGTCATGGTGCTTTCCTGGCGCCATGACCCAGCACCCTCTTTCGTTCCCTGCCGTGGCCCTCGCCACCTCAACTCTCCCCGACCCGGACACTTGCTGGCAGGCCGTCCAGCGACGCGACCGGGCCTACAATGGCCGGTTCTGGTTTTCGGTGAAGACGACCGGGGTCTTCTGCCTGCCCTCGTGTGCGGCCCGCCCGCCGCTGCGCACCAACGTCGCCTTCCATGCCTCCCCCGAGGCGGCGGAGGCGGCAGGCTTCCGCCCCTGCAAGCGCTGCAAGCCGCGCGACTGGCGAGCAGACCTCGGCCTCAGCCGGCCGGTGGCACGCGCCTGCGAGCTGTTCGATGCCGGGTTCGACGAGGGCGATGCCGACACCCCGCCGTCGCTGGCCGAGGTCGCCCGCAAGGTCGGCCTGTCGAGCGGCGCGCTCAGCAAGCGCTTCCTGGCCGAGCTGGGCGTCAATCCACGCGACTGGCTGATCGCCCGCAAGCGTGAGCGTTTCCGCCGCGCCCTGCGCGATGGCTCCAGCGTCGCCGACGCGATCTATGGCGCGGGCTACGGTTCGCCCAGCCGGGTTTACGAAAGCAGCGACCGCGCGCTGGGCATGACGCCTGCGACCTACGCCAAGGGCGGCGCCGGCGCGCACATCGACTACACCACCGTCGATTCCGACTATGGCCGCGTCCTGGTGGCGGCGACCCAGAAGGGCATCGCCGCGGTCTTCCTGGGCGACGACGACCGGGCGCTGGAGAAGAGCCTGAAGCAGGACTTCCCGGCCGCCGAGATCGAACGCGACGACAAGGGCTTGAGCGCAAGGGTCAAAGGCGTGCTGTCCCGGCTCTATGGCCGCAAGCCGTCGGCGCTCGATGCCCCCGACGTGCCGCTCGACATCGTGGGCACGGCCTTCCAGTGGAAGGTCTGGAAGGCACTGACCGAGATCCCGGCCGGCGAAACCCGGACCTACGGCGAGATCGCCCGCCATATTGGCGAACCCAAATCGGCGCGCGCGGTCGGTCGGGCCTGCGCCACCAACCAGGCCGCCGTGGTCATTCCCTGCCATCGCGCGGTCGGCGCCAGCGGCGCTCTCACCGGCTATCGCTGGGGCGTCTCCCGCAAGGAACGGCTCCTGGCCGAGGAGCGGCGGCGCAACAACAGGTAGAACGCGCCGCTGCCACCATGGTGGGCATGGGCCGATCGGACCGCTCGCACATGGGCACGATTGTCGGCGCGATTGAGCCAGCCCACGAATTCCGACCGGATGCGGCCGCCGATCAGGCGGCCGCTTTCCTTGCGCAGTCCTTTCCCCGTTACGATCAGCACCACCCTGAGGTCGCGGTCGGCCGCTCGCGAGAGGAACCGCCCGACGGCCTGCTCTGCCGCCGCGAGCGTCATGCCGTGCAGGTCGAGCGAAGCCTCGGGCGACAGCCGGCGTCGGGACAGGGCGCGTGAAACATCCCGGTCGAACGTCCGGTCGTCGGTGCTCAGCTCCGGCACCTTTGCCGCCCGGGATGGCACCGATGGGAGAACCCTGGCCTTGGGTTTTGCCGGCACCTCGGCTTTTGGCTTCGGAACGACGCGCGCAACGCGGCTTGCGGTCCGCCGCTTCTTGTCGAGCGGCTTCACATCGGCCATCGCCGCGGCGAACAGATCGGCGTCCTTGACCGTATTTCTGACCATGGGGGTTTTCGTGTAGCCTTGCCGGTGGGGCAGGTCTACACAGCCCATCATGGCCATCGCTCCCCCTCCTCGGCCCAACGCCCAACCTCAACCCGATCCCGATCTGAAGACCGGCTTGCAGTTTTTGCGTGCCGGCTGGTTCGATCGCGCCGAGCCACTGTTTCGGAAGGCGCTCGGTCGGCATGGCGAACGGCCCGACATTCTCCACTATCTTGCGGTCTGCCTGTCGCAACGCGGTGCGCTGCAGGAAGCGGAAGGGCTGTGGCGCAAGGCCGTGGCGAAGGATCCCCGGGAGCCGATGCTTCTCTACAATCTCGGCCTGGCGTCGCGCCGGCTGGGCAATCTCGACGAAGCCGCGCGCCGTTTCCGCGACACCATCCGCCAGGCGCCGACCCATGTCGAAGCACGTCTGGCGCTGGCCTCCGTTCACATGGACCAGGAGCGCTACGCTGCAGCGGAGCGTGAGCTCTCGGAATTCGTGAGCAACATCGACCGCGCCATCAACGAGCATCAGGGCGACGCCCTGAAGCCATTGCAGGCCCGCGCCCGCAATATGCTGGGCTATGCGCTCTATCGTCTGAACCAGCCCTCCGCCGCGATCGAGGTTCTCGACATGGCGCTGGCCGACGCCGGTGAGGATGCCGCCCGCCGCGGTCAGATCCTCGGCGACCGGGCGCTGGCGCTGTCCGCCCTCGGCCATCACGACGAAGCCATCGCCGAGGCCGGCCGGGCCCTCGAACTGGCGCCCTCCAGCCCCACGATCAACCACGCGCTGGGTTACATCCTGCATTTTGCAGGCCGTCCGAGCGATGCGATCCCGCCGATCCAGAAAGCGTTGGATCTCGACCCGACTTTCGGCCCCGGCTACCGTACCCTGGCCTTGGCGCAGGCTGCTGCAGGCAAGGCCGATCAGGCCATGGAGCTGCTGAAACAGCTCATTGCGCGCAATCCGGCGGACCGCCACGCCGTGCTGCAGCTTTCGATCATCCATATCGACGCCAAACGCTTCGAAGAGGCGCTGGCTGTCCTGACGCCCTACCTGAAGATCGCGCCGCGCGATCCGCGCGCCCTCAACAACGAAGGTCTGGCCCTGCTTGGCCTGGACCGTTTCGACGAGGCGCGGCGGGCGCTGAAGCGGGCCCTCAAGACGGTGCCGGACGATCCCTTCGCGCTCACCAACTTCGGTCGGGCGCTGGTCGCCCTGGGCCGTGCGGCCGAAGCGAAGCCACAGCACGAGCATGCCCTGCGCGCCCTGCCGGGCGATGCCCGCTTGCTGGTCAATTACGGCCTCTGCCTCGCGGCCCTCGGCGAGCGCGACAAGGCGCGCGAGACGCTGGATGCCGCGTTGGCCGCCAATCCGGACAACGAGGAGGCGCTGCTGGCGCGCGCCGCGCTCGACCAGGACCAGTAAGTACAGCGTGGTGAGTGCAGGACGATGAGTGCAGGAGCCGACCGTCTGGCGGAAGTGTCCCGCCACATCGCCGAGGCGGCCCGGGCCGCCAACCGCAATCCGGCCGACGTCACCCTGGTGGCGGTCTCCAAGACACATGGCGCCGACCGCGTGCGCGAACTGCTCGAGGCCGGCCATCGCGTTTTCGGCGAGAACCGCGTTCAGGAAGCGCAGGGCAAGTTTCCCGACCTCAAGGCCGCCTGGCCCGATCTCGAACTGCATCTGATCGGCCCGCTGCAGACCAACAAGGCGCGCGACGCCGTCGCATTGTTCGATGTCGTACAGTCGGTCGACCGCGAGAAGCTGGCGACGGCGTTGGTGAAGGAAATGGACCGGCTGGATCGTCGGCCGTCCTGCTTCATCCAGGTCAATACCGGCGAAGAACCGCAGAAGGCCGGAATCCTGCCCAAGGATCTCGACGCCTTCGTTGCAGCCTGCCGGAACCAGTACCAGCTGCCGGTCGTCGGGCTGATGTGCATTCCGCCGGTCGATGAAGAGCCGGCGCTGCATTTCGCCCTGTTGGCCAAGATGGCGGCCCGCAACGGCCTCGCCAAGCTCAGCATGGGCATGAGCGCCGACTACGAAACGGCGGTACGGCTGGGTGCCACCCATGTCCGCGTTGGCAGTGCGCTTTTCGGCGCTCGGCCTCCCTTGCCCGTGCATGCCTGAGCTTCCCGAGGTCGAAACCGTCCGACGAGGCTTGCTGCCGCGGCTGGTCGGGCGGCGGATCGTCCGGCTGCAGCAGCGCCGGCGTGACCTTCGGGTGCCGTTGCCGGCGAAGTTCGCCAGCCGGGTCGAAGGCCGCACCGTGCGGGCCATCGACCGGCGGGCCAAGTATCTGCTGATCCGTCTCGACGACGGCCAGACCTTGATCGCCCATCTCGGCATGTCCGGCCGCATGACCCTGCACGACGCGGCAAGTGCTGCCAGCCATCCGCTCGACCGGCATGACCATGTCGTGTTCGACGTCGACGACGGCTGGCAGGTTCGTTTCAACGATGCGCGCCGCTTCGGCCTGATGCTGCTGGTCGCCGACGATGCCGTCCTCCAGCACAAGCTCTTCAAGGGGCTGGGCCCGGAGCCGTTAGACGATACGTTCGACGGCGCCGCCCTCGCGATCCGCCTCGCCGGCCGCAAGACGCCGATCAAGGCGGCCTTGCTCGACCAGAAAACACTGGTCGGCGTGGGCAACATCTACGCCTGCGAAGCTTTGTTCCTGGCAGGTATCTCGCCGCGCCGGTCTGCACACACTGTGCAAGGCGCACGCGCCGACCGCCTTGTCGAGGCGATCAAGCGCGTGCTCATCCGTTCGATCGAAGACGGTGGCTCGACGCTACGCGATCATGTCCAGCCCGGCGGCGAACTCGGCTATTTCCAGACCCGCTTCAATGTCTACGACCGTGCCGGCATTGCCTGTCCGACACGCGGCTGCGGTCGGACCGTCAAGCGGCTCGTGCAGGCGGGCCGCTCGACCTTCTATTGCGCCCACTGCCAGCGCTAGCTTAAGTGCGGTCGACACGCGAGGAGGAGATCCAGTGGCGGCTGCATACGAGAACGTCCAGACCGAAACCAAGGGCCGGGTCGGCATCATCCGGCTGAACCGCCCCAAGGCGCTGAACGCGCTCTGCGCCGACCTCGTGCGCGAACTCGGCCTGGCGCTGGATGCCTTCGAAGCCGACTCCGGCATTGGCTGCATCGTACTGACGGGCAGCGAGAAGGCTTTCGCTGCTGGCGCCGACATCAAGGAGATGAAGGACAAGTCTTATCAGGACGTTTTCCTTCAGGACTTCATTACCGTCGGCTGGGAGAAGGTGAGCCACGTCCGCAAGCCTGTGGTCGCCGCAGTCGCTGGCTACGCCTTGGGCGGCGGCTGCGAGATGGCCATGATGTGCGACTTCATCATTGCCGCCGACAACGCCAAGTTCGGCCAGCCGGAGATCACCCTGGGAACCATCCCAGGCGCCGGCGGCACCCAGCGCCTGCCGCGTTTCGTCGGCAAGTCCAAGGCGATGGACCTGGTCCTAACAGGCCGCATGATGGATGCAGCCGAAGCCGAGCGCTGCGGCCTCGTGAGCCGGGTCGTGCCGCTCGCCCAGCTCATGGACGAGGCCGTGGCTGCGGCCGAGAAGATCGCCGGCATGTCCCTGCCGGCCACCATGGTGGCCAAAGAGGCCGTCAATCGCGCCTTCGAGACCACTCTGGCCGAGGGCATTCGCTTCGAACGTCGCACCTTCCATGCGACCTTTGCCTTCGACGACAGGTCCGAAGGCATGTCCGCCTTCGCCGACAAGCGCAAACCCGCCTGGAAACACCGCTGATTGCGCGGTTTTGGCCCGCTTGACCCGCCTTGCCGCGGCCCGTATAAGCGCGCCCTTCCGAGGGAAAGAGGATTAAATGGCGAATCACAAGTCGGCCGAGAAGCGCGCCCGCCAGACCGAGCGCCGCACCGCCGTGAATACGGCCCGCCGCAGCCGCGTGCGCAGCTCGATCAAGAAGGTCGAAGAAGCGATCAAGTCGGGTGACCAGAAGGCCGCCCAGGAAGCGTTGCGCGCCGCGCAGCCGGAGATCCAGCGTGGCGCTCTCAAGCGCATCGTTACGAAGAATGCTGCCGCTCGCCGCGTGTCTCGTCTCACCGCGCGCATCAAGGCAATGGCCTGATCTTCTCCATACTCGGAACTCTGAGAAAGAGAATGTGAACGCCGCTCATACGAGCGGCGTTTTCTTTTTCCGAACATCCTCGAACGGTTTTCGTCGAAAAAATTTTTATCGGTTTGCGACGATGAATGTTTGGTCGTCGATTGGCCGAACGACATACGATTCGGATTTATCGGATGAGGTGCGCTCGTTGGCGCTAGATGTTGAGCGGCACGTCGCGTCGAACGTCGAGGAGAATCGAATCGCTACGCTTGTCAATCGACTCGCCTCGCTAAGTGTCTGAATAGCGTGCGAGCTTCAGCATGTGAATCGTTTGCGCACACGAGGGAGTCTGGATATGAGTCGGCCCATCGCGAAGGGGCGTGGGGCGCTGCGACGCGAGCCAGATGGAGAAGAGGGGATTCCTCTCCATCGAATGAGACGAACGAGGGAGATAAACCACAACGCTTCGCTGGCTCGACGATCAAAAGATGAAGCGTCCCTCGAGTGACGCTCGTTGAAAACTCCGTCGTCGTCCTTGTCGCGTTGTGTGTGTCGCCTTTGATCGCTGGCTCGTTTGGCTGCGCCTCGTTTCGGTGAACGACGAGCGGGGGGCCATGCCGACAGACAACAAGATCGCTGGCACTTATGAGGTCTCCGCCGTTGCCGGCTACGCCGGCGATGTGGCGCCGGCGGTGGCCTGGCAAATTCTCAGCGAACACAAGAACGCCGTACTGATCGATGTTCGCACTCGTCCCGAATGGAACTTCGTCGGCCTGCCCGATCTCACCACGCTCGACAAGAAGCCGGCGCTGGTCGAATGGCAGATCTTTCCAAGCATGCAGCCAAACCCGGAATTCGTTGCCGCACTCTCGAGCGCGTTGACGGACAAATCGGCCCCGCTGCTCTTTCTTTGCAGGAGTGGGGCCCGATCGGCCGCGGCGGCGAAAGCCATGACCGCGGCCGGCTACAGTACGTGTCTCAATGTGGCAGACGGCTTCGAGGGGCCCCTGAATGCGCAGGCCAAGCGCGGCGCGGCAGGGGGATGGAAGGCAGCGGGACTTCCCTGGAGACAAACGTGAACCGAATCCAAGCGCCGTTTCAAGGCAACAAGAATACATACGAAGACAACAGTGTGGCGGGGGCAAATATGGATGAAGGTGCGGGCCGGAAGGAGCTCGAAGCGCATTGGGTGCGCGTCTGCGACCGGCTACGCAAGGAAATCGGCGACAAGGCTTTCAAGACGTGGTTCGGCGAGGTCGAGCTGGGCGAACTGAAAGCCGGCAAGCTGCGCCTCTATGCGCCGACTCGATTCGTGCGCGACTGGGTGGGCCGCCACTATGGCGACCGCGTGCTCGCCTACTGGCAGTCGGTGAACACCGAGGTGAAGAACGTCGAGGTCAACCTGGTGCCCCCGCCGGCGCCGCGTCGGCCGAACGACATCATCGCCGTGCCGCCGGTCCCCTCTTCGCAGAGCTACCAGCCGCCGATGCCGCGGATGGGTCCGGCGATCGGCCGGGGCAACGAGGAACTCACGCAGGGTCCCGAAGCCCGCTACACCTTTGCCAACTTCGTGGTCGGCAAGCCAAACGAGTTCGCCTATGCCGCGGCGCGCAACATCTCCGAGCAGGACCTGCCGCTGCCCGAGCGCAACCCGCTCTACATCTTCGGCGGCGTGGGGCTCGGCAAGACGCATTTGATGCACGCGATCTGGCACGCCATCCGCGAGCGCGATCCCAAGACGCGCGTGCTTTACCTGACGGCCGAGAGCTTCGTGAATCGCTTCATCCAGGCGCTGCGCACGAAGAACACGGGTCAGTTCAAGGAACTGTTCCGCAACGTTGACGTATTGATGGTCGACGATGTGCAGTTCATCTGCGGCAAGGAAGCCAGCCAGGACGAGTTCTTCTTCACGTTCAACTCGCTGGTCGAGCAGAACAAGCAGATCATACTCTCCTCGGAGAAGCCGCCGAGCGAGCTTCAGGACATCGAAGAGCGCATGCGCTCGCGGCTGGGCAGCGGCCTCGTCGCGGACATCCATTCCTCGACCTACGAGCTCAGACTTTCGATCTTGCAGACCAAGGCCGAGACCGCTCGTGTGCCGGTGCCGATGGCCGTGCTCGAATTCCTCGCGCACAAGATCAGCACCAACATCCGCGAACTCGAAGGCGCGCTGAACCGGGTCGTGGCGCACGGCCAGCTCATCGGCCGCGAAATCACCGTCGAGATGGCGCAGGATGTCCTGCACGACCTGCTGCGTCAGGCCGACCGCAAGGTCACCGTCGACGAGATCCAGCAGCGGGTGGCGGCGCACTACAACATCAAGCTCGCCGAAATGAGCTCACCGCGTCGTGCGCGCTCGGTCGCTCGGCCGCGCCAGGTGGCGATGTATCTCGCCAAGCAGCTCACCACCCTCAGCCTGCCGCAGATCGGCAAGCGCTTTGGCAATCGCGACCATACGACGGTCATGCACGCCGTGCGCAAGATCGAGGAACTCAAGATTTCCGACCTCTCGATTGCAGAGGATGTCGAGTTGCTCAAGCGGCAGTTGCAAGGCTGACAAATCCCTCTCATCGGGTGTGAAAAGGGGCCCTCTGAGGCCCCTTTTTGCGTCCGGCGGCAGCCTCTAAACGCCTCAAATAACGAGCGAAATTGCTTCCCGCCAACCGGGTGCGTGGTATACTTCGTCCCCGTTCCACCGTTGCGTTTCGCGGCCGGTAGAACGGGCTCAAAAGCGAACCAATCCGGCCCAGAAAACGGCGACCAAAACATGAAACTGACGATCGAACGGGCGGCCCTCTTGAAGGCATTGGCCCATGTGCAAAGTGTCGTCGAGCGTCGGAACACGATCCCCATTCTCTCCAATGTGCTGATTACGGCGCAGAAGGGCCGTCTGAGCCTCGCGGCGACCGACATGGACCTCGCCATCACCGAAACGGTCGAGGCCAATGCCTCCAAGACCGGATCGACCACGGCGCCGGCCCATACGCTGTACGAAATCGTCCGCAAGCTGCCCGACGGCGCCCAGGTCGAACTCGAGACCGCCTCCGACGGCGGCAGCCTGACGATTCGGGCCGGCCGGTCGCGCTTCACCCTGCAGTGCCTGCCGCCGGCCGACTTCCCGGCGATGACCGAAGGCGACCTGCCGCACCGCTTCCAGCTTCCGGCAACCGACCTCAAGGGCATCATCGACCGCACGCGGTTCGCGATCTCCAACGAGGAGACCCGCTACTACCTGAACGGCATCTACTTCCATGCCGCGACCGCCGGCGGCACCGAGGTGCTGCGTGGCGTGGCGACGGACGGCCATCGGCTTGCCCGGGTCGAGGTGCCGCTGCCCAAGGGCGCCGGCGAGATTCCGGGCGTCATCGTGCCGCGCAAGACCGTGGGTGAGGTGCGCAAGCTCCTCGACGAGAGCGACGGGTCCGTCGATGTCGAGCTGTCCGACACCCGCATCCGCTTCGCCAGCGGCAATGTCACCCTAGTCAGCAAGCTGATCGACGGCACCTTCCCGGACTACGAGCGGGTCATCCCGGCCGGCAACGACAAGGTCCTGAACGTGCCGTGCAAGGAATTCGCGCACGCCGTCGACCGCGTCTCGACCATCTCCACCGAGAAGTCGCGCGCCATCAAGCTCGCCGTCGCCAAGGGCGTCGTCACGCTCTCGGCCACCAGCCCGGATGCCGGTAGCGCGACCGAGGAAATCGAGGTCGAGTACCAGGACACCGCGCTCGAGATCGGCTTCAACTCGCGCTACCTGCTCGACATCACCGAACAGATTGCAGGCACCGAGGCCCGCTTTCTCATGGCCGATGCCGGTTCGCCCACACTGGTGCGGGACGGCGCGGACGAGAGCGCGCTCTACGTGCTCATGCCGATGCGGGTATGACGGCAGGGGCCATCAGCGCACTCGCCTACGCCTCCGACGCCGTATCTGGCGCTGCGCCGGCACTCCTCGCCGTGCGCCAGCTCCGCCTCAGCGACTTCCGCAACTACCGCCAGCTCCGCCTCGACTGCGGGCTGGAGCCTGTCGTTCTGGTCGGCGCCAATGGTGCCGGCAAGACGAACCTGCTCGAGGCCTTGTCCTTCCTGGCCCCCGGCCGCGGCCTGCGCCGAGCCCGGCTCGACGAGGTCTGCCATCGCCCGCGTTCGGCCGGCAACGACGATGCCCCTGCCACCTCGTGGGCGGTCGCCGCGACGCTCGACACGCCGGACGGACGGGTCGCCATCGGCACCGGCCTGGAGCCTGCCCGTAACGAAGGCGGTCTGCCGCGCCGCGTGGTGCGCATCGACGGCCGGACGGCGCCGAGCCAGACCGCGCTCGGCCGGCATGTCGCTGCCGTCTGGCTGACGCCGCAGCTCGACCGGCTGTTCCTCGACGGCGCGAGCGAACGGCGGCGCTTCCTCGACCGGCTGGTGACGGCGCTGCATCCCGAACATGCCGGCGACGTGGCCGCCTACGAGAATGCGCTGCGCCAGCGCGCCCGCCTGCTGGGCGAAGGCAACCGCGACCCGCACTGGTTCACGGCCCTGGAAGACACCATGGCCCGCCACGGCGTGGCGCTGGCGGCGGCCCGGGCCGACACGGTCCAGCGCCTGGATGCCGCCGCCCGGCTGGGGGTCGGCCCCTTCCCGCGTGCCTCGCTTGCCATGGCGGGCGAGGTCGATGGCTGGCTGGCCACGATGGCCGCCCTCGACGCCGAAGACCGTCTGCGCGGCGAACTGGCCACCTCGCGCTTGCGTGATGCCGACGCCGGCACCACATCCTGTGGGCCTCATCGCAGCGATCTCGCGGTGCGCCATCTCGACCTTGATTTGCCGGCTGCCGAGGGCTCGACCGGCCAGCAGAAGGCGGTTCTCGTCTCGATCGCGCTGGCGCATGCGCGGCTGGTGGCGCTGTCGCGCAGCCGGCCGCCGTTGCTGCTGCTCGACGAAATCGCGGCCCATCTCGATGCGGAGCGCCGGGTGGCGCTGTTCGACGAGGTGGTGGCGCTCGGCGTCCAAAGCTGGATGACGGGCACCGATGCCGAACTTTTTGCGCCGCTCGCCGGCCGCGCGCAGATCTTGCGCGTCGCCGGCGGATCGATTGCGGCGGTTTGATCCTCTTTCGCGAAAGCCAGGACCATGAGTGACAAAGACGTAGCAACGCCGAAGTCGGAAACCTACGACGCTGATTCCATCACGGTGCTGCGTGGCCTCGAGGCGGTGCGCAAGCGGCCGGGCATGTATATCGGCGACACCGACGACGGCAGCGGCCTGCACCACATGGTCTACGAGATCGTCGACAATGCGATCGACGAGGCCCTGGCAGGCTATTGCGACAAGGTTGGTGTCACCCTGCACGGCGACGGCTCGGTGACGGTGAGCGACAATGGCCGCGGCGTGCCCGTCGACATCCACAAGGAAGAAGGCATCTCGGCCGCCAGCGTCATCTTCACCCAGC
The DNA here is from genome assembly GCA_020160995.1 of Pseudomonadota bacterium. GTDB lineage: Bacteria > Pseudomonadota > Alphaproteobacteria > Reyranellales > Reyranellaceae > Reyranella. The sequence continues at coordinate 9,014 of JAIUOY010000177.1, read as the reverse complement.
TTCATGCTGGCGGAAAGTTCAACAGCAACAGCTACAAGGTTTCCGGCGGCCTGCATGGCGTCGGCGCCGCGGTCGTCAACGCCCTGTCGGAGTATCTCGACCTGCGCATCTGGCGCGCCGGCAAGGCCTACTACATGCGGTTCCGCGGCGGCGACGCCGAGAAGGATCTGCAGCTCATGGGCGACGCGCCGGAAGGCAAGCGCGGCACCGAGGTGACCTTCCTGCCCTCGACCAAGATCTTCACCAAGACCGATTTCGACTTCGCCACCCTGGAACACCGGCTGCGCGAACTCGCCTTCCTGAACTCCGGTGTACGCATTGTCCTGACCGACGAGCGCGGCGCCGAGCCCAAGGTCTCGGAGTTGTTCTACGAGGGCGGCGTCGAGGCCTTCGCCAAATATCTCGACCGCAACAAGTCGGTGCTGCACGACCCGCCGGTGTCGATCCGCGGGGAAAAGGACGGCATCGTCGTCGAAGTCGCGATGCAGTGGAACGACAGCTATCACGAGACGATGCTGTGCTTCACCAACAACATCCCGCAGCGCGACGGCGGCACGCATCTCGCGGGCTTCCGCGGCGCGCTGACCCGCACGATGAACAAGTACGCCGACGAGAGCGGCGTTTCCAAGAAGGAGAAGGTGAACCTGACCGGCGACGACATGCGCGAGGGCCTGACCTGCGTGCTGTCGGTCAAGGTGCCGGATCCGAAGTTCTCCTCGCAGACCAAGGACAAGCTGGTCTCCTCCGAAGTGCGGCCGGTGGTCGAGTCGGTTGTCGGCGACAAGCTCAGCCAGTGGTTCGAGGAACACCCATCGGAAGCCAAGAAGATCGTCACCAAGGTGGTCGAGGCTGCCGCGGCCCGCGAAGCCGCGCGCAAGGCCCGCGAGCTCACCCGGCGCAAGGGTGCGCTCGACGTCAGCTCCCTGCCCGGCAAGTTGGCGGACTGCCAGGAGCGCGACCCCGCCCTCTCCGAACTGTTCATCGTCGAGGGCGATTCGGCCGGCGGCTCGGCCAAGCAGGGCCGCAACCGCGCCAACCAGGCGATCCTGCCGTTGCGCGGCAAGATCCTGAACGTCGAGCGGGCGCGCTTCGACAAGATGCTGGGCTCGGCGGAAATCGGCACGCTGATCACGGCGCTGGGCACCGGCATCGGTCACGACGACTTCAATCTCGACAGGCTGCGCTACCACAAGATCATCATCATGACGGACGCCGACGTCGACGGCTCCCACATCCGCACGCTCCTGATGACGTTCTTCTATCGCCAGATGCGCGACCTGATCGATCGCGGCTACCTCTACATCGCCCAGCCGCCGCTGTTCAAAGCGGCCAAGGGCAAGTCGGCCATCTACCTCAAGGACGAGCGCGCACTCGACGACCACCTGATCCAGACCGGCCTCGAGGGCGCCACGCTGGCGCTCGGCAGCGGCAGCGTCCTGGCCAAGGACGATTTGCGCAACACGGTGGACATCGCCCGCTCGGTCACCAATCTCGTGAAGCCGCTGGCGCTGTCGCGCCGTGTCACCAGCCAGTCGGTGATCGAGCAGGCCGCGATCGCCGGCGCCCTCAAGCCCGACGTACTGACCGATCCGGAGCTTGCCAGGCAGGCGGCCGACTACATCGCCCGACGCCTCGACGTCGTGAGCCCACCCCTGTAGCGCGGCTGGACCGGCGAGCCGATCGCCGACGGCGGGCTTGCCTTCGTGCGCCGGCTGCGCGGCGTCTCCGAGCGGCACGTGATCGACGGGCCGCTGACCCGCAGCGCCGAGGCGCGCAAGCTCGACGCGCTGGCCGACGAACTGCAGGCCGTCTACCAGAAGCCCGGCGTCTTCGCGGTGAAGGACAAGGAGACGCGGATCTCCTCGCCCACCGAACTGTTCGCCGCCGTCCTCGAGGCCGGCCGCAAGGGCGTCACGATCCAGCGCTACAAGGGGCTGGGCGAGATGAATCCGGACCAGCTCTGGGAGACCACCCTCGACCCCGAGGCGCGCACCCTGCTGCAGGTCAGGATCAACCATGCCGACGAGGCCGACGAGATCTTCTCGACCCTGATGGGCGACGTGGTCGAGCCGCGCCGCGAGTTCATCCAGGAGAATGCGCTGAAGGTCGCCAACCTCGATGTCTAGGATCCGCCACGCCCTGCTCGCCGCCGTGCTGCTCACCGGCATCGCCGGACCGGCATACGCCCAGACCCAGTCGTCGACGCCCGCGACCAATGCCGGCACCAAGCTCAACTTTGCATCGAACCTGGGCGGCGCCACCTTCGAGCGCTCGGTCAACTATTCCGCTCCGCCGGCCAACAATCCCGGCCTGGGCATGTCCTATTTCTATTCCACGCCGAAACGGCTCGCGATCACCGTACAGGTGTTCGACCTGGGCCGTCGCGTGCCGTCGGGCAGCGACAATCCGACGGTGATCGGCCAGTTCAACAGCGAGCTGGCCTCGGCCGAGCAGCAGTTCAAGTATGCCGGCTATACCGGCTTCCAGAAGCCCTCGGTGCCGTCGACCTGCACCTATGGCGCCGTGAGCTTCCGCTGCGTGACCTACAGCGGCGTCACCCAGGCGAACTCGCGCATCTACAGCAAGCTGATGCTGACCGGCTTCCGAGACCATTTCATCAAGGTCCGGATCGACTGGGCGCAGTCGCACCAGCAGACGGCAGCCGACGCCGAGGCCTCGCTGCAGTCCTTCATCCCGGCACTGATGCGCTGATCCCACCGGCCCGCGCTTTCAGCGCAGGCCAAGCCGGCGGAACAGGCCCACCGTCGTCATCAAGCCGAGCGTGACAAGGCACAGGCCACCGATCTGCAGCGCACCGGGAATCTCACCCACGATCGGTATGCCCACCAGCACCGACAAGGCCGGCACGATCGCCGGGAACAGTACGGCGCGACTGACACCGAGGAAGATCACTGCCTGGCTGTAGGCCACCATGGTAATGGCCCCCTGCAGGCCGCCCTGGACCAGCCCCTGGAACGCCAGCATGCCGAGCGGCAGCGCCTGCAGGTGCGCGACGCCCATCACGGCGAGATAGATGGGCGTGGTCAGGACGAAGGACAGCACGGCCACGACGGCGGTCGCCTGCAGGGCCGGCAAGCGCCAGTGCCGCAGCAGCAGGGTGAAGCCCGCCCAGAGTACGCTCGACGCGAAGAACAGGAGATCGCCCAGCCAGGCGCGTTCGCCGGAGGGCTGGGTGAGCCCGTCCCATCCGATCAGGAAGATGCCTGCCAGGACGATGGCGGCGCCGACGAGATGGCTGCGGCTCAATCGCTCGCGCAGGAACAGCGCGGCCCCGATGGTGCTGACGATGGTGACGGTCGAGGGTGCGATGACCGCGCCATGCGCCAAGGGGGCGAAGCCGTAGCCGCCGGTCTGCAGCAGCGCAAAGGGAGCACCGCCCAGCACGGTCAGGATCTGCGATCGGCGCAGGCCAATGCCGGCAAGGTCGCGCACGCCATAACGCAGGAGCAGCGGCAGCATGATCGCGCCCGCGACCACGTAGCGGGCGAAGATCATGTCCACGGCGCCCAGCCCGTCCAGGATGCCGGCGCGCGCCGCGGCGAACGACAGTGACGCGCCCAGCGCCATGATCGAGCCGCACAGGAAGCCCCAATGTTCGCGCGTGACCCGTGTGGGCGTGGAATCGGCCATGCAAGGGCGCTAGCACGGAGTGGGCCAGCTGCGCACGAATTTTAGTGCGATCGATCCAAAATCATGCTTCTGATGCCAGCCATGGCCCGCCTGAAGGAATTCGACGAGGACCGCGCGCTCGACGCCGCCGTCGAGTGCTTCTGGAGTCGCGGCTACGAGGCCACGTCGGTGCGCGACCTCGCGCGCGAAATGGGGATCGGCGGCGCCAGCCTCTACAACACGTTCGGCGGCAAGCGCGCCTTGTTCGAGCGCGTCCTCGAACGCTATGCCAACGGCTCGACGCGTGAGCGCATCGCGCGTCTCGAGGCGAGTCATCGGCCCCGCGAGGCGATCCACGCCTTCCTGGCCGAGGTGATCGAGCGGTCGCTGAAGGACACCGACCGCAAGGGCTGCCTGCTGGTGAATTCCGCCCTCGACGTGGCACCGCACGATGCCGAACTCGGACGAAGGGTCACCGGCTATCTCGACGAGATCCGCGGCTTCTTCCGGCGCAATGTCGAGGCTGCCAACGAGGCCGGCGAGACGCCGTCCGGCACCGATGCCGACGCCCTGTCGATCCATCTGCTGGGCGTGCTGATGGGCATGCGCGTCCTGGCGCGCACCGGCGCGCGGCGGCGGACGCTCGAAGCCGTGGTGCAACCGGCGCTCGACCTGCTGGGGAGACCGCATTGATCGACCATCTGAACGACGCCGCCCTCCGCGCGCTGCCCGACGATGTTCCCGTGGTCATGTTGAACCTGATGCGCTTCCGCGAACACTCGCTCGACGGCAACGGCAGCGGCTGGGACGCCTACCTGCGCTACAGCGCACTCACCATCAAGCTGATCAAGGCGCAGGGCGGCACCATCATCTGGACCGGCGACGCCGAGGCGGTGGCGCTGGGCGAACCGGACCGCCATCGCTGGGATTACGTGGCGCTGGTCCGCTATCCCTCGCGTGCCGCGTTCCTCGCCATGATGAATTCGCCCGAGTACGCGGCGGCCAACGTCGAACGCGAAAACGGCTGCAGCGACCACGCCATCGTCGCCACGCGCCAGACCTACAGCAACCTCGGCGAAACCCGAACCAAGGAGTAAGCGATGTCATTGGCAGACAAGCTCTCGGCAATGCGGGCCGCCAGCGCGGCGCGCCTTCCCGCGGACAAGCAGGCCATCATGAACAGGGCCACCGAAGACCTGCGGCGTACGGGAATTCTCGACCGCATCGTGCCGGTCGGGAGCCGGATGCCGGCTTTCGCCCTGGCCGACCACGGTGGGCGTCGTGTCGCCTCGGACGATCTCCTCGCCGGTGGGCCGTTGGTCCTGTCCTTCTTCCGAGGGTCCTGGTGACCCTACTGCCGACATGAGCTGGATGCTCTGCAAAGTGTTTACGCCGACATCGCGGGCCTCGGTGCCAGCCTCGTCGTGATCTCGCCCGAACTGCCGGCGCGCACGGCCGACATGGCCGCCAAACAGCAACTCACCTTTCCGATCGTGTGGGACGAGAAGTCTGCCGTCGCGGAAGCCTTTGGCCTCGCTTTCACGCTCCCCGACGACCTCAGGGAAGTTTACCTGAGCCTCGGCATCGATCTCCCGCTGCGCAATGGCGATGCCTCATGGCAGCTGCCGGTTCCGGCGCGATTCGTCGTCGACGGCGAGGGTATCGTGCGCTCGGTCGAAGCGGACGTGGACTACAAGTACAGGCCCGAACCGGAACCTACCGTCGCGCTCTTGCGCGACATCGTCGCGGGCTGAGGTCGAGCGGAAGGAACGGGGAAACAAACTCATGGTCAAGCGTCTCAGCGACATGCCGGAGGTCGAGGCCGATCACCTCCGGCGCATCGAGTGTCCCACCTTCGACGACACGCCCGCCCTGTCCGGCAAACCGCTCACCGGGCGCCGCGTCGCGCTGATCTCGACGGCCGGGCTTCACAAACGCGGCGACCGGCCGTTTCGTCCCGGCGACGGCAGCTATCGCGTCATCCCGGCCGAGACGCCGGCGCGCGACCTGGTGATGAGCCACATCTCGGTGAATTTCGACCGCACCGGCTTCCAGCAGGATCACAACGTCGCCTTCCCGATCGACCGCCTGCGCGAGCTGGTGGCCGACGGCGTCGTGGGCTCGATGGCGTCGGTTCACTACTCCTTCATGGGCGCATTCCCGCCCGACGCCGCCGAACCGCACGCCCAGCATCTCGCCGGTCTGCTGAAACAGGATGGCGTCGACGCGGCCCTGCTCGTCCCCGTTTGACCCGCCTGCACGCGCGCCGTGGGCGCGCTGGGCCACTTCCTCGAGCGTCAGGGCATTCCCACGGCCGGGATCAGCCTGGTGCGCGAGCATACCGAAACCATTCGCCCGCCGCGGGCTCTCTGGGTCACCTTCGAACTGGGCCGCCCGCTCGGCATCCCGGACGATCCCGATTTCCAGCGCCGCGTGCTGCGCGCAACGGCCGAGCTGCTGGAGCGTACCGACGGGCCGTTGATCGCCGACTATCCCGAAGACGTCGCCGAGGAGGCGGACTTCACCGGCTGGGCCTGCCCGATCAACCTGGCACCCCAGGCGACCGACACTTTGGCCGCCGAGATCGACCGGCTGGCGACCTGGCACGACCAGAGCGTCGCAAGAACCGGCCGCACGACCGTCGGCGTCTCCGGCCTCGACATGCCGGCGGCCGGCGCGCTTCTTTCCGCCGCCCTGGCCGGCGACCTGCCGCCGGCACAGACGCTCAAGGAAGCCGTCGACGATCTGCGGGCCTACTATCTGGAGGCCGCGTCGGCGTTCCCCGATCCCGGCACCTCGAAGAAGCGCAAGGCGTGGCTGTGGGACGAGACGCTGTTCGGCAAGGCGCTGCTGGACCTGCAGCCCAGGCTGGCCGCGAGCGCCGACCCGCAGCACAGGATCCTGGCGAACTTGACCCTGATTCCGGCGACCGAGCGGTATAGGCTCGCACGGAATTAGACTCCCCCACGGAGGCGTCATGCTGAAGTTCGTCGTTGCGGCGCTGCTCGCCCTGGGGCTGGCGTCAGGCACCTATGCCGCCGAAGATCTGGGGCCTGTGCTTGGCGCGAAGGCGCCGGATCTCGGCACCCCGCTCGACCAGACCGGAACGCCGCGTTCCCTTCCGTCCCTGATGGGCGAGAAGGGCGTGGTGGTGTTCTTCCACCGCTCGGCCGCCTGGTGCCCCTACTGCCAGACGCAGATGATCGATCTCAACGCCGGCGCGCGCGAGATCGAGAAGCGGGGCTACCGGCTCGCCGGCGTTTCCTATGACGCGCCCGATGTCCTTGCGGCCTTCTCCGGGAGGCGCGGCCTCGTTTATCCGCTCCTGTCCGATCCGAAGTCCGAGATCATCGATCGCTACGGGCTGCGCGATCCGCAATACGCGCAAGGCAGCAAGGCTTACGGCGTCCCGCGCCCGATCATCCTCATCGTCGACCGCGACGGCACGATCAGGGCCAAGCTGTTCGAGGATACGTACCGCAAACGCCCGCCCGTCGGCCTCGTCATCGAAACGCTCGACAAGGTCGCCGCCTCGCGCGGCTAGCGACCTACAGCACCATCTGCGTCTGGGTCACCACCGCCACGAGCTTGCCCTCGGCGGTGGTGATGCGCGTCGTCCAGACCATGGTGCGGCGGCCGCGATGGACCGGCGTGGTCTCGCCGATCACCGTGGTGCCGACCGGCGCCGGCCCCACGAAGTTGGTCTTGCTCTCGATCGTCGTGGTGCCCTTGCCCTCGGGCAGGTTCAGCACGGTGGCGGCGGCGCCCAGCGTGTCGGCGAAGGCCATGACGGCGCCGCCGTGCAGGATGGCGGGCCGCGTGCAGAGTTCGGGGCGCACGACCATCTCGGCCTTCACCCCGGTCTCGCTCGCTTCCGTGAACCGGAGCCCCAGCACCTCGGCGAAGGGCAGCTTGATGTCGTTCAGGTGCTGGAGCTTGTCCATGGTCGTTTCCTTTAGTTGGCGGTGCCGAGACGGCGCAGGCCGAGATACTCCAGGATCGCGAGATCTGCCACGACCAGACCGATGCCGACGATCCCGACATAGCCCGCGACCGTCCAGGAGACCGGCAGGGCCAGCACGGCGAGCGTGATGACGACCCACGACGCGTCGAGCAGGAAGATCGTCCTCGCCCAGGCGACGGGCAGGCGGGACTGGGCCGCGACCCAGGCGCAGACCGCCCCGAAGACCGCGAAGCCGATCCCCAGCAGTTCGAACACGATCGCGAGGTCGAGGCCCAGCACGGTCACGGGCGCATGGGTTGCCATCGCCGCCAGCGGCGTGGCGAAGGCCGCAAGGCCGACGCCCGAGAGCATCGACAGGACGGCGTTGCCCCACAGGGTGCGGCGGAGCAGTCGGTCGGATGAAGCGTTCATGTCGTCCTCCTTGTGTTGTGGACGACGTGGAGATCGCATCGCGCCGACGCTTCCTCAATTACCGGACAGGTAATCGGCGCACCGGCGCCCACGATGTTAGGCTTCGCTCCATGAACATCGCCCCCTCGTCCCAGCCCGACACGTTCGGCCCCATGCTGCGCGCCTGGCGCCGCCGCCGCGGCGCCAGCCAGCTCTCGTTGGCGCTGCAGTCCGGCGTGTCGCAGCGCCATGTCAGCTTCCTCGAATCGGGCCGCGCCCGACCCAGCCGCGAAATGGTCGTGCAGCTCTCGACCGCGCTCGACGTGCCGCTGCGCCAGCGCAACGAGATGCTGCTGGCGGCGGGTTTCGCGCCGGCCTATCGCGAGAGCAACCTCGCCTCGCCCGAGCTCGCACCGGTGCGCCAGGCCATCGACTTCATGCTGAGGCAACAGGAGCCCTACCCCGCCGTCGTGATCGACCGGCTGTGGAACCTGCTGCAGGCCAACGAGGCGGCCAATGCCTTCACGCTGTTCCTGTTCGAGGGCGCGCCACCCGCGCCGCCGCCAGGCAAGACGCCGAACCTGCTGCGCTGGATCCTCGACCCCAAGGCGCTGCGCTCCAGGATTTCCAACTGGGAAGAGGTTGCGCGCTATCTCGTGTCGACCACCTATGCCGAGATCCTGGCCGCGGGCGGCGAGCCCAGGGCGCTGGCCTTCATCGAGGAGATCATGGCCTATCCCGACGTGCCGGCCTCGTTCCGCAAGCTGCGCTTCGAGGAGCGGCCGGCGCCAATGCTGACGGTCGACTACCTGGTGGGCGGCAAGGCGCTGTCAGTGTTCACCACCATCGCGACGCTGGGCACGCCACAGGACATCACCCTCCAGGAAGTCCGCGTCGAATGCTTCTTCCCCGCCGACGACCGCAGCGATGCCCTGTTCAGGAGCCTGGCGGCGAAGCGGTAGGCGCACCATCTTCGCCACACACAAATTGTCATCCCGGGCGCAGCGAGGGACCTTTCCCTTGGCTCTAG
>JAIUOY010000176.1:0-68960 GCA_020160995.1 Pseudomonadota bacterium | reverse complement strand
CGCCCAGGGTCATGGAGCGGCGGCACTCCTCGCGATAGGCGTCGGGGTTCTTGAAGTCGGCGAACGGACCGTCGACCGGGTCGATGCCGGCGGCGCGGCAAGCCATGATCAGGCGGAAGCGGGCATAGTGCCAGATGTCGCCCGGATAGCCGTCGGTCTCGCCGACGTTCTTGTTGGTGACGCCCATCGAGGCCGAGAAGTCGCCCATGCCGAACACCAGGCATTCGAGGCGCGGCGTCGACTTGGCGATGGCGTCGACATTCTGCATGCCTTCGACTTCCTCGATCAGGGCTTCGAGGCCGATACGGCGCTTGAGCTTCAGCTTCTTCTCGAGCTGGTGCAGCAGCTTATCGGCAAACAGCACGTCGGCCGGCGTCAGCACCTTGGTCATCATGATCGTGTCGAGATGCTCGCCGGCACCCTCGACCACTTCGATGATGTCCTCGAAGGCGTACTCGGTCGTCAGGTCGTTAATGCGAACGCAGCGCGTCTTGCCCTTCCAGTTGAGCGACTTCAGGCCGGCGATGATCTTCTTGCGGGCATCGCGCTTCTGGCTGGGGGCCACGGCATCTTCGAGATCGAGAAAGACATGATCGGCCTTCGACTCCGACGCCTTCTGGATCATCTTCTCGCTGGAGCCGGGCGTCGAAAGCTGGACGCGGCGGGCGCGGCGGGGTTGGCGGTCGGTCATTCTACTCTCCTCAGGCAACGATCTTGTCGGCGCGCAGGCGGGCGATATCGCCGGCGCCGCAGCCGATCGACCCCAGATACTCGTCCGTATGCTCGCCCAGCAAGGGGGCGCGATGGCGCACACGGCCGGGGGTTTCGGTCATCTTGATGGCAACACCGGCAATCGCGGTTTCGATGTCGAGCCCGGGATGCGGAACCCGGACCACCATATCGCGGGCAGCAAAGTGCGGATCGGCAAAGACATCGCGCACGTCGTTCACCGGCGAGAAGGGAACCTGACCCCCGAAATGCTGCAGCAGCTCCTGCTTGGTGCGCTGGCTGGTGAACGCCGAGACCGCTGCGATGATCTCGTCCTGATTGGCGCGGCGGTCCTGCACCGTGGCGAGACGTGGATCGGCGCCGAGTTCGGGCCGACCAATGAGGCGGCACAGGATCGGCCAATGGGCGTCGGCGTGAGCGGCGATGGTGATGAACCCGTCCTTGGCGGGAAACATGCCGAAGGGGCAGAGCAGGGGATGGTGGTTGCCTTCGGGCACAGGCACGCCGCCTGTGTAGGCATGCTGGTGCACGATGCGCTCGCACATCGACAGGATGGCATCCACCATGCCGACATCGACGAACTGGCCCTTGCCGGTCTTGTGGGCACGAAAGATGGCGCTCACCAGGCCGACGGCGCACATGGTTGCCGGCATGAGGTCGCCAATGCCGGGGCCGACCTTCATCGGCGTATGCTTGTCGGGGCCCGTAATGGCCATGACGCCGCCGAACGCCTGTGAGACGACATCGTAGGCCGGCCAGTCGGCATAGGGGCTGGCGCCGGTGCGGCGGTCGCCGAACCCACGGATGGTGGCGTAGACCAGCTTGGGATTGCTCTCTCGCAGCGTTTCGTAGGAGAGGCCCAGGCGTTCCATGACACCGGCTCGGGAATTCTCGACGACGGCATCGGCGTCCTTGCACAGGCGGATGACGAGGTCGCGGCCTTCCGGCTTCTTCAGGTCGATGGCGATCGATTTCTTGTTGCGGTTGACCGAGGCGAAGTAGCCGCCGAATGCCTTCAACTTGTCGTCGGCATGGTAGGGGCCGATGATCCGTGTGTGATCGCCGTCGAGCGGTTCGACCTTGACGACCTCGGCGCCCTGGTCGGCCAGCAGCATGGTGCAGAAGGGACCCGCCAGCATCTGCGTGAGGTCGATGATACGGACACCGTCGAGGGCACCGAGCGGTGCCTCGGTGCTCACTTGTCTCCCCAGTGGCTGCGCCGCTTGATGAGCACGGTGCGCTCACCCTCGAAGATGTGCTTGTCGTCCTGGTTCACGCCGTAGTGCTTGAAGCGCACGATGCCGGCGTCGGCCTGCTTGGCGTCGGTCTTCTCCAGCACCTCGGTATAGCAGTAGAGCGTATCGCCATGGTGGAGGGGCCCCTTGAGCCTGATCTTGTCCATGCCGAGTTCCATCAGCGCATTCTCGGCCGTGTCCTCGGCTGCGAGGCCGATGCACATGGAGATGGTGACGCCGCCGAAGCCCAGCCGTTGCTTGTAGGGCGTCGACTGGGTCAGGTGTTCATTGAAGTGCGCTTCGGCGGTGTTCATGGTCACATTGGTGATCCAGACCTGCTCCATCGGCTCCACGGTCTTGCCGCGCGCATGCTTCATCACATCGCCGACGGTGAAATCCTCGAAGTAGTTGGTCTTGCCGGTGAGGGCGGAGACTTTCATCAGTTCCTCCCGCGGCCCAGCAGGCGATCGGAGATGATGCGCTTCTGGATTTCCGACGTGCCCTCGAAGATCTTGGTCAGGCGGGCGTCACGCCAATGGCGCTCGACGGCGTGCAGCGTCGTGTAGCCCGCGCCGCCATGGATCTGGATGCCCTCGCTGGTGACGCGCTCGGCCATCTCGGAGGCAAAGAGCTTCACCATTGAGGCTTCCTTGTCACAACGCTGGCCGGTGTCGATCTGCTCGCAGACGAAATACATGAGCTGCCGCGCCGCTTCGATCTGTGTCGCCATGTCGGCGATCTTGAAGCGGATCGCCTGGAAGTCCGAGATCGAGTGGCCGAACTGCTTGCGGTCGTTGGCGTACTGGATCGAATCGTCGAGCGCCCCCTGGGCAAGGCCGATGGCACGGGCCGCGGTGTGGGCGCGGGCCGTCTCCAGACCCGAGGTGGCGTAGTAGAAAGCCTCGCCTTCCTTGCCGATTAGGTCGGCGGCGTCGACACGGAAATTGTCGAAGGCCAGCTCCCAGGTCTTCCAGCCGAAATAGCCGATCTTGGGAATGGGTGCGCCACTGCATCCCTTCGGCAGCTCGCCACGCTTCTTCTCGACGAAGAACATGGACAAGCCGAGATGGCGCTTGCCCGGAGGCGCGTCCGAAGTGCGCGCGATGATGATCATGAAGTCGGCGCCGTCGGCGAAGGTGCACCAGTACTTGTTGCCGCTGATCAGGTAGCTGTCGCCGTCCTTTTTGGCGCGACAGGAGATGTTGGAAATGTCGGAACCCGCGTTTGGCTCTGACATCGAGAAGGCGCCGAGGAAATCGCCCTTGGCCATGCGGGGGAGGTAGCGGCTGCGTTGCTCTTCGCTCATCTCCTGCGAGCCGATCAGCAGGTTGCCGCGCGCGATGATCGAGGCCACGCTCATCCAGCCGCGCGACAGTTCCTCGGTCACCAGGCAGTACTCGGAGCAGCCCAAACCGAGGCCGCCATACTGCTCGGGAATCAGGATGCCGAAATAGCCCAGCGCCGCCATCTTCTCGCGCAGATCCATCGGGATCTCGCCCTTTTCGGGATCGAGCTTGTTCGCCACCGGCAGGACTTCGTTCAGCGTGAATTCGCGCGCCTGCTCCTGGATCATGCGGCGTTCTTCGGTGAGAAAAGGCATCTTTACGGATTCCTGAGGCGAACGAGATTGGTGCGCTTGAAGTCGATCACGAGTTCTTCGCGCTGGTTAAGGCCCTTGGTGTGCCAGGTGACGATCCCGAACCCCTTGTGGGAATCCGAGATACGCCGGTCGAGCACAGTCGATTCAGCCCGGAGCGAATCGTCGGGATAGACGGGCTGGTGATAGGTGAGTTCGTTGACGCCGAGGAACGGTCCGCCGCCCTCGCTCAGATCCTCGACCGTGAGGCCGAACACCGTCGTGAAGACCAGCAGAGGATTGGCGACGATGCCGGGATGACCATGCGCCTTGGCATAAGCCGCATTGTAGTAGTGCGGATTGAAATGGAGCGTCAGCGTCGAGAAGAGGGTGGTCTCGGACTCGGTGATAGTGCGCCCCCAATGGTGGCTGAACACCCGTCCGATCTCGAAATCTTCATAGCGGTTGCCCTTGGGCACCAGCCGGGCGCGGGCCCTGAAATCTTCAGTCATTCTCGCGTTGATCTCCGTTAACTTTTGGCCGAGGCGCGGACCAGTTCGCCGATGTCGGCGAGGCTGTCGACTCGCTCGATGGCGTCGTGCAGGCGGCGCGTCCCGGCCGCACCGAGCTGCGGCGTCACCAGGCTGTCGAACTTCGTTTCCAGCGCCTGGCGCTGCTTGGCGAGATCGGCCCAGGGAATGCCGGAATCGTGCGCCACTTCGATCGTCGTGCCATCGTCGAGCTGGATGGCCATCTCGGCGAACGAATGCGTCCAGCCCAGCTTGAAATCGATCGCCATCTTGTCACGCAGGGTCTTGATCCGTGGATCCTGCGTCACCGCCTCGTTGTAGGAATCGAGGTTCGCGGTATCGACGCCGGTCAGCGCCATCGCCACGGTCTGGCGCAGCGAGAACTTGGCTTCGAGACCCGTCGTCGGATGCGGGATGTTGCACACCCGGTCGGCGCCCGAGTCGATCCTGAGCATGATCTTCTGGACGCGTTCCGGCGGGAAGTTGCTCTTCAGCCGGATTTCCTTGGCGCATTCGATGGGCGCATGCGTCAGGTAGCAGGCGGCATGATATTTGAAGAGGTTGTTGCGCAGGTGCCAACCCTGCGGCGGTTCGCCCAGCGCGGCCTCGGCATTGAGATGGTCGCTCTGCGAGGAGGCGAAGCCCTGGTCGCACTCCAGGGAGTCGCTGCGCGCGGTGAAGCCCTTGGCGGCGAGGCGTGCGGCACGCAGCCCATGCTCCGACGCCGTGCCGGCATGGAGCGGCTTGCACATGGTGCCGAAGTTCGACTTGAGGCCGGCGGCCTGGGTAGCGGCAATCCCGAAGGCGACCGCGAGCTGGGCGTCGGTGAGGCCCAGCATGCGCCCGGCCGCCGCCGCGGCCGAGAAGGAGCCCACGGTGCCGGTGACGTGAAAGCCCTTCTGATAATGGCTAGGGGCGACCAGCCGGCCGACCCGGCCGGAGGTCTCGTAGCCTGCGACGAAACTCTCGATGAACAGACGACCGGAGGCTTTCATCTGCTCGCCGAGCGCCAGCAGGGCAGGAACGACGGTAACGGTCGGATGGCCCCCCATCGAGAAATTCACATCGTCGTAGTCGAGTGCATGGCTGGCAGAGCCGTTGATGAGGGCGGCGGCCGACGGCAACACTGTCTCGGAGCGACCGACCAGCGTTGCTGGCCCCTTGGCGCCGTCTTCGAGGGCTTCACGGATCAGGATGTCCGTCAGCTCCTCCTGCGCGCCGGCGATGGTGACGGCAAACCAGTCGAGCAGGCACTGCTTGGTGCGCTCCACGAGATCGTCCGGCAGGTCATGCCAGGCGAGAGAGGCGGCTCGCTTAGCGATTTCGGCTGTGACCGGGACATCGCGCGACGGGCTGGAAGGTTGCGGGGAGGCCATGTTTCCCTCCGTTGAATGCGGTGCGGGAGTGTCGGCCAACAGCCGGCCGTTTGTCCACGCCGACTGCCCCTAGGGCTTCCGCGCAACGATATGGAAGATATGCCAGTGCTTGGCGTTGCCACGCGGCGTGACGCCATCGGCTTCTTCCTCCTCGAACATCTCGAGCTGAAGTCCATCGAGATGGGCAAGGGCTTCCTCGCGGCTGAGAAAGGTAATGCCGGGCCGCCCAACCCAACTGTCGCGCGGCCCGTACCACTGGCCGGAGAAACGTCCGCCGGAGGGCAGGGCTTCGCGAATGCGTGCCCAGGTACGGAAGAAGTCTTCCGGCTCGCAGAGAGGCATTGCGAAGCTCGAATTCACCAGATGAACACCGAGGGGAATGGGCACGTCTTCCAGGCGGGCGTTGATCGGCGTCACGTCGCTGCCTTCCGGCAATGGTCGTGCCTGCAACTGGCGCAGCGCTTCGGGTTCCGAATCGACGGCTATGACGCGCCAGCCGCGGCGCAGCATCTCGATCACGTCGCGGCCGTCGCCGCAGCCGAGATCGATGACGAGTGCGTCAGTCGGTGGCGTGCCGAACGCATCGAGGGCAGCCAGCAATGTGCGACGCGGCGGACGATCGCGAAGCTGCTGATAGTAAGCGGACCAGTTTTTTGACCGCAGGCTTTCCGTCATGCGCGTTCTCTGTGTCTCTAAAGCTTGTCGGGTGGCGCTACGTGTGATCGTATCGCACTTCAATAGCAATGAAGTAACGAGCCGGGAGGGAATCATGAAGGGGTTGGGACGCCTTGCGCTTGCTTTTGCACTGTTTCTGGCACCTGTAACGGCGCGAGCGGACATAAAAGCTCTCGCTGAAGCAGCCAAGAAAGAGGGCGAACTCACCTGGTACGTCGCCCATTATACATCCGAAGGGGCGGAAGATCTGGGGCGGGGCTTCACCGAAATGTACGGTGTGAAGGTCAATGTCGTCCGCACGACGGCGCAGGTCGCCTATCAACGCCTGCTGCAGGACATCAAGAACAACCAGACGATCTGCGACGTGTTCTCGTCGACCGATCTCGGCCACTACGCACGGCTGAAGGCGGAAGGCCGCCTCGACAAGTACATCCCCGAGACGACGCCGAAGATCTCGCCGACTTTCCAGAATTTCGATCCGGACGGCTACTACCACCCGACCGCGGCCGGGCTGGTGGTGCTGACCTACAACACTTCCAAGGTGAAGCCGGAGGATGCCCCAAAAAAGTGGGAGGACCTGCTCGACATCAAGTGGAAGGGTAAGGTCTCGACCGGCCATCCGGGTTTCTCCGGCTATGTCGGAACCTGGGTCCTGTCGATGAAGAAGCTCTATGGCTGGCAGTATTTCGAGAAGCTGGAAAAGAACAAGCCGCAGATCGGGCGCTCGATCAACGATACGGTCACGGCGTTGAATGCCGGTGAGCGGCAGGTGGCAGCAGGTGCCGACGGCTCGACCTTGTTCAGTGCCGCGCGCGGCAATCCGCTGGCCGTGTCTTATCCCAGCGACGGCGCCGTGCTGATTATAGCGCCCTCGGCCATCATGAAGGGCACGAAGAACCCCAACGCGGCGAAGCTCTTCATGGAATATCTCTATTCAGTCGAAGCTTCGAAGATCAACGCCAAGCACTTCGGCATCCCGCTGCGCCCCGAAGTGGCATCCCCTCCGGGTGCCAAGCCGATCAGCGAGATCAAGGTGATCCGTCCGACGGTTGCCGAGGTCGACAAGGGCATTCCGGAGGTGATCGAACAGTGGCGCGATACGTTCGGTAACTGACGAGAGAGCGGCAACCGACGTGACAGTGACTGCTTCTACTCTCGATGCCGCGCCGGCGCGCCCAGGGCGCGCCGGTTCCTTCGATTCAACCTGGTTGCTGTGGATCGCGATTATCGCGGTCCTGCTGTTCCTGGTGGTGAGTCCGTTCATCTACCTGGTGATCACCAGTTTTCAGACGGAGCGGACGGGCGAATTCACCTTTGCCAACTACGCGACGGCTTACGGGCGCGCGCGCTATATCGATGCGCTGCTGAATTCGCTGAAGCTTGGCGTGGTATCAGCCCTTCTGGCCGGCGTATTCGCCGTGCCATTGGCCTGGGCGGTCGCGCGTACCAACATGCCCGGCCGCGGGTTCACGCGCATGCTGGTATTGGCGACCTTCATCACGCCGCCCTACACCGGCGCGGTCGCCTGGATCTTGCTGGCGGGTCCCAACGCCGGCTGGCTAAACCGCTTCTACATGCTGGCGACGGGTGCCGAGGCTGGTCCGTTCAACATCTACAGCTTCACGGGCCTTGCCGTCGTCATCGCGCTCTATTCCTTTCCCTATATCTTCATCTTCACGACGGCGGCCCTGGAGCTCGTCTCGTCGGAGATGGAGGACGCCGCCAATATCCTGGGCGCGGGCCCATGGCGGACAATGTGGCGGGTGACCTTGCCGTTGGCGCTGCCGGCGATCCTGGGTGGCGTGATCATCTGTTTCCTGGAGGCGATCGCGCTGTTCGGTTCTCCGGCCATGATCGCCATTCCGGCGCGCTTCAACGTCGTGACGACACAGCTCTTCCAGTTCTTCGGCAACCCGGTGCGGGTCGAAGTGGCGGCGGCCTATGCCATGCCGTTGCTGGGTATCACGGTGTTGCTGGTGCTGGTGCAGCGTCTGATCACCCGACGTAAGGGTTTCGTCGCGCTGACGGGTAAGGGAGGCGAACGGCGCCCCATCCTGCTCGGCCGCTGGCGCTGGGTCGTGTTCGGCTATGCGATGTTCGTCGCGGCGCTGGCGGTATTCCTGCCGTACATCTTCCTGATCCAGTCGGCTTTTGCCAAAGCCTGGGGACGTGGCTTTTCCCTGGACAACATATCGCTGCAGAATTTTCGTTTCATCCTGTTCGAGCATGCAACAGCGATGGAATCGGTGCTGAACAGCTTTCTCTACGGAGCGGCCAGTGCGACGGTGGCTGTCTTCCTGACCCTGGGTGTGGCTTACATCGTCGCTCGCAAGCTCGTACCGTTTGGCGGGATCCTGGGCTTCCTCTGCGTGGCACCCTTTGTGATCCCGGGCGTCGTGCTGGCGATCGGCTTCTATGCCGCTTATGCGCCACCGCCGTTGGCGCTCTACGGCACGGCACTGATCCTGATCCTGGCCTTCACGACACGCTTCCTGCCGGTCGGCTACGTCAACGCCAGTGCGGCGATCCGCAGCCTCAATCCCGAAATGGAGGAGGCGGTCCGCGTGTTGGGAGGTAGCCGCCTGACGGCGCTGCGCCGCGTCGTGGCGCCGCTCCTGAAGCGTAACCTGCTGGGGGCCTGGCTGCTGATCTTCATTCCGGCGACGCGCGAGTTGTCGGCGGCGATCTTCCTCTACGGGCCCAATACTAAAGTGGCCTCCGTCATGATCTTCGACATGAGCGAGGAGGGCAATTTCGAGCGTCTCGCCGCATTGGCGTTGATCCTGCAGGTGCTTACCCTGCCGTTGCTGTGGGTCGGGCAGAAAGCGCTCGGCCGTGATTTCATGCTGAGGCGTAACGCGACATGAGCAAGCTGGTCCTGAAGAACGTCGCCAAACGCTACGGCAGTTTCGACGCCGTCGCCGATTTTTCCCTCGAACTCGTGAAGGGCGAGTTCGTCTCGCTGCTGGGCCCCTCGGGCTGCGGCAAGACCACGACGTTGCGCATGATCGCGGGCTTCATGCCGCCGTCGGGCGGCACGATCGAAATGGACGGCAAGCAGATTTCCTCGTCGTCCGGCGTCGTGCCGCCGGAACACCGTCGCATGTCGATGATCTTCCAGAGCTATGCGATCTGGCCGAACATGACGGTGGGCGAGAATGTCGGCTTCGGCCTGCAGGTCCGCAAGCTGCCGCGGTCGGAGATCGACCGCCGTGTCGACAAGATCCTGGACGTGGTCCAGATGCGCAATCTCAAGGGCCGTTATCCGGCCGAGCTGTCGGGCGGCCAGCAGCAGCGTGTGGCGCTGGCCCGCGCCATCGTCGTCGAGCCGGAAGTGCTGCTACTCGACGAACCGCTCAGCAACCTCGACGCCAACCTGCGCGAGGAAATGCGCTTCGAGATTCGCCGCCTGCACGACGAGTTCAAGATCACGACGGTCTACGTGACGCACGACCAGTCCGAGGCCATGGTGACATCGGACCGGATCGTGGTCATGAACAAGGGCAAGATCGAGCAGATCGACGCGCCCCATACGCTGTACGGCCGGCCGAAAAGCCGGTTCGTCGCGGGCTTTATCGGCCGCACGAATTTCCTCGAAGGTGCCCATCAGGGGAGCGAGGTCCGGTTCGACGGCTTCACCGCCAAGGCCGGCGCCCTGGAAGGGGTGAACGGCAGTGGCGCGTTGCTCTATTCCCTGCGGCCGCAGGCCATTGGACTGGCCACCGCGCAGCCCTCCGGGCAGGCCCTGGCCGTCGAGGCGGAGATCGCCGGCCGTTCTTATCTCGGTGAATACTGGGACTATCTGGTACGGCCTCTGGTGGGAACCAAGCAGCTCCGTGTTTCGACCGCGCCGAACCAGGTGTTCGAGGTCGGCAGCCGGGTCTGGCTGGAGATCGATCCCGCCGCCATGGTACGGGTTGAATAATTGCCAACGCAGAGTGAGAGCATGACCGCAGGACCGCTTTCCCGCTTTACCGTCCTCGACCTGACGCGCGTGCGCGCCGGTCCGACCGCCGTACGCTACCTGGCCGACTGGGGCGCCAACTGCATCAAGGTCGAGATGCCGCCTTCGGCCGGAGAGATGGACATGGGCGGGCCGCGTCACGGACCCGACTTCCAGAATCTGCACCGCAACAAGCGATCGGTGACGCTCAACCTCAAGGAACCCGACGGAAAGGCCATCTTCATGAAGATGGTCGAGAAGGCCGACGTCGTGGTCGAGAACTACCGTGCCGACGTGAAATTCCGCCTGGGCATCGATCACGAGAGCCTGAAGAAGGTGAACCCGCGGATCATCCTGGGGTCGATCTCGGGCTTCGGCCAGGACGGCCCCTATGCGGAGCGTGCCGGCTTCGACCAGATCGCCCAGGGCATGGGCGGCCTGATGTGGGTTACCGGCATGCCGGAGCAAGGTCCGGTGCGTGCCGGCATCGCCGTTGCCGACGTGGGCGCGGGCCTGCACTGCGCCATCGGCATCCTGATCGCTCTGCTGGAGCGCGAGACGTCGGGCCAGGGCCAGTGGATATCGACCTCGCTGCTGCAGGCGATGATCTCGATGTGCGACTTTCAGGCTGCGCGCTGGACCATCGCCAAGGACGTACCGGGGCAGGCCGGCAATAACCACCCGACCTCGATCCCGACCGGCGTCTTCAAGACCAAGGACGGCTACATCAACATCGCGGCCTCCGGCGGCCACATCTACAAGCGCTTCTGCGAGTGCATCGCCGCGCCGGAGCTGATGACCGACGAGCGGTTCAGCACCGACAAGGGACGCGCGAAGAATCGCGATGCCCTGAACGCGGAGATCGACAAGCGAGTTGCGACCTACGGCAGTGCCGAGCTGGTCGAGAAGCTCAACAAGGCGGGCGTGCCCGCCGGCCCGATCTACAAGATGGACGAGATGTTCGCCGATCCGCAGGTCAAGCACCTGAAGATGGCGCATCCTGTGAAGTCTCCGAAGCTCGGCGACATCGAGCTGATCGGCCAGGCGATCAACATGAGTCGCACGCCGTTCGAGATGAAGTCGGCGACGCCGGAGCAGGGCGAGCATACCGATGCCATCCTGAAGGAGTTCGGCTACGACGCGGCGGCCATCGCCGATTTCCGCAAACGCGGCGTTGTGTAGAAGGAGGCGACCATGACGGCGCTGACACAGGAACAAAGAGATGCGTTCTGGCGTGACGGCTACCTCATGGTCGAGGAGGCTGTGACCCCGGCCCAGCTCGCCGCCCTCAAGGGCGAGATCGCGAGCTGGGTGGACGAGAGCCGGGCTCACACCGCACCGTTCGGCCCGCCGACGGTGGACGGCCGCCCGCGCTTCGACATGGGCGCCGAGCACAGCGCAGAGAAGCCCGCGTTGCGGCGCATCAACAATCCCTCGGATATTTCCGATGCCTATCGCGAGGTCATGCTCGATGCGCGCATGGTCGACATGGTGGCGGACCTGATCGGGCCGGACGTCAAGTTCCACCACTGCAAGATCAACCTCAAGCTCTCCGGCGCCAAGACCGAGGTGAACTATCATCAGGACTTCGCCTACACGCCGCACACCAACGACGACATCGTGACGGCGCTGCTATTCCTCGACGATATCGACGAGAGCAACGGCTGCCTGACCGTCGTGCCGGGCTCGCACAAGGGGCCGGTACACTCGCTGTTCGAGGGCGAGCGCTTCACAGGGGCCGTCGCGGCCGACGAGGAGAAGAAGGCCCTGGCGCAGTCGCTGCCCTGCGTCGGCAAGGCGGGTGCCGTCTGCCTGATGCACACACGGCTGTTGCACGGCTCGGCTGCCAACGGGGCGGACAAGCCGCGCGGCCTTTACATCTGCGTCTATACGGCCGCCGACGCGGTACCGATTGCTCGCAACCCGATGCCGAGCCTGAACGAAGGCCGCATCGTGCGCGGCAAGGAAGCGCGGTTCGCTCGCCTGAAGGAAGGACTCGTCGAGCTGCCGAAGCAACCGAAGACCGCTTCCTTCTTCACCGTGCTGGGCCAGGACTCAAAGCAGGCGGCCGAGTGAACGATCCGTTTCCGGCCGTTGCCGAAGCGACGGCGACGGGAGAAGTCGCCGACCTCTTTGCCGACATCCGCAGCACCGTAGGCGTCAGGGTCGTCAACCTTGTCTGGCGCCATCTCGCGACCATGGACGGCGCACTGCCCTGGGCCTGGACGGCGGTGAAGCCGCTGTACCTGCAGGGTATGGCAGACGTGGCGGCGGTTCGCTTCCGGGAAGGAATGCAGCTCCCGCGGCTGGGCTCGCTCGCGGGCGACGAGCCGGCCAGCGTCGACGCCGTGCTGGCGAGCTACGACCATTCCAACACCATCAATCTCTTTGCGCTGGGAGCGCTCGCGGTATGGCTGCGCGGCGAAGCCGCCGCCACAGGTACGGCGGAGCCAGGGCCGCGATTGGCTGCGCCCGATGTCACCTTGCCCAAGCTCGCCGTGCAGGATGACGTCGCCCCCGAGACCTGGGCGCGCGTGCTGCGCCTGAACAAGTTCGGAGACCGCCCGCAGCCGTTGATCCTTGCCAGTATGTACAGGCATCTCGCCCACGCACCGTCCTTTCTGGAACGGATCGAAGGGGCGCTGGCACCCGTTCAGGCCGACGGCTCGCTCGATCGCTCCATCGCGGCAAACCAGGCAACGGCGCGAGCGGGAGCCTCGGTCCTGGCCCGGGCGATCACGGCGGAGCGGCCACGTCTGGCTACGGACATCGAGAAGAGCGTGCAGGCTTTCGTCGATCACGCGATTGGCAAGATGGTGACGATCTGCCGATCTATTCGGGTGGCGCGCGGCTCGTTGCCCTAGGTCACTCCGCAGCCTTGGCGATACCGCGGCGTCGCGCCAGCCAGTCCTGCATGGCGGCCTCCATGGTCATGAAGACGGCGCCGCCTTCGATCAGACGCTGGATGAGCCGCTCCAGCATCATCATGCGATGGCCGCGGCCGATGACATGCGGGTGGAAGGTGTAGGTCAGGATCCCGTAGTCGCAGACCCGCGTCATGTAGGTGAAGTCGTCGACGAAGTTCTCGAGCACGGCCGTTGCGTTCATCAGGCCCTGCTGAACGGAGCCATTGGGCAGGCGCATATATTCGAAGGCGGGATAGTCGTCGAGCGACCAGCTGATCGGCATCTCGACCAGCGCGGTCTCGCGGCCGCGCACCAGCGGCTTCATCAGCTCGGCAATGTCGCCCTGGCGGGCGTAGTAGCAATCGTAATCGTTGCCCATCAAGGAGCTGTCGTACTGAATGCCGTGCTTCAGCAGCAGATCGATGGAGTGCGGGGAGAGATCCCAGGCCGGGGAGCGATAGCCGCGCGCCGTCCGTCCGCTGATGCGCTTGATCGATTCGTTGCCGCGAACGATCTCCTCTTCCTCTTCGTCGCGCGAAAGGTTGACCGGCAGGCGATGCGTCCAGCCGTGATGGGCCAGTTCGTGGCCGGCTTCCACATAGGGCGTGACCGCTCCCGGCGTGCTGTCGATCGTATGGCCGGGCGTGAAGAAGGTCGCCTTGATTCCGTAGCGCTCCAGCAAGGCGACCAGGCGCGGAATGACCACGATGTCGTACTCGCCGCGTGAAATCGCCGTGGGGGAAGTCATGCCGCGGGCGATCAGACCGGAGACATGGTCATGGTCGAAGGTAAGACAGACGATGTGACGTGGCATGGACCGAACTCCCGACAGGTTGCGTCCGCTCTACGGAATCTGCATGATGCGTACAACTATAAGCGAACAAGAGGTCTGAGTTTAGGGAGGGTTCATGGTGGGGACGTCCGCCCAGCGCATGGCTGCGCATGAGGGCGATAGCCAGCTTGTGGTCGAAGCGGTGTCGAAGCGATTCGGCGGCGTCACTGCTGTGCAAGACGTTTCCCTCGACGTGCCTCGCGGAGGTATCCTTTCCATCATCGGTCCCAACGGCGCCGGCAAGACATCGCTCCTGAACATGATTTCGGGCTTCTACAAGCCCGACACGGGCCGGGTCGTGCTGGAAGGCCGGGATATCACGCAGAAGAAGCCGAGCGATATTGCGGCACTGGGCATCGCGCGTACGTTCCAGAACATCGCCCTCTTCAGCGGTCTCACTGTCCTCGACAATCTGATGCTTGGCCGGCACGTGCGCATGAAGGCCGGTGTGCTGTCGAGCGTCATCTACTGGGGGATGGCGCAGAAGGAGGACATCGCCCATCGCGAAGCGATCGAGGAGATCATCGAGTTTCTGAAGCTCCAGGATCTGCGCAAACAGCCTACGGCAGCGCTGGCCTACGGGCTGCGCAAGCGGGTCGAACTCGGACGGGCTTTGGCGCTCGAACCCAAGGTGTTGCTCCTCGACGAGCCGATGGGGGGGATGAACCAGGACGAGAAGGAGGACATGGCGCGCTATGTCCTCGACGTGAATCAGGAACGCGGCGTCACGGTCGTCCTGATCGAGCACGACATGGGCGTTGTCATGGATATCTCCGATCGCGTCGTTGTGCTCGACCGGGGGCGGCGCATTGCGGCCGGCACACCGGAAGAAGTGCAGCGCGACCCCAAGGTGATCGAAGCCTATCTCGGGACGGGCAAGGGCGGAGGGCGGCTATGAGCGTGGTCGACGCTGTCGAAACCTCGACATTGCCCAAGCTGTTGCAACGCAATGCAACGGAAGATCCCAAAGGGCCGGGCATGCGCGAGAAAACGCGCGGCGTCTGGCAGACGTACAGCTGGGCGGCCTATCGCGACAATGTCCGCGATTTTGCCCTCGGCCTGGCGGCGATGGGCTTCCGGCGCGGCGACAAGCTTTCGGTCGTCGGCGACAACCGCCCACAGCTTTACTTCGCGCAGCTCGCCGCCCAGGCGCTGGGCGGCGTGTCGGTGCCGGTCTATCAAGACTCGATCGCCTCGGAACTGGTCTATGTCCTGAACCATGCCGAGACATCGGTAATCGTCGCCGAAGACCAGGAGCAGGTCGACAAGGCGTTGTCGCTCAAAGACAAGCTGCCTCGGCTGCGCTGGATCGTGTTCGACGATCCGCGCGGCCTTTCCTTCTACGACGATCCGATCCTGCGCTCGTTCGAAAGCGTGCTGGAGGAGGGGCGCTCCTTCGCAAGTTCGAACCCTCGGTTCTACGAGACCGAACTCGCCAAGGGTTCCGCCGACGACACGGCGATGATCGCCTACACGTCGGGCACGACCGGCAATCCCAAGGGGGTGATGCTCAGTCATCGCAACATGATCGCCACGGCGGAAGCCTTCATCGAAGTGAACGACGTCAAGCAGGGTGACAACTGGCTCTCCTATCTGCCGATGGCCTGGGTCGGCGATGCGGCCTTCACGCTGGGTATGGCGTTGATGGCACGACTGATCGCCAACTGCCCGGAGAATCCCGAGACGGTGCAGCGCGACCTGCGCGAACTGGGCCCCGACACGATGCTGGCACCACCGCGCATCTGGGAGAACATGCTCACCACGATGCAGGTCAAGGCGGGCGACGCGACGCCGCTCAAGCGATGGGTCTTCGAGTTGTTCCGCGGACTGGCCGAACGCTGCGAGCTGAAGCGCTCCGACGGCGAGGCGCTGTCGATTGCGGATCGGCTGGGGCTCGCGGTCGGCGAAGTCATGGTCTACGGGCCTGTGCGCGACCAGCTGGGGCTGCGCAATGCGCGCTGGTGCTACACCGGCGGCGCTCCGCTTGGCCCCGATACCTATCGCTTCTTCCGTTCGTTCGGCATCAACCTGAAGCAGGTCTACGGCGCCACCGAGGCGTCGGCGATGATCTCCTGCCAATCGGACGCAGAAGCCAATCCCAACACCGTCGGACGACCGATCCCGCGCATCGAAGTCAAGATCGACGACCGCGGCGAGGTCATGCTGAGAGGGCCGAATGTTTTCCGGGGCTACTTCAAGCAGGACGACGTGACGCGCGAGACGATGACATCCGACGGCTGGCTCAAGACCGGCGACGCGGGCTTCTTCGACAAACAGGGCCATCTGATCATCATCGACCGTGCCAAGGATGTCGGAAAGCTGAACGACGGCTCGGCCTTCGCGCCGCAATTCATCGAGAACAAGCTGAAGTTCAGTCCGTTCATCCGCGAGGCCGTGGCGTTCGGCGATCAGCGACCCTACGTGGCGGCGATGATCGCCATCGACATGCAGACGGTAGGTACCTGGGCCGAAAAACGCGGTCTTGCCTATACGAGCTACATGGATCTCAGCCGCAAGCCGGAAGTCGCGGCTCTGATCGGCGAGGAGATCGCCAAGGCCAACGCCACCTTGCCGGATATGCAGCAGGTCAAACGCTATCTGCTGCTCAACAAGGAACTCGACGCCGACGACGCGGAGATGACGCGAACGCGCAAGGTCAGGCGACGGTTCGTTGCTGAAAAGTACGCCAACGTCGTCGACGCCTTCTACGGCGGCAAAGGCGAAGTCGACGTGACCATGGAAATCACGTTCGAGGACGGCCGCCGGTCGACGCTCGTTTCGACCATTGCACTCCACGATGCAGGTGCGGCCCGGCCCGCACGGCGAGCGGCCTGAGGGAGCAGGGATGTCCGAAGATCTCCAATTTGCCCTCGCGTTGGTCCTGAACGGCGCTTCCATCGGACTGATGTACTCGCTGATCGCGCTGGGGTTTGTCCTTGTCTACAAGGCGACCGACGCCATCAACTTCGCCCAGGGCGAGTTCGTAATGCTGGCGGGCCTGATCGTGGCTGTCGTGCTGGGCTTTGAAGGCGCGCCACTTGTTGCCGCCATTGTCATCGTCGTAGCCGTCATGATCGGCTTCGGCTTCGGTCTGGAGCGCGTCGTGTTGCGGCCATTGCTTGGCCGCCCCGTCGTGGCGGTAATCATGGCCACGATCGGCCTGGCCGCCATGCTGCGCGGCCTCGGGCCGGTGATCTTCGGCAGCGAGACCAGGGCGGTGTCGTTGCCGATCGGCGACGAACCGATTGTGCTGGGTCCGGCCAGCCTGCCGCCGATCCAGGTCTTGGGCGCAGTGGTCGCCATCCTGCTCTTCCTGGCGTTCAGCTGGTTCTTCAAGAAAAGCCGCATGGGCGTGGCGATGCGTGCCGTCGCCGACAACCAGCAGGTGGCCCAGGCCATGGGCATCAATGTCGAGCGCTACTTTGCGCTTGCCTGGGCGATGGCGGGGGTCGTCTCGGCATTGGGCGGCGTGGTGTGGGGCAGCATGTTGGGTGTCGACGTCCACCTCGCACTGGTCGGCCTCAAGGTGTTCCCGGTGGTGATCCTGGGCGGCCTCGATTCGATCGGCGGGGCGCTGGTCGGCGGACTGATCATCGGCATCGTCGAAAGTCTCGCGGCGGGCTACCTCGACCCCTATGTCGGCGGCGGCACCAAGGACTTCGCGCCTTATGTGCTGATGATCCTGGTCCTGATGATCAGGCCATACGGCATCTTCGGCAAACGCAAGATCGAGCGCGTGTAGGCGTCCATGTTCCATCGCGAATCCGGGATCTTCAAGACGACCTATGCCGCCGATGCGGCGCTCTATCCATTGCCCATCGCCAAATGGACGGTGGCGGCGCTGGCGCTGATCTTCGTCGTGATCGTCCCGCTCACCGTCCACGAATACTATCTGTCGATCCTGAACCTGATCTTCATCGCCATTGTCGGCGCGCTCGGGCTCAACATTCTCGTGGGCTATACCGGCCAGATTTCGATTGGGCATGCCGCTTTCATGTCGGTCGGCGCCTATACCGCGGCCAATCTTGCTGTGAAGCTCGGCCTGCCGTTCTGGATCACCTTGCCCGCCGGCGGTCTCATGGCGGCAGCGATTGGCGTGATCGTCGGTATGCCCAGCCTGCGCATCAAGGGCCTCTATCTCGCCATCGCGACCCTTGCGGGCCAGCTCATCATCGAATGGACGATCAATCGCGTGCCGGCCATTTCGGGCGGTGCGCAGGCGTCCATCGAGGTCGACCGGCCGAGCCTGTTCGGGTTCAGCTTCAACACACAAGGAAGTCTCTATTTCTTCCTGCTGTTCTTTGCCGTGCTGGCGATCGTGGCGACCCTGAACCTGGCGCGCAGCCGCATCGGCCGCGCATTCGTCGCCGTGCGCGACCAGGACATCGCCGCCGAGATCATCGGCATCAACATCTACCGCTACAAGCTGCTGGCTTTCGCCATCTCGTCCTTCTATGCCGGCGTCTGCGGCGTGCTCTACACCTACTATTTCGGCATCGCCAACTACGAGCAGTTCCAGCTCATCGTCTCGATCGACTATCTCGCCATGATCATCATCGGCGGGCTGGGATCGGTGCTGGGCTCGATCTTCGGTGCCGTCTTCGTGACCCTGCTGCCCATCGTGATCCGCCTCTTCATGGAGGACGTGGGCTCGCTGTTCTTCACCACGGCGGAAATGGCCAATGTCGTCTCAGGTCTCCGGCTAGGTGTGTTCGGCGGGCTGATCATCTTCTTTCTGATCGTCGAGCCGGAGGGGCTCAACAGGCTTTGGCGCAATATCCGGAGCTATTTCCGGGTCTGGCCCTTCTCGTACTAGAGGGGCGCAATAGCGAAGGGAGGAACCCATGACGAGGTTCGTAAGGAGTTGGCTTGGGGTCGCGGCGACCACCGCAACCCTTGTGTTCGGCGGAGGGCAGGCCTTCGCGCAGAAGGAACTCGTGTTCGGCCTCCAGTGCGACCGCACCGGGCCGACAGCGACGGTCGGCGTCAACCTGTGTCCGGGCTATCACGACTATATCGGTCTGGTGAACAGCAAGGGCGGGGTCGAGGGCTTCAAGATCAAGGTTCTCGAGATCGACAACGAGTACAAGGTGCCGCCGGCGATGGAAGCGCATGAGCGCTTCAAGAAGGAAGGGGCGGTCCTCGAAGGCCTGTACGGGACGCCGCAAACGGCGGCGCTGAACAAGAAGCTGGAGGAAGACAAGATTCTCGGCACCTCGCCGGGCTTCGGGACGGCCTCGGCGGCCGACGGCAAGCGCTTCCCTTATACCTTCCCGATTGCCGCCAGCTACTGGTCGCAAGCGGGAGCGGCCGTCGCCTTCGCCAAGGAGCGGCTGGGCGGCAACCTCAAGGGCAAGAAGATCGCTTACCTGTTCTATGACAATCCTGCAGGCAAGGAGCCGCTGCCGATTCTCGAAGACCTGGCCAAGGCGGAAGGCTTCGAGATGAGGACCTTCGCCGTTCCTGCGCCGGGCGTCGAGATGGGCGCGCAGATTCTCGACATCACCAGCCGGTTCAAGCCCGACTTCGTGATCACTCACTTGTTCGGCCGTGCACCGTCGGTCTCGATCAAGGAGCTGAAGGGCAAGGGCTTTCCGCTCAGCAAGGTGGTGGCCTTCGTGTGGGGCAGCGCCGAGGCCGACATCGCCGCTGCGGGCGGCATGGGGGCAGCCGAAGGCTACAACACCATCCAGTTCGCGGGCGTCGGCAAGGACTTCCCAGTGCTGAAGGACATCGAGGCCATGTACAAGGCGCAGGGCAAGTCCCCGCCGAAGGAAATGGACTCGACCGTCTACTACAATCGCGGCGTCCTGATCGCGGCGTTGCATGTCGAAGCCGTGCGCAACGCCATCAAGGCCAAGAAGGGCGCGGCGCCCACATCCGAAGAAGTCAAAAACGGCATGGAGTCGATCAAGGGCTTCACCCTGGGCGGTCTCGTGCCTCCGATGGAAATCACGCCGGCCGACCATGAAGGCGGCGGCTGGGTCCAGATATGGACGGTGAAGGGCGGCAAGCTGACGAAAACCAAGGATTGGTTCCAGGGCTATCGTTCCGTGATCCAGAAGCATCTCGACGCCGAAGCGAAGAAGTCCTGAGCGAACCGACGGACGGGTGGCGAGCAATCGCCACCCGACAAGCGATGCTGGCCATCAACAACATCGAAGTCGTCTACGATCGCGTCATCCTCGTCCTGAAGGGCGTGTCGATCGACGTGCGCGAAGGCGCCATCACGACCCTGCTGGGCGCCAATGGCGCCGGCAAGACAACGACCCTGAAGGCGATCTCGGGCGTGCTGCGCGGCGAGCGTGGCGAGGTCACCAAAGGAACAATCCAGCTTGGCGAGCACCGCATCGACGGCATGCGGGCTCACGATGTCACGCGGCTGGGCCTCGTCCAGGTGTTCGAAGGACGGCGCGTGTTCGAGCATTTGACGACCGAGGAAAACCTGATCGCCGGCGGTCACGTCCAGAAGGAAGGCGCGGTGGTGAGGCAGGGGGTCGACCTTGTCTATTCCTACTTCCCGCGGCTGAAGGAGCGCCGACACCAGCAATCGGGCTACCTCTCCGGAGGCGAGCAGCAGATGCTGGCGATCGGCCGCGCGCTGATGAGCAAACCCAAGGTCGTTCTGCTCGACGAGCCGTCGCTTGGCCTGGCGCCGATGCTGGTCGAGGAGATCTTCGGGATCGTCGACAAGCTCGTGAGGCAGGAGAGGCTTTCCGTCCTGCTGGTCGAACAGAATGCCACGATGGCGCTGGGCGTGGCCGATCATGGCTATGTCATGGAAAACGGCCGCATCGTGCTCGAAGGACCAGCCGACAAGCTGCGCGACAATTCCGACATCAAGGAATTCTACCTGGGCCTGAACGAAGGCGGCACGCGAAAGTCTTACCGCGACACCAAGCATTACAAGAGGCGCAAGCGCTGGCTATCCTAGGCGTCCGATGCGCCACGCTGTTCCGCTTCTCGCCTGCTTCGCCCTGGTGTCCGCTCTCCCGGCTGCGGCACAGACCCGTCTCGCGCAGCAATGCGTGGCGTTCGGCGAAGGCCAATACCGCAAGCTCGATCCCTCGATCGAACGTATCACCGCCCAGGAGGTGCCGCCGCCGACTCTGGAGAGGATCGGCGCCAATGCGGGGGCGCAGGCTGTAGCTGCCGTGCTCACCTTTCGCGGACGGCTGACCTATCGCGACCGCAGCCCTCTCGAAACCCAGTTCATCTGCATGCTGGATGTTGCCGAGAAGCCGTTGTTCTTCTACGCCCTGCCAGTCCAGACCACCCGTGCCGCGCCGACCCCCTTCGGACGAGGCCCGGGCGCGTCGACGCCGCAGTCGGTCATGGCCTTGTCTCCGCAGCCTGCCCAGCGATCGCCAGCCCAACAGCCGTCGGTGCCGCAGGCGGCTCCCGAGGCTCGGCGTCCGCCGTTGCCCGCCAGCGCGATCCGGCTGCGCGGCCTTGTCCGGGATATTGGCGGCAAGCTGCAATTCTCGCCCTGTGACGGGGCACCACTGGCTCTCGAAGATCGCACGCCCGGTCAGGAGCTGAGCCGGGCGTTGCGCGAGCTGACGGCGGGCCAGGAAGGCCGGCCCATGTTCGTGGAATTCTACGGCGGCCGGGAAAGTGGGCCTGGGGCAGGCGTCGGCGCACTCGAGGTCCGGCGGGCTGCCGTCGAAACGGCAGGCTGTCGCGAGCGCTTCGATCAGCGTGAGTGGATCGGATTGGGCAACGAGCCATCGTGGCGGCTGGAAATCACCTCCCGGGACATGCTCCTGAACGTCCTCGGCGGCACCCTGCCGCAACGGGCGCCGCATGCCGGTCTCGCGCGGCAGGGCGGTTCGATTGCCTACGCCGCCACCGAAGGCCCTGACTTTTCGGTGACACTCGACGAGCGGCGCTGCGTCGATTCGATGTCCGGCGCGCTCTTCGCCTATTCTGTCGAGGTACGTAGCGAAGGGCGGACCTATATCGGCTGCGCCGCCCACAATCCCGCAATGCCGGCGCCCTGACGCCGCAAGGAGGCCTGATGAACGACGTGGAGCAGTTGCGGGAAATCGTCGGGGCTGCCAAACGGATCGTGGCCTTTACGGGGGCCGGCATCTCGACCGAGTCGGGCATTCCGGATTTTCGCTCTCCGGGCGGCATCTGGACGCGGTACAAGCCCATCTACTTCGATGATTTCATGGCGTCGGACGAAATGCGCCGCGAATCCTGGCGGCGGAAATTCGCGACCGACGAAACCATGCTCAATGCCGAGCCGAACGCCGGCCATCGCGCCCTGGCGAAGCTGGTGGAGCAGGGACGTATGAGCGCCATCATCACCCAGAATGTCGACGGGCTGCATCAGCGTTCCGGCGTTCCCGATGCGAAGGTGATCGAGCTGCACGGCAATGCCACCTATGCAAGCTGCCTCGACTGCGGCCATCGCCATGAGCTTGCCCCAATCCGCACGGCATTCTTGGACAAGGGCGAATTACCGCTTTGTGAGAAGTGCGAAGGCATCGTGAAGACGGCGACCATCTCGTTCGGCCAGGCGATGCCGGAGATTCCGATGATACGCGCGCAGGAGGAGACGCTCGCCTGCGACTTGCTCATCGTGCTCGGCAGCTCGCTGGTCGTTTACCCCGCCGCTGGTTTTCCGCGAATGGCCAAACGCAACGGTGCCCGTTTCGTCATCCTCAATCGCGACCCGACCGACCAGGATGACGACGCCGATCTGGTGATCCACAACGAGATCGGCCCGACTCTCAGCAAAGCGATCGGCGTGAACTGAGTGGTCGTCGTTGCAGGTCTTCTCGGGAAACGGTTTAATCGAACCCGTCATGGAGGCCCGACAATGCTGATCAATCGCAGGGCCGCGCTGTTGGGCAGCCTGGGGGCTGCTGCATTCGGCACGGTACCTGTCCGCGCGCAGGACATCACTTTCTTCCGCATTGGCACGGGCGCCACGGCTGGCACCTACTTCCCCATCGGTGGCCTGATCGCAAATGCGATCTCCAATCCGCCGGGCTCGCGCTCCTGCGCCGACGGCGGTTCCTGCGGCGTGCCTGGGCTGGTGGCCACCGCGGTGGCGTCGAACGGCTCCGTGGCGAACGCCACTGGCATCGTCGCCGGCACCATGCAGTCGGGCTTCGTCCAGTCTGACGTCGGCTACTGGGCCTTCACCGGCACCGGCATCTACGAGGGGCGTCCCAAGGCCGAAACGCTCCGGGCTATCGCCAGCCTCTATCCCGAGAGCTTTCATCTCGTGGCGAGCAAGAACTCGGGCATCAAGTCGGTCAAGGATCTGAAAGGCAAGCGTCTGTCGCTCGACGAGCCGGGTTCGGGCACGCTGGTCGATGCCCGGCTGATCCTTGGTGCCTATGGGCTGACAGAGAAGGACCTCAAGGCCGAGTACCTGAAAACCCAGCAGGCGGCGGACAAGCTGAAAGACGGCGCACTCGATGCCTTCTTCAGTGTGAGCGGTTGGCCCTATGGCGCGATTTCAGAGCTTGCGGCGACCACGCCCATCAATCTGGTACCGATCGATGGTCCCGAGGCAGAGGCGCTGGTGAAGAAATACAGCTTCTTCGGAACGGATGAGATCCCGGATAGCGCGTACAAGAATGTTGCCGGCGTAAAGACCGTGAGCGTGAATGCAATATGGACAACGTCAACAAAGCAGACCGATGCCTTGATCTACGCTGTCACGGCGGCGTTGTGGGATCCCAGTACGCGTAAACTGCTCGACTCGGGCCACGCCAAGGGCAAGTCGATCAAGCTCGATACGGCGCTCCGGGGCATCGGCATTCCCCTGCATCCGGGCGCCGAGAAATATTACAAGGAGAAAGGCCTGATCAAGTAAGGCCTGCCCGTTCTACGGAGAAACGCCTATGCGCTTGAAGGGGAAGACCTGCGTCGTCACGGCGGCCGGGCAGGGGATTGGGGCCGCCACGGCCCGCGCCTTTGCACGGGAGGGTGCCAAGGTCTGCGCAACGGATGTCGACGCAGCGAAGCTCAAGGCGTTCGATGGCGTGAATGGCGTGACGACCCACAAGCTCGACGTCCTCAACAAGACTGCCATCGACAAGCTGGCCGACGAGACAGGGGCAGTCGACGTGCTGTTCAACTGCGCCGGCTTCGTCCATCACGGCACGGTGCTCGACGCGACGGACGAGCAATGGCAGTTCGCCTTCGACCTCAACGTCCGCAGCATGTTCTGGACGATCCAAGCCTTCCTGCCGGGTATGCTGGACAAGGGCGGCGGCTCGATCATCAACATGTCTTCCGCTGCCTCTTCGGTGAAAGGGGCTGCGCTGCGCTGTATCTACGGCACGACCAAGGCTGCCGTGATCGGGCTCACCAAGTCGGTAGCCGTGGATTATGTCGCCAAGGGTGTTCGCTGCAACGCGATCTGTCCTGGCACCATTCAGACACCGTCACTCGACGAACGTATCTCGGCCTTGGGCGGCGGTGCGGATGCGAAGCAGTTCTTCCTGCAGCGCCAGCCGGCCGGGCGCTTTGGCTCGGCCGAGGAGATAGCTGCCTTGGCCACCTATCTCGCCAGCGACGAAGCTGCCTTCACGACGGGGACCGTCAACGTGATCGACGGCGGCTGGAGCGTCTGACCGTGGATATTGCGGCCATCGCCGCCCGGGCGCCGGTTATCCCGGTTCTGACCATCGATCGAGTGGAAACGGCCGTTCCATTGGCACGGGCGCTGGTGAAGGGCGGGTTGCCTGTCCTCGAAATCACCCTCCGTACCGAAGCCGCCTTGCAGGCACTGGAGCTCATCGCGCGTGAAGTGCCCGACGCGGTGGTCGGCGCAGGCACAGTGCTCAATGCAAGGCAGGTCGAACAGGTACAAAGGGCAGGGGCTCGTTTCGGCGTCAGCCCCGGCTGTACGGACGAACTCGCGGCGGCCGTCAGTGCCGCGCGGCTGCCCTTCCTGCCGGGCGTGCAGACGGTCTCCGAGGCGATGAGGTTGGCCGATCGAGGCTTTAGCCTCCTGAAATTCTTTCCGGCGGACACCGCGGGCGGCGTCGGTTGGCTGAAGGCGGCGTCGGCGCCGCTGGCCGGGCTGCGGTTCTGCCCCACCGGCGGGATCGGAGCGGAAACGGCGCCAACCTATCTCGCGCTTGCGAACGTCGCTTGCGTAGGGGGCTCCTGGGTTGCCCCTAAGGATGCTGTTGCAGGTGGTGACTGGGGCAGGGTCGAGCGACTGGCTGCCGCGGCCTCGTATCTCAAACGCCCCTAGCGCGCGGCCTCGAAAGGTGCTTCAAGTCAAGCATCTAGTGGTGCGGGCATCTCCAATGAATAAACTGTCGTTCGCGGCATTGGCGTTTTCGCTTGTGATGGCAGGCGGCGCAGCGCGGGCAGATTCCGTGCTGATCCTCAATTCCGAGGAAGCCTCCTACAGTATCCTGAGCCGCAGTACGCGCACCGAAATCGCGCGCCTTCCGGTCGGCCGCGAGCCACACCATCTGATCATCACGCCGGACGGCAAGGAAGTGCTGATCGGCTCGACCGCGACCAACGAGCTGCTGGGCCTCGACATCAAGACCGGCGAGCGCAAACGCGTCGTCAAGGACATCATCGATCCCTATCACCTGGGCTTCAGCCCGGACGGCAAGTGGTTCGTCACCGCGGCCTACAGGCTCGATCATGTCGACATCTTCCATGCCGACGGCTTCCGCCTGGCCGGTCGCATCTTCATCGACGGCCTGCCGAGCCACATCGCCTTCGATGCCGAGTCCAAGACGGTATTCGTGACCTTGCAGCAAAGTGGCCGTCTCGCGGCGTTCGACCTCGAGACCCAGTCGCTGAAGTGGAACATGCCTGTCGGCAACACGCCGGCCGGCGTCGTCATGCTGCCGGACAACAAGCGGCTTCTGGTTGCCCTGACCGGCGAGGACGGCATCGCCGTCGTCGATCCGAAGGATGGTGCGGTACAGGGCCGTCTCCAGACCGGCAAGGGTGCGCACAATTTCTGGCCCAGGGGCGACGGCAAGCAGTACTTTGTCAGCAATCGCGTCGAGGGCACGGTGTCGCTGATCGACACGACCGGCGAAATGCGCGTCGTCGGCAACATCCGCATCCCGGGCGGTCCAGACTGCATGGACATCACACCGGACGGTAAGGAACTCTGGGTCACACAGCGTTTCCTGCGCCGCGTGGCGATCGTCGATATCGAGCAGCTCAAGGTCGTCGCCAGCATTCACGTCGGCAAATCACCCCATGGCGTGTTCATGCTGCAGGGTACGGCATTGCTAACGGACAAGCCGGTGCGCGCTGCCTCGACGGCGAGCGACCGCAAATAGCGGCCCGCGCCAATGCGGGAACTCACCGATTTCTGGGTCGACATCCAGGCCTGGCTGTTCGAGACCATCGTCAGCCCGGTTCTTTTTCATTTCGGCCTGATGGCCTGGTACGAACCGGGATACAGCGCCGTCGAATTCCTGATGCTGGGCGTCGTGCAGATCGCGATCATCGCGCTCGGCATGCGTTTCTTCGAGCGTCGCTGGCCGCTGGAAAAGTCCGGCCCGGACGATCGGCTGATCCGCGTCGATCAAGTCTATACGGTGCTTAACAAGCTCGGCATCGTCCCGCTTGCGATCTTCATCGTCACCTATCCGCTGGTCCAGCATATCGAGCTGCTGGTGCGCACCTGGGGGTTCGCGCCGCCACGGCTGGAACGCATTCTGCCCTGGTTGGGCGACAACGCGCTGGCATCGTTCCTCGTCTATTTCTTTCTCTACGACTTCGCCGCCTACTGGCTGCATCGCGCCCAGCATCGTTTTGCCTGGTGGTGGTCCTTGCACAGCCTTCACCACAGCCAACGGCGCATGACAGTCTGGACGGACGATCGCAATCATGTGGTCGACGACCTGCTGATCAACCTGGCGCTGGTTCTGTTCTCGCAGGTCGTTGGTGTGCAGCCCGGCGAGTACGTCATGATCCTGATGATCGGCCGCCTCGTCGAAAGCTGGTCGCATGCCAATGTCGACATGAGCTTTGGCCGGCTGGGCGAACGGCTGCTGGTCGGTCCGCGTTTCCATCGTCTGCACCATGCGCTCTCCACGCCGGAGGAGCGCCACATTCAGGATCACAATTTCGCGCCGGTTTTCCCGATCTGGGACATCCTGTTCGGCACGGCAATTTATGACGGCAAGCACCGACCTACGGGCGTCGACGATGCAGTCGTCGATGCCGACAACGGGCGTGGCTGGCTTGCCCAGCAGGTAACCGTTCTTGGTCGTCTGGTCTGGGCGCTGGTGCCGGGAATCAGGCGGTCTTCAATGCAGCCAGGACTGCGTCCGCCCGCGGAATAGGCGTGACCGCGCCGTATCCAGTGGTCGAGAGGGCGGCCGCGACGTTGGCATAGCGCGCCGCCACGTCGGGCATGTCGCCAGCCAGGAGACGGGCGAGAAAGGCACCATCGAAGGTGTCGCCAGCACCCGTGGCATCCACCGCTTCGACCTTGAAGGGCGGCACGCGCGTGCGCCTGTCTTTGGTCGCTATCAACGATCCTTCTGCTCCCATCTTCAAGGCGACCAGCGGCGCACCGAGCCCGAGATAGTAGTCGGCAATGGAGTCGGGGGCGGTGAGCCCGGTGAGCTGTTGGGAGTCGTCGAGGCTCGGCAGGGCAATGTCGCACTGCGCGATCGTGGCATCGATCACCTGACGCGCTTGGTCGAGCTCCCAGAGCCGAAGCCGCAGGTTGGTGTCATAGGATACCTTCACGCTAGCCCTGCGCGCGGCCGCAACCGCGGCAGCGCAGGTGAGGCGGGCGCTCTCGCTGATGGCTTGGCCGATGGCCGAGAGATGGAAGAACTTTGCGCCGGCAATGTAGTCGGCGGCGAGCGTCGCCGGCGTCATCAGCGAGGCGGCCGAGTTCTTGCGCAGATAGTCGAACTTGTGACCGGCATCACTGTGCGTCACAAAGCTGACGCCGGTGGGCGCTGTCGGGTGACGCATGACTCTGGAAGCATCGACGCCTTCGGTTTTCCAGAGATCCAAGAAAGCATCGCCCATCCAATCCTGCCCGACGCTGGTGAGATAACCTGCGCTGGCGCCCTGTCGCGCCGCGGCAATCGCCACGTTCTGCGAATCGCCGCCAAAGCCCTGCAGCCAGGTCCGGCCGTCGCCTTCCTTGGGCCGATTGAACTCGATCAGGGGTTCGCCGAGGCTGACGATCGCAGGAGAGTTTGCCATGACCGAGATTTGTCATGGGCCACCTCGAACCTCAAGAGGGCGCCCCAGCGAGACGCTGGACTTCGGGAACGCCTTCTCCCAGGCTTGCGTTAACAAATCTGGAGGAAGCGGATGGCCGACAAGAAGGACAAGTCCGACGAGAAGGGTGGTAAGCGCCGCCTGCGCAGCCGCGAGTGGTTCGACTCCAAGAGCGATCCGACCATGACCGCGCTCTACCTCGAACGGTACATGAATTTCGGCCTTACCCTGGCGGAGCTGCGCAGCGGCAAGCCGATCATTGGCATCGCCCAGACCGGCAGCGACCTCTCGCCTTGCAACCGGCACCACCTCGACCTTGCCTGGCGTATCCGCGACGGCATTCGGGACGCCGGCGGCATCCCGATCGAGTTTCCCGTCCACCCCATTCAGGAATCGGGCAAGCGGCCGACGGCAGCGCTCGATCGCAATCTGGCCTATCTCAGCTTGGTCGAAAGCCTTTACGGTTACTTCTTCGATGGCGTGGTCCTGACCACAGGCTGCGACAAGACCACACCCGCGATGATCATGGGTGCGGCGACGGTCGACATTCCGGCCATCGTTTTGTCGGGCGGGCCGATGCTCGACGGCCATTTTGCCGGTGGCCTCTCGGGCTCGGGCACCATCGTCTGGTATGCCCGGCAAGAACTGGCGGCCGGTCGCATCGACATGGAACAGTTCATCGAGATGGTGGCGTCGAGCGCACCCAGCGTTGGCCACTGTAACACGATGGGCACCGCGCTTTCCATGAACAGCATGGCCGAAGCGCTCGGTATGTCGCTTACCGGCTGTGCGGCCATTCCGGGTCCCTACAAGCAGCGCGGCCAGATCGCCTACGAAACCGGAAGGCGCATCGTCGACATGGTCTGGGAGGATCTTCGTCCTTCGAAGATCCTGACGCGCAAGGCCTTCGAGAATGCCATCGTCGCGGCCAGCGCACTTGGCGCTTCGACCAACTGCCCGCCGCATATCAACGCGATTGCGCGTCACGCCGGCGTCGATCTGGTGAACGGTGATTGGGACAAGATCGGCTACGACATTCCGCTGCTGGTGAACTGCATGCCGGCCGGCAAGTATCTCGGCGAGGCCTTCTATCGAGCGGGCGGCGTACCGACGGTGATGGCCGAGCTGCTGGCCAAGAAGAAGATCCATGGCGACGCTCTCACCGTGACCGGCAAGACGATGAAGGAGAATCTGAAGGGGGCTCCTCCGGCCGATGGGGAAGTCATCAAGACCTACGACAAGCCGATGCTGGGGCAGGCGGGCTTTGCCGTGCTGAGCGGAAACCTGTTCGACTCGGCGATCATGAAGACGTCGGTGATCTCGGCCGAATTCCGTGAGAAGTACCTCGAACGCAAAGGCGACAAGGATGCCTTCGAGGGCACCGCCATCGTGTTCGAGGGGCCGGAAGATTATCACCACCGGATCAACGATCCGAAGCTGCCGATCGACGAGAACAGCATCCTGTTCATCCGCAATACCGGCCCCGTCGGTTACCCGGGCGCGGCCGAGGTGGTGAACATGTTGCCGCCGGACCGGCTGGTGAAGGGGGGCATACTGCTGCTGCCGTGCGTCGGCGATGGCCGGCAAAGCGGCACCTCGGCCAGCCCGTCGATTCTCAACGCCTCGCCGGAGGCCGCCGTCGGTGGCGGCCTGGCACTGCTTGAGACGGGAGACAAGGTTCGCATCGACATCGGCAAGCGCCGCGCCGACATCCTGATCAGCGATGCCGAACTCGCCAAGCGCAAGGCTGCCTGGAAACCGAACGTGAAGGAGAGCCAGACACCCTGGCAGGAGCTGCAGCGCAAGTTCGTGGGCCAGCTCGCAAGCGGGGCCTGCCTCGACTTCGCGGTCAACTATCAGCGGATATCCGAGACCAAGGGAGTGCCGCGGCACTCCCACTGAGCGTCAGCGGAAGAGACGCTGCTCGACGGAGACCGGCAGGTCTGCCCGATTGATCAGGATGATCGCCCAGGGCGACGTCGGATGGCTCACAGGGCGTACCGGCGGCGGGGCGAGGTTTGCGGCAGCACCGGGCGCGGCAAAGCCCGAGGCTCCGGAAGACAAGGAGGAGGAGGTGGTGGCGGACGGCGATGCACTGGAAACCGGGCGCGGCGCCGTACGCTGAGCCATCATCTGCTCCATCGGCATGCGCTCTTCGAACACAACCACGATGCGGTCGCGCCGGCGTGCCGTCGAGAGCACATTGACAGCGTAGCCTTCGCTGGCGCGGCGGCCGAGGAAGATACCGACGGCATTCATGCGGCCGGCCTCGAACATGTCTGGCGGCGGGCTGCCGACACGGCTCCACAGGCTGCGCCATTCGGCAGCTGTGCTGGCGACGACATGCTCGGGCTGGCGAGTCGCCGCCGTGGCGCCCTGCCACTGACGGGCCTCGATGGTCTGGGCGATTGTCGGCGCGGTGGCCAACAGCGCGCCAGCCGACGCAACGCCTATCGTCAGCAGTCGCCGCCGTGGCAAATGGTGAAAGACCTGGGAGACCGGCTTGCTAAGGAAGGGCACGATTGGATCTCGCAGGGACCCGAAAACTGGTTGTTGAGACGGTGCTAAACACCATGACACTTTGGCTCAATTGAGGCGTAGCCTTTGCCGCACTGCACTCACGGAACGTGAACTATAATGCTCGGCAGCTTCGCGGCGGCAAAGCCTTTCGTATCAATGTTTTTGGGCATGTTGCACGAATGCAACAGGTCGACTTGAATCTTGAATCGCCATCGCCGACAGCCAATCGTCTCGCAAGGTCGCCCGTCGTAGAGGGGGCGAGTTGACGAGCGAGCTGCAACCTATGCCCATGGCTTGGCTGTGGCCAATCAGATTAGGGCGGGGTGGCGAAGCATGCCTGCTGAGGAGGTTTCTTTCGGGTTGGCGGTGCGTTGCCCGGTGTCGGCGTGACAGCAAGAGGAACGGGCGAGGCTCTGTTCGCAGACCGCGAGGCGGCGGGAGTGTTTTGGCGGCCGTGAGCGCCCGTAATCCAACAGGGGGGGGGCTATATTGGCTGCTGCATCGTCCGGAAGAAGGCGACAACGTTGCATTGCGGACTTTCAAACGAGGGCTGATCGCCGGGCAGGCTGCTGACAGTTGAATCCTGCTCAAGCGTCAGCCCGTTGCTTTCTTTTGCCCGATCCCAAGCCTCATCTATGCTGGATCGGACAAGATCAGAAGGAACACCAGCATGAAGCCGGGAATGGATGATCAATCGGTAGCGCAGCGTGTCCTCGACCATATGGCCAACGGCACCACCGATCTCGGTGACGAGGTCTGGCGGGAACCTGTCGCCAACTATCGTTCGACGGATCGAATGAAAGCCGAGATGGAGCAGGTGCTCCGTCGCTCTCCGGTTCCTTTCTGTCCTTCGGCCGCGCTACCGGAAGTCGGCTCGTACATCGCCCGCGAAGCCGCAGGCGTGCCGCTGGTCGTAACGCGGGGCGTCGACGGCAAGGTACGTGCGTTCCGCAACGCCTGCCGACATCGGGGCATGCAGGTCGCCGAGGGGGCGGGTTGCGCTCGGGCCTTCGTCTGCCGCTACCACGGCTGGACATACAATCTCGAAGGGCGCCTGCGCCACATCCCGCACGAAGGCGGCTTCCCAGGCTTCGACAAGGAGGCGCATCCGCTGGTGCCAGTCACGGCGACGGAGCGCCTTGGTCTCGTCTTCGTGACTCAGGACGAACCTGCCGCAGGCGGCGATCCGCTCGAAGGGCTCGACAGGCTGATCAATCCCGACCAACGCTTGTTCGCAACCGCCGAACGGGATTTTGACGTCAATTGGAAAATCTTCCTCGAAAGCTTCATCGAGGGCTATCACATCAAGTCGACGCATCCGGACAGTTTCCTGCCGTACGGGTTCGACAATCTGAATGTCATCGACCTGTTCGGTCGCAACAGCCGCGTCACCTATCCGTTCCAGCGCATCAAGAAGCTGGCCAAGGTGCCGCCGCAGGAGCGCCGTGTCGAAGGGCTCCTGACCTATGTCTATCACCTGTTCCCCAATGTGCTGGTCACCGTGCTTTCACGGCACACCAACGTGATCATCCTGGAGCCGCTGGCGGTCGATCGCACGCGCCAGTTCACCTACACGCTGAGCAATGGTGGCGGCGACGATCCGGCAGCGATTGCAGAGGCCAAGCGCGACGCCGAGTTCGTGGGCAACACCGGCGCCCTGGAAGACCGCGCCGTCGTCCATGCCATCCAGCGCGGCCTGGCCAGTGGTGCGAACGAGGCTTTCACATTCGGCCATTTCGAGAGCGCCATCGTCCACTTCCATCGGACGCTGACGGCGGCGCTCTCCGCAACGTAGCCCGCGGCTCAGCCGCGCTTCACCTTGTCGGCGGCGTTGGTCGACTGGATTTGCTCGCGGATACGGCGCCAGTCGTCTTCGCTATAGGACATCATGTTCGAGAACGTTCCGTTGCCCATAATGCCCATGCCGCCGTCGATGGCGATAACTTCGCCGTTGATGTACTCGACTTCCTCGCTCATCAGGAACGCAGCCATGTTGGCAAGCTCGTGCGGCTTGCCGACCCGGCCCATCGGATTGCGCGTGTTGTAACGGCTGTCGTTGCCTTCCTGCAGCGGGTTGAGGCGAGCCCAGGCACCTTCGGTCGGGAAGGGGCCCGGCGCGATGGCATTGAGACGGATGCCGTGACGTGCCCATTCGACGGCGAGGCTCTGCGTCATGACGGCGACGCCGGCTTTGGACATCGCCGAGGGTACGACGAAGGGGCTGCCGGTCCATACCCAGGTCGTGAGGATGCTGAGGACGCTCGCCTTCCGCTTCTCGGCGATCCAGCGCTTGCCGCAAGCGTTGGTCATGTAGAACGTACCGTGCAGGACGATGTTGGCGATCGCGTCGAAGGCGCGCGGGCTCAGATCCTTGGTCTGCGAGATGAAGTTGCCGGCTGCATTATTGACCAGGCCATCGAGCGGGCCCGTTGCCCAGATCTGCTCGATCATCTCCTCGACCGCCGTGGCGACGCGGATATCGACGGTGTGCACATCGACTCGGCGGCCGGGGTGTTTTTCCATCACCTGCTTGGCGGTTTCCTCGAGGACGCCACCGCGCCGGCCACATATCACACAGTCTGCACCCAGCTCGACGAACTTCTCCATCATCATGCGACCGAGGCCGGTTCCACCGCCGGTGACGAGGAAACGCTTGCCTTTGAACAGGTCGGTTTTGAACATCGAACTTACCTCCCGAAAACTTCAGAACATTTCGTCTAGTTTGAGCAGCGAATCCTCACAAGCCCGTTGCGTAGTCCATCCGGGATGCTAGGATTTCCGCATAACAACACGGGATCGTTGAATGACGACCCAACAGGGAGAGACGAGCGGGGACGTCGGTTCGGTTGAGCTGCGTGGTAAAGTCAAGTGGTTCAACGCTGTAAAGGGCTACGGGTTCTTAGCCCTCGATAGTGATAACAGCGACGCGTTCCTGCATGTGACGACACTTCGTCAATCTGGGCATGAGGATCTCAAGCCCGGTGCAACGGTTGTGTGTGCTGGCGTGCGCGGCCCTAAGGGCTGGCAGGTCATGAAGGTGCTCGACGTCGACTCGTCGACGGCGGTTGCCATTGCGCCCAAGCCGCCACCGATTCCGGATGGCGTCGCCATGGGTGAGTACATCGCAGCTCTTGTGAAATGGTACAACAACGAGCGCGGCTATGGCTTCGTCACACGCGAAGCCGAGGACGGAGATATCTTCGTCCATGCCGCGGTCTTGCGACGCCACGGCATGGATTCGCTGGCTCCTGGCCAGAAGGTGATGATCCGGATTGCCGAAGGCCAGAAGGGCCTTCAGGTCGTCGAGATCAGGGCCGCTTGATTTCCATTCACCTGATGTCGCGCAGGTAGCTGTCGAGGGGCGCTGCCTGCTTGATGAGGCCGCGCTTCGCAAGGAAGCCGGCAAAGGCTTCGTAGCGCGCGCGGTCCAGCGCGGCAGGATCGTCGGCGAGCAGGGGAAGCGTATCCTTCCAGGCGAGCTTGTTCAGCTCGTTGTCGAGTTCCTTGCCGTACTTGGAGAAGATCGCCCATCCCTCGGCCGGATTGGCCTTGAGCCAGGTAGTCGCCTCGGCGATGGCGGCAAGCAGCTTCTTGGTGCGGGCGACGTCGACCGTCTCGCGTTTCGCCACGAGGATCAGCTCGTCATACATCGGCACGCCGTGCTTCTCGACGAGCCAGAGCCTGCCCTTCGTCTTGTTGATCTCGAGGTCGTTCAGTTCGAAGTTGCGGAAGGCACCGATCACGCCATCGACCTGCTTGCTCATCAGCGCCGTCGTCAGAGCGAAATTGACGTTGACGAGGGTGACGTCCTTCAGTGTGAGACCGGCACTCTCCAGCATGGCGCCAAGAACGGCTTCCTCGAAGCCCGAGACCGAGTAGCCGATCTTGCGGCCCT
Source organism: Pseudomonadota bacterium (assembly GCA_020160995.1). Taxonomy (GTDB): domain Bacteria; phylum Pseudomonadota; class Alphaproteobacteria; order Reyranellales; family Reyranellaceae; genus Reyranella. Next base: position 34,538 of record JAIUOY010000176.1, on the reverse strand, counting down.
TGAAGTCGGCGATGGTTTTGATGGGCGAGTCTTCGAGGGCAACCAGCGAGTTCAGCGGCTGGGCGACGAGGACACCCACACGCACCAGCGGCAACCCTTCGGCCGCCAGCATCTGCAGGGTCGGCTGATAGGAAACTGCATAGTCGGCCTGGCCAGCGGCCACCAGCTTGGGCGGCGCATTGGGATCGGCCGGGGCGATCATCTCGACGTCGAGGCCGTGCTTGGTGAAGAGGCCACGCTGCTTGGCGATCACCAGTGCGGCATGGTCGGGATTGACGAACCAGTCGAGCAGAAGGCGAACCTTGTCCTGCGCCGCCGCGGGCAACGCCGCGCAGACCAGGGCCAGTGCGGCAATCAGTTGGACCAGCAGTTTCATCGTCAATCTCCTTGGAACGATTGCCACGGCACCAGCCGCCGCAGGAGGCGGTCGGTGGCCGTGTAGAGCCCGAGGCCGAGCAGGCAGAGAACGAACAGGGCAGCGAAGGCAAGCGGCGTCTGTCCGCGGGCGAGCTGCTGGGTCATCAGGTAACCAAGACCGGCGCTTGCGCCGACCCATTCGCCGATCACCGCGCCAATCGGCGCCACCGCGGCAGCGATCCGGGCACCGGACGCGAAGGCAGGCAAGGCTGCCGGGAGCTTTATTTGCAGGAGGATCGCACGCGGCGGCGCATCCATCGTACGGGCCAGTTCGAGCCAGCCTTCGTCAGTCCGGCGCAGGCCGTCGTAGAGGCTGCTGACGACGGGGAAGAAAATCACCAGGGCGGCCATCGCTACCTTCGAGGCCATGCCATAGCCCAGCCACAGAACCAGCAGAGGCGCTACGGCAATCACGGGGATGGCCTGAGAGACGATCACCAAGGGCAGGGCCCAGCGCCGCCAGCCGGCCGAGGCGGCGAAGACGATGGCAAGTGTGGCACCTAGGGTCAGGCCCAAGGCGAAGCCCAGGATCATCTCGGTGCCCGTCCAGAGAGCCTGCTCCAGAAGGAGGGCGAAGCGATCGACCAGGACCGAGGCGATCCGAGATGGCGGCGGCAGGATATAGGTCGGTACGTCCGTGAGCCGCACGAGGAGTTCCCACGCCGCGAGCAGCCCCAGCGCGGTTATGAGCGGTCTCATGCCGTGCCTCGCAGATCGCGGATCAGGCGTGCCTGAAGGGCGAGCAAAGCCGGATCGGCGGGGTCGCGCGGCATAGGGCCCGGCGGGACGATTGCGGGGCCGACGGTGAACGGGGATCCGTACAGGACCCGGACTTCGTGGCCCACGCGCAGCGCTTCGAGGGGATCGTGGGTAACCAGCACCGCCGTTCGCCCGGCCAGCAGGCGCACGGCAAGGTCCTGCAGGTCGAGCCGCGTCACGGCATCGAGCTGCGCGAACGGCTCGTCCATGAGGATCACCGGCCGATTCTCGCAAAGGGTCCGGGCCAGGGCCACGCGCTGGCGCATGCCGCCGGAGAGCGTACGTGGCAGGGCGTTCAGCCTGTCGCCGAGCCCGACCTCGGTCAGCAGGGTGCGGGCGTGCGGCTCGGCGGCGCGACGGGCGGCCTCGTCGCCACGCAGGCGGTAGCCCAGGAGCACGTTGTCGAGAACCCCGAGCCAGGGGAGCAGCCGATCCTGCTGTGCCATGTAGGCAAGGGGTGCTGCGCGTGTTGTCCCGGGAAGAAGACCAGCGAGGTGACGAAGCAGGGATGTCTTGCCGACACCGCTACGCCCGAGCAGGCAGGTCGTCCGACCTGCAGGCGCCTCAAAGGACAGGCGATCGGCAACAAGGTAGCCGTCGAAGGCGATGCGCGCGTCGCGCACGGAGAGAGAAGGAACGACCAAGTCAGCCACCAGTCCCTACGCCGGCATTAACCGGATCAGGTTCCCGGGGTCGTCCTTTCGGACCTCTCAGCCGCAAAGCGGCTCCCCCCGATGAGCGGGGCCACTATGGTTACAGAGCCTCGGTCACGCAAGCGTCATCCGTTTGACGAAATCGCCGCCCACGCTCTATCCATAGCTATGGCATTTGCTGGTCCCAGAGTGCGGCTTGGCCGTCGACTCCTTCTCGCCGCACCGTTCGCTTTGGCGGCCGGTGCCGTCCTCGCGCAGAACAGCGGGGACATCCAGTTCCAGCGTTCGTCACTGCTGATCGAAACCGGCGGCCGCCAGCTCAAGTTCGATGTCGAGCTGGCGCTCAACGATACCGAACGGGCGCGGGGCCTCATGTTTCGCGAGAAGCTCGGCCCTTACGATGGCATGTTGTTCGACTTCTTCCAGGAAGCGCCGGTCAGCTTCTGGATGAAAAACACGCTGATCCCGCTCGACATGCTCTTCATCGCTGCCGACGGCACGATCCGCAGCATTCACGCCAATGCCGTGCCGCACTCGACCGATCCGATCCCCAGCAAGTTTCCGGTGCGGGCCGTTCTCGAGATCAACGGCGGCAGTGCCCGGATGCTCGGTATCAAGCCGGGGGACAAGGTCAAACACCCGATCTTCGGCAACATCTGACCCCTCAGCGCTTCAGAGCGCAGGTCATCCCGTCGCCGACAGCAAGCAAGACCAGATCTACACGCTCGTCGGACTTGAGTTTGGCGTTCAACGCGCGGATAGCCTGGGTATCGGCATCGACATCGGCCAGGTCGGCAACCGAACCACCCCACAGCACATTGTCGACCAGGATGAGCCCGCCGGGACGCACCAGCTTGAGGCAGCGCTCGTAATAGGTGTCGTAGTTCTCCTTGTCGGCATCGATGAAGGCGAGATCGAGTTGGCCGGTCAGCCCTTGTGCCAGCAGCCAGTCGAGCGTGCCCTGCGCAGGGCCGAGAGCGAGCTCGATGCGTCCATCCAGACCCGCTTCTTTCCAGTAGCGACGCGCGACTTTCGTCCAGTCGGCGCTGACGTCGCAGCACCAGAGTTTGCCGTCGGGCGGAAGGGCTTCGGCGATGCAGAGCGAGGAATAGCCGGTGAAGGTACCGACCTCGACGGCACGCCGAGCGCCGATCATCCGGGCGAGCAGGCCGATCTGTTGGCCTTGATGGGCCGATATCTGCATGCCGGCCCCCGGCATCTTCGCGGTTTCTTCGCGCAGACGACGCCGCAGCGGCGGTTCGCGCAGCCAGTTTGCATCGACGTAGTCGGCAACGGCGCCTTCGATTTTCGGCCAGCTCTTCATGGTCTCCCCGGTTGGCGCGACAGGCTTGGCCCGCTAGGGTCCTGGCTCTGTCGAGTGGTAGGGCTTGAGGAACGATAATGTCGGATATCGAGATCGCGCGGCGTGCAATCAAGAAGCCAATGAACGAAGTCGCCGGACGGCTCGGCATCCCGGAGGATGCGCTGGAGCCCTATGGCCGCGACAAGGCCAAGCTCGACAGCGCTTACCTGAAGTCTCTCGAAGGCAGCAAGCAAGGCCATCTGATCCTGGTTACCGCCATCAGCCCGACCAAGGCCGGCGAAGGGAAGACCACGACCACGATCGGTCTCGGCGATGCGCTGAGCCGTATTGGCAAGAAGACGGCCATTGCGTTGCGCGAACCGAGCCTCGGTCCCTGCTTCGGACAGAAGGGCGGCGCCACCGGCGGCGGGCAGGCGCAGATCGTGCCGATGGCCGACATCAACCTGCATTTCACCGGGGACTTTCACGCCATCACGACCGCCCACAACCTGCTGGCCGCGATGCTCGACAACCACATCTACTGGGGCAACGCGCTGGGCATCGACAGCCGTCGCGTATTCTGGCCACGCGTGATGGACATGAACGACCGGGCGCTGCGCGACATGGTCGTAAGCCTGGGCGGCGTGGCCAACGGCTTTCCGCGCCAGGGGCGCTTCGACATCACGACCGCCTCCGAAGTCATGGCGATCCTCTGCCTGGCCCGCGATCTTCCCGATCTCGAAAAGCGCCTGTCGCAGATCGTCGTTGCGGAAACGCGGGACGGCAAGCAGGTCACGGCGGGCGACCTCAAGGCGTCCGAAGCAATGGCCGCCGTTCTTAAGGATGCGGCCAAGCCCAACCTCGTGCAGACGCTGGAAAACAATCCCGTGCTGATCCACGGGGGTCCGTTCGCCAACATCGCCCATGGCTGCAATTCGGTGGTCGCCACACGGGCAGCCCTGGCACTGGGCGACTATGTCGTTACGGAAGCGGGCTTCGGCGCCGATCTCGGGGCCGAGAAGTTCCTCGACATCAAATGCCGGCAGGCGGGCTTGAAGCCCGGGCTCGCTGTCGTCGTTGCGACCGTGCGGGCGTTGAAACTCCATGGCGGCGCGGATGAGAAGGCGTTGGCGAAGGAGGACGTGGCTGCTGTGGAGCGCGGTCTGCCGAACCTGCTGCGCCACGTCGAGAACCTGGGCAAGTTCGGGCTGCCGGTACTCGTCGCAATTAACCGATTCCTGACCGACACGCCTGCCGAACTGAAGCTGATCGAGGAGAAGTGCGCAGCTGCCGGCGCCAAGGCGTATCTTTGTGAGCATTGGGCCAAGGGCGGGGCCGGCGCCGAGGCGTTGGCGCGCGCGGCGGTGGCAACCCTCGATGAAGGTAAAGCCAACTTCAAGCCGCTCTATCCCGAGGATCTACCGCTTTCGCAGAAGATCGAGACGGTGGCGCGGGAGATCTATCGCGCATCGGGCCTCTCCATTGCCGGACCGGCACAGCGGCGCCTCAAGGCGTTGGAAGCAGCGGGCTACGGCAAGCTGCCTGTCTGCATCGCCAAGACGCAGTACAGCTTCGCGGCCGATCCGGAGCTGCGCGGCGCGCCGACGGGCCACACGCTGCCGATCCGCGAGGTGCGGCTTTCGGCCGGTGCTGGCTTCGTGGTGGCGCTCGCCGGAGACATCATGACCATGCCCGGCCTGCCGCGCGTGCCCGCCGCCGAGCACATCCGGCTCACGGCCTCCGGCGAAGTCGACGGGCTCCATTGATATGCGCCGCTATTCCTTTGTTACGGTCGACGTCTTCACAAACCAACGGTTCGGCGGCAATCCGCTCGCCGTGTTCCCTGATGCACGCGGCATGAGCGACGCCGAGATGCAGTCGCTCGCCGCCGAGTTCAATCTCAGCGAAACGACGTTCGTGTTGCCGCCCGACGATCCTGCCAACACGGCGCGGGTGCGCATCTTCACGCGGACGACCGAAATGCCCTTCGCCGGGCATCCTAACGTCGGCACCGGCTATGTGCTGGCGCAGCAGGGCAGGGACAAGAACGGCAAGCTGCTGTTCGAGGAACTGGCCGGCCTCGTCGAGATCGAGATCGAGCGCGATGGATCGGGCGCCCCGGTCGGCGCGACGATCGCCGCGCCGCAGCCGCTATCACTCGGCGCCGAGCTACCAGTCGAGGAGATCGCGGCCTGTGCCGGCTTGAAGACAGACGAAGTGATTGTTCAGGCGCACAGGCCGATCCAGGCGTCGCTCGGAAATCCTTTCGTCATTGCCGAAGTCGACGCGGCGGCGCTGAAGCGCGCTGCGCCGGACATCGCGGCCTTCCGCAAATCGGTGACGCGTGAGAGTGCGCTCAAGGGCCGGCTCGGACTCTATCTCTATGCGCACGAAGGTGAGGGCAGGGTTCAGGCGCGGATGTTCGCACCGCTCGGCGGTACGTTCGAGGATGCCGCGACTGGCAGTGCGGCAGGGCCGCTGGGCGCATTGCTGCTCTCGCTGTCGAGCGATGCCGAGAAGCGGCTCGACATTCATCAGGGTGTCGTGATGGGGCGGCCGAGCCTGCTGCGGGTCGTGGCCCGTCGCAGAGCGGATGGCATCCGCGCCACGATTGCAGGGCAGTGTGTTCCCGTCCTGCGCGGAGAAGCCGAACTCTAGGTCAGTGAGGCCGGAAAGCGTGCTGCTTCAGCGCTTCGAGCGACACGACATGCAGGGTGGCCGCATGCGTGGCTTCGAGGACGACCAGCGGCGCTGCGTCGGCGTCGAGCGCCTCCTTCCAGCGGCTGGCGCAGAGGCACCAGCGGTCTCCCGTCTTCAGGCCGGCAAAACCGTATTGCGGCATCGGCGTGCTGAGATCGTTGCCGCTAGCCCTGGAGAAGGCCAGAAATTCCGTGGTCATGACCGCGCAAACCGTGTGCAGGCCGACATCTTCGCGGCCGGTATTGCAGCATCCGTCGCGATAGAAGCCGGTTACAGGGCTGGTGGAACAGGGCTCCAGCACGCCGCCGAGGACATTGATCGACGGCGCGCGGCCTGGGCGGCCTTCTTCAGGCGTCTGATCGAACATGCGCCAACCTATCATCCAGAAATTGCACTTTCGAGCGGCCCGGCCCGCTGGTAGAAACCCTCGCGTCATTGTGGCGGTGTCGGCAACGGGGCGTAGCGCAGTCTGGTAGCGCGTCTGCCTTGGGCGCAGAAGGTCGTCGGTTCGAATCCGGCCGCCCCGACCAGCACCAGCACACCGTCGACGGAGAAGCGGGGGCCATGCAGGTACGTATCTTCAAGCCGGCCAAGACGGCCATGCAGTCCGGTCAGGCGAATACTTTGGAATGGGTGCTCGAACCGGAACCGTCGCGCAAGGAGATCGATCCGCTGATGGGCTGGACTGGATCGCGCAATACAATGCAGCAGGTCCGGCTCTTCTTCCCGACATTGGAAGAAGCCAAAGCTCATGCTGAAAAGAATGGCTGGCAGTATACGATCGAGCAGCCGCACAGCCGGCCGGTCAGACCCAAGGCGTACGCCGACAATTTTGCCTACACGCGCGTTGGCCGCTGGACGCACTGATCGCGCATATTTTGCCGTCGCATTCAACTCCGGCCCGCGGAGAGGGGCTCGTGCCGCGTTGACTGAGGCGCCCGTAGCTCAGGGGATTAGAGCAACCGCCTTCTAAGCGGTAGGTCGTTGGTTCGAATCCAACCGGGCGCACCATTCTTCCTTGCATTGCCTGTGTCATGCCTTTGCAAGGCTGCGTCCGAAAATTGTGTGCGATTCATTCGCAATATCGTCTCTCCTCTATGATAATGACTTGCATTCTCTCCCGCTGAGGGGGAAACGCGTTTTTTATCGGGGGAGTTTTCATGGCGAAGCGTACGCCGGCAACGACAGCCCTTCTTGGTTTGCTCGTAGCTCCAACCGCCATGGCCCAGCAGTCGCCGGCCAGCACGACACCTCAAGACCCCACGGCACCACCATCGACTGAAAGTAAGCCTGGCGACCCGGGCACCGGCGCGCCGGCCACCATGCAAACCATCACGGTCTCCGGCAGTCGCCCCAGCGAGGACTTTCAGGTTACGCGTGGCTCGATCAACCGGCTCGGCGCCGGGAACCTGATGGACGTGCCGCAGTCGGTCGTCGTCATTAACAGGGCGCTGATGCAGTCGCAGGGCGTCACGACCCTCGACCAAGCCGTCCGCAATGCACCTGGTGTGACTATCGGCTCGGCCGAAGGCGGCAACATCGGCACCAACATCAACCTGAACGGTTTCTCTGCCCGTACAGACATCTATCTCGACGGCATGCGCGACCGCGGCCAGTACTATCGCGATGTCTTCGCCCTGGAGCAGGTCGAGGTCCTGATGGGCCCGTCGTCGATGCTGTTCGGTCGCGGGTCGACCGGCGGCGTCATCAACCAGGTGATGAAGAAGCCCTTCCTGAAGCAGGCGACGGAACTCAGCCTCTCCGCCACGACGAATGGCCTCGTGCGCACAACTGCTGACGTCAACGTACCGTTCGAGGAAACCAACGCGGCCCGCGTCTCGATGATGTTCCAGGCCGGCAAGGCCTCGACCCTGGATCAGACGAACGTGCTCGACTTCGGCATCGCTCCCTCGGTGAAGCTCGGCATCGGAACGCCGACCGAAATCACCCTGTCCGCGATCCTGCAGCATAAAAAGGATCAGGTGGCCTATGGCGTGCCGAACCTCAACGGCTTCCCGCTCAACGCTCCGCGCAACACGGCCTGGGGCTTCAACTCCGACTACACGGCCCAGGATGTCGTCGCGCTGAATGCCACGGTCGATCACAAGTTCAATCCGAACCTCAGCCTGCGCAACCAAACCGAGTTCGTCTGGGTGAACACGGCTGTCCAGGAGACATCGGGCGGTTTCGTGGGCTCGCTTGCGCCAAACGGCTCCTTCGTTGCGGCGCCGGCCGCCTGGCCGGGCGGGCCGGTCCAGAGCGGCCTGCCGCTCAGCTCGCTCTACGTTCGCCAGTTGAGCCGAGATCGAAACATCAACGACATTACACTCGAAAACCAGACTGAGCTGACGGCCAAGTTCAACACCGGCGCCATTGGCCACACGCTGCTCGCCGGCGTCGATCTGAACTACGAGTCCTACACTAACAAGGCTTTCTCGCGCACCGGCACCTGTAATGGCACCGCGCTGCCGACCGGCTCGGTTGGCTGTGTGCCCGCCGGCTTTACGACGGGCGGGGATACGCCGGCGAACGTGCCGTCGGTCCCGGGCAATTATGCTTCGTCGCAGGCATGGGGCGCTGGCATCTACGCCAACGACACGATCCAGGTCATGCCGTGGCTGAAGCTGGTCGGCGGGGTGCGCTGGGACGTCTATACGGCGCAGATCGGCAACTCGATCAACTTGGCGAACACCCTCGGCAACACGGCCGTTCCGTACTACACGCAGACGGATACCTACACGAGCGTGCGTGCCGGCATCATCCTTGAGCCGACACCGGAGCAGTCCTACTACTTCTCCTACAGCACGTCGTTTAATCCATCGCTCGAGCAGCTTACGTCGACGACCGGCACGACGGCGCTGCCGCCGGAAACGAACGCAGGCTTCGAGATCGGCGCCAAGTACGAACTGCTGAAGGGAAATCTGTCCCTCAACGGTGCGCTGTTCCGCATCATCAAGAACAATGCCCGAACCACCAATCCGGACGGCACCTTCTCGCCGACCGGCCAGATCCAGGTGCAGGGCGCTCGTATCGGTTTTGCCGGCCGCATCCTCCCCGAATGGCAGATCTTCGGCGGCTATGCCTATCTCGACGGCCGTATCCTGAACGGTACCGCCGCCAACACCACGGGCAACGTGCCGCTCAACACGCCGAGAGACTCCGGCAACATCTGGACCACTTACACGATCAAGGACACCTACGAGATCGGCGGCGGCATGTTCTACATGGGCGCGCGCTACGCCAACAACCAGAACACTGTGACGGTCCCGGCCTACACCCGCTTCGACCTGATGGCGGCCTACAAGCAGCCGAAATACGACGTGCGCCTCAACGTCTACAATTTGTTCGACACGATGTACTACGAAGGCGTCATTGCGTCGGATGGCGGCCGCGCGGTGCCAGGTGCCGGCATCACAGCAATGCTTACCCTCAACTATCGCCTGTGAGGGAGGCGGCCGCTCGGACATGCTGGTCTGCATCCCCAATGTGCTCGATGCCGCGCAGATCGTCAGTCTGCGCGAGCGGCTGGACCGCGCCAATTCCTGGGTGGATGGCCGCGTCACCGCCGGATATCAGGGCGCTCCGGTAAAATTCAACCAGCAGATCGACGAACTCTCTGACGTGGCGATGGCATGCCAGCGGATCGTCGTTTCGGCACTTGAACGTCACCCGACGTTCATCAGCGCCGTGCTGCCGAACGCCATCTATCCGCCGATGTTCAATCGCTACGGCGAGGGCATGAAGTTCGGGGCGCATGTCGACGGTAGCGTGCGCATCAACCCGCAGACCGGGGCCAAGCTGCGTACGGATGTGTCGGCGACGCTGTTTCTTACCAATCCCGACAATTACGACGGCGGCGAACTGCAGATCGAGGATACGTTCGGCCGTCACAGCATCAAGCTCGGTGCCGGCGACATGGTCGTCTATCCGGCGACCAGTCTGCACCAGGTCACGCCGATCACCCGGGGGACGCGCACGGCCTGTTTCTTCTGGGTGCAGAGCCTGATCCGTGAGGACAGCCAGCGTGCGCTGCTTCACGATATGGACAACGCCATCCAGCGCCTCAACCAGACCGATGCCGACGAGATCGCGCGGCGATCGTTGATCGGCTGCTATCACAACCTCGTCAGGCAATGGAGCGAGACCTGATGGGCACCGCCGCCGCTACTGCCCTGGGAAGCAACAAGGTCAACCGTCGACTGACCTTCGTGCGCTGGGTCAGACGTACGCACGGTTGGTTCGGCCTGTGGGGTGCACTGCTCGGGCTCATGTTCGGTTTCAGCGGCATCTGGCTGAACCATCGCGCCATCTTGAAGATGCCGCTGCCTGACCAGCATCAAGCTCAGGCTGTACTCGCGCTGCCCGATCCACTTCCGGAGACCATCGACACCCTGGGCGTCTGGCTCCAGAAGTCGCTCAAACTCGACCGCCCGGCCAACAGCACGCGCATTGAGCGCGCCCGTCCGGTGCCGTGGGCCGAGCGGGGAGCGGGGCAGGGCAGCGAGGCTCGGCCACTCATGCAGCCCGAGCGCTGGACCCTGAATTTCGGCGGCCCCAACAAGGTCGTGCAGGTCGAATACTGGGTCGGCAACAAGTCGGCGAACGTGCGCACGACGGACAATGGCTTCGTCGCGACACTGACCAACCTGCATAAGGGCGCAACCATGCCCGTGCCCTGGATCCTGCTGATCGACACCCTGGCCGGCAGCATGATCTTCCTGTCGATCAGCGGCGCCGTCCTGTGGTGGGAGACGCATCGGCGCCGGACAGTCGGGATTGCGATCTTCGGCGTAGCCGTTGCCGTCACGGTGGCGCTCGCCGTCGGCCCATTGCAGCTCTAGGGGCATGTCGTGACCGCATCGCCCACCTCGACGATTCCGCCATTGGCTGGCGGTCAACCCGGACCTTCTCGCGAGCCATTGTCGCCCTGGATGCGCGGCGGCCTGCTGGCGTTCGTCATCTTCTTCCATGTCGGCGGTGGCTGGGCGCTGACCCAGGTCGAGCCGGTCAAGCTGATCGTGGGCGATGTCGCGCCCATGGAAGTGCGTATGGTACCCGCGGCGGAGCCTGCGCCGCCGGAGATCCCGCCGGCCGAGGAGCCTCCGCCGCCAGAAATTCCCCTGCCAGAGCTGGCGACCGCCATCGAACCGCCGCCACCCGATTTGCCACCGCCGGAGTTTCCGGTAGAGGCAAAGCCGCCGGAGCCACCGAAACCTCCCGAGAAACCCAAGCCGCCACCGCCCAAGCCGGTGCAGAGGCCGCCCCAGCCAAAGGCGCCCGTCGAGACGACCCCGCAGCAGGCCGCCCCGAGAGCGCCGGCTGCGCCGCGGACCGTGCAGGCCTCGCAGCTCGGTTATCTCGTGCCGCCCAATCCAGTCTATCCGGCACGCTCGCGTCGTGCGGGAGAGCAGGGGACGGCTACGGTCCGCGTGCTGGTCGATATCACCGGCCGGCCGAGCCAGGTCTCGTTGCAATCGTCGTCCGGTCATTCGGCGCTCGACGAAGCCGCCATCAGCGCCGTACGCGCCTCGCAGTTCCGCCCCTATTCGGAAGGCGGGCTGGCACAGGCGGTATGGGTTCTCGTTCCGATCAGATTCGTGTTGCAGTAGGAGAGCGTCTCATGGGCGATGCATCGAGTTTGGGCTTCGGCCATTTCATCGCGCAGTCGGACCTCGTCGCGAAGGTCCTGCTGGGCGTACTTGCGGTGATGTCTGCAATCTCCTGGTACCTGATCGTCTACAAGGGGATCAGCCAGGTTGTGCGCCAGGGGCGCAGCAAGAAGTTCCTCGACTTCTTCTGGAGCGCGACCTCGCTCGAGGCGGTGCAGAACGAACTTACGGTTCATGGTGTGCGCGAGCCGTTCGGCCATCTGACCGCGCACTCCCTGCACGCGCAGGCCCATCACGCCAAGTTCGGTGCCGCCAAGCTCGAAGAGGCCGGCAGCGAGCAGGAGTTCCTGACGCGGACGATCAAGAAGGTGCTCGACGAAGAGACCACGTCGCTCGAGAACGGCCTCACCATGCTCGCCACGATCGGTGCCACGGCGCCATTCGTCGGTCTGTTCGGCACGGTGTGGGGCGTCTACCATGCGCTGGTTGCCATCGGCATGAGCGGCTCGGGCATGCTCGACAAGGTGGCGGGCCCTGTCGGCGAGGCGCTGATCATGACGGGTATCGGCCTCGCCGTCGCCTTGCCGGCGGTCATGGGCTACAACTGGCTCACCCGCTCCAATCGCGTGCTGACGGCCAAGCTTGATGCTTTCGCCTTCGAGTTGCTGACGTTCCTGTCGATGGGCCGCGCCCTGCAGGCCGGTCGTGCCCGGACGAGCGGCACGCCGCTCGCGGCTGTCAACTAAGCGGAGGCGACAATGGCTTTCGGAAGCTTCGAGCGTAAATCCTCCTCTCAGCCGATGGCTGAGATCAACATGGTGCCGTTGATCGACGTCGTGCTGGTGCTGCTGGTGATCTTCATCGTGACGGCGCCGCTTCTCACCAATGTCGTGAAGCTGGACCTGCCACGCGCGACGGCCAACGCCGAGCTGCAGAAGCCGGAGAAGATCGAGTTCGCCATCGATGCCCAGGGTGGGTTGTTCTGGAACGGCGAACGGCTGACGCGCGAAGACGCGATCGCGCGATTCACCGAGGCCGGCCAGAAGCGGCCGCAGCCCGAGGTCTACCTGAGGGCCGACCAGACCGTGCCGTATCGCTACGTCGCCCAGACCCTGGCCGACGCCTCCAAGGGTGGCCTGTCGAAAGTGGCCTTCGTCAGCGAGCCCGAGCGCTAGCTCCCAATCGGCTACGTGCGCGAACCGGCGAAGCTCACGGTGGCGACACCGGCGCCGACCAGCAGGCCGCCGCCGACCTTGTTGACCACGCCGATCGCCCGCGGGTTCGAGGCAAAGCGGCGGGCACGCGAGGCGACCAGCGCGTAGCCGAAGGCATTGGCGAAGGCCAGAACCAGGAAGGTGGCCTCGAACACCAGCATCTGGGTCAGGAAGTCGCCCGCCGGATCGAGGAAGGCGGGCAGGAAGGCCACGAAGAAGGTGATGCTCTTGGGGTTGAGCGCCGTCACCAGCCAGGCATGGCCCAGCATTTTCGCCGCTGATACGGCGTCCGTCCGTGGCTGGGCATCCAGGGTTCCGCCGGCTCGCCAGAGTTTGATGCCCAGGTACACGAGGTAGGCGGCGCCGACCCATTTCAGGATGGTGAACAGCGTCGCCGAGGTGGCGAGCAGGGCACCCAGTCCCAACATCGAGAGCGTCATGGCCGTGAAGTCACCCAGGGCCACGCCGACTGCCATGGGGAGCGCCGTTCGCCAGCCTTGTCCCAATGCATAGGACACAACTAGAAGCACGGTTGGTCCCGGAATGATCAGCAGGATGGTCGACGCGGCGGCGAAGGCCGCCCAGCTCTCGAAACTCATGGGTAAAACACTCCACAGATTTCGGCGATCAAGCCATGTATAGATTGGGGTGTCAGCCGGAATTTGGCCTCTTTCCATCGTCAAGATTATCGGCTTACGATCTTGCCGGAGGCCGAATGAACCGTCCCAAGACCCGAGGCTACCATCATGGCGACCTGCGCGAAGCGCTGGTGGCGTCAGGCCGCAAGCTCCTGGAGGAAAAGGGCGTTCGCGGCTTCACGCTGCGTGAATGCGCCCGGCGTGCCGAGGTATCCCATGCAGCGCCAGCGCATCATTTCGCTTCGATGGACGACCTTCTGGCGGAACTCGCGATGCGAGGCTTCAAGGAACTGAGCGCCTCCATGACAACCGAGTCCGAACGGGCCGGCGGTGACGGTACAGCCCAGCTCGTCGGCTTGGGAGTTGGATATATGGCCTTTGCCGCGGCCAATCCCGTCCTCTTCCAGCTCATGTTCAGCCGGGAGGCCAATCGTCTTGAAGTGGCCGAGGGAGCTTCCGAGATTCGCCGCCTGCAGGCTGCCGCCGTCGACGCTGCCCTTCAGTCGGCCGACACGCAGGTCTCGGGCGAGGTCCGTCAGCGCATGAGAGATTTTGCCTGGGCAACAATGCATGGCTTCATCACCCTCGTGCTGGAGGGCGAGATTGGAGGCCGTGATTCGTCGCGTGGCCTGAAGGCGCGCGGCCTCGCGGCTCTCGCCGCCATGGCCGAGACGGTCGTGCGCTCAGGTGGCAGGTAGGGCGATCCGGAACAGCAGCGCCTCGACATTGTCGCCATAGGCCGCGATCTTGGTGAAGCGCTTTACCAGGTAGCCCCCATTGGCCGTGATGACCCGTTGCGACGGCAGATTGTCCAAATCCGTCGTTAACTCCACGTAGGGCAGGCCCTCCTTGGCGACTTCCGGCAGCAGCAGTCCGAGTGCCCTGGTCGCGTAGCCGCGCCGGCGCTTCCAAGCCGGAACGGCATAGCCGATGTGTCCGAGACAGTGCGCTGGGAGATCAGGGGTCCCGGGTTGCCAGCGAAAACTGATCGAGCCGCAGAAGCCGTCGTCCCACATCCAACGCCGATAGCCTGGAAGTCTGGCCACGAACGTTCCGTCCGGCAAGGCGATCGGGCCACCCTTGGCGTCGCGATCATCGAGCAAGGCGACGAACGCCGCAGCACCTTCCTCGATGAGTGCCAGCTCATCCCGTGCCGTTTCTTCAGGATTGATATTGTCCGGCGACCAGCCGCGCTTCAGAGCGGCGGCATACTCGCCGAGATAGGCCAGGGAAGGGACGACGAGCTGCAAAGGACTTTCCTGCGGACCGAAGCCTTGCTGTAGCATGCTCGCCCATGAGTTCCAGTCCCGTCCTCGCCCTCGACATCGACGGCGTCATCTCGCTCGGCTACCCGGGCGCCCCTCATCCCTGGTACGCGACCCTGAAGGCCGACTGGGGCTTCGATCACGATGAGATGGCGCGGGATTTCTTCCATCGCGATTTCCGGGAGGTCGTTCGCGGCCGTCTGGATCTCTATGTCGCCCTGCACGACTACCTCGAAGCGAAGGGCCTTGCCGACCGGCTGGACGAGTTCGTGGCCTATTGGTTCGAGAAGGACTCGATCATCGACCGCGACGTCCTGGCCCAGGCTGATGCCTGGCGGCAGCGTACCGGCGGGCGCTGTTTCGCGGCCTCCAACCAGGAGCACCATCGCGTCGCCTACCTGCGCGACCAGGTAGGGCTCGGCGCTCATTTCGACGAGATCATCTATTCAGCAGCCTTGGGGGTCCCGAAGCCCGAACGGGTGTTCTTCACCAACGCTCAGGCCCGGATGGGCGTGACCGTGGCTCAGTCGATCCTGTTCGTCGACGATTCGGCCGCCAACGTCGACGCGGCCCGTGCCTGCGGCTGGCGGGCCATGCTCTATCGCGGCCCGGAAAGTCTCAAACAGGCCTTGGCGAACTGGGGCTGATCGTCGATTCCATGCTAAAGGTTTGACCATGCTGATGTTCGACATACCCTTCGGGACGACCGAATGGGACGGCGTCGAGCGCACGGAACACCCCGGCGAAACCGGCAAGGCGTTCTGGCGCACGCGAAACTTCAACAATATCCGTGTGCGCATGGTCGAATACACACCGGGCTATCTCGCCGACCATTGGTGCCAGAAGGGGCATGTCCTCTTGGTGCTCGAGGGCGAGCTGTCGACCGAGCTGGCGGATGGGCGGACTGTCGTCCTGAAAGCCGGCCAGAGCTACCAGGTGGCTGATGGCACGCTTGCCCACCGTTCGCGCACCGACACGGGCGCCAAACTTTTCATAGTGGACTGACATGACGGACATGATCGGATTCATCGGCGTCGGCACCATGGGAGAGCCGATGTGCCGCAACCTGGCGCGCAAGAGCGGCATGACGGTCCTGGCGGCCGATCGCGACGAAGCGCCTTTGAAGCGGCTGGCTGCCGACGGCGTGAAGGCGGCCTCGGTCGACGAGATCGCCGAGAGCTGCCGCACGATCTTCCTGTCGCTGCCGGGCGGCAAGGAAGTGGAGGAGATCTGCCTCGGCCCGAACGGGCTCACGACCAGGGCAAAGCTCGGCTGGACCGTCGTCGACCTCAGCACGGCGCCGCCCCGTTTGGCACGCCGGCTCTATGCCGAATTCGAGGGCAGGGCTGCGGCCTTTGCCGACGCGCCCGTCGCCCGCACGCGGCAGGCCGCCATCGACGGCACGCTGTCGATCATGGTGGGCGCTACGGCACCGACCTTCGAGCGCATCGAACCGCTGCTGCGCCACATGGCGAGCGAGGTGACACATTGTGGCGAGGCGGGTGCGGGGCAAACGGTCAAGATCCTGAACAACATGATCCTCTTCCAGACCGTCGTGGCGCTGGGCGAGGCCCTGTCGATCGCGCGGGCCAACGACGTCGATGGCAAGGTCCTGTTCGAGACCCTGACCAAGGGCTCGGCGGATTCCTTCGCGCTACGCAATCACGGCATGAAGGCGATGCTGCCGGGCGTGTTCCCCGAGCGCGCCTTCTCGACGAAGTACGCGCTCAAGGACCTGAGCTACGCCATCGAAATGGCGGACGAGACTGGCGTGCCGGCGCTTGGCGCCGACGTGGCGCGCGAATTGATGGAGCGTGCCGTGGAACTGGGCCATGGCGAGGAGTACTGGCCAGTCCTGCTGCGCTCCATCGAAGACGCTTCAGGCAAAAGCTAAACGGCTCGGACATAGCCTTTCTCGCGCATGCAAGTATTGGCGAGGCGGCTTTCCTCCTGAGATTTGACCGCCTCGAAGCGCTGCTGCCATTCGAGATAGCTGGGCTGACGTCCGGCCCAGCCCGGCGGATAGGGGAAGGGGAAACTGAAGACGTAGAGCCGGTCTGCTTCCTCTTTGGCCGCCTGCTTGCATTGCGTCCAATCGGCGGCAGTCGCAGCGCTCCCGGTGTCGGCTCTTTGCCACGGGCCGGGCGGCCCGCACGCCGCGACGCCCAAGGTTACCGCGAGGCACAATGTTGCTCGGGCGAGAGTCAAATTTTGGCACGCTCCTTGGCTCGGTTGCTGATGCTATGGTCCGACCGAACAGAGTTCATGTGAAGGGGAGAAGAGCGCAATGGCGCGAATTGCAGTGGGCGGTTTTCAGCACGAGACCAATACGTTCGCGCCGCAACAGGCGACCTGGGAGGAGTTCGTTCGAGCCGACGCCTGGCCGCCGTTGTTGCGCGGGCAGGAGATGATCGCAGGTGTCGAAGGCTACAACATCCCGATTGCCGGTGCGGTGAAGAAGCTGGCCGAGCTTGGTCATGAGGTCGTGCCGCTCGCCTGGGCGGCGGCGGCGCCAGCCTCCTACGTCACCGAGGATGCCTACGAGCGGATGTGGACCCTGTTCGACGAGGATCTGCGCCAGCATGGTCCCTTCGATGCGGTCTACCTCGACCTGCACGGCGCGATGGTTGCGGAAAACACAGAGGACGGCGAAGGCGAGTTGCTGCGGCGCATCCGTGGCGTTGTCGGCAACGACCTGCCGATCGTGGCGAGCCTCGACTATCACGCCAACCTGACACCGGAGATGGCGCAGCTCGCCACCGCTCTGGTCGGCTACCGCACCTATCCGCACATCGACATGGCCGTAACGGGCAAGCGTGCGATTGAACTGCTCGACAAGCTCCTGAAGGAGAAGCGGCCAGTTTATCGCGCCTACCGCCAGCTCGACTTCCTGATCCCGCTGGTCTGGCAGTGCACCTTCGTCGAGCCGGCCAAGGGCATCTTCGACCTCGTAGGCGAGCTGGAGGCTGGCGAGAAGAGCCACAATCAAGGCATCGTGAGCGTCACCCATACGCCGGGATTCCCGCCCGCCGATATCGCCCAATGCGGCCCCGCGCTCGTGGTCTATGGTCATGACAAAGAAGCGGTCGAAGCGGCGGCCGACAAACTGGCGGCAACCGTGAAGGCGCACGAAAAGGCCTTCGACGGCGAGCTGCTGGACCCAGACCAGGCAGCGCTTCGTGCCATCGAGCTGTCGAAGGGGACGAAGAAGCCCATCGTGCTGGCGGACGTCCAGGACAATCCCGGCGCCGGCGGAACGTCGGATACCGTTGGGCTGCTGGCGGCCCTGATGCGTCACAAAGCCAAGGGCGCCGTGATCGGCATGATCGTCGACGAGGAGGCCGCCAAGGCTGCGGCCGAAGCGGGCGAAGGCAATATCATGCGACGCGGCATCGGTGCGGTCGTGGGCTATGGCGGCGAGACGCCGGTCGAGGCCGACTGGCGCGTGGTTAAGGTCGGCGACGGCAAGTTCACCGGCACGGGTCCATTTTATGGCGGCGCCAAGTTCCAGATCGGGCCGATGGCGCTGGTCACGGACGAGGCAAGCGGCGTTTCCGCTGTGCTGGCGGCCAAGCGCGTACAGGCGGCCGACCAGGAGATGTTTCGCCATGTCGGCGTCGAGCCGTCGAAGGTGCCGATCCTCGGCCTCAAGTCGACGGTCCATTTCCGGGCCGACTTCCAGCCGATTGCCGAGACCATCCTGGTGGTGCGGTCGACCGGCGCCCACATCACCGATCCCGTCGACATGCCCTACAAGCACTTGCGCAAGGGCATCAAGCTCCGGCCGATGGGGCCGGTCTGGAACGGCGCCTAACCGTCGCGGAAGGCAGGCCGCAGCGCCCACACCATCGGCACGGTGGTGAGGGCCACGCAGGCAACGGCAATGAGAGCCGTCGCCAGGCCCACCACATCGCCCAGCAGGCCAAACAGCAGCGGGCCGGTGGCGCCGGCCACCGACCCGCCGGTGTAGAAGATCGCGAAGGCGCGCGTGCGCTTCTCGGGGCTCACGAATTCCGGCACGGTGCCGTAGAGCACCGAAGACGTACCGTTCAACATCAGGCCGACGGCCGGCAGCAGGATCAGCGCGAAATCCAGCGACAACGGGAGGAGGGCGAGGACCAGCAGCGTCGTCGCCACTTCGGTGAGTACGACCGACGGCACGACGCCCAGCCGCAAGCCGACCCAGCCCATGACCAGCTTGCCCGCCGCGCCACCGGCGAAGAGCAGCGACAGGCCGAGGCCGATCGTCGGCAGGTCTGCGCCTTTGTCGCGCAGCAGGAAGGGCAGGAAGATCAGGAAGCCTGTGCGTACCAGATCGTCGGCGATGTGGATCGAGAACAGCAGCCAGTAGGCCCACGGCCTGTCCTGGCCGGCGATCACCTTGGAGGGTTCGGCCTTGCCGTGCAGGACGATCGGCTTCAGCGAGGCGATGATCACGCCGGCGCCAAGAACGGCGAGGGCGGCCATCACGATCATGGCCTGCTGCCAGCCGAGCGACGCGGCGACCACGGCGAACAGCGCGGGGAGCAGGACCTTGCCGACATCGCCGGTGAAATTGTAGGTGCCGAGCGCCGTGCGCGACTGCTGGCCGTGATACATGGCAGCAACCAGGCTCGACCCTATCGGATGCTGCGTGCTGCCGCCGAGGCCCGCCAGCAGCAGTCCAGCGATCACGCCATAGAGCGAGCCCGACAGGCCGGCGAAGCCATAACCTACGGCGATCAGCGCTGTCCCGAGGGCCAGGACGCGCACGCCGCCAAAACGCTCCGCCAGCATGCCGGAGGGAATTTGTCCGGTTGCCATGGCACCGGAATAGACGGTCTTCAGCGCGCCGATGGCGGCATAGCTCAGGCCGAACTGGGCCTGCAGCAATGGATAGAGAACGTTCAGGAGGTCGGTGAAGCCGTCGTGGAGGGCGTGTGCCCCACCGCAGACGGTTAGCGTCCTGCGGGCGGTTGGGGAGGAAGAGACGGCGACTGTCATCTCGCCGTCACAATACTATCGCCCCGGGATACGGTCGAACCAAAAGGCGACTTGTTGCTGGAAGTCGTCCTCGGCGTAGGCGGTATCGGTGATGACCGAAGGCTTGCCCTTGCGCGGATAGCGCACGCTCTGCAATCGCGCGAAGCGCGTGTCGCTGAGGTGAAGGATCAGCATGTCGCCCTGGCGGCGATGAAAGACGAACTCGTGGATCTTGCGGATGTTCACCAGGCTGACGACGTAGCGTCCGTCGCGGCCATCGGCGGCGAGCTGGCGCACTGGGATGTCGCGGCCCTCGTTGGTGATGCCCATCAGCGCCAGAGCCTCCGGCGCCATCATATTGTCGGTGCCGGTGTTCTGGATCAGACGGACTAGGCGGTCGCCACGCGGCGATAGCGTGTTCGACTTGCGGCGGCCAAAGACGTTCTGGTCGCAGGCGCCGAGTGGCAGGAGCAGGCCGGCGCCGAGCAGGGCACGTCGCGAAAAACCAACGCTAAGGGTCAACCTCAATCCTTCCCGATCTTGTCCATGTCGACGATGACGGGCGCGATCTCCTGAAGCGCACCGCCCCGGACGGCGCGGAAGAAGCAATTGTGCCGCCCGGTGTGGCAGGCGACGCCGGTCTGCTCGACCAGCACGAGGAGGGTGTCGCCGTCGCAATCGACGCGCAGGTCGACCAGCGTCTGGATATGTCCGGACGTGTCGCCCTTGCGCCAGGGCGCGCGGCGCGAGCGCGACCAGTAACAGGCACGGCCCGTGCGCATGGTTTCGGCCACGGCGTCGCGGTCCATCCAGGCCATCATCAGCACTTCGCCGCTGTCATGCTGCTGGGCGATGGCCGGCACGAGGCCCTGTGCATCGAATTTGATGGCGGCCAGCGCCGCGTCGATCTCGGCTTGTGCGTAGGTGGTGGGCATGGCGAGCCTTGGCCTTCGAGGGGAACGGCGCGTATAATCGCCTCAACATCGCTTGGCAAATCGGGAAGCTCGTGAAGAAACCGGCCAAAGCCGCCCCCGCAGGACATGCTCCTGCCCATGCACACGATCACAAGCACTGCGTCGAGGATGCGCTGGCCGCCGCGGAGAAGCTTTGCGCCGCGAAGGACCTGCGGTTCACGCCGCTGCGTCGGCGCGTGCTCGAACTCGTCTGGTCGAGCCACAAGCCGGTCGGCGCCTATGCCTTGCTCGACAAGCTACGCAACGAGGATCTCGGCTCCGCGCCGCCGACGGTCTATCGTGCCCTCGACTTTCTGATCGAGAACGGCCTGATTCACCGCATCGAGCGCATGAATGCGTTCATCGGCTGCAGCCATCCGGGCGAAGTGCATCGCGGCTTCTTCCTGATCTGCAGTGACTGCGGCAACGCGCAGGAACTGGACGGCGAAGGCCTTTCCGAGGCCATCACCGCCGACGCCCAGCGCCGCGGCTTTGCCGCGCGCGACATGACTCTGGAAGTAACCGGCCTCTGCGCCGACTGCCGGAAGACCTGAGTTCGGCTTAGGCGTTGTGCGCCCGATTGAGGCGCTCGAAGCCTTCGGCGAGGTCCGTCTTCAGGTCCTCGACATCTTCGAGACCGATATGGACGCGCAGCAGATGCTTGCCCTGCGGCCACGGCACGGCTGTGCGGTACTGATCGGGATGGGCGGGGATCATCAGGCTCTCATAGCCGCCCCAGCTCGCGCCCATGCCGAAGATGTCCATGCCGTCCAGCATCGCCGCCAGTGCGTTCTTGCTGTAGCCGTCGCGTAAGGTGAACGAGAACAGGCCCGACGCGCCCTTGAACTGCTTCTTCCAGTTATCGTGGCCCGGGCAGTCGGGGAGGGCGGGATGCAGCACCTTGTCGACCTCGGGCCGCGTCTTCAGCCAGTGGGCGATCTCGATGCCGCTCTTCTCGTGATGACGCAAGCGCACGCCCATGGTGCGCAAGCCGCGCAGGGCGAGATAGCAGTCGTCGGGGGCGGCATGGAAGCCGAAGGACTGGCATGCCGTCTTCGCGACCTCGAACAGCGGCCGCGTGGCGCAGGAGATGATGCCCATCATCGCATCCGAATGACCGACGATGTACTTGGTGCCGGCATGGATGGAGATGTCGCAACCATGCTCGAACGGCTTGAAGTAGAGCGGGGTCGCCCAGGTGTTGTCGATCATCACCACGGCGCCGGCCTTCTTGGCGACGGCGGCAATGGCATCGACGTCCTGCACCTCGAAGGTCTGCGAGCCGGGGGCTTCGAGATAGACGACCTTGGTGTTGGGCCGCATCAGCTTCTCGATACCCGCGCCGATCATCGGATCGAAATAGGTCGTCTCGACGCCGAAGTTCTTCAGCGTCGTGTTGGCGAAGCGCCGCGCCGGACCGTAGGCGTTATCGGTCAGCAGCATGTGATCGCCGGTCTTGAGGAAGCCTACGATGGCTCCGGTGACCGCGCCGAGACCGGACTGAACGGCGATCGAACGATGCGCGCCTTCGATGGCGGCGACGGCGTCTTCGAGTGCCTTCTGGGTCGGCGTGCCGTTGCGTCCGTAACCGAAGCCCTCGAAAGGAATGCGGTTCTCGAATTTCTCCATGGTCGGGGAGAGGATCGTCGAGGCGTGATAGACGGGCGGATTGACGATGCCGAAGTTGCTGTCGGGATCGCGGCCTGACACGGCCAAAACTGTGTCGGGGCGGGTATAAGTTTTCTTAGCGGTCATGAATCCGACTATGGCACAGGCTTCAAGCTGGCGGCCAGCGATAGACGTCAGGCCATAGAACTCGCGGGTCCTGCAGGTCTTTCGCCTCGGTTCGCACCGGATGGAAACCCGCCTTGCGATACGTGGCGAGGGCACGCGGATGGTCGAGCGTGTTCGTGTTGAGGAGCAGCCGCCGCCAACCGAGGGCGAAGGCGCGCTCGATGGCACGGTCGAGCAGCCAAGGGCCGATGCGTTGGCCGATATAGCCGAGGGTCAATCCGAAGAAGACGAGCTCTTCGTCGCCCAGCTCGAAAAAGCCGACAAGGTTGCCGTCATCGCGTGCGATGTGAAGTTCATGCCCTGGCTGGTTTAGCAGCGTCTGCAGGGCTTCGTCGGAGAGGAGCCGGCGTTCGTACCAGAGCCATGGCCGGCCGACCCGGTCGTACAGTTCCCGATAGAGCGCTGCCGCAGGATCCGCCACGTGTTCGATCACGACGGAAATCTCTGGCGGCAATCCACGCTGCGTCCAGTCGGAGGGCGCCATTTCGAGATGAGTGATCGTGACCGGCAGACGCCCGTCGGCACGCGGCGGCGGTTGATGAGCGAACAGCTCAGGCGTCCTGGTCAAGCGCCAGTGACGATTGGCGTGTCGGCACGGCCGCCCCATTCGGTCCAGGAGCCATCGTAGATCGCCGCTTCAGGCGAACCCGTGAGGTAAAGGGCAAGGCCGATCACGCAGGCGGTAACGCCCGAGCCGCAGCTCGCCGTGACCTTCTTGGCCGGATCGATACCCGAGGCGGCGATACGGGCGACCAGCTTGTCAGCAGGCAGCACGGTGCCGGTGTCCGGATCGAGCAGTTCGTTGTAGGGCAGGTTGAACGCGCCAGGCATGTGGCCACCGCGCAGGCCGGCGCGCGGCTCCGGCGTCTCGCCACGGAAGCGGCCGGCAGCACGGGCGTCGACGATCTGCTCGCGCTTGCTCTCGATCAGGCCGCGTACGTCGTCGATCGACCGCACCAGCGTATTGTCGAGACGCGCCGTGAAGTGCCGATCGCGCGGCGGCGTCGGATCGTCGGTCACCGGGCGGCCTTCGGCCAGCCACTTCGGCAAACCGCCATTCAGGATCGACACGTCCTTGTATCCCATGGCGCGGAACATCCACCAGACGCGGCAGGCGCCGGTCATCGGCGTCGTGTCGTAAACGACGATCTTGGAACCGTCGCCGAGGCCGAGCTTGCGCACGCGCGAGGAGAACTTCTCCGGCGAGGGCAACATGTGGGGAAGGGGACTCTCCGTATCGGCAATCTCGTCGATGTCGAAGAACACGGCGCCCGGAATGTGCTGCTCGACGAACTCGGCCTTGGGATTCCGCTTCTGCGCCGGAAGATAGAATGAGCCATCGACGATGCGGACGTCGGGTGCGTTGAGTCGGGCGGCCAGCCATTCAGTACTGACGAGGGCATCGGGTCTTGCGTAATCCATAATCCGTTTCCTGCTCTCTACTGCGGCACTCTAGTTTCTGTCGTCCTGAGGCGAAGCCGAAGGACCTCATCGCCGCTCGCAACCGGCATGAGATCCTTCGCTGCGCTCAGGATGACAGTGAGATGATGAAACGCCGGTTCATCTTTCCCTTGTTCTCGATCTTGATGCATTCGACGCGACCGATCTCGCCGGTTCGCGCGACGTGCGTGCCACCACAGGCCTGCAGATCGATCCCCTCGATCGACAGCAGGCGAACCCGACCAGCGCCCATCGGCGGGCGCACGCTCATGGTCTTTACGAGTTCGGGACGCGCCGTCAGCTCCTCGTCGGTCACCCATTGCGGTGTAACCGGGCGGTCCAGGGCGATCAGCTTGTTGACCTCCTCGGTCACCCACTCCTTGGTCGGGACTTCGCCTTCGAGATTGAAATCGAGACGGCTCTTGTCGATGCCGACCTGGCCGCCGGTCACGTTGCCCTTGATGACCGCCGACATGACATGCAGTGCGGTATGCATGCGCATATGCAGGAGCCGACGTTCCCAATCGAGCGCCGATTGCACCGATGTCCCGACGGCCGGGCGCACTGCGTCGGTAGCCAGCACAAGCAGCACATCGCCGCCTTCGGCTTTGAGGGTGTCCACAACCTTGGCTTCACCGCCATCCCACCGCAGCACGCCGGTATCGCCCGGCTGTCCGCCGCCCGTGGGATAGAAGATCGAACGATCCAGCCGTACGCCGCGGTCTTCGACAGCGGTTACGACGGCGCCGGCTTCCTTGAGGTAGGCATCCTGCCTGAAGAGTTCTTCGACCATGGACCGGATTTAGGCTTTCGCCAGCCGGGCCGCAACTTGGCGGGCCGTCGGCATCGACGGTGCGGCACCGAGCCGCTCGACGGCACAGGAGGCCGCGGCACTGGCATAGCGTGCCGCTTCCGCGGGGAAAGCACCAACTGCCATGCGGGCAGCCAAGGCGCCGACAAAGCAATCGCCGGCGCCAGTGGTATCGACGACTTTGGCTTTGAAGGCGGGAATGGTCTCGACGCCGTTGGCACTCACTACGAGCGCGCCTTTGGAGCCCAGGGTCGCGATCACGGCGCGTGCGCCGCGCTGGCGCAAGCTCTCGCAGGCCGCAACGAGGCTGCGCTGCGAACTGCTCGAAGTGAGCTTCGACTCCGTAGCCTGGCCGAGTTCGATTTCATTGAGCACTGCAACATCGACCGATTTCAGCAGTCGCGCAGGGTGGCGCGTATAAGGCGCCAGGTTGAGCACCGTCCGTGCTCCGGCCTTGCGTGCCCGGGCAAGAATCTCGCCCGTGGCGGCGAGTGGCGTTTCGAACTGGGCGACCCAGACTTCATCACGCCGCGGCGCATGGCGCAGCATCTCCGCCCTGAAGTGCATGTTGGCGCCGGAAGCTACGGTGATCGAGTTATCTCCATCGGCAACCTGGATCAGGGCCACGCCCGTTGCCGGGCCGTCGATCTCCTTGACGCCCGAACTGTCGACGTCGTTGTCGGCGAGGAATCCGCGCAGAGTGTTGGCGAAGGAATCGTCGCCGACAGCACCCACCATGGCCGTCGGGCTGCCGAGCCGAGCCGAGGCAATGGCTTGGTTGAGGCCTTTGCCACCTGGCAGGAAGCTAACTTCGGCGCCCAACAACGTTTCACCAGCCTCGGGCAGGCGCGCACTCTGCACGACCACGTCCATGTTGAGGCTGCCGCAGACAACCACCCGGCTCATGGGCGACTCACTTCATCCAGGGCGGCAGGGGCAGGCTCTTTTCGCGCAGGAAGACCGGATTGAAGAGCTTCGACTGATAGCGTTGGCCGCCATCGGCCAGAATGGTCACGACCGTCTTGCCCGGGCCGAGGTCACGCGCGAGCCGCATGGCGCCCACGATGTTGATGGCCGTCGACCCACCCAGCACAAGACCCTCATGCTGGATCAAGTCGAACAGGATAGGCAGGGCCTCCTCGTCGGTGATCTGATAGGCGAGGTCGATGGGTGTACCTTCGATATTGGCAGTGACCCGTCCCTGGCCGATCCCTTCGGTAACTGAATTGCCCTCGGCTTTCAGTTCACCCTTGGCATGCCAGTTGTAGAGCGCCGATCCCATGGGGTCGCTCAGTGCAATCTTGATGTTGGGGTTGCGTTCTTTCAGCGCCCGCGCCACGCCGCCCAGGGTGCCGCCACTGCCGACCGAGCAGGTGAAGCCGTCGACTTTGCCGTCGGTCTGATCCCAGATCTCGGGGCCGGTCGTCCGGTAGTGCCCATCGCGGTTGGCCGTATTGTCGAACTGGTTGGCCCAAATCGCGCCGGCCGGTTCCTTGGCTGCGAGTTCCTCGGCAAGGGCGCCCGAGTAGCGAACATAATTGTTGGGATTGGCGTAGGGAACAGCGGGCACCAGCCGAAGATCGGCGCCGCAAAGGCGGAGCATGTCCTTCTTCTCCTGGCTCTGCGTCTCGGGCATCACGATGACCGAACGGTAGCCGAGCGCGTTTGCCACGAGTGCGATGCCGATGCCAGTGTTGCCGGCCGTACCTTCGACGATCACGCCTCCGGGCCGGAGTTTTCCGCTCTTCTCGGCATCCTCGATGATCGCCAGCGCCGCACGATCCTTGACCGAGCCGCCGGGATTGAGGAACTCGGCCTTGCCATAGATGTTGCAACCCGTTGCCGCAGAGGCGGCACGCAGCTTGATCAGCGGCGTATTGCCGATGCTGTCGATAAATCCCGTCCGGACGTTCATGGCTTGCTCACTCTATCTAACCCTGCGCTCGCTCCCGAGCGAACGGTAGACAGGGAGCAGGGGGCCACGCAACCTGCTTGCAGCAGGATCAGCGCCAGCGGTTCCGCACGTCGTCACGATGCAGGGCGAGCCACTGCAGCGCCATGACCGCAACGGCATTGTCGCATTCGTTACGGTCGAGCATGGCGCGGGCCTCGGGGAAGGGCACGGCTTTCACGAGGATGTCCTCGTTTTCCGATTCGAGGCCAAAGATTCCACCGACACCTTTCGTGTCCGTACGACCAAGGAAGCTGGTGCAGGTCTCGGAGCAGGCGCCGGGGCTCAGCACGACGCTGCCCATCGGCAACAGGTCGGTGATCGTCACGGCTGCTTCTTCGACGGCCTCCCGACGAGCCACATCTTCGGGCGTCTCGCCCTCTTCGATGATGCCCGCCACGGTCTCCCAACCCCAGGGATGGCGGCCGGCGGCGTAGAAGCCGGCACGGAACTGGCGGATGAGGACGACTTCGTCCCGAACGGGATCATAGGGCAGCACCGCCGCCGCCTGGCCACGCTCGAAAACCTCGCGGCTCACCTCACCACTCAGGCCACCTTGATAAAGCGTGTGTCGAAAGAGGTAGCGGGCGACACGGAAGTAGCCCTGGAAGGCGACGGTGCGCTCGATAAGTTCGGCTTTTTCGGTGGGGAGAGGGACAATCGCCATGATGCACCCTGCAAGCGAAAAGGGCCGCTCCCAGGGAGGGAGCGGCCCTTAATTGGCTCCGGAGGCAGGGATCGAACCTGCGACCCGGCGATTAACAGTCGCCTGCTCTGCCGCTGAGCTACTCCGGAAAAACTTCGTCGCGGTAACGGCAAGGCTCCGCGAAGGCGCGGTGTTTTGGCAGAGCGTGTTTGGACACGCAAGGCCCTTCGACCGCGAATTTGTGGAGGCCTGGGCCGGAATCGAACCGGCATTGACGGATTTGCAGTCCGCTACATAGCCACTCTGCCACCAGGCCGCACAAGTTGCGGTCGGTGCTATACGCGTGCTGCGATGGAGCGGTCAAGCCGACCGCGACGCGCTGCCCTTTGCGTCGTCACCGGCCGTTGCCTATATAGGACCCGCTACATGTAGAGGCAGCCCATGACGGATTTCGCGCTCGCGCGACGCAATATGGTCGATGGCCAGCTCCGGCCTAATCGGGTCACCAATGCCGCGCTTCTTGCGGCCGTTGGCGAGCTGCCACGTGAGCGCTTCCTGCCCGATGCGTTGAAATCGGTCGCTTATGCCGACGACGATGTGCCGCTGGGCAGTGGCCGCTACATGATGGAGCCCATGGTTCTGGCCCGTCTCATCCAGAGTCTGCAGCCGCAGCCTGAGGATAAGGCGTTGGTGGCGGCGTCAGGGCGAGGCTACGGCGCGGCGATCCTGGCCCGGCTGGTCGGTTCGGTCGTAGCCGTCGAGAACAACGCCGACCTGGCCGCCTCCGCTCAGCAGACTTTGCGCGACCTGGGGGTCGCGAATATCCAGCTGGTGGCTGGCCAGCCGGATCAGGGCGCCGCGGCTTCGGGCCCTTATGACGTCATCTTGATCGAAGGTGCCGTGCAGGAAGTTCCGCCCGCGATCACTGGCCAATTGGCCGAAGGTGGCCGATTGGCAACGGTTTTGGCCGATCCGAGCGGCGCATTGGGCGTTGCCCAGCTTTTCGTGAAGCAGGGCGGCGTTACTTCGGGGCGTCCACTCTTCGATGCCGGCACCCCGCTTTTGCCGGGCTTTACTCCGCCACCCAGGTTCACTTTCTAGGCAGTCCGCCGGATTCCTGTATCGAACGGGACTATCAAAACTCTTCAGGCCGATGTTAGGGTACTGGCCAGATATGAGGGGAGAATGATGCGTATCCGGCCCAGGTTGAGGCACGCCCGCCGCGCGGTAGCGTGCGCCCTTGCCGTCGGGCTCGGTGGTGCGTCCAATGCGTGGTCGCAGAGCCTGATCGAGGCGCTTTCGACGACGTACAACAGCAATCCCGACCTGCTCGCGAGCCGGGCGATCCTGCGCCAGACCGACGAGACGCTGTCGCAGGCCGTCGCCAACTGGCGACCCCGCGTGACGTTGAACGTCGAATTCAACAAGGTTCAGCAGGATTCCTACACGGCGCGCCCGGGCGTGGCGCCGACCTTCTACGACCTGAATGGCAAGTTCACGACATTGCAGGTCACTCAGCCAATCTTTCGCGGCGGCAAGACGGTCGCGGAGACCAAGCAGGCACAGGCCAACATCCAGGCCCAGCGGGCAGCCCTGGCCGACACCGAGCAGACGACGCTTCTGTCCGCGGTGACGTCCTATGCCGACCTGGTCCAGAACATCGGCATCGCCGATGCGCGCCGCAACAACGTGCGCGTCCTGGTCCAGCAGCTCGACGCGACGCGCGAACGTTTCCGGGTCGGCGAGCTCACGATCACGGACGTGTCGCAATCCGAGGCGCGTCTCGAAGCGGCGAAGGCCGACCTCGTCGCGGCAGAGACCAACGTCCGTATTTCCGAGGCGGCATTCCAGCGGACGATCGGCAAGCGGCCGGGCAAGCTCGGCGAAATCCCGCTGATCGGCGGGCTGCCGTCGTCGGAAGAGGAGGCGGTCAGCCTCGCAATGGACGCCGGCCCCCGGGCTGTCTCGGCGGCGTATCGCATAACGGCTGCAAATTATGGCGTGAACAACGCCGTTGGCGACCTGATGCCCCAGGTCAACCTCGTCGGCGCGCTGCAGCAGCAGTTCGACCTGCAGGTGCCCAACGACAAGTATTACACCTATGCCCTGCGCCTGCAGGCGACGATCCCGATCTTCCAGAACGGTAGCGAATGGTCGCGAATCCGTTCGGCCCGGGAACTGGTGGCTCAGCGCCGTAACGAACTCGACAGCGCCCGCAGGGCCGTGGCGGAGAATGTCATTCGCGCCTGGCGTCAGCTCGACTCGGCGCGTTCGCGCGTGACGTCCTACGAATCGCAGGTTCGAGCCAACGAAGTGGCCTTGAACGGCGTGCGGCAGGAAGCACTGGTCGGTTCGCGCACCACGCTGGACGTGTTGAACGCCGAACAGGAACTTCTGAATGCCCAGGTGAACCTGATCCAGGCTCGCCGCGACACGCAGGTGTCCTACTATGGCGTGCTCGCCGGCATCGGCCGCCTGACGGCCCGCACTCTTGCGTTGCCTGTCGAGTACTATGACGAGGAACGTTACTACAAAGACGTCGGTTCTCGGTGGATCGGCTGGGGTAGCAGCGGCGAATCGGGTACCGGCAACATTCTGCCATCGGCCAACCCCACGGGTGTGGCTGGCAGTGCGCCGCCACCGAGCTCGCCACCGCGCTCAAATACGCCACGATGAGTGCCGCAAAGAACCCCAGCAACGATCCCTCGATGGACGACATCCTGGCGTCCATTCGCAAGATTATTTCCGACGACGAAGCGCGCGCGCAGATTTCCGGACAGAAAGTGGGGACTCCGTCGCATTCGCCCGGCGTCGCGCCGGCGCCCCGTCAGTCGCCGCCGCACGACGACGTGTTGCTGCTGACGGACCTCGTCGAAGAGCCCGCCAAAGGGCAGGGAACCTCGTCCGGTGCCCAGCCTGGCCCGCCGCGCGTTGATCCAGCCAAGGCCGCTGATATGCCACAGCCGTCCGTCGAAGAGCCCACCGATGGTTCACTGGTCGGGCCGGGAGTCGCCGGCGTTGCGACCACCGCCTTTGCCCGCCTGAACCAGGCCGTGCAGGATAGCGTTCCGCCGCCCGCAGCGCCTGAGCCTGGCCCCGAGCTCGGCAATGGCAACAAGACCATCGAGGATCTGGTCAAGGAAATGCTGCGGCCGATGCTGAAGGAATGGCTCGACAAGAATCTGCCGCCGATGGTCGAGCGCTATGTTGAACGCGAAATTTCCCGGCTGACACGCCGCTGACCCCAGGCGCCACCCGTCAATTGAACGCCACGGCGCCGCGACCGTGGCGTTTTTCGTTATAAGGCAAAGAGATGCTCGACAAGACCTACGACCCCAAGGAGATCGAAGCCCGCCGCTACCCCGAATGGGAGCAGGCCGGCGCTTTCCGCGCCCATCCGGAATCGCCGAAGCAGCCCTACTGCATCGTGATCCCGCCGCCGAACGTGACGGGCAGCCTGCACATGGGGCATGCGCTCGATAACACCCTGCAGGACGTGCTCATCCGCTGGCGCCGCATGAAGGGCGACGACGTGCTGTGGCAGCCCGGCACCGACCATGCCGGCATCGCGACCCAGATGGTCGTGGTCCGCAATCTCGAACAGGAAGGCATTGGCCTTGCTGTCGAAGGGGCCGCCAAGGCGGACGCCAACAAGACGTTGCTCAATCGCGAGCAGTTCCTGGCCAAGGTCTGGGAATGGAAGGCCTATTCCGGCGGCACGATCACCAGCCAGCTCCGGCGGCTCGGCGCGTCGTGCGACTGGAGCCGCGAACGCTTCACCATGGACGAGGGCCTGTCGCGTGCCGTCCTCAAGGTGTTCGTCGATCTCTACAAGGCGGGCCTGATCTACAAGGACAACCGCCTGGTCAACTGGGACCCCAAGATGCTGACGGCGATCTCCGACCTCGAAGTCGAATCGCGCGAGGTCAAGGGGCACCTCTGGTACTTCAAGTATCCGGTCGAAGGCAGCGACGAGCACATCGTCGTGGCGACGACCCGGCCCGAGACGATGCTGGGCGATACCGGCATTGCCGTGCATCCCGACGATCCCAAATGGAAACACCTGATCGGCAAGCACGCGATCCTGCCGCTGGTCGGGCGACGGATCGCCATCGTGGCCGATGAGTATTCCGATCCCGAGAAGGGATCGGGGGCGGTGAAGATCACGCCAGCGCACGACTTCAACGATTTCGAGGTCGGCCGTCGTCACCAGCTCGAAGCCATCAACATCTTCGACAAGTTCGCGCGGGTGAACGAGAACGCGCCGGAGAAGTATCGCGGTCTCGATCGCTTCGACGCCCGCAAGAAGATCGTGGCCGAGATGGAGGAGCTGGGGCTGGTCGACAAGATCGAACCGCACACCCATGCCGTGCCTTACGGCGACCGCGGCGGCGTGCCGGTCGAACCCTATCTCACCGAGCAATGGTATGCCGACGCCAAAAAGCTCGCCGAGGCGCCGATTGCGGCGGCACGCGACGGCCGCGTGAAGTTCGTGCCCGAGCGTGGCCGCGACGACTTTTTCCGGTGGATGGAGAACATTGAGCCTTGGTGCGTGTCGCGCCAGCTCTGGTGGGGCCATCAGATTCCGGCCTGGTATGGGCCGGACCAGAAAGTGTTCGTGGCGCTGTCGGAGGAAGAGGCCAAGGCCGAGGCCCGCGCGCACTATGGCAAGGATGTAGCCCTGGAGCGCGATCCCGACGTGCTCGACACCTGGTTCAGCTCCGCCCTGTGGCCGTTCTCGACCCTGGGCTGGCCGGACAAGACGCCGGAGCTTGCCAAATACTATCCGACCAGTGTGCTCGTCACCGGCTGGGACATCCTGTTCTTCTGGGTTGCCCGCATGATGATGATGGGCATGCAGTTCATGGACGATGTGCCGTTCGGCACGGTCTACCTGCATGGCCTCGTGACGGACGAGAAGGGCCAAAAGATGTCGAAGTCCAAGGGGAATGTGATCGATCCCCTGGAGCTGATCGACAAGTACGGCGCCGATGCGCTGCGTTTCACCATGACGTCGCTCGCTTCTTCACAAGCAGGCCGCCTGCGCCTGGCAACGTCGCGGGTCGAGGGCTCGCGCAACTTCGCGACCAAGCTCTGGAACGCCACGCGCTTTGCCGAGATGAACGGTGCGGCTTTGCCCGAGGGCTTCGATCCGGCTTCGGCGAAGCTAACGGTCAACAAGTGGATGCTGGGCGAACTGGCTCGCGCCAATCTCGCCATCGACAAGGCGCTGACGGAATTCCGGCTGAACGAAGCGGCCAATACGCTTTACGAATTCATCTGGGGCGTTGTCTGCGATTGGTATGTCGAGCTGACCAAGCCGATTCTGCAGGGCGCCGACGGGGCGGAGAAGGACGAGACCCGGGCGGTCACGGCCTTCGTGTTGCGCGAGACGGTGAAGCTGCTGCATCCCGTGATGCCGTTCATTACCGAGGAGCTGTGGGACAAGCTCGGCCATCGTGCGCATCACGGCGCGCTGATCGGCCAGCCTTGGCCTGCGCCGACCGCCATCGATGCGGCGTCCGATGCCGAGATGGGATGGCTGGTGAAGCTGATCCAGGACATCCGTTCGGCGCGAGCTGAGCTCAACGTGCCGGCCGGCGCCAAGCTCAAGCTGCTGGTGATCGGTGCCAACGACACGACCAAAGGCCGCCTGGAGACTCATCGTGCCGCCATCGAGCGGCTGGCACGCATCGAGGGTGTCGAGCCCGCCGCATCGGCGCCAAAGGCGTCGCTGCAGCTCGTCGTTGGCGAGGCAACCTACGCGCTGCCGGTGGGCGACGTGATCGACCTCAAGGCCGAGAGCGCGCGCCTGCAGAAGGAAATCAAGAAGCTTGCCGACGAGGTCGGCAAGATCGACTCCAAGCTCGGCAACGCGGCCTTCGTGTCGCGGGCACCGGAGGAGGTCGTCGAGGAGCAGCGCGAACGCCGCACCCAGGCCGAGCAGACCCGTGCTCGCTTGAGCGCGGCGCTGGAGCGGTTAAGCAGCTGAGAGAAGGCTGCGTTGCCATGGAGGGCGGCTCAGGCTGCCGCCCACCGCCTGTCGCGACGCAGTGGTGAGTTTTCAGGCAGGAACAGCAGGTCGAGCTGGGCGGTTGCGCCATCGAGTGGCCGGCGCGCCATGCCGACGACGTCGGCCACCGCAAAGCCGTGGCCGTGCATGAAGTGCACGATATCGTGGACTTCCGGCCCACCCTTGAGGCTAGCGATGGTGCTGGTCTCGACGATGAGGGCATCGATGCAGTCGAGCCGCCCGGTCATCCCTTCGAGCACCATCAGCTCGGCTCCCTGGACATCGATCTTGCACAGCGACGGCCGGTCGATCTCGCCGATCAACGAATCGAAGCGTCGCATCGGCACGCGGTCGTAGCGCAGGACTTCACGCTCGCTGACATCCTCCAGCAGGGTAGCCCCCTGGATGTCGGGCCGGATCTCGATGTCGACACTGCCATCGTGATGCCCGAGGGCTATTTGATGAACCTCGCACCGGAGTTGCTGTTCGAGCAGCCGCATGTAGTGGAGTGACTCTCGCGTCGGATCGATCAGGTGATAGTAGGCGTCGGGGAAGGCGCGATAGAGATCGTAGGTTCCGTAGGCAACGCCGATGTCGAATACCGTATTGGGGCGAAACTGGTAACGTTCGAGAACGCGGAAGGACTGTTGCCACGACGGTACCGGGGCTCGTCCAGGGAGATAGACGTTGTAGGGGCGCAGGAAGTCCTTGATGCGCGAGATCACGCTGGTCTTGTTCATGCGCATGAGGTTCGACGCGTTGGTCATGTCGCTGCTCGCCTCGTGGCTGGAGTTGATGGGGGATCAATCCAGCCAGCACACCACGAGGCCGTCGCTGCTGTGAACCTTGGCCGCGTGACCTATCGGTGGCCAACAGATGAAAGGTGCGACTCAATACCAAACTACTGATTGCCTTCTGTGGCGATCAGGTAGGTAGATGATCGGTTCGGTGAGCCACGTAGTGGCAATCTTGGAGCAACAGCCTCGCAGATATTCAAGGCAGCTATTCGGCCAGCTACGACGCTCTCCGCAGGTCCGGTACGTACGGTTTGCTGGTGAAGTGTTCCTGGCCGTCGCCACGCGCAAAGCGCAGGCCAGCGCGGCGGATGGCTTCGTCGTCCACCGCGTCGAGCGGTACGAAGTAGCGGTCGTCGGTACGGGTGATCGTATCGTTGTCGACCCTGTTGTAGCAGATCAGCAGGGTCCAGCGCCGGTTGGCCGAGCGGTTGGCGTCGGATCGGTGGATGGCGTTGCAATGGAAAATCAGCGCGTCCCCAGCTTCCAACTCGCAGTACTCGATGGGACACTTTTCTAGGATATAGGGCATGCGCTTGGGATCGACCTCGTTCTGGGTCGGTGACAGCGGCGTATGATCGATGCGGCCGAGCTTGTGCGAGCCGGCCGCAATCTG
>JAIUOY010000175.1:0-6182 GCA_020160995.1 Pseudomonadota bacterium | reverse complement strand
TGGGTTGAGCGGGAGCTTTCGACTTACGCGCAGCAACAGCCATAGGCGGTCCTCCAAGGTCATCCGACTATTGTTGTAGAGGATCGGAAAAACCTTGGCGAGCACGCTATCTCGCAATGCAGCATGACATAACCCATTGAAAAACAAGGGGCAAGATAATTTAACTGGAATTAAGTTAATCGATACGTCCGAGACTAAAGCGTAGCGCTTTTTGGAACGTGCGGGCCGAAAGACGGAACCCGCCTTTCGGCCGAGAGCGAGGCCGGAGCGACGCACCGAACCGTCACGGGAACTTTAATCCCCGCGCGGGCGTCCGGCTATCGCCGCTCAGCGCCCCATGATGACGACGTCGTTTTTATGGGTCCGGCCGAGGATCGCGCGGGCGTTCTCTTCGAGGAGGTCGCGGTCGACGGCCTCGCTGCGCACCAGGGCGAGCTTCTGCTCCCAGGATTTGCGCTCGGCCGTCAGGGTGGCGAGTTCACCCTCCATGTCGCGCAGCGACTCCCGGATCGCGCCGCGCGCCTCGAGGCCGCGCGCACCGTGCTGGGCATGGAACATGAAATAGGCCACGGCCGCCCCCGACACGAGATAGAGGGCCAGTGTCACGAAGATGGACCGGAGACCGCGGCGAATAACCATGCCGAAAACGCTAGGGCGGTTTGGTTTCCGGCAGGTTAACGCACCCGATCGAACCGATCGGTCGTCGCCACAAGATCACGCATGCCGGTTGATTTCGCTGGTGAGCGGGGTGGGGATCGAACCCACGACCACATGATTAAAAGTCAGGTCTCATAAGGTAACTAACAGCTACAGAACATATCGCCTGACGCCTTATAAGCTATTACAAAATAAGGATTTAGGCCAGCAGACCGTAACATTGACTAACACGGGGTAACACGGCATAACGGCGCCGATTGTTACCCTACTGTTACCCGATGGGGCGAGAGATGGCGAAGGTTCTGACGGCAGCGGCAATCACCAAGCTCAAGGCCGACCCGGCGAAGCGGCTGGAAATCCCGGACGCGCACACGCCCGGCCTTTATCTCGTGATCCAGCCGAGCGGCCGGAAATCATGGGCGGCGCGCTTCCGCGTGGAAGGCAAGCCGGCCAAGCTGACGCTCGGCGGATACCTTGCCGGGACTGACGCCGAGATGGCCGGCGAAGAGCTGACGGCCATGCGCAAGGCTGCCGCCGACGCCATCGCGCTCGCCCGGCGCGGTGTCGATCCGACCACGGCCCGGCAGGAAGCCGAAGCCGATGCGCAGGCGACGCAGTTCGAGGTTGTCGTCCGGGACTTTATCGAGCGCCACGCCCGCAAGCAGAACCGGACGTGGATCGAGACGGCCCGCCATCTCGGCCTTGTGCTCGACGGCGCCGGCAAGCTGGTCGCGAAGGAAGGCGGCCTCGTCGAGAAATGGGGTACGAAGCCGATCGCCGACATTCGCAAGCGGGACGTGATTGCCCATCTCGACGAGCTGGTCGACGCCGGCAACCCGATCGCGGCCAACCGGCGGCTGGCTGCGCTCAAGACGTTCTTTTCATGGGCGGTTGGTCGCGACACGCTGGCGGCCTCGCCATGCGATGGCATCGCCAAGCCCTCGGCGGAAGTCTCGCGCGACCGCGTCCTTACTCCTGACGAGTTGCGGGTGCTCCTGCTCGCTTGTGACAAGGTTGGCCAGCCGTTCGGCCCCATGGTGCGGCTGCTGGCGCGGACAGCGCAGCGGCGCGAGGAAGTCGCCGGCCTGCGCTGGAAAGAGATCGTCGCGGAGACGTGGACCATCCCCGCCGAGCGCGCCAAGAACGGCAAGGCCAATATCGTGCATCTCGACCAAGGATCGCGCGACGCCCTCGCCGAAATGCCCCGCATTGGCAAGGCCGGGTTCGTCTTCACGACAACCGGCGACTCGTCAGTATCCGGCTTTGCTCGTGCCAAGAGCCGGCTGGATGCCGAAATGCTCAAGATCATGCGCGAGGCAGACCCGGAAGCGACGCTGACGCCATGGAAGTTCCACGACCTGCGCCGCACGGCCGCCACGGGCATGGCTCGCCTCGGCATCGACATGGCGGTCGTTGAGAAAATCCTGAACCACACGAGCGGCAGTTTCCGGGGCGTGGCCGGGGTCTATCAGCGGCACGACTTCGCTGCCGAGCGGCAGCACGCCCTGACCGCTTGGGGCGCGCATCTCGACGGGCTGTTGAAAGAGCAGCCGAGCAACGTCATTTCGATGCGTGCAGTCGTCAACCAAGCGTAACATTGAGTTGCGGTTCGCACGGCGGGCCGCTAATTTCTGATTCGTGCCCGCTCGGCACGCAGATAGCCATTCAGTCAGACAGCCATTCCGAGCATCGCCGCCGGTCGCAAGATCGGCCCCGAAATGCTTGTCGTAGGAATGGCTGCAATGGCCTCCCAATCTGAAACTGAACTGCTAGGCGGTCGTGCGCTGATCGCGCAGCCTAACCTTGCCAGAAAGCTCGGCGTCACGCGGATGACAGTGCACCGCTGGCGCAATACGCCCGGCTTTCCCAACGCCATCAAAATCGGCGGACGCATTTTCTTCGATATCGCGCTCGTCAATGCGTGGATCGCGACTCGCTCCGGCGAGCTGAAGGCAGCGTGATCATGGCCGCAGCTCTCAAGCACTCCGGCGCCCGCGTCTTCGATTTTCCCAAGGTCAACGTTGGCCTGACCGACGCCGAGGTCATCCGCATCGGCGGCGAGATTTCGCAGCTCGTGCGGCTCGCCAGCGGCCCGCACGGCGACCCTCTCCGGCTGCAGGGCCTCAAGGCGTTGCTCGCGGTCGAATTCGGCCGGCGCCGGGGCTGGCGCTATTGCGACGACTGTTCCTTCGATCTCTGTTGGTTGTCGAGCCACCGCAGCCGGTGCCGCAGCTATGGGAACACGGGCGGCGTCACCGATCATGCCTTCCGCTACACCAAGGACGGCCGCCCGGTCGCGATCGTCGGGCATCTCTATCCGAACCGCTTTGACCCGCCTTGGCTGCGTCACGTTGCAGCCGAGCACGATCTCAGCTTCGAAGTGCTGCCGACCGACGACCTGTTCGGGAGCTGGTACTACCCGGAAGCCTGCCGGGCCGTGGTCTGGACCCGCCGCGCCCCGGTGCTGACGTGGTCGGAATGGCTGGCGCAGCGGCGCTAGTCGGTTGCCGATTGGAGTTAGGCGCACGACTCCCGGCTACTAGGCCGTAAAACGCAGAGCCGCCGCCGTGGGAGCAAGACACGAGCGGAAACAAAAAGGCCCCCGGTTTCCCGAGAGCCTTTTCCGAATTCCAAGCCCCGAAGGGCGCTAAACCCGGCCGACAGCAAGGCGGTTTTAGCGCAGAAAGCGGGGATTGGGCAAGTCTTGACACCACATCTTGCGAAAGCCTGCCCCTATGAACGCCCCCTTCAAACCCGCTTCCGCCGGGAATCTGTCTGCCGAAAAATGGCCGGGTGCTCCGTTCGCCCCCATGCCCGCAGGCTGGATCGAGGCTCCGGTCGCGGCTTGGGAACCGCCGAAAGCCGAAACCGTCAATTTGACCGTCGCGCTGCGATGGGCGCGGGCGGGCTTCAACGTCTTTCCAGCAGACGAGACTTGGATTCCCGACACGAAGAACGGCGGCCACAAGATCAGCAAGGCGCCGAGGGGCGGCATTAGCTGGCGCGAGAAGGCCACGACCGACGAGGGGCAAATCCGAACTTGGTGGCTGAGCTGGCCTAACGCCCTTGTCGCCCTTCCCGGCGAACAGCCTACCGGCAATCTCGTGCTCGTCGATTGCGATCGGAAGCCCGGCAAGCCTGACGGCGTCGCCAACTTCACCGTTTTGGCTGGCGACATCGGCGGCCCTCTCGTCACCACTCAATCGGGGGGCCAGCACCGGCCGTTCCGCGCGCCCGAAGGCGTGACGATCGCCAACCGCGTCAGCAAGCTTGCCCCCGGCGTCGATATCCGCGCTCCCGGCGGCTACGTCATTGCAGGCGGCTCGGTCATGGTCGACGGCACCGGCCAGTGGACGATGCCGGAAGGCGGCCCGGAAGCGTGGCGCAACCTGCCGGCGCTCCCGGCCGGTATCGTCGAGCGCACCAAGAAAGCCGAGCGTGACGTCGTCGAGGCCACAGCCAAAGACCTGCTCAACATCACGGACGATCATCGCCGCTTCGCCAAGCATGATCTGGACCGGCTGGCGAAGCGGATGACCAGCGCCGCGCCGGGCACGCTCAATGACACGCTGA
Source organism: Pseudomonadota bacterium (assembly GCA_020160995.1). Taxonomy (GTDB): domain Bacteria; phylum Pseudomonadota; class Alphaproteobacteria; order Reyranellales; family Reyranellaceae; genus Reyranella. Next base: position 1,952 of record JAIUOY010000175.1, on the reverse strand, counting down.
ACGAGGTCGCGCTCTTCGCCGGGCACCTTGCGCACCTTGGCTGGGTAAGCGAGGCCGAGGCACAAGAGGCGCTGCTCGCCGCATGCACGCAGGCCGGCGGCGACAACCCCACCAAGGACGCCGGGACGTTCAAGAGCGGCTTTGACAGCGGCCGGCGAGATGCTGGCGACTGCCTTGCCCGGTTCGAAGCGTGGCGGCAGTTCCGGGAGGGTGCGGGCCTGCTCGGCGACGCCCCCACGGGCGGCGTCAACAGTGCCGAAGTCTTCACCCCGTCAGCCGACAATGCACCGCAGCCGTTCAGCTTCGATGATCCGGTCGACCTGTGGGGCAAGTTCGCGCCGCCGGAGATGCCGCGCGGCCTCCTGCCGGCGCTGTTGGAAGAATACGCCCGGTCGGTCGCTGAAAACCAAGGTTCCGACATGGCAGGCGTAGCAATGGCGGCGCTCGCTACCTGCGCCAACGTGATTCACCCTTCGATCACGGTGCAGATGAAGGAGCACGACGACTGGATCGAGGCCGTTAACCTGTGGCTGGCGCTGGTCGGACTGCCGTCGACCAAGAAATCACCGATCATGAAGTCGGCAACTCGGCCGCTCCTGAAAATCGAGGCACGCGCCAGTGAGGCGCACAAGATCGCCATGGCCGGATGGGCGCAACGGAACGCTGGCACGAAGAAAGCCGATGTCACCGAGCCGGAGCCGGTGCGGCGCCGCCTGCTGGTCGACAACGCCACGACGGAAGCGCTGCAGGACATTCAGGTGCAGGCGCAATGCCGGCTGTTCAGCGTCCAGGACGAGCTGGCCGCGCTGCTGGCGTCCATGGACTGCTATCGCAATGGCGGCGAATTCTCGAAAGATCGGCCCTACTGGCTGCGCGCCTATGATGGCGGCGGATACCTAATCGACCGCGTCCGCAAGGGCCTCGGCAACCACATCGAGCATAATCAGATTGGAGTGCTCGGCGGCATCCAGCCCGACAAGGTCCGCGAGCTTGCGAACAGCTCGGCCGATGACGGCCTCTTGCAGCGGTTCATCTGCATCACGCTTAGACCGGCTGGCGTTGGTCAGGATCGCCCGACCGGCTTCATGGCGGGGCGCTATGCTCAGCTCGTGGACGAGCTGCACAAACTGGCGATGCCGTTCGTGTTCGATGGAATCGGGCCGCTCTATCTCGGCGCCGAAGCGCGGGCCGTCCGCGTAGAATGCGAGCAATGGGTCCACGAGTTGCAAGCCGTCGAGGCGATGGACTCCAAGCTCGCCAGCCATATCGGCAAGTATCCCGGCATCTTCGGTCGCCTCTGCGGCACGTTCCACCTGATCGAGGAAACCCTCAACCGCCACGACAATCCGCGTGGCCTCCTGCGCCGGGAAATCTCCGGTGATGTCGCCCGCCGGGTGCTGGCCTTGATCCGGTCGTTCATCCTGCCCCATGCGGCGGCCATGTACCGCGACACGATCGCCGCCAATGACGCCAAGGCCGGCCACGTCGAGCGCGTTGCATCGGCCATCCTTGCCGGAACCGACGATCGCATCTTGCCGCGCGACTTGCGGGGTACGCGGCTGGCGGTCGGCGATATCCGCGCGGCGCTCCGGCAGCTTGAGGGCTACGGATGGGTGCAGGCCGTCGAGGGCAGCCGCAGCGATAGCACACCATACCTCGTCAACGTGGTGCTGCGGCAGAAGCTCGCCGCGCGGGTGGAAGAGGCCAAGGCGCGACAGGCGAAGGCAGTGGCGGCATTCGCAGCGCTCAAGCAGGCATAGGAGAGCATCGGTCCCGCAAGGGCGTTGCTGGCGCAGTTATGGGGGTCGCTTCGTGAAACGGCCCCCGAATTCCCCGGACAGGTCTCACCCTTAAAATAAGGGTTGGGAGTAATGTCGTGGCTATGACTGGTTCTTATCCGAAGATTGAGGTCCTGACCGGGCCTGAGCGCCGCCGCCGGTGGTCGGTTGCGG
>JAIUOY010000174.1:0-9675 GCA_020160995.1 Pseudomonadota bacterium | reverse complement strand
GTCGATCGTCGCCGACATCAAGAAGTTCGGCTCGGCCGGCAAGAAGACCGCCGTGGTCTCGACCATCAACGGCGACGCCAACGTCCCGTTCTACAAGGAACTCGGCAACCAGGGCATCAAGGCCAAGGACATCCCGGTCGTCGCCTTCTCGGTCGGCGAGGAAGAACTGGCCGGCATCGACACCAAGCCGCTGGTCGGCCATCTCGCCGCCTGGAACTACTTCCAGTCCGTGAAGAATCCGACCAACGAGGCCTTCATCAAGGCCTGGCAGACCTTCACCAAGAACCCCAAGCGGGTGACCAACGATCCGATGGAAGCGCATGTGATCGGCTTCAACATGTGGATCGAGGCGGTGAAGAAGGCCGGCACGACCGACTCCGACGCGGTCATCGACGCGATGATCGGTGTGTCGGTGCCGAACCTGACGGGTGGCTACTCGGCCATGCTGCCGAACCATCACATCACCAAGCCGGTCCTGATCGGCGAGATCCAGGGCAACGGTCAGTTCGACGTCGTCTCGCAGACCAACGGTCTGGTGCTGGGCGACGAGTGGTCCGACTACCTGCCGGACTCGAAGGACCTGATCTCCGATTGGCGCAAGCCGATGAACTGCGGCAACTTCAATGTCGCCACGGGCAAGTGTGGCGGTAAGGGCAAGTAGGTCCCCGCGCCGCCATCTCCAAGTTGCACCCCACAGGGGCGGGGCGACTTCCAGGTCGCCCCGTTCTCACCTCCGGGCAAGTTCTCAAACCTATGTTCCTTTTGCGCTCGCTCGCGGTGCTGTTTTCTGCGCTGGCTTCGCTGACGATTGCCGTCGCCGCCCTGGCCGCAGATCTGCAGTCACTCGTGACCAACCTCACGGCCGGCAGCTTCGGCGATCGCGAGACCGCGATCGGCGCGCTGGCCGCTTCGGGCGATGCCCGCGCCGCGCCCATTCTGGAAGCGCTGGGCGCCGGCCAGCTCTATGTCCGCACCTCCGACAAGCTGGTCGTCATCGGCAAGCCCAGCGGCAATCAGCTCACGCTCACCGAGGCGGTGTCGGGCGCGGCGGCGGGTACGGCGGCCGAATCCGAGCTGGAGCGGGTCAGGGTCAACAACCGCCTGCGCGGCGTGATCGAAGCCGCCGTCGGTTCGCTCACCCTCATGAGCCCCGATGCCCGCGTCCGCCGCGGCGCCGCCGATTCTCTTTTCAAGCGGCCCGAACCCGCCGCCCTCGGTCCGCTCGACGCAGCCATTGCCGGCGAGAAGGACGCGCGCGTGAAGCAGGCCTTCGCCGAAGCGCGCGCCGCCGTCGTGCTCGCCTCCGATGCGACGGTCCCGCAGAAGGTCGAGGCGATCGCCATCGTGCGCGACCGCGGCGATCGCGAGGCGCTGAGCGTCCTGCAGGGCGCGGCCAACAATGCCAAGGAACCCGAGGTCAAGGCGGCCGCGCTCGCTGCCGCCGAGACGGTGCGTCAGACGCTGGCCGCCTGGGAAGCAGCGCAGAATGTCTGGTACGGCATCTCGCTGGGCTCCGTGCTGCTGCTTGCGGCCATCGGGCTTGCCATCACCTTCGGCACCATGGGCGTCATCAACATGGCCCATGGCGAGATGGTGATGCTCGGCGCCTACACGACTTTCGTCGTGCAGGAGATCATACGCACCTCGGCGCCACACCTCTTCGATGCCTCGTTGCTGATCGCCCTTCCGCTCGCCTTCCTGGTCGCGGGCGGCGTCGGCATCCTGATCGAGCGCGGCATCATCCGCTTCCTCTATGGCCGGCCGCTCGACACGCTGCTTGCGACCTGGGGACTGTCGCTGGTGTTGCAGCAGGCCGTGCGGTCGATCTTCGGATCGAGCAACCGCGAGGTCGGCGCGCCGTCCTGGATGTCGGGTGCGTTCCAGGTCGGCCAGATCAACGTGACCTACGGCCGGCTTTGGATCGTGATCTTCGCCCTGATTGTGTTCGCCTCGTTGATCCTGCTGCTGCGCAAGACGTCGCTCGGCCTCTACATGCGCGCCGTCACGCAGAACCGGCCGATGGCGTCGGCCGTCGGCATTCGCACGCCGCGGGTCGATGCACTGACCTTCGGCCTGGGCTCGGGCATTGCAGGCCTGGCCGGCGTGGCGCTGAGCCAGATCGACAATGTCAGCCCCAACCTCGGTCAGGGTTACATCATCGACTCCTTCATGGTCGTGGTGTTCGGCGGCGTCGGCAATCTCTTCGGGACGCTGATCGGCGCGTTGACGCTGGGCGTCGTCAACAAGTTCCTCGAACCCTATGCCGGCGCGGTCCTGGGCAAGATCCTCGTGCTGGTCTTCATCATCCTGTTCATCCAGCGCCGTCCGCGCGGCCTGTTCGCGTTGAAGGGCCGCTCTGTCGAATGATGGTTGGCGAATGAGTATTGGCGAATGATTACGCGCTTTCTCTGGCAAGGCATGGGACCGGGCCTGCGCCTCTTCACCTTGCTGGTGCTGGCGGTCGGCATCCTGTTGCCGCTCGCCAACCAGCTCTTGCCGCCCGACAGCCCATTCCATGTACCGGCCTGGGTGCTGCAGCTCATCGGCAAGTATCTCTGCTACGCGCTGCTGGCGCTGGCCGTCGATCTGGTCTGGGGCTTCTGCGGCATCCTTTCGCTCGGCCACGGCGCTTTCTTCGCGCTGGGCGGCTACTGCATGGGCATGTACCTGATGCGCCAGATCGGCAGCCGCGGCGTCTACGGCAATCCGCTGCTGCCCGACTTCATGGTGTTCCTGAATTACAAGCAGCTTCCCTGGTTCTGGTACGGCTTCGACCAGTTCTGGTTTGCCGCGATCATGATCGTGCTGGTGCCGAGCGTGCTGGCCTTCGCGCTGGGCTGGTTCGCCTTCCGCAGCCGCGTCACCGGCGTCTATCTCTCGATCATCACCCAGGCGATGACCTTCGCGCTCATGCTGGCCTTCTTCCGCAACGACATGGGGCTGGGCGGCAACAACGGCATGACTGACTTCAAGGAGATCCTGGGCTTCCCGGTGCAGGCGGACGGCACGCGCGCTGCCCTGTGCTTTGCGTCGGCGGTGGCGCTGGTGTTGGGGCTGGTGATTTCCGCGGCCATCGTCGGCTCGCGCTTCGGCAAGGCGCTGACGGCGGTCCGCGATGCCGAGAGCCGCATGCGCTTCCTGGGCTACCGGGTCGAAGGCTTCAAGCTCTTCGTCTTCGTGCTGTCGGCCGCCCTGTCGGGTGTCGCCGGCGCGCTCTATGTGCCGCAGGTGGGCATCATCAACCCCAGCGAATTCGCGCCCGGCAACTCCATCGAGGCCGTGCTCTGGGTGGCGGTCGGCGGGCGCGGCACCTTGATCGGGCCGGTGATCGGCGCCGTCCTGGTCAATTTCGGCAAGACCTGGCTCACCGGCGCGCTGCCCGAATTCTGGCTGTTTGCGCTGGGTGCGCTGTTCATCGTCGTCACCCTGTTGCTGCCCAAGGGCATCATGGGCCTGTGGGGCCAGATTCGGGACCGCTCGCAGGCGCGCAAGGCGCAGGGGAGTAAGTCCGGGGCCGAAAGGGCGAGGGTGCCGGCATGAGAAGCACCTCCGCGCTCCTCTACCTCAGCGGCGTCACCGTCTCCTTCGACGGCTTCAAGGCGCTGAACAATCTCTCGCTGCTGGTCGAGCCCGGCGAGATGCGCGCCATCATCGGCCCCAACGGCGCGGGCAAGACCACGATGATGGATGTCATCACCGGCAAGACGCGGCCCGACGAAGGCGAAGTGGTGTTCGACGGCAAGTCCGACCTCACCAAGCTCGACGAGGCCGACATCGCCACCTTAGGGATCGGCCGCAAGTTCCAGAAGCCCACCGTGTTCGAGACCCACACGGTGCGCGACAACCTGCTGCTGGCGCTCTCGGGCATCAGAAGCTGGTACAAGCTCCTGCTCGCGGCCCCCACGAAGGCCGAGAAGGACCGGCTCGACGAGATCCTGACCATCATCCGCATGACCGACCAGCAGCACATGCTGGCGGCGCGGCTGAGCCACGGCCAGAAGCAGTGGCTGGAGATCGGCATGTTGCTGGCCCAGGATCCGAAGCTGCTGCTGGTCGACGAGCCGGTGGCCGGCATGACCGACGTCGAAACCGAGACGACGGCGCAGGTGCTGCGCGAGATCAACCGCAGCCATTCCGTCGTCGTGGTCGAGCACGACATGAGTTTCGTGCGGGCCTTAGGCGTCAAGGTGACGGTGCTGCACGAAGGGTCGATGCTGGCCGAAGGCACGCTCGACCAGGTGTGCGCCGATCCGCGCGTCGTCGAAGTCTATCTGGGGCGCTAACGATGCTCGCGGTCGAGAACGTCAATCTCTACTACGGTGCGGCGCAGGCATTGCGCGGCGTGTCGCTGAAGGCCGCCATCGGCCGGGTGACCTGCCTGCTGGGCCGCAACGGCGTCGGCAAGACCAGCCTCCTGCGCGCCATCAGCGGGCTGCGGCCGATTGCCTCGGGCTCGATCTCGCTCGACGGGCAGGACGTCTCGAAGCTGGCGCCCTACGACCGGGCGCGCCGCGGCGTGGCGCTGGTGCCGCAGGGGCGCGAGATCTTCCCGCTGCTGACGGTGAAGGAGAATCTGGAGACCGGCTTCGCGCCGGTCAGCCGCGAGCACAAGAAGATACCGGACGAAGTGTTCGAGCTCTTTCCCGTGCTGCAATCCATGCTGAAGCGCCGCGGTGGCGACCTGTCGGGCGGCCAGCAGCAGCAGCTCGCCATCGGCCGGGCGCTCACCATGCGGCCCAAGCTGCTGGTGCTCGACGAGCCGACCGAAGGCATCCAGCCGTCCGTCATCAAGGATATCGGCCGCGCCATCACCTTCCTGCGTCAGCGCGGCGACATGGCGATCCTGCTGGTCGAGCAGTATCTCGATTTCGCGCACGAACTCGCCGACGACTTCGCCGTCATGGACCGCGGCGAGGTCGTGATGTCCGGCACCCGTGAGACCTTCGACGCGGAGGCCGTGCGCCGTCACATGACGGTCTAGGCGGGCGTCTGGGCGCCCCGCACGAGCCGGCCCGGCCGCTCGCCGGTCAGCTCGTCGTTCTGCATCGTTTCGACGCCGGCATTGAACGTGTGCCGATAGCCCGACGCACGCTGGATCAGGCGACGCCCGCCGGCCGGCAGGTCGTAGACGACCTCGGGACGCTTCAAGGTCAGGGCCTCGAAGTCGATCACGTTGATGTCGGCCTTGTGGCCGGGCGCCAGCAGGCCGCGATCCATCAGGCCGTAGGCTTCGGCCGTGCCACGCGTCTGCTTGGCGATCAGGAATTCGAGCCCGAGCTTGGGGCCGCGCGTGCGGTCGCGTCCCCACAGGGTCAGCAGCGACGTCGGCGAGGAGGCATCGCAGATCACGCCGACATGGGCGCCGCCATCGGCCACGCCCAGCACCGTTGCCGGATCGGTGATCATCTCGTGCACCACGTCGAGGCTGCCATAGGCGTAGTTCTCGAAGGGCAGCATCAGCAGGCCCTTGCCGTCGCGCGCCATCATCTCGTCCAGCGCTACGGCCTGCGGGGTGCGTCCGCTGCGCTCGGCGATGGCCGCAATCGAGTTCTTGGCGTCGGGTTCGTAGTCCGGCCGTTCGCCGATCGGGAACATCTTGTGGAACGACTCGGCCATGAAGGCGCGCGGGCCGCCGCCGCTCGGTGTCTCGACCAGGCGTCGCCGCAGGTCGGCATCCGCGGCGAGGCGCTGGTAGCGCTCCACGGGTGAAAGCTGGCGCATTTCCAGCCACGCCGGATGCGCCGCGAACGGATGCGCCGTCGTCTCCAGGCCCATGATCACGCCGATGGGCCGCGAGCCCACCTGGGCATTGGCCATGCGGCCCGCCTGGCGCACGCCATGGATCTGGTCGAGCGTCTCGCGCCACAGCTTCGGCTGGGCGTCGACCTGGACCAGCAGGCAGGAGAGGGGCCGACCGGCCAGCTTGGCCGCTGCGTCCAGCGCCTCGAATTCGCCGGGACCGAAATCGGAATTGACCTGCAGCACGCCGCGGCCGGCGCGCTTCATGCCCTGGGCGATGCCGAGAAGCTCCGCTTCGCGGGCGCTGAGCGAGGGCGTGAAGCGGCCGTCGCGCGCCTTGTGCTTGGTGGTGCGCGAGGTGGTGAAGCCCATGGCGCCGGCGTGCAGCGCCTCCTCGGTGAGCTTCGCCATCTCCTCGATCTCGCGTTCGGTCGGCACCTCGGCATGGTCGGCGCCGCGATCGCCCATCACATAGAAGCGCAGCGCGCCGTGCGGCAGCTGGGCCGCGACATCGACGGCGCGATCCATCGAGGCCAGCGCATCGAGATAGTCGGGGAAGGACTCCCAGTTGAACTTCACGCCTTCGCTGAGGACGGTGCCGGGAATGTCCTCGACGCCTTCCATCAGGTTGATGAGATAGCCCGACGCACCCGGCCGCACCGGCGCGAAGCCGACGCCGCAATTGCCGAATACAGTCGTGGTGACGCCATGCCAGGAGGAGGGCGTGACGAACGGATCCCAGGTCGCCTGGCCGTCGTAATGCGTGTGGATGTCGACGAAGCCCGGCGCCACGACGAGGCCGGTGGCGTCGATTTCGCGTTTGCCGGCGCCGAGCTTCGGCCCGACCGCGGCGATGCGGCCCTCTTGCACTGCAACATCGGCGACCCGGCGCGGTGCGCCCGAGCCATCGATCACGGTTCCGTTTCGGATGACGAGGTCAAACATGGGGGAAGGATAGGCCGGGGCATATACGGCAGTCTATGTTTGGTGCCCTTGAAGCCATCCCGTTCGGGAGATCGACCCTTGCAGAAACCGCTTCTCTTCTCGCCCTTGAAGTTGCGCGGCGTCACCGCGCCGAACCGCTGTGTGGTCTCTCCCATGGTTCAGTTCCGCGCGACGGATGGATTGGTGAACGATTTCCATCTCGTGCACCTCGGCAAGTTCGCGCTGGGCAAGTTCGGTATCGTCTTCACCGAAAACTGTGCGGTCGAGCCGCGCGGACGGGTGACGCAAGGCGATCTCGGCCTGTGGGACGACAGCCAGATCGCAAGCCACAAGCGCCTCACCGCCTTCATCAAGGGCGAAGGCGCGTTGGCGGCGACGCAGATCACGCATTCCGGCCGCAAGGGCTCGACGCCGCGTACCTTCGACAAGCCGGGCGAACTCGGGCCGCCGGGCGCGGGCTGGAAGAAGTGGGAAGTGGTCGGCCCGACCGATCTGCCCGCCGCCGATGGCTGGCTGAAGCCGCGCGCTCTGTCGGCGGCGGAAATCGAGGAGCTGGTGACGAAGTTCGCGGCGGCGGCGAAGCGGGCCGATGCGGCGGGCTACGACGTGCTCGAAATCCACGGCGCGCACGGCTATCTGCTGGCGCAGTTCCTGTCGTCGATCAGCAACACGCGCAACGACAAGTACGGCGGCGACCGCGCCGGCCGCATGCGCTTTCCGCTCGATGTCGTGCGGGCGGTGCGTCAGGTATGGCCCGAGCACAAGCCGCTGTTCGTGCGCGTCTCCGCCGTCGACGGCGGCGGCGGCTGGGATGTCGACGATACCGTTGCCTTCGCGCAGGAGCTGAAGGTGCTCGGCGTCGACGTCGTCGATTGCTCCTCAGGTGGTATCGCAGGCGCGGCGACGGCGGCCGGCGTGAAGCGCGGTCTGGGCTTCCAGGTGCCGTTCGCGTCGGCGGTCAAGAAACAGGCCGGCATCCCGACCATGGCCGTGGGCCTGATCCTCGACGGCCCGCAGGCCGAGGCGATCCTGCAGGCCGGCGATGCCGACCTGATCGCGATCGGGCGGCAGGCGCTCTACGAACCGTTCTGGGCTCTGCATGCCGCGCAGGCGCTGGGCTGCGATCCCGACTTCGATATGTGGACGCCGGAATACGGCTGGTGGCTGGAGAAGCGCGAACACACGCTCGGACGTAAGTAAGCAAACAAGACATGGAAACGCACAATGACAGGCATTCTTGCCGGCCTTCGCATCGTCGAAGGATCGGCCTTCATCGCAGCACCGCTGGGCGGCATGACGCTGGCCCAGCTCGGCGCGGACGTGATCCGCTTCGACGATATCGGCGGCGGCCTCGATAACGACCGCTGGCCGGTCACGAAGAACGGTCGCTCGATCTATTGGGCGGGCCTCAACAAGGGCAAGCGCTCCATCGCCGTCGACCTGCGCAACCCCAGGGGCCGCGAGATTCTCACCGCCCTGATCACGGCACCGGGCGAAGGCGCGGGCATCTTCAGCACCAACATGCCGGCGCGCGGCTGGCTTGCCTACGAGGAACTGGCGAAGAAGCGCGCCGACCTGATCGCGCTCAACATCGTGGGGGCACGCGATGGCAGCGCGCATGTCGACTACACGGTGAACGCCATCACCGGCTTTCCTCTGGTGACGGGCCCCGTCGATCATGCGGAGCCGGTGAATGCCGTGGCGCCGCCATGGGATCTGGCCACAGCCTATGCCGGCGCGATGGCGGTCCTCGCCGCCGAACGGCATCGCCGCCTGACCGGGCACGGCCAGCGCATCGTCCTGCCGCTGCAGGATATGGCCCTCGCGGCGACGTCGGCACTTGGCTACATCGGCGAAGCGGTGGTCAACAAAGTCGACCGCCCGCGCGTTGGGAACGAGATTTTCGGCACCTTCGGCCGCGACTTCCGCACCAAGGACGGCCGGTTCGTGATGATCTGCATCTTCTCCGACCGTCATGTCGATGCGCTGGCCAGCGCCGGAGGGTTCAAGCAGGCCTTCGCGACCATCGAGAAGGACACCGGCTTCGATCTCAAGAGCGATGCCGGCCGCTGGCATGCGCGCGATCGGCTGTGCGCCGTGATCGAGCCCTGGGTCGCGCGTCATACGGCGGAGGAGGTGGGCGCGGCCTTGAAGAAGGCCGGCGCGCTCTGGGCACCCTACAAGACTTTCCGCGAACTGGCGGCGGACCGCGAGGCCGTGCTCGACAATCCGATGTTCACGATCCTCGACCAGCCGGGCATCGGCCGTTATCCCGTCGCGGCCTCGCCGCTGCAATTCGGGGCCGTACCGCGCCGGCCGCCGAAGACAGCGCCGGTGCTGGGCCAGCATACGGACGAGATTCTTTCCGGTATTCTCGGTCTGCCGGGCCACGAGATCGCCCGCCTGCACGACGAGAAGGTAGTAGGTGGACCCAGATAGACTCCTGATCGCCGGCGGCGGCACCGGCGGCCTCGCCGCCGCCCTGGCGCGGGCCCAGCAGGGCATCCCCACTTTGGTGCTGGAGCGGTCCTCCCGCTTCGGCGAGATCGGCGCCGGCATTCAGCTCGGGCCCAACGCCTTTCATTGCTTCGACAGATTGGGCGTCGGCCCCGCGGCCCGCGGCATGGCGGTCTATATCGATTCGCTGCGCCTCATGGATGCGATGGTCGACGGCGAAATCTGCCATATCGATCTCGGCCAAAGGTTCCGCACCCGCTTCGGCAATCCCTATGCCGTCGTCCATCGCGGCGACCTGCATGGGGTGCTGCTGCAGGGCTGCCGCGATCATGCGCTGATCGATCTCAGGTCGGCGGCGGAGGTCACGGGCTACGATCAGGACGACAGGGGTGTCGCCGCGAAGCTCGCCAACGGGGAATCCGCCCGCGGACGCGCGTTGATCGGCGCCGATGGGCTCTGGTCGAACGTCCGGCGTCAGGTCGTCGGCGATATCCCGCCGCGCGTGTCGGGGCACACGACCTACCGTTCGGTGAT
>JAIUOY010000173.1:0-16439 GCA_020160995.1 Pseudomonadota bacterium | reverse complement strand
TGACGCCGCCGAAGGTCGGCCCGAGGTAGCGCACGCAGTTCACGAACTGGTCGACATCCTTGGTGTCGACTTCGAGGTCGATGCAGTCGACGTCGGCGAAGCGCTTGAAGAGGACGGCCTTGCCCTCCATCACCGGCTTGCCGCCCAGCGCGCCAAGATCGCCCAGTCCCAGCACGGCGGTGCCGTTGGAGATCACGGCGACCAGATTGCCCTTGGCCGTATAGTCGTAGGCCGTGTCCGGGTTCTTGGCGATTTCCAGACAGGGCGCGGCCACGCCAGGGGAATAGGCCAGCGCCAGGTCGCGCTGAGTGACCAGGGGTTTGGTGGCAATGATCTCGATCTTTCCGGGCCGTCCTTCGCGATGCATGCGCAGCGAATCGCCGTCGAGATCGCCCATTTCATTGACCATTGCTTCCGAGCTGCTGCTCGCCATACGTTTCTCTCCCGGTTGAGGTGGCATATTGGCGGCAATCCAAGGTCTGTGCCAGCAGGCCATGCCGCGCTGCAACGCCGCCTTTCATATCGGCATCCGGCCCCCGGATATCGTCCACCTGTCGTCCACATGGCCCGCCCGGTCGCCTGTGCTAGACCGAGCGCGGAGGAGTTTCGTGCCGGACAGTTCCGCCATTCCCGCCGACGCCACGCCGATGATGCGCCAGTATCTGGCGATCAAGGCCGCGCATCCGGACCATCTGGTTTTCTACCGGATGGGCGATTTCTACGAGCTGTTCTTCGACGACGCGGTGAAGGCTTCGGCGGCGCTCGATATTGCACTGACTAAGCGCGGTCAGCATCTCGGCGAAGACATCAAGATGTGCGGCGTGCCGGTGCACAGCCACGAGGCCTATCTGTCGCGTCTGATCCGCCGCGGCTTCAAAGTTGCAGTATGCGAGCAGGTCGAGGACCCGGCCGAGGCCAAGAAGCGCGGCGCCAAGTCGGTGGTCGAGCGCGCCGTGGTGCGCGTCATCACGCCGGGCACCCTGACCGAGGACGCGCTGCTCGATGCGCGCAGCCACAATTACCTCGCGGCCCTTTCCGAAGCGCAGGGCGAGCTGGCGCTGGGCTGGCTCGACTTGTCGACGGCAGATTTTGCGGCCCAGCCGCTGCAGCCGGGCCAAGTCGCGGCCGCGCTGGCACGGCTGGCGCCGGGCGAACTGCTGGTGCCGGATCGTCTTCTGGCGCGCGAGCCCCTGAAGGCCGCCCTGGAGGAGTGGAATTCGGTCCTCACGCCGCTGCCCTCGGCGCGGTTCGACAGCGACAATGCCCGCAAGCGCCTGCAGACGGCGTTCAATGTCGCCGCCCTCGACAGTTTCGGCAGCTTCTCACGGGCCGAGATCGCGGCCTGCGGTGCCCTGCTCGACTATGTCGAGCTGACCCAGGCCGGCAGGCGGCCGGCGCTCTCGCCGCCGCGCCGCGAACGTGCCGACGGCACGATGGAGATCGACCCGGCAACGCGGCGTAACCTCGAACTGGTGCGCAGCCTCGACGGACGACGCGACGGCAGCCTGCTTGCCACCATCGACCGCACGTTGACCGGACCGGGCGCGCGCCTGCTGGCCGAGCGTATCGCAGCACCTCTGACCGAACGTCCCGAGATCGAGCGGCGCCTCGACCTGGTGCAGCTCTTCGTCGAGCGGCCGGCCGTGCGCGAGCGTGTCCGCGAGGCGCTGCGCCGTACGCCGGACATCGAGCGCGCGTTGCAGCGGTTGAGCGTCGGCCGCGGCGGTCCGCGCGATCTCGCAGCATTGCGCGACGGGCTCGCCTCGGGAGAGTCGCTGGCGGAGTCGTTGAAGGCCGAGCCCGAAGCCCTGGCGCCACCGCCCGCGCCGCTCGCCGGCATCGTGGCGGATTGCTCGGGCCACAAAGCCACGGTTGCGGCTCTCGCCGAAGCGCTGGCGGACGAACCGCCCCTGCTGACGCGCGACGGCGGCTTCGTGCGGCAGGGCTATCGCAGCGAACTCGACGAACAACGCACCCTGCGCGACGACAGCCGCAAGACCGTCGCGGCCCTGGAAGCCAAGTATCGGACTTCGACCGGCGTCCCCTCGCTGAAGATCCGCCACAACAACATGATCGGCTATCATATCGAGGTGACGGCGACGCACGCCGACAAGCTCGATATCGCGGCGCTGGGCTTCACGCGGCGGCAGTCGATGTCGAATGCGACACGCTACAGCACCGCCGAGCTTGCCGATCTGGAGACCCGCATCGGTCGTGCCGCCGATCAGGCGCTGGCGCTGGAACTGGCGATCTTCGAGCAACTCGTCGCTGGGGTGATGACCGTGTCGACAGCCATCGCCGCCGCCGGCCGCGCGCTCGCTGCCCTCGATGTTGCCGCCGCGATGGCAGAGCTGGCCGTCTCCAGCAACTATGTGCGGCCGATGCTCACCGACGAGCCGTCCTTCGCCATCGAAGGCGGACGCCATCCCGTGGTCGAGGCAGCCTTGTCCAAGCAGGGCGGCGCAGGCTTCGTGCCCAACGATTGCGATCTCGGCACCGAGCGGCGGCTCTGGCTGCTGACCGGCCCCAACATGGCCGGCAAGTCGACCTTCCTGCGCCAGAACGCGCTGATCGTCGTGATGGCGCAGGCCGGCTCCTTCGTGCCGGCCAGGACGGCGACCATCGGCATCGTCGACCGCCTGTTCAGCCGCGTCGGCGCTGCCGACGACCTGGCGCGCGGCCGCTCGACCTTCATGGTCGAGATGGTGGAGACCGCCGCGATCCTGAACCAGGCGACGGCGCGCAGCCTCGTCATCCTCGACGAGATCGGCCGCGGCACGGCGACCTTCGACGGTCTCTCGATCGCCTGGGCAACGCTCGAACATCTGCACGACGTCAACAAGAGCCGCGCGCTGTTCGCCACGCACTATCACGAGCTGGGCGCGCTCAAGGAACGGCTGGCCGCGCTGGCGCCCTACACGATGCGCGTGAAGGAGTGGCAGAACGAGGTCGTGTTCCTGCACGAGGTGGCGCCGGGCGCCGCCGACCGCTCCTATGGCATCCACGTCGCCCAGCTCGCGGGCTTGCCGGCGGCTGTCGTCACGCGGGCCGAGGAAGTGCTGGCGGTGCTGGAGAAGGGCGAGCAGTCGGGCGCGGTGACCAAGCTTGCCGACGACCTGCCGCTGTTTGCCGCTGCTCCGGCCCGGCCAGCCGGCGGTTCGGGCAAGACGAAGGAATCCGAAGTTGAGAAGGCGCTGGCCGAGGTCAATCCCGACGAGCTGTCGCCGCGCGAGGCGCTGGACGTGCTCTATGCGCTCCGCCAGCGGCTTCCGCGGACACCTTAGCTAGAAAGCCTTTCGCGCCAGAGCCGCGCCCTTGGCGAGGGCGCGCAGCTTGCCGTAGGCGACGCCCAGCGTCATCGGCGCCATGCCGCAGTTGGTGCAGGCCTGGATGCGTTCGGGATCGACGAACTTCGTGGCGAGCTTCAGCGTCTCGGCGACCTGTTCGGGTGTCTCGACGGTCTCCGAGGCGACATCGATGGCGCCGACCAGAACCGTTTTGGTCTTGAGCAGCTTCATCAGCTCCGGCGGCACATGGCTCTCGCGGCATTCCAGCGACACTTGCTGGATCGAGCTGCGGTCCAAAGCCGGGAAGGTCTCTTCATACTGGCGCCAGCTTTCGCCCAGCGTTTCCTTCCACTTAATGTTGGCTTCGATGCCGTAGCCGTAGCAGATATGCACGGCGGTGGTACATTTCAGGCCTTCGGCCGCCTTCTCGAGCGCCGGCACACCCCAGTCCACAGTCTCCTTCAGGTAGACGTTGAAAGCGGGCTCGTCGAACTGAATGACGTCGACGCCGATCTTCTCCAGCTCCTTTGCCTCCTGGTTCAGGAGTTCGGCGAAGGCGAAGGCCATCTTCACGCGGTCGCCGTAGTAACCGTCGGCCAGCGTGTCGATCAGCGTCATCGGACCGGGCAGGGTGAACTTGAGCTTGCGCGACGTCGCGGCCCGGGCGACGCGCGCTTCGCGCTCGTGCACGAACCGGCGGCGCTTGAGCGGTGCCGTCACGGTCGGGCAGTCGGCATCGTAACGGTTGTTGCGGATGCCCATGCGTACCTTCTTGTCGAAGTCGACGCCATCGACCTCGGCCAGGAAGCCATGCACGAAATGCTGTCGCGCCTGCTCGCCGTCGCTCACGATGTCGAGCCCGGCTTCTTCCTGGCGGCGGATCGCGAGGAATGTCGCGTCGTCCTTGGCTTCGAAGAGCGGCGTTCCGGAGAGCGTCCAGGGCGCCCACAGCACGTTCGGCGTGGCGAGCCAGGCGGGCTTGGGCAGGCTGCCGGCAAGAGTGGTCTCGAACATCTAGGGCCCCGTGGAAGGAGGTGGCGACGCCGGCATCGGAGCGGAAAGAGCGGGTGCTGGCTGCACTTCCGGCGGCAGGATGTGGCCAAAGCTGCCCGGCGTGCGCCACTGCAGGGTGCCGAAGGCACCGCAGTTCTCGCAGACCGGCCGCCACGATTCGTGATGAGCGCCGCATGCGGTGCAGCGCCAGCTGCGGTCGGCCGGCGCATCGGCGGCCTTCGCCAGCCAGTCGTGGACCTTTGCCGGATCGGACTGCGCGCGCTCCTCGACTTCGGCCATCAGGCGGCAGACGCGCACCGGCGGATTGGTACCGGCGGCGATTTCGAGCTGGCGCCGCGCTTCGCCCCACAGGCCCGCGTCGAGCGAGGCCTGCGCCAAGGCAATGTGGCTTTCGATATCGTCCGGGTTCTGGTCGGCCAGCTTTCGCACCACGCCAATCCGCTTCAGCGCTTCGCTTTCGTCCGAGGCGTCGAAGTAGAGCGGCACGAGATCGGGATGCGGCGCCACGGCCCAGCCGCGCTCGATCGTGCGCATCGCCTTCTTCTT
This sequence comes from Pseudomonadota bacterium, assembly GCA_020160995.1. Taxonomy (GTDB): domain Bacteria; phylum Pseudomonadota; class Alphaproteobacteria; order Reyranellales; family Reyranellaceae; genus Reyranella. The sequence goes on along the minus strand of JAIUOY010000173.1, from coordinate 11,592 downwards.
GTCGCCGGTCTTGATCTGCAGCTCGGCCAGTCGCTGCGTGGCGGCAATGCGTTCCGGCGCCAGGCCGAAGGCTTCGCGCGCCAGAGCGAGTGCGTCGGTCATGCGGCCCTCGCGTTCGGCTTCTCGGCTGCGCTCGACTTCGAGCAGCGCCTTCAGCGTCCGGCCCTTGTCCTGCGTCACCACCTTGCGACGGATGCCCGACTCCAGCGTCGCCTGCGCTTCCCGCCAGTGGCCGGTCTGGGCCTGCATGTCGAACAGCGAATGCACCACCCACGGCGTCTGCGGGCGCAGCTTGAAGGCGCGCTCGGCGAGCGCCAGCGCCTTTGACTGGTCGCCGTCGCGCAGCGCCTGGCCGATCAGGCCGCGCAGGCCGAGGAACGCCATCTGCTCGTCCTCGAGCATGGCGTTGAAGGCGCGCTGCGCCCCGTCGCGATCGCCGGTGAGCTGCGCGGCCTGCGCCGACAGCAGCAGGGTCAAGGCCGGTTCGGAAAGAAGCTGCTCGGCCTTGCGCGCGTGCTTCTGTGCTTCCGCGCCGTCGCCCGCGGCGACGGCAGCGAGGCCCTGGGTCAATTCGCGATAGCCGCGGCGACGGCGGCTTTCGCCCCAGCCTTCCAGCAAGGCGCCGGGCGCGCCGACGATCCAGCGATAGAGCAGCCACCCACCGATGCAGACCAGGATCAGCACGACGACCGTGACCAGCAAGGCGCCGACGCTGGTATCGAGACGCCAGCCCTGCCATTCGGCCGTCAGGGTACCCGGCCGTTCCGCGAGCCACACCGCGCCCAGCATGGCGACCGCGGCGACGACGAACCAGATGAGCGTGCGCAGGGTGGTCATGGTCCGCCTACCGAGTCGCGCCGAGAAGGGCGACCGCCTGCGCCGCAAGCTGGTCGATCGCGCGTTTGGCCGCGAGGTAATCCTCGGCACGCGACAGCCACTCCGCCGTCGCCCGCGCGGTCTGTGGCGGCATCGACTTCACCAATTCCACGGCCTTGCCGAGATCGCCCGTCTCGACGGCCGCTTCGGCGCGCGCGAGCTTGGCCTCGACGCTGTCGCCCGGAACGTCGGCGCCGACGCGGCGCAGCGAGACGAGGTTGCGGACCTTGCCCATCAGCCGTTCGCCGAACGAATTGTCGGCGACATCGTCGGCCAGGGCCGCCTTGGCCATCGCCGGAAAGGTGGCCGCAAGCGCCGCGCGCGAGCTGACGCCGGACTGGGCGTAGGGCTGCAGGGCCGTGACGATCTCGCCGAGCTTGGCATCGCCCTGCGCCAGCGGCGCCAACAGTTTGAGGTCGGCAGCGAAGGGCAGGTCCGAATCGAGCGCGGCGCTCAGGCGGGCCGCGATGCTGATCACCGCCGAGGCGTTGGCGGCCGCCAGCGCCTTCTGCGCGCCGGCGCCGCGTGCACTCGCTTCGCTGCGTGCCTTGTCGACGGCATCGGTCAGCACCTTGGCCTGATCGCGTTGGCCGGACACCGCCAGGTCGAGCGACTGCAAGGCAGTGCGCAGGGTGGCGATCTCGAGCTTCAGCGACGAGATTTCCTTTTCCTGGTCCGGGTTCGGCGCCGCGACGCTGGGTGTCGGCGGAGCGGGGTCGGCGGCCGGCGCCGTAGGGGCGCGGCTTTCCAGCGCCTCGACCTTACGACGTAGCTCGGCGATGGCGGGATCCGGCATTGATGATGGAGCGGGAGCCGCGCCGGGCCGCTCCGCTGCCGTCGCCGACAGGGCGCGCAGACGCTTCTCCAGGTCGTCGAGCCTGCCAGTCATTTCGGCACGGGTGGCCGTGACCGTTGCTGTGGCGGCGGCAGCGGCATCCTGACGGACGGCCTGCAGGTCCAGCGCGGGCGTCGACCCCGGCACCGCGGCCTCGCCACGCCACAGGGTGCGGATTTCGGCGGGCCAGTAGGGCAATGACACCAGCGCCCCGGCCAGCACGAGGCAGGACGACACGATGCCGGTGAGAAATGCACCCACCACGCCGATACCGCGGCCCGCCTGGACGCGTGGAGGAGCCGGGGGTGCGACGGGCGGCGCGGGATCGGCGGAAGCGCGATCAGGGGAAGAAGGTGTGTCGCTCATGGTGCTCGGTCCTTCCATGCCGGTGGCGGCAAGTCGGTCGATTTCGTCGAGAACGGCCTGACGGGTCGGTCGTGTCGCGGCGACCACTGCCTTGAACGGCAACGTCTTCAGGGGAGCAGCCGCGGCCGGGCTGATGGCGATGGCGGTAACGTTGCCGAGCGCGCTCGACACGCCGGCCTCCTGTACCAGTCGCACGAACAGGTCGGCGGCACGCGGCGAGAAGAAGGTCGCGGCATCGAGGGCGCGGCCTTCGATCGCGGCGCGAGCCGAATCGGGAAGGGTGGCTTCCTCGCGCGCTTCGTAGAGGGCGAAGCGGCGGACCTCGAAACCATCGGCCTTCAACGCTTCGGCAAAGTCGAGTGCGATATCGGCGCCCGACACATGCAGCAGCGGCCCCGCTTTGGGATCGAGTTCCCTGCGCACCATTTCGGCGAGTGCCAGACCATCGCCCGATGCCGAGGCGACGGCGCTGAAGCCCAGCCCCTCGGCCGTCGAGGCCGTCGTGTCGCCGACCGCCAGGATCGGCCGGCCGCGCTGGTCGCTTGCTTCGGCGAGCGCGCGTGCGCCATTGGCGCTGGTCAGCAGGATTGCCTGGGCAGCCGCGAGGGCGGCGGGAAAACCTGCCGGTGGCCGCAGGATCTGCAGATGGAACAGCGGCGCGATCACCGGCACATGGCCGCGCTCGCTCAGCGCTGCCGCCAGCGTTGTCGCCTCGCGTTCCGGCCGGGTGATCAGCACGCGCATGACGTCTCCGTAGCCGGGGCTTCCCGTCGACGCAACGATAGAGAAGCTACAGGAGGACGACGCCTTCCAATGCGAGCAATTTGCGTTTGGTCGGCAGGCCCTGTCCGCCGGAGAAGCCGCCTTCCTTGCCACCGCTGCCCAGAACGCGATGACAGGGCACGATGACCGGGATGGGGTTGCGCCCGCACGCCATGCCGACCGCCCGTGGTCCGGAGCCCAGCGCCGTCGCCATGCCGCCATAGGTCGCAGTCTCCCCGTAGGGGATCTCGCTCATCATCTTCCAGACGCTCTTCTGAAAGTCGGTGCCGCGTGCAGCGAGTGGCAGCTCAAAGCGTTTGAGCTTGCGGGCGAAGTAATGTTCGAGCTGGCGCGTGGCCTGTTCCAGTACGGGGGTCATGTCGTGGTCCCGTGCCTGCTCGCCGTCGCTCGCCCAGCGTAAGCCGGTCAAGGCGTCGCGGTCGGCCTCGATCGCCAGCCGACCAACGGGGCTCGTGACGTAACAAATTGACATGTTGCGAGCGTAGCGTCGGAGGCCAGCATTTGCCAACATAGGCAGAATATCAGGGGGAGTGATGAACAAGGGCCTGAGATCCTCGTTTGGGGGTCCCAATCGACGTGCGTTCCTGGGCGGCGCAAGCTTGCTGTTGCCTTCGATGGCGCTCGCCCAGACGCAGGGCGCACCGCGCCGCCAGGCGCCGGCCGAAGCCGGACCGCCGCCAGTCGTGTTCGTGCACGGCAATGGCGATTCGAGTGCGCTCTGGATCAACAATATCTGGCGCTTCGAGGCCAACGGCTACAAGCGCAACCAGCTCTTCGCCATCGACTTTGCCTACCCCAACGCACGCAGCGACGATTCCAAGCCGCAGCCATTCCGGTCTTCGTCCGAGGATCAGATGAAGGAGCTGGCTGCTTTCGTGGCGCAGGTGCTCAAGGCGACGCGCCGGCGCAAGGTGGCGCTGGTCGGTTCGTCGCGTGGCGGCAATGCGATCCGCAGCTTCCTGAAGAACGGCGGCGGCGCGGAGCAGGTGAGCCACGCCGTGCTCTGCGGCACACCGAACAAAGGCATCGTGATCTCCGAGACGATGCTGCCGGGCAGCGAGTTCAACGGCGCCTTCCCGTTCCTGAAGGGGCTGAATGCCGGCGCCGACGACCTCATCCCCGGCGTCGAACTGATGGCGATCCGCTCCGACAAGAACGACAAGTACTCCCAGCCCGACGGCCGCTTTGTCGGCGCGCCGGGCAAGCCAACCGGCGTCAGCTACGACGCGTCGGAGCTGCGCGGCGCCAAGAACGTGATCCTCGACGGACTCGACCATCGCGAGGTCGCGTTCCACAAACTCGCCTTTGCGGCAATGTACGAACACATCACGGGCAAAGCACCCGGCAGCATGTTCATCGCCCAGGAGCCGCGGCCGGTGCTGAATGGCAAGGTCACCGGCATCGCCGAAGGCGTCTATACCAACATCGCCGCGAGCGGCGCCGAGGTCGAGATCTTCGAGGTCGATTCCCGCACCGGCGATCGTCTGAGCGCGGTGGCCCTGCATCGCAAGACCACAGGCGAAGACGGCGTGTGGGGCCCCTTCATCGGCCGATCCGATGCCTACTACGAATTCGTGCTCCACATGCCGGGCCAACCGACGACGCACACCTATCGTTCGCCCTTCCTGCGTTCGAGCGATGTCGTGCATCTCCGGCCGCAGCCCTTCGCCAAAGTGGATGAAGGCGCCGGCGCCGTCACGATCATGAGCCGGCCGCGCGGCTATTTCGGCGTCGGCCGCGACAAGTTCACGCTCGACGGCAAGGTGCCGCCCGGCATCAACGATGGTGTGCCGGGGGCATCGACAGGCAGGCTCGCCTTCGAAGCGTCACCTGCGCGCACGGTCGTGGCGGTGTTCAACAACGAGACCGTGCCGACCCGTACCTGGCCCGCCAAGGACGGCCACATCGTGGTGGCCGAGTTCCTGAACTGAGCGAACGGCCGCTACACGGCCAGCCGGTTCGCTCGCAGCGGCCTACTTCTCGTACGTGTAGTGGAAGTTGCAGTGGCTGGCGCCCTGCATGATCGTCTGCGTGCGTTCGAGTTTGAGCTTGGGGTCGTAGCCCTCGCAGAAGGCGCCGTCGCGATTGCAGGAGAGGAGATCGCCGATCTCGCCCAGGCCCATCGCCTTGTAGGTCTCGGCATAGCGGCAGCGTACGACGTTGAAGGTGAAGCTGCTGTCGCTCTGTTCCTTGACTTCGATCTCGAGGGCCCCGCCCTTGGTCCAGAGCGGCATTACATCCTGAAAGGCTTTGAGCGAGGTGCCGCCCGGCGTCGCCGCGGCGAACTGGCGGGCCTGCTCGATGGCCGAGCGGCGCACCGACTCTTCGATGGTCTTCTTGGCGACGGCCTCGCCGTGGCTCGCCTTCAGGGTCTCGTAGACCTCTTTCAGGATCTCGGCCTCGATCGTCCGCTTCTCGAGCATCGACAGGCCGTCAGGGTGAGGGGCGGAACGGGGGGGCTGGTTCATGGTTGTCTCCAATGGAAAGAATCGAACCTACTCGGTCTCGACCATCTTGACAGGGGGGCTCCCCGATGAAATATCCGGCCCACCATGATCCAGCCGTCCGCTCCTTTCCGGTCGCGACGTCGCCGCTTTTCCGAGCGGCGTGAAGACGCGCGCGCGTAACAGGCGCGCCGTATCGTGAAGCCGCTGGAGAGGATCAGGCGGCTTCCCATCACCTTCTTCTCCAGTTGGCCGAGTTCCCAGAGGCCCTGAAGCCGAGAGAAAGAAGCCCAGCATGAGCACCAACAAGACCAAGATCTTCATCGACGGCCAGCACGGCACGACCGGGCTCAAGATCCACGAGCGCCTGAAGGACCGGCCGGACGTGGAGCTTCTCGAACTACCGATGGCCGACCGCAAGGATCTGGCCAAGCGGGTCGAGATCACCAAGGCGGCCGACATCGCCGTCCTCTGCCTGCCCGATGCGGCGGTGAAGGAGCTGATGGCCGCCGTCGGCGATGCCGATACCTGCGTGATCGACGCCAGCACGGCACATCGTGTCGCCGACAACTGGACCTTCGGCTTTCCCGAGATGACCAAGACGCAGCGCCAGAAGCTGCTGGACTCGAACCGGATCAGCAACCCGGGTTGCTATTCGACGGGCGGCATCGCGCTGATGCATCCGCTGGTCGAAGCCGGCGTCATCCGCAAGGACGCGACTCCCGCCGTGTTCGGCGTCTCGGGCTACACCGGCGGCGGCAAGGAACTGATTGCCGTCCATGAAGGCACGCCCGACGTGGAGCCGTTCGGCATCTACGGCGTCGAGCTGACGCACAAGCACGTGCCGGAGATGAAGAAGTATTCCGGCCTGACGCACGCGCCGCTGTTCGTGCCGTCGGTCGGTCACTATGCCCAGGGCATGCTGGTCATGGTGCCGATCACGCGCGACATCGTGGGCAAGAAGGCGACGGCGAAGGACGTGCACAAGGTGCTGGCCGATCACTATGCCGGCGAGACCTTCGTCACCGTTCGGCCGCTCGCCGATCGCAAGTGGCTGGAGCGCGACCGCTTCCTGCGTGCCGACCGGCTGACCGACACCAACTCGATGGAGCTCGCGGTCTACGGCAACGATGCCGAGGAGAACATCCTGGTCGTGGCGTCGCTCGACAATCTCGGCAAGGGCGCGTCGGGCGCGGCGGTGCAGGTGATCAACCTCAAGACCGGCGTCGACGAAACGACGGGCCTTGCCGTCGCGGCCTGACGTACATCGATCTCGGAATTCCTCCCCCGGCATCGGTATTCGAGCCGGGGAGGCTGGCGAGAAGGTGAACACCTGTTCGGAGACTTGCGGCGCTTGCGCGCGCCCTCGATGCCATCGCGGCGGCAGCGAAGGCAGCACGCTCGCCGCAGCGGCCTGATCGTCAGCCGATCGCGCGGGAGCTGCGCAGCCTGTCGATCTCGTCGCTTGCGTACCCCAATTCGGCCAGCACTTCGTCGGTATGCACGCCGTAGTCGGGCCCCGGCCCCGGTGCCGCCGGCTCGGGCGCAAAGGAGAGGCGAATGGGGGCGGAGATGGTGCGCGGCATATCGGCCTGCGTGCTCGCCACGACGGCGCCGTTGGCCACGGCCTGCTCGTCTTCCGGCACATCGCGCAGGATCCCGAGCAACCCGAAGGTGATCTCGTGACGGCGCAGCCGGTCGCGCCAGTCGAGCCACGGCCGACTGGCGAATACCGGATCGAGGAGCGCGGCCAGTTCGTGGGCATGCGCGCGCCGGCTTTCCAGGGTTTTGAAGCGCGGATCGTCCAGGAGATCGGTGCGCTCCATCGCCTTGCAGAGCTCGGGCCAGAGCTTGTCTTCGCGCACGATGGTGAGCTGGATCCAGCGACCGTCCGACGTGCGGTATTGATTGGCGAGCGCGCTTCTCGGCTTGTTGCGCGGTGGGCGCGGCGCCACGAAGGAGCCGAGGAGCGCGCCCTGCGCGAGAATGGCATTGGACCAAAGACCGCTCGCATGCAGCGAGGTGCCGACCTCGCTGCCCTCGCCGGTGCGCTCCCGGTGCAGCAAAGCCATGGTGACGGCGGCGAAGAGGTTCATGCCGGTCATTTGGTCGCCCTGCGCGGGCAGGGAGAAAGCCGGTGGACCGCCTTCGTAGGTCAGGCCGTCGAGTAGTCCGGACCGTGCAAAAAATGCCGTCGAGTCGAAGCCCGGTTGCTCGGCGTCGGGGCCGCTCTCGCCATAACCCGTCATCGACGCATAGATCAGCCGCGGATTGACAGGCTTCACGTCGGCATAGCGCATGCGCAATCGCTCGCGAACCTTCAACGGAAAGTTCACGACCATGATATCGGCGGTCGCGAGCAGCCGGTCGAAGGCTGCTCGGCCATCGGGATGCTTGAGGTCGATCACGACCGAGCGCTTGTTCCGATTCACGAGGTGCCAGCAGAAATTGACCGGATGCTGTGGAACCGAATGGGCCTGGCCGAGCTTGCGTTGGGGGTCGCCCTCGCCGGGCGGCTCGATCTTGATGACTTCCGCGCCGTAATCCCCCATCACTGTTGTGGCCACTGGGCCGGCAATGAAGCTTGCCAGATCCAGCACCCGAAGACCCCGCAGCGGCAACTGCCCGCTCATTGATGTTTTCCTTTCGAACGCCTACACCCCAGCCTACCCCCGCGGAGCGCCTTCACGTCAATGGCTGGCACGTATCGTAATATTTGGCTGAGCGGCGCCTTTCTCCTGGCGGTCGGTCTTGTTGCCGTCGCGCTGAAGTCGGCGGTGTGGGCGTGCGTTGTGGCAACGCTCCTCGCCCTCGCGGGTGTCGTCGTGCTGCAGGGCAATCGCTGGCGCACGGGTGCGCTTGTCGTGGCGGCCTTGGCCGTCAGCCTTGCTGCCCTCGACATCTTCGCCGGTTTTCTCTCACCGACACCGATGGGCCGTGGCCTGGTTCGCGTCACCGATCCGAAATGGTGGCCGCCGCCCGATCCGATCCTCGGCTTCCGGCCTCAGCCCGATTCGACGGTCATCGCCACCGCGACCTTCGGCGACGAGCCAGTCTATCGCGTCAGCTACCACTTCGACGCGACGGCGGCGCGCGTTACGCCGACCGCGGAAGCGAACGCCGATACCTATCTCTTCCTGGGTGATTCGTTCATCTTCGGCCAGGGATTGGCCGACGACCAGGCGCTTGCGGCGCAGTTCACGAAGACAAGCGGGCTCAAGGTGCAGGGCATCAATCTCGGCGTGCCGGGCTATGCGCCGAACCACCTGATCCGCCTCTTCGAAGCGGGTCTGCTCGATCGCTACAAGGACAGGAAGGTCAAGGCGGTCGTGACCTGGATCATCCCGGCGCAGCTCGCACGCACCACCGGCGACGGTGAGTGGCTCGGCACCTCGCCGCGCTACGTTCTGGAGAACGGCGTGTTGCGCTGGACCGGCACCTTCAACGAGTATCGCTGGCGCAATCCCCTTGTCGGCGCGAAGTACCTGCTGGATCAACAGTTCGCTTTCATCGCCGCCATTGGCATGCGCCAGCGTCAGGAGGAGCAGAGCGAGTTGTTCGTCGCCATGATGGCGCGACTGCAGGTGCTGGCGCGCGAGAAGTTCAATGCACCGCTCGTGATCGTCTATTCCTGGCCCGACGAGAAATCACGCGCCGAAGACGGCGATACCCTCGTTGCTCATTCGCTCCTGCTGTCGACGCTCCGGCGAGTGCGTGACCTCCGTGCACCGATGGTCCGAGTCGACACGCTGACGGATGGAATGGCGTCGGCGAAAATCATGATCCCGCACGATGGCCATCCCAACGCCTTCACCAATGAAATGGTCGCTCGCGCCGTCAGTCGAAATTTCAACTTGCCTTGAGTTCGCCTGTTCTATTTGACAGTCGAAGTGCAATCCCCGAGCCTGTCGCCAACAAGAACGCTCGCTGAAGCGGGCGATTGAGGAAGCGACTTTGCGGGAGGGTATAGCGGGTGAGCCATGTGGCGCCCATGCGTGCGCTCGATCGGCCGAAGCCGATGGTCAGCGTGGAACGTCGAGCGGATGGCGCGCTCGTGCTTTGTTCCGGCCAGGCGCTCGCCGAAAAATTGCCGTTGATGATCGATTGGCTGGAGCGCGCCGCACTGCTCCGGCCCGATGTTACTTTCCTCGCTGAACGCCGCGGGCCAGCCCGTACCTGGCAGCACCTTTCCTATGCCGAGGCTTGGGCGAAGACGGGCGCTATCGCGTCCTGGCTGATCGCGCAGGGTTTGGGCCCCGGTTCTGCGCCCGTCGCGATCCTGTCGGACAACAGCCTCGAGAATGCGCTCTTTCTCTTCGGTGCCTTGCGGGCAGGCGCTGCCGTCGCGTCGATCTCGCCTGGCTATTCGCAAGCCGCCGACCTTGCGCGCCTCGATCATGCGCTCGGCATCGTCGAACCGGCGCTGGTCTTCGCTCAGGATTCGGACGTCTATGCCGCGGCCCTCGATCGTGCCGAGCTAAGGGGCGCGCGGCCGGTTACGGTCGATGGCAGGCGAGGGATTGCCTTTGCGGCGCTTGCCACATGCTCGATCGATGCCGCTGTCGCCGAGCGTCGCCAGCACATTACGGCGGCCACTCCCGCCAAGATCCTGTTGACCTCGGGCTCGACCGGGGCGCCCAAGGGCGTGCTGAACACGCACGGCAATCTGGCGGCCTCGGCCGAAATGATCCATGCCGTCGGCGCGCCGCTCGACAGCCAACATGTTGCCGTCGCTTTGGACTGGTTGCCCTGGCATCACACCTGGGGCGGCAATGCGGTTCTCGGCAGCATCGTGCGCATCGCGGGATCGCTCTTCATTGACGGCGGCCGTCCCGTCGAGGGCCGGTTTCAGGAGACGCTCGAAAACCTGCGCGAGCTTTCGCCGACGAGCTTCGCCAGCGTGCCGGCAGCCTTTCCGCTGTTGCTCGACGCTCTCGAAAGAGACGCGGACCTGCGCGCCAAGTTCTTCAAGAACATGCAAAGCGCCGGCTATGGTGGCGCGCTCCTGCCTCAGGAAAACCTCGACCGGCTGCAGGACATCGCCCTGCGCCACCGCGGCGCCCGACTGTCCTTCGACTGCGGCTGGGGCATGACGGAGACGACCAGTACCGGACTGATGGCCTACTGGAACGTCGATCGCACAGGCGTGCTCGGCCTGCCGCAGCCCGGCATGCTGGTGAAGCTGGTGCCGGCCGGCGCTTCTGCAGAGGGGCGTTACGAATTGCGCGTAAAGGGCCCGAACGTCACGGCCGGCTACTATCGCGATGCCGCGGCAACCGCCGCGGCTTTCGACGAGGAAGGCTTCTTCCGTACCGGCGATGCCGCGCGCTGGGTCGATGAAAGCCGTCCCGAGGCAGGAATCGCCTTTGCCGGCCGCCTCTCGGAGGAGTTCAAGCTCGCGTCGGGGACCTGGGTGCAGGCCACCACCTTGCGCAGTCAGCTCATCGATGCGCTGCAGCCTTATGTGCGCGACCTGGTGATCGCCGCACCCGACCGGCCCTGGCTCGGCGCCCTGATCTGGCTCGACGAGACAGCCTGCCGCGAAGCGGGCGGTCCCGACCAGTGGCGGCCAGCGCTGGCGCACCGTCTTGCGACGTTCAACGGGCGGGCCGGCGGGTCGAGTGCACGCGTGCTGCGTCTGCTGCCGCTCCAGGCGCCACCGTCCTCGGCCGACGGCGAGGTGACGGACAAGCGCTCGATCAACGGCCGTCGCGTTCTCGAAGTCCGGGCGGCGGACGTGGCGCGGCTCTATGCCGAGCCGGCCGATCCCGCGGCGATCACGTCGGAGATCCAAGCAGGAGGAAGCGCCTGATGCAGGCCTACATCATCCGCCGCGTGCTGGCGCTGATCCCGACCCTGATCTTCGCCAGCCTGATCGTCTTCATCACCGTGCGCCTGATCCCCGGCGACATCATCGACCTGATGCTGTCGAGCAACGATATCGGCGCCGACAAGAAGAGCCGTGAGCAGCTCGAAGCCGCACTCGGCCTCGACCAGCCTGTCGTCACGCAGTACTTCCGATGGGTGGGGGCCATCCTGTTCGAGGGCAGCCTCGGCAAGTCGCTATGGCAGAACACGCCGGTGATGGAGGAAATCCTGCATCGCCTGCCGGTCACGTTCGAGCTCGGCATCATGGCGCTGGTCGTGGCGCTGGTGGTCGGCATCCCGATCGGCGTCTACTCGGCCGTCGCGCAGGACACGATCGGCGACTACGTCACGCGCTCCTTCGCGATCCTGGCGCTGGCTCTGCCCGGCTTCTGGATCGGCACTCTGGTGATGGTGTTCCCT